>RFGH01000025.1 GCA_003696675.1 Planctomycetota bacterium
CGAACAGTCCTAGCAGGCTGCTGAAAAACTCAAAACGGAGCAGCCTGCGCTCTCGGGTGGGGGCCCCGTCGAGACCGCGCTCTCGACGTAGTTGCACCACGGCGGACCGCGACCAACGGGAGCGCCTCTCTGCCATGAGTCGCCACGACCTCCGCCGGTGGGGTTGGAACAACCCCTCCAAAAACACGAAGCAGGGTGCGGAAAACACCCGGTAGGGGGTTTTTCAGCACCCTTGTATGTTCACGAGCCGGTATCCGTACCGGAGCCTCGCCAGATCGCCGCACCCTCGGTCGAGAAGACCGACTAGCAGCTTGGTCGGCGGGGCGACTTTTGCTTCGCGGGAGCCCGAACGGTTGCCTGAGCCTGAGCTCGAATCCGCAAGGATGGGCCATGCGCGAAGCGCTGGAGGGGTTATGGCAGCAAACCGCGTGGTGGGAATCGATGTCTCCAAGAAGCGTTTCGACGCCTTCTGCTCGACGACGAAGGAGGCGTTCAAGGCGAACTCGGACATGAAATCGGTCGAGGCGTTCGTCGACCGGGTGAAGGCGCTCCAGCCTGAGCTCGTCGTCCTGGAGGCATCTGGAGGGTACGAGCGCACCCTGGTCTGCGCCTTGGCTGCCGCAGAGGTGCCTACTGCGGTGGTCAACCCGCGCCAGGTGCGCGACTTTGCCCGCTCGATGGGGCGGCTCGCCAAGACGGACAAGATCGACGCCGCCGTCCTCGCTCGATTCGGCGCGGTCATGGACATCGAGCCGCAATCGCTCCCGACGGAAGAGGCCCAGGAGGCCAGCGACCTCTTGACCAGGCGTCGGCAGCTCATCGACATGCGGACTATGGAGAAGAACCGCCTGAAGACTCCGGTCGCTCCCCGTGTCGAGAGGGACCTTCGTGAGCACATCAAGTGGCTCGACGAACGAATCGAGGAGCACGACGACACGATCGACTCCTGGATGCGCCACTCGAAGCTATGGTGCGAGAAGGCCGCGCTGCTGCAGACTGTGCCCGGCGTCGGTCGGATTCTCACCGCCACGCTCCTTTTCTCGGTCCCCGAGCTCGGCAACCTCAACCGTAAGGAGATCGCCGCCCTGGTCGGCGTCGCACCGATGAACCGCGACAGCGGCCAATACCGCGGGGCCAGGACGACCTCAGGAGGCCGCGCTGGGGTCCGCAACGTCCTCTACATGGCGACTGTCGTAGGCAAGACCCATAATCCCGTCCTCAAGGCCTTCTACGACCGCCTGATCGCCGCCGGCAAGCCACCCAAAGTCGCCATCACGGCCTGCATGCGCAAGCTCGTCACCATCCTCAACGTGATGGTGCGGGACAAGACCAGCTGGGCCCCACAAAACGGTTGCTGCTAGTGCTCGTGCCCGGAAGTTTCCTGCCAGGCTCGGTGAGGATTCGGCTTCGAGGGCAAGGCGCGACGATTGAGCATGGCCGACGTCATGTGACATGAGGAGCAACGCAGCCATCGGAGGCGAAGACC
>RFGH01000236.1 GCA_003696675.1 Planctomycetota bacterium
ACCTCACCCTCTGAGCGACCTGGTTTCGTGGGTGGCAGGGTCTGCAGAGTGAAACAGTCCGCATCGACCTTTGCCCAGGCGCGGTACTTCGGCAACGAAGTCAGGTCATTCGGGTTGATCCCAAAGTCCTTCGCGAGCGTTCCCGCACTGTCGACCCCCACCAAGAAGGACACGAGCGCCCCGGCGTTGCCGAGGATCGCCTTCAGAAGGTGTCCCAGCTGATCCGTGAACTGATTCGCCATGGTCAGGCTGATCCGGTACTTCGCGCCACGTGAAAGCAGCTGCTCGAACCCTGAGTTGATGTAGTTCTGAAACTCATCGACGTAGAGCCAGAAGTCTGGCCCCTGCCGGGGCGGACGGCTCATCCCTGCAACCTGGAGCTCCGACACCAAGAACTGCCCGAGGATGTTGGCGGCCTCGAGCCCGATCACCGGTGCGGCGAGGTTGCAGAGGAGGATCTTCCGGCGCGAGAGGACCTCCGAGAAGTCGATCTTGTTCTCGCGCTGGCAGAGGAGATGGCGCTTGTCGTCGCCGGAGATCACTTCCTCGGTGCGCACCAGGATCGCAGCGATCGTGCTTCGCATCCGCTGCTGACTCGCGGGGTACTCATCGTCTCACCACCGATCGTAACTTGGACACATCCACCGATCTGAGTTGGACACGTTGATCCGGGGATATCCAAGCCTCTCTCCCGCTCTCAGTCCCCATCATCGAAGCGGCTCCCGGAAGTAAGCTGTGTGGGCTCCAACACCTACACACCAAACAACCGGGAGGCCGCGCTCAAATGATACCTGCAGAGAGGGCTCGCATGCTCCGTCTTCTCGATGAAGGACTGTCCAAGGCTGAGGTGGCTCGCCAGCTCGGTCGCTCTCGCCAAACGATCTACAACAACCTCAAGGCCGACCCCGGAAAGCCCCCGGCTCCCCGGCCGTCCAAGCTCGACCCCTTCAAGCCGTACCTCACCGAGCGGCTCAGCCGGTTCGACATCCCCGCCACCGTGCTCTTCGCGGAGATTCGCAAGCGCGGCTACTCCGGCGGAATCTCGATCCTTCGCGACTTCGTCTCGCAGTTCAAAGATCGCCAGGTTCGCCAAGTTGTCGATCGCTTCGAGACCGAGCCGGGCCGCCAAGCTCAAATCGACTGGGGCTCTTGCGGCACCATCCTCCACCTCGGTCGACGTTGCCGACTTTCCCTCTTCGTCCTTGTCCTCGGTCACTCACGAGTGATCTGGGCGCGCTTCGTCACCTCCGAGCAAGCCCCGCAACTCATGACCCTTCTCGAGTCTGCTTTCCGAGACCTCGGCGGGGTCCCTCGCGAGCTCCTCGTCGACAACATGAAGCAGATCATCGATACGCCGCGCACCCAGAAGAAGGATGCAGTCGTTCAAGCGTCCTTCCAAGACTTCGCCGATCACTTCGGCTTCGACGTCGTCGCCTGCCCCGCCTACTGGCCGCGCGCCAAGGGCAAGGTCGAGCGAGCGATCTTGTACATCAAGCGTTCCTTCCTCGAAGGGCGTTCGTTCGCCGATCTCGATGATCTCAACGCCCAGCTCGCCACGTGGCTCGCCGAGGTCGCCAACGTTCGAGAACACGGGACGACGAAAGCGCGGCCGCTCGATCTCCTCGCGCTCGACCAGGCGTCGTTTCACCCCGTCGCGACGACCGCATACCCCGCTTCGGTTCGTGAGGAACGAACTCTCGATCACGATGGTCGATTCTCCTTTCGCGGAGTTCGCTATTCGGCAGACCCTCGCGTGCTCGATGGGAAACGCCGAGGGCGCGTGCGGATCACCGTGCAACTCGGCACCGATCAACGCGTGCGGGCTCACTTCGACGACCATGTCGTCGCAGATCATCTCCTCGCGCCCCCAGGGTCTCGTCCCCAGGACGATCCTCGACATGCCGAGATCCGCCGCGCCCTCCGCGATCGCCCCGACCATGAAAGACCGAAAGGGAAGACGCCTCAGTTCGAGCAGGAGATCGAGCACGTCTCTGAGGAAATCCCTGAGGGTCCCGAGGTCGAGGTTCGGGATCTCTCCGAGTACGAGGAGGCTGCGTGATGGAAGCAGAGGTCAGCTACCAGCGAGTCCGCTCGCAGCTCGAGACTCTGGATCTCACCACGGCGCTCATGGAGCTCGACAACGCTCTCGAGCGCGCACGAGTCGATGAGCTCGCGCCGACCCAGGTGCTTGAGCAACTCCTCGCTCTGGAGATCAGCGCTCGGCATGATCGTCGCGTCTCGACCCACCTTCGATTCGCGGGACTTCCGTTCCGAAAGAGGCTCGAAGACTTCGACTTCTCTGCTCAGCCATCGATCGACCAAGGACTGATCGGAAGACTCTCGGCGCTCACGTTCATCGACGAAGCGAGCAACGTCTTGTTCCTCGGACCGCCGGGCGTCGGGAAGACCGCTCTCGCGGTGGGGCTCGGTCTCTGCGCTCTCGAGGCGGGACATCGGATCTTGTTCATCAGTTGCCACGACCTTGTGAAGCGACTGCGCAAGGCGACACGACTGGGACGCGAGGAGCGCTTCCTCGACATGCTTCTGAGGCCGCGGCTGTTGATCCTCGATGAGATTGGATACACGAGTCTCGAGCGCCCCGAGGCCAACTTCCTCTTCGAGGTGATCGCGAAGCGCTACGACCGCGAGCGATCGATGATCGTGACCTCGAACAAGAGTTGGAGTGCGTGGGGAGAGATCCTTCCGGACCAGGTGATGACGGCGGCGATCTTGGACCGGCTGCTGCACCGATCGGTGACGATCAACATCCAGGGGGAGAGCTATCGACTTCGGGATCACCGGAAGGCGGGGCTGCTCACGAGAGCCGCCTCGAACGAGAAGGGAGGTGAGAAGGAAAGCACGTCGGTCGCCTGACCGAGCGGGACCGCTGAGGAGGCCGTTGGAGCGGCTCGGCGGTCGTTGGAAGTGTCCAACTCAGGTCGGTGGATGTGTCCAAGATGGAACCGGTGTTGACAGCCGTCCATGTACTTCGAGACGATAGTGTGGGCCAGAAGACTCGGCTCGGCCTTGCAGCGGGGAATCGCGTGCTCGGGCGCCTTCGCCTGGACGATCCC
>RFGH01000237.1 GCA_003696675.1 Planctomycetota bacterium
ATACGCTTGACTTGCTTGTTCTGAAACTCGGTGGCGGTCGCGTCGAACGTGAGGGTGGCCCCGGATGGCGAAACCGACGCGGTGGTATCATCCGTATATGTGACGGTGCAACTGGTGGCCGCCGTGCCGTTCGGGTTGGGAATGGTTATGCTGTTGCCAGTGTTGTTCGGCAGATAAACAAACCCGCTCCCCGTCACCCGCGTCGGCGGGGTCGCGGGCTCGTGCAGGTTGCCCGGCGTCTCCACCTTGCAGTTGCCATACATCGTCACCGTCTGTCCGGTCGCAGCGGTGAAGCTGCCCTGACTGGTCATGTCGTCTGGGGTGATGTTGAGCGCGGGTGTGGCCGAGCCGTTAAGGTATATCTTTAACGCATAGATGCTGCCCGAAAACCTCTCCTCCGCTCCGCCGCCAATCGTCCCAACGCTAACTCTCGCCGTCGTGTCGTGCGGTGTCCACGCGGCTTTCGATTGTTGCGTCCCGACCTGCGTCCACGATACCCCATCCGTTGACTTATAGTAATCTGCTGTCCCAGCCGCCGCATCAATAACACCACGAAGCCAAATGATGCCCGTATCCGTTATTGCCGCACTTGCCGTTCCTGGCTGCTCCCACCCTGATGCGCTTGCTCCATAGATTTCAAGGAATCCTGTTGTCGTAAACCGAAAGCCAAATTCAGCGTTTGATGGTGAACCACCGCCCTCCCTCTTGCATACAATCGTTTCGTATGCCGTGGAATTGTTGTAGCCCCCCGGCCGATACATCTGCACACGGACATCAACCTTACTCGCGCCACTCAACGCCGCCTCGTCCGGCACGCTGGCATACGTCCCGCTCGTCCCGTCGAAGTCGAGATACCGCTCGCCCCACTGGCTGCGGCGGGCGCGCCCGAGGTTGCGGAACTGGCCGTTGGCCGCGTCGTAGTTGACAGGCGACCAGGCGGCGGTCAACGACTGGATGACCCGCGTTCGGTGGCTGCGGACGACGGCGGCCTCGAGGGGCGCCGGGGCCAGCCCGGCGACGGTGAGGAGGCCGGCGGTGAGGGCCGCGGACAGGAGGCCGCGGCTCCAGGGGCGGGACTTGGCTCGGTGGTGCGGCATTTCAGAGGT
Source organism: Planctomycetota bacterium (assembly GCA_003696675.1). Taxonomy (GTDB): domain Bacteria; phylum Planctomycetota; class Phycisphaerae; order Phycisphaerales; family UBA1924; genus UBA6054. The sequence continues at coordinate 1,107 of RFGH01000237.1, forward strand.
CAGAGGTCAGAGGACGGAGAGCGGAGGCGTGATCACAGGAGGCGCCAGGCGGTGCCGTCCCACAGGACGGTGGCGGTGGTGTTGCCGATGAGGTCGACGACGAGGGTGGTGGTGTCCGAGAGCTTGAGCGAGCATACGTAGATGCCGGCGGTGACATGCACGGTGTAGCAGTCGCCCACATACAAGCCGGCGGGCGGCAGGTAGACGTCGCGGTCGGCATCGAGGGTGAGGATCTGGTAGCGGGCGCTGGCGAGCGTGAGGGTGATGTCGCCGCTGGTGGTGAGGACGGCGGTATTCCCGCGCGGCGAGTCGAGCCCGCCGCCGTTGCGCGTGATCTGCGCCCGGGCGGGCGGCGGGGCCACCGCGAGGAGGACCAGCCCCAGCACGAGGGCGGCGGTGTGTATCCACGTTTTCATGGCGAACATGATGATCAGCCCCCCTGGATGTTGAGCGAGACGCTGGTGGAGGCGCCGGCGCCGGCCACCTTGCCGCGCACGTTGATGCCGCCGGGCAGGTCTATGACCTTGGCCCCGGCGGCGGCGAAGGCCGTATCGACATGCTCGACCCAGGCCCCCGTCTCCGGCGACTGGGTCTCGAGTGTAAT
>RFGH01000238.1 GCA_003696675.1 Planctomycetota bacterium
CCTCCAAATAGCCCCGAGCGCAAGCGAGGGGATGGACTTCGCGTACCGAACCTCCCCTCCCAAAGAGCCGCGACCGGCAGGGAGCGGACGGCAACCACGCCCACCCCAAGCGGGTGCCATGCAGACGGCGCAGCCTTCTGCATGCGATCACACCAAAAACATCCTCCCTATGTACCCGCTTTGTGCGCAACTTCGTTGTCATGCACCACCTGTCCCACCCGCCTCCATATCCCCCACCCCTAAACTCACCCGATGCTCAAACTCCTCCTCGTCTTCCTCGGCGGCGGGCTCGGCTCGCTCTCCCGACACGGCATCGGGCTCGCCGTGGCCCGTGTCATCCCCGCCACCCACGACCACCCCCGCTGGGGCTCGATCCACCTCGCCGGCACCCTGGCCGCCAATGTCCTCGGCTGCCTGCTTATCGGGCTCGCCTGGGGCCGCCTAGGCATCGCCATGCGCGAAGAAACGCGTCTCTTGCTCATCACCGGCTTTCTCGGCGGGTTTACCACCTTCTCCGCGATAGGCTGGGAGACCCTCAACCTCGTCGGGCGCGGCCGCCCCCTCGGCGCCGCCGCCTATGTCGCCGCCACCCTCGCCCTCGGATTCGCCGCCGTCTGGCTCGGACACACACTCGGAAAAGACCTCGCCGCCGGATGACCCCCATGCGCCTCTACATCGTCCGACACGCCAAAGCACGCCAGGACTCGCCCACCGGACGCGACGCCGATCGCCCGCTCAAAGACAGAGGCCACCGCCAAGCCGAAGCGCTCGGCACCTACTTCGCCTCCCGCACCCCCTCCCCCATGCTCGTCCTCTCCAGCCCCTACCTCCGCGCCCGCGAGACCGCCGAACACATCTGGTCCGCCCTCGACCTCGACCCCCAACTCGACGACCGGCTCAGCGCCGACCGGCACCTCCACGACTACCTCGATGTCATCGCCGACCTCGCCGGCTGTTCGTGCGCCGCCATCGTCGGCCACAACCCCCTCGTCGCCCGCCTCGTCGCGGTCCTCCTCGAAGGTCCCACCGCCGCCACCCCCCAGCACGAAACCGCCCGCGTCGTCGCTCTCGACCTCGAAGACCCCATGAACCCCCTCGCCGCCGCCACGCTCGCCGAAACCTACCGCCCCGACGCCTGAACCGCAAACGCAAACGGGCGTGCCACCCGGCACGCCCGCTTCGAGACTCAGATTGGCCCGCGGTCTCAGCGCCGCCCGCCGACCTCGGACACCTTGAACTGTCCGACCAGACGACGCAGCTCTTCCGCCTTGCCCGACAACGCCTCGGCCGCCGAAGCCGCCTGCGAAGCCCCGGCCGTCGCCTGGGCGGTCACCGCGCTGATCGACTCGATCCCGCGGCTGATCTGCGCCCCCGCCGTCGACTGCTGCTCCGCCGCCGCCGCGATCGACGCAATCATCGACGCCACTTCCCGTGTGCGGCTCGTGATCTTCTGCAACGCCTCGCCGGCGATCCCCGCCCGCTCCACGCCGCTCTGCACCCGCGTGCCGCCCTCGTCCATCTGGGCCACGGCCCGCTTGGTCTCTTCCTGGATCGCCCGGATCGTCTTGGCCACCTCGCCGGTCGCCTCGGTCGTCCGGTCCGCCAGCTTGCGCACCTCGTCGGCCACGACCGCGAACCCGCGACCGTGCTCGCCGGCACGCGCCGCTTCGATCGCAGCGTTCAACGCCAGCAGGTTGGTCTGGTCCGCGATGTCGTTGATCACCGCGATGATCTGCCCGATCTCGTCGCTGCGGCGACCCAGTTCATCCACGATCGCCGAGCTGGTCATCACCGCCTCGCGGATGGCCCCCATCGTCTCGACCGTCTCGGTCACGATGCCGTTGCCCTCCTCGGCGACCTGCCCACTCTCCTCGGCCTGCTCGGCCGCATCGGACGACTTGTGCGCCACCTCCACGATGCTCGCGCTCATCTCCTCAACCGCGGCGGAGATCTGAACGACCTGTTCCTGCTGGTCGCTCATACCCCGAGCCATCTCCTCGCTGCTGGCCGCGATCTCGGTCGCCGCGGACGCCACCTCGTGCGTCGCACCGACCACCTCGACCACGAGATCGTGCACCTTTTCAGCGAACGCATTGAACCGCTCGGCGAGCTGACCGACCTCGTCCGAAGACTTCACCTCGATCCGCTTGGTCAGGTCGCCCTCGCCCTCGGCGATGTCACGCATGACCTCCGCGGTCTCACGGATCGGACCGACGATCGCCTTGCGGATCAGATACACCGTTGCCGGTGCCACGATCAGCAGGGCATACCCACCCAGGAACAGCCCGGCCCGAAGAGCGTTCGAAGCCATATCCGATCCGACCTTGGCCCGGATCGACGCCATCTTGGCTTCGATATCATCGATGTAGACGCCCGTTCCGACATACCAGTCGGTCCCGGGAATCAGCTCGACATAGGAAAGCTTGGGGATCATCTCCTCGGTCCCCGGCTTCTTCTGCACATACTCGACAAAGCCGCCACCCTTGCGGGCCTGCTCGGCGAACTCGCGGTAGGTGTATTTGCCGTTGGGATCCTGCGAATCCCAGTGCGGTTTGCCGTGCTTGTTGGGGCTTGCACCGTGCGCAACATTCGTCCCATCGAGCGCATAGGCGAAGAAGTAGCCCGTCTTCTCCGTCTCGTCGCGGGTCATGTAGAACCAAGAGTTCTTGAAGCGTTCACGCATCAGCGCCAGTTTCTCTTCCTCGCTTTCCAGCGAGGCAAAGTCCGACGCGAGACCGGCCGTCTGCGATTGCACCAGGGCCCGCAGCTTGCTCTCGTGCCCGCTCATCATGGAGTCGCGGACCGCGTCCAGCCCGACACGCTCGACATCGCGGGCCAGCAGCCAGCCGCCGACGACCGCAAAGACCGCGAGACCGGAGATCAGGGCGACCAGGCCCCAGATTTTGACACCGATAGAAAGAGAGTCGATCAGCCGCATGCCAAGCCTCCACAGTCACACGCGCATCCCATCGACACGCGAGCGGCATGCATCGGCACCGGGCTAGCGCCGATCTACCACGGCTCAGCAAGCTAAACACATTTGGGCTGTACACCGGATGAGATATCGGACTCGATCAGACTTCGGCAAGGAGAGGCAGCCCTGTGCTTCGCCCGCGGCCGATCCGAATGGGCCGTTCACACTCCCGATCGACCCGCGTACCGCTCACCCATCCGTGCCACCGCTTCGACGACCCGATCGCGAAGCTCCGGCGGCGAGATCACCTCGCAGTGCGGACCCATGGACAGAACCCACCACACGATCTCGTCCAACCCCGAAACCGTGCAACGAAACATCGCGCTGCCGTCTTCGAGCTCCTCGATCTCCTGCGTGCGATGCCATGTCGTATCGGCGATCGTCTCGGCGAACTTCGGATCGAACCGGATCTCGACATCGTAATCCGTATCACCCCGCATCATCCGCCACGCGTTGCCCAGATGACCGTCAAGATGAAAGTCTTCGGGGATTTCAAAGCATCGCTCCGCGATCCCGATCTTCGTGAAACGGTTGAGTTTCAGCGTGCGGATCTCACCCCGCCCATGATGGAAACCCACCACATACCAGGCCCGCACCGAGAACAGCAACGCATAGGGGTCGAATGCGAACTCCTCACAGTCAGTCGTCTCCGGGTTCAGCGAGTCGTACTTGCAATCCAGGGATCGCCGCGCTGCGATCGCCTGCCCGATCCGTTCGTACACGGACCCGAAACCATCCGGCTCGATCGCCTGAGCCGTGCGGATGAACACTCCCTCGGCGATCGCGGCCACCTCATTACGCAGTGACTCCGGCATGGCCGCAAAGATCTTCGAAACGCCCTTCCAAGCGGGGCTGGTGAAGGGGATGCGGTCCTGCCGGGCGACCTGCTCGCACAGCACCGCGATCGCCAGCGCCTCGTCCGAGGTCAACTGCACCGGGGGAAGAAAAGCATCCCCGTCGATCGAGTACCGCTTCTCTTCCTTGTTGTACGCGATGCGAAACCCGGCCCCTTCCAGTTCCGTGATGTCCCGAAAAATCGACCGCTGCGTGACACCGCACTCCTTGGCCAACTCCGCGGGGCTGGTCGCCCGCCCGGACTGCACAAGCGCAAGAACCTTCAAGAGCCGATGGATACGGCTGTACTTCGAACTCTCCATGCGTGCGAAACCTCCCCGCGCGGATCCGGGTGATGATACAGCAGCCCGCCCGGAACGGGGCGGTCTCCGCCGACCGCGGATGACACAATGCTGTCAGTATGACTTCCTCGGACCAATGGCCAACCAAAGGGTTTCCGGCCGCAGGCACGCCGCATCAAGAAAGCCAATGGAGCGCAGGGGACTCGAACCCCTAACTTCCAGCTTGCAAAGCTGGCACTCTACCAGTTGAGTTAGCGCCCCGGCGACGCGGGCACGCGCCGAGGGTTCAGTCTATGCTGCCATCGACCGGCGGGCACACCGCCGCCGATAGAACGCCCCCGGAGCCCGGACATGCTCACCAACCCCCACCGCTTCACCGCCGCCGTCGCCCTCGCCGCCGCGCCCGCGCTCGCGATCCAGCCATCCACGACCCCGGCCGATCAGCCCGCCGACGCCCCTCCCGCCGAACTCACACCCGAGTCCTCCGCCCCCACCTTCACCGCCTCCATCGCCGGCTGGCACGCCTTCGATAGCGACCTCGACACCGGCCCCGGCGAGCTCTCTCTCTCCCGGCTCCGGCTCGACCTCTCCGCTGGCTTCGACCTCGCCGAACGCCGCACGCTCGTGGTCGGCATTGAGGCCGAGGAGACCTGGTACGACTTCACCAACGCCACCGGCCTTGATGCCTCCGGCGACCCGTTCGACAACGCCACCAGCGTCGATCTCTTCGCACGCTACTCGGCGCCGCTCAACGAGACCACAACATGGTTCGGCGTCGCCACAGTCGGCTTCGCCGCCGAATCAGGCGCGGACTTCTCCGATTCGCTGGTCTACGGCGGCGCCCTGGGCTTCTCCTACCGCCACTCCGACACCTTCTCCTGGGGGCTGGGCGTTGCCGTTCGTACCCGACTCGAGGACGACGCGCTGATCATCCCGCTGCCCCAGATCCGCGCCAAACTCTCCGAGCGATGGACCCTCGCCTCCGAGCGTGCCGGCCTGCGACTCGAATACGCCGCCTCCGACTCGCTCGCCTACGGCCTGGCGGCGCAGTACGACTCGCGCACCTTCCGGCTGGACGATGGCGGGCCCATCCCCTCCGGCGTCGCGACAGACCGCCGCGTGCCGGTCGCCTTCTTCGCTCGATACTCGCCCGATCGCAACATCGACCTGACCGCCCAGATCGGTGCGTCACTGTTCACAAACATCGAACTGTTCGACGCCAACGGCAACGACCTGACCGATGACGATGCCGACGCAGCGCTCTTCGCCGGCCTTTCCGCCCGCGTCCGGTTCTGATCACCGCCCGCCATCGGAAGCGTCGGTTTCGATCGCACGCTCCATCTCCGATAGCGCCGCGGGCCGCTCGCCGACGGGCGGCGCCGGACGCGTATACGCCCGCACCACCACCGGCGGGTCCACCGGGCGGTCATTCGGGCCGACCTCGACCGACGCGATCGCACGGATTACATCGGCCCCCTCCACCGCCTCGCCGAACGCGGTGTACCGACCATCGAGAAAACTCGTCCCCTCGCGTGACAGACACACAAAAACCTGCGAGCCGTTCGAGTTCGGATCGGTCGCACGGGCCATCGACAACACGCCGAACGCGTGCGGCAGGCTCGACTTCTCCAGATCCACCATGTACCCCGGCCCGCCCAAACCCGTGCCACTGAGGTCGCCGAACTGGATCACAAACGGCCGACCATCCGGCAACGCCGCGACCACGCGGTGCACCAGCACGTCCGTGTAGAACCCGCCCTCGACCAGATGCAGAAAGTTGAACGCGGTGTTCGGCGCCGCGTCGGGTCGCAACCGGAAAACGATGTCGCCCATCGTCGTCTCCAGCACGACCTCACGCTCTGGGTACACACGCAGGCCCGAGTATGTCACCTCGCGCACAGCGCTCGCCGCCAGCCCCTGCCGTTGCAACACCGGCAGACGCTCGTCCTCGAACACAGGCTTCGCCCGCGGATCCATCGACGGCTGCATCGTGACCGGGTCGACCAGCATCGCCGTATTCGGCGTCACCAGCGGCTGAATCACCAGCGGCCCGCCGATCGGCTCCCCATCCCCGTACAACTGCGCCAGCACCACCTCCCCAGACCGTGCCTCCCACAACCACGGCAGCAGCGACGCCAGATCGGCCCGACCCTCCGCCGCCGCGGCCTCGGCCACAACTTCCCCGCTCCCGAACGAGTGCAGCCGGATCGTCAGCTCACCCGCGAACCCCTCCGGTACCGCGACCGTCACCGGCACACGCTGATCCACGCCGTAGTACAGCCGCTCAGGCACCAACTGCCCGAAAGCCCCGCCGACCATCACCATCAAACAAACCGCCGCCGCTGTGATTCTCATGCGTACAGCGTACCCGCCCGACGCGCGGCGGTGGCCCCTCACACGCGATCAAGCAGTACGAGATGTCGTTAGTCCTGGGTCGGCCCAGTGTCCGTACCGGTGTCATCGTTGGAATCGTTGTCGAGACGGCTCCAAGCCTGACCGACTTGGGCGGACGCGCCGCCCTGGGATCGCTGAAGGATCGAAGCAATCTGCGACCCCACATCGTCCACCCAGTTGACCGCCAATCCGGCCTGTAAGACATTGAAACCGCCAGAGTGGTTCAGATCCGCGAACGAACGCAGGGTGTCCGACACGATCGCCGCCCCAGGCTGAATCTGATACAAGCGCCGACGCCCTTCAGGTCCGGTGCCCCGGAACACATAGTTCGAGACGATCTCGCCGCTCTCCTGACGCCAGATCGGCTCATACCGCTCCAGCGGATGACCCCCCGGATGCGAGGGGCAGTAAAACACCGGAGCCGCCGGCAGGTAGTCCCGCACGAACAGCAGCCCCAGCCCGTCCCAGTCCCCCCACGGACGCGGGTCGAACAGACCGGGCGTCGTCCGGACCGTATCCATTAACTCCGGAGATCCCTCACCTCCGGAGCTGCCGGTACGGTAGTACCGGGTCGCGGGCAGGTACTCGCTCGGCGGCATGAAACCCGCCGAGTCCTCCGAATACATGTGCAACGCCAAACCAACCTGCCGCAGGTTCGACCCGCACACCACCCGCCGCGCCGACTCCCGCACACGGTTGATCGATGGCAACAGGATCGCGATCAGAATCCCGATCACGACCATCGATACCAGCACATCGATCAGCGTGAATGCACGCGAACGAGATGAACCCCACGAGGATCGCATTCCGGACCCACACTCCGACCGGCCCTGCCGGCTGATAGACGCGGCCTCTCCGGACCGCACTCCACGACACACCCAGACTACAGGATCTTCACACAATCCACAACTCTTCAATTTCAATCACAGATGGGTAAATCTTCCTAAAACGACCCCCAATCTAGTGGGTGGTACAAACAGAATCCAAACTCCGAGAACTCCTTCTTGCACGAAACCGCACTTTCAGGCATCCTCCACGCACACCATGCGTACTAGTTCGAGGCAACGGCGATGTGTGCCGCCCGCCCCCGGACTATCTCGTGGACCGGGTGACATGACACAAGATCCGAATCACTCCGAGCAGCCCGGCAACTCTCGCCAGGGATCACAGCCCGGAAGCACATCCCGACCCGATCTCTCGTCCCTGCCCGAGCAGGAACGCTTGGACTACGACCTCATGCAGCGCGTCGCCGCCAACCAGGAAGCCGCCGTCGCGGACCTCTACGACCGATTCGGGTCGCTGGTCTTCCGCATGGCGCTCCAGTCGATGCCCACCCGGGCCGAGGCCGAAGACGCCGTTCAGGAAGTTTTCGTCCGGCTCTGGCGCACCGCCGACCGCTACGACCCAAGCAAAGCCGCCCTGGTCACCTGGGTCATGCTGCTCACCCGCCGCCACCTTGTCGACAAGCTCCGACGCAAGCGCGCCCGCATCAAGCCGACCGCACTGGACGACACCCAGTTGTCCCACGCCGGGGCGTGGGAGCAGGCCGCCATCGCCGCGCGCGCCGAACGCGACGAGCACTTTGCCGCACTTATGGCCAAAGTCGATCAACTCCCGGAACTCCAACGCACCGTCGTGATCCGGGCCTATTTGGGCGGGCAAACGCTCAGACAAATCGGAGAAGAACTGGACACCCCACTCGGGACCATCAAATCGGCGCTCAGCCGCGCTCTGGTTCGTCTCCGCGAACGAACGGGGGAGGAAGCATCGCTATGAACACACAGGACCTCATCGAGCTGACCACGCTGCACGCCCTCGGCATGCTCGACGACGACGAACGCGCCGCCTATGAGTCGGCCCTCGAAGCCGCACCGCCGGCTTTGCGCAACCGTGTCCTCGAAGAGGCACGCCGCATGGGCGACCTCGGCGACCTGCTCCCCGACGAGCAGCCCACCGCCGAACTCCGCGAGCTCGTCCTCGCCGCCGTCCGCGCCGCCATGCGCGAGCAGGAGGTCGAACGCCGCATCGCCGCCGCCCCCCCCGTCGCCGGACGCATCGATCCAGCGTCGAGCCGCCACACAGACCGCGTCACCGCCCAGCCGCGCCTGCCCCGCGGCCCCCGCGTCCACCCCGTCTGGCGCGCCGCCGCCATCGGCTTCGCCGCCGCAACCGTCGCCCTGACCGTCGTCTCGGTCAACATCCGCGGCACCTACCGCCAGCTCGACAACGAACTGCTGCTCTCCGATCTCTATGACCGCATGGGCGCCGAGTATGTCGACTCCATGATCTTCGACGCCAAGTCCGTCAAGGTGGCCTTCTCCCCCGTCGACCCCTCCGTCACCGCCTCGGTCGCCGCCTGGACGAACCCCGACTGGTCCTCGCAACGCCTCTTCATCAAGAACCTCAAACCACAGCCCAACAACGAGCCTTACCGGCTCGTCGTCCTCGACGCCGAGGGCAATATCGTCCGCGAGGTCACCCAGATCCAGACCACCGGCGAGTTCCAGAACCTTGAGATCAAGATCAACCCCGCCACCGAATCCCGCCTGGCGATCTACCGCTCAGTCGAGGACGCCCTCGAGCCGGTCGTCAAGTCCATAGATTCGCGCTAACCGCCCCACCGCCGCCGGCTGACAATCCAAGACACGACAAAGCCCGGGCCAACGCCCGGGCTTGTTTGTTCGTCCAACCTGAGCCGCACTCTCAGTCACGACCACCCGGCATCTGCCACTGCGACTCATCGAGGATCGGCTCGACCCGCACATCACGCTCGAACTTGGCCTTCGCGCTGCTCAGCTTGCGCCACAGCAACCCGCCCATCACCAGCATGAACGCCGACGACCCGCCGAACATCATGCCGGCCGTCTCAATCCGTTTGGTGTCCAGCGGCTCAGACGACACCGTCGCCTCCTGCCTGATCCGCGTCATCGCACCGTCCGACCGACGCCCCCGGGCCTGGTTCGCTACGCTCGACAACGCCACCGCGTAGGTGTCCAGGATCCGACGCGTCCGCTCGGCGCCCTCGCCACGCCACTCCAGACGGACCTCGTCCGGCGTCGGTGTCTCCACCGTCAGCCGAGCCTTGACCTCCTGTCCCAAGGCACCGGCCGTGCCCAACGAGGTGATGCCACGCCGCTTCATCCGCTCGGCCGCCTGCTCCAGGAACCGAGGGTCCGTCGCCATCTCGGTCAGATACAACTGCCATTGCTCGGCATCCGAACGCGACAACGCCTTCGCGCTCCCGCCCTCGCCAACCATCACCACGCTGGCCGCATACTCACCCGGCGCAAAGCGCCCGGCCGCGAACCACGAGATCGCCGCCATCATCCCCAGCGACGCCATCATGCCCACCAGCCCGAACAGCACGCCGCCACGCACCTCGCGCTTGGCGTTCTTCTGACGCATCTCCACGATCGCCTGGTACGCCTCGGCCAACTCGGCACGCTTCTGCAGCACCGCGTCGCACTGATCCAGCCGATCCCTCAGCGCCTCGGTCGCTCGCCGAATCTTCGCAGACTGTTCCCGCAGCAGACGACGCTGCCGACTCATCCGACGCCGACGGTTCTTCTGGAACTCGTCCATCTGCGGCCTGGGCTTGGCGTTGGCGACCTCGAGCTCGATCTCAAGCTCGTTGACCTTTGCCTTGAGGTCGCGCTCCACGCCCTCCAGCTCCAGCACGCACTGCTCGGCCTTGCTCAACGCCGCCTCGCGCTCCGCCAGTTCGGCCCGCACCGATTCCAGCGATCCCTTCGTCTCGGTCAGCTCACCCTCGGCCTCGGCGACCTTGTCAATCGCCGCCGTCAGCGCGTCTCGCAGGCGTTCGGCCTCCGCCGCAGCCTCACCCGCCTTCTTCAGTTCGTCGATCGCCAGATCGCGTGCCCGCTCGGCCTCACTCACGCGGGCCATCGCCTCCTGCAGCTTCGCCTCCAGCTCCGCTGCACGCTCGCCGACCTTGCCGGAGGAGGACTCAATCTCGCGGACCCGCGCCTCCGCTTGCGACACCCGCGCCGATGCCTCCTCGGCCCGACGCTCGGCCTCACTCAGCTTCGCCGACAACGCCTCGAGTTCGGCGCTGACCGCCTCGGCCCGCTCCGCCTGCTCGATCGCCCGCGCCTCCGCCTGGCTCACACGCGACGAGACTTCCTCAACCCGGGCCTCCGCTTCGGCGGCGCGAGCCTCGGCAGACTCCGCACGCTCACGGGTCTGGGTGATCTCCTCATCCGCCGACGCGGCCAGCTCGTCCATCTGCTTCCGCAGCGACTCCACCTCCGCCAACGCCGATTCCAGCGCCGCCGCGTCCGCCGAGGACGCCACCGCAGCCTGCGCCTCCTCCAACTGCGCACGCAGCGAGCCGACCTCCAGCTCCAACGCGGCCACACGGTCCCGCTCGGCGGCCAATGCCCGCTCGGCTTCCTCGGCACGCGCCGCGTGCTCACCGGCATCCGCAACCGCTTCCGCCTTTACACGCTCGATCTCGGCACGGGCCTCCTCCAGCAACGACTCCAGCTCACCGACACGCTGCACCGCAGCAGAAGCATTGCGTGCCTCTTCCTCGGCAACCTCGATCTGCGCACGCAGACCCTCGGTCACCTTGCGCTCACGCGCCAACTTCTCCTGAGCATCGTGCAGCGCCGCTTCCAGACGCGCACGCGATTCGTCCAGCTCGGCCTGCAGCGCGCCCGCACGCTCGGCCATCTCCTCCAACGCCCTGCTCCGCTCGCTCAACTCAAGCTCGCGACCCTTGAGCTTGCCTTCCAACTGTCGCAGCGACTTCTCCGCCGCCTCCAGCTTGGCTTCGGCATCGAACTCACGCGCCAGCTTCGCCTCGACCTCGGCCTCCCGCGCCGCCAGCTCGGTCTCCAGCGACTCCAGACGACCCGCACGCTCCTGCAACTCGCGCGCCGTCACCTCGATCTTCTGACGCTCGCGGGCGATCGCCTGGCTCTCGTTCTCGATCGCCTCGGCCTTGGACTCGACCTCCGCCTCTCGTCGCTCCAGCTGTTCGGCCTGCTGCGCGATCTTGGACTCACGCTGCTCGATCCTCGCCGCACGCTCGGCGACATCAATCTCGCGGCTCTCGATCTCCTGCCGCATCTCCGCCAGCTCGACCTCGCGGGTCGTCAGCTCGCTCTCGCGCCCTTCCAACTCCTCCCCACGCTCTTCCAGCTGACGACCGATCTCGCGGATCCGGTCCGCTTCCTCGCTCAGCTGCCGACGCTTCTCTGCCAGCTCCGCCATCGCCTGGCGGTGCTCCGAATGCGCCTTGCGCAACGCGGACAACTGCTGCTCCACACCCGCGATCGCGCCGAGAACATCGTCTTCCGCCTTCGGCAGCTTCATCTCGGGCCCCGGGTCCACCGGCAGCTCGGCCTTGCGCTCGCCCTGCTTGTTCTTATCGCGGGTTTTCGAGTCCATGCCAAACCTCCGACCAACGGCCCCGACGCACGCCGACCCCCACGCGGCACACGCCTTATCCC
>RFGH01000239.1 GCA_003696675.1 Planctomycetota bacterium
CTCCATGGTCAGGTTGCAAGTAGTAGGCTAGCGAGAGGTGCGCAGACCTGCAACACAATGTGCGAGATTTTCCGCACAGCGAGGGGGCGTCCCATGAGGGATAGTCGAGCCTTCCACTGTCCGGCTAACGCACGGTGCTTAACCGGCCTTTCGTGATCGGCTAAGGCCATCGCCAGGATCCTACCGGCCATATCAGACTGCACGAAACGCGAACCGTGTCGTCGGTCGCCCGACGTTCGGGTCTGCAAGCATCCGTGCGAGGTCATCGACCGCGAGCCTCGCATCGACGCCGGCGAGCTGGTTCAGCAGGACGTGAAGCTGCTGGTTCCACCACTTCTGCCATTGCCCAGGATTCACCGGGCAGCCGATCGGGTCGGCCACCTCGACCCTGAACGTGGCCAGCGCCTGCATGCTGGTGGTCGCGCGCAGGAGCGCGGCGTAGACCAGCGTCTCGACGATGTGCTGCTTCTTGCTGGGCAACTCTCGGAGTCCGCTGCCTGTCTTCGCGGTCTTGTAGAACGTCTCTGCTTCCCACCGCAGGCGGTAGGTCGACGCCACGACCTCGGCGGGGAGCATCGACGGGGGCGCGTTGGTGACGAAGACCTCGTAGGTGCCGTTGCGACGCCGCACCGCCACCAGGCGGAACGTCTCGGTGACCCAGCGGTTCTTGTCGCGACCGTAGCGGCGGACCCGGCATCGGAACACCGCCTCGATGTCGACGTACTTGCGGCGAAGTCCCGCGAGTGCATCCCGCAAGGACCGACCCTCCAGCTTCCGAGCTCGGCCCCGATGTCGACGAAGCTCGGAGACGATCTCCGGGTCACGGTCGAGCGGCAGCCGCGTGAGGAAGTACCCACCCACGTTCGTCACGCGGCGCCACAGGCTCGGGGAGGAGTAGGCCTTGTCGAAGAGGACCAGGCATCCCGCAAGGTCGTGGTCGACGCCGAAGGCGCGACAGTCACCGTAGGCCTCGGCCGTGACCTTGTACTTCAAGAGTTCACCGGTGAACGCTCGCACCCAGGTGTGAACCTTCAACGCGGCTTTCGCCGAGTTCCGACGGGTGCCCTTCCACACCTCCTCGAGGCTGTCGTGCACCTTGGCAACGGTGGCATCGACAGCGATCACATCCCGGAACGCGGAGAGGACGCCAGGGGGGCGCACGTCACGAGACCTGCTCCGGCTGACCTCTGCGTCCAGCACGTGCCGTACCAGGTCGCGGAAGCTGGGCGTGAACCGGGCCCAGACCGAGGAACGCGCGAGCCGCACGCCGGTCACCTGGGACAGCATGTGCCCGAGCTGGGCGATCGCCGTCGGCCCACGAACCGCGACGCCCAAGATCACCGTGACCAGGAGCGCGTAGGCGTCGACCTTTCCTTGGCGCCGAACAACCCCCAGCCGCTTCGCCTTCGCGCGCAACGCTTGGTCGTCTTCGAGGGTGGCGCAGAGAAGCTGAAGCGCGGTACGACGCGCACGGGCCATGGGGACTCCGGGGAGAGGGTTGGTGGTAGCAACCGCCGGATCACCGGCCCCATGGCCTTTGTCGATCCCCGTGGAGTCAGGTCGGTCCTTGATCAACTCGCCTTAGCCGAACACGAAAGCTCCGGCCGGAAGGCCGGACCGCATTGAAGCACCACCCGGTGTTCGCAGCTCGCGATGTAGACCTCCTGTGCCCCACTCCGGCCGGAAGGCCGGACCGCATTAAAGCTCCCAG
>RFGH01000240.1 GCA_003696675.1 Planctomycetota bacterium
GAGCGTGTTGCTCTCCCTGTCGCAGGCACCTTCCTCCACAGCGAGGGGCCCATACACCGCCAACGGGTTGCTGGGCGTGGCTGTCGACGGCAGCATTGGACAGCAGATGACAACCAATGCGATGAATCTTACGATGTGCGGCGCGCTCCTCAACACAGTCTCTCGGTTTCCGAGCCGCGACATGCAACGCTGGCGGGTCCTCCACAGTCGCATAACATCGGCGTCCCGCTGCTTCCCCAGCCCACCTGACTTCAGCCGCCGCACGCCCAGCTACATCGTCAACACCTCCCTGGAATGCGACAAAGTGGGGTGGCCCGCTAATGCAAACACCGCCGCTCCTGGCAGCCTGCTGATGGACGACGTGCGCGCATCCGGCGTTGTGCTCAACGCAACATCGGCGAAGCTCCACTTCAACGGCTCGGTCTACGGCCGTGGCGCGTGGCCCGCCGGGTCGGCCGCGGGGCTACCCTTGACTGCCAGCGAGTGCCCCCAGTCGCTGCCCTGGCCGTGGGACCTGTCGGCGTGGCTCCAGGCGGTCACTGCCCCGAGCAGCGCCGGGCAACGGGAGGACGTATTCACGACCCCCACCCCGACAGTGCAGTCCGCCACACCCTCCGGCACGGCCTCCCCGACGCTCGAGCCAACGGGGGCGACGGCTTCGGACCTTCATTCAGCCTCGGCCACTGACTCCCCCATGTCGGAGACCGCTTCCTTGGAGGGCACGACCAGTGAAGCGTTCCGGACTGCCCCCGGCACCGTGACAACCACCGTGACAGCCCTATTTGAAAGCACGGGCGGGAGTGAGAGCATCTCCGACACAGGCACGCCAGCATCCTCGTGGACCGTGGGTCCCACCTTCAGCAACACCAGCGTGGTGACGCCGACTGCCAGCGGCACAGCACCGAACGCCAACGCGAGCGGCAACGTGACAGGGGCACCGCCGCCCGCGTCTCAACAGGCGCTGCACGCCCTCGGGGTGAGCCCGACCGTGGCGGCGGTGGTCGCCAACACGGCGTACGGCAGCGCGACGGCGGCCGGCCTGGTCTCCCCGGCGCTGGCGGCGAAGGCGAGCGCGATGGGGCGGATGGCCACGGCGGTGTCCTGCGACCCGCTGGCGCTGACTAAGGAGTGGCCGGAGCCGATCCCGTTCCTCTACACGTCGGAGCTATCGTTCGTTGGGCCAGGGGCGGAGGCCCCGGAGGGGACGCTGGAGCGGCGGTTCGCCCACGCCAGGACCGGGGCTGTCCTGTGCACCGCGCTGCTCCTGCCTGCGGCGGTCGGCGTGTGGCTCGGAACCCGGCAGAACCCGCTGCCGCAGTGGCAGCGTTCCCTCGTCACCGCGCTATTCTTCGTCCAGGTCACCTACCTCGGCCCCAGCGTCACAGAGGTGTCGGTGACGGCGCTGGTGCACGGAGCGGAGGGGTTGGAGTGGTTCGTAGCGGCCTTGGTCATCAATGTGATGGTGAACGCCCTGATCCTATTTTTTCTCGCGCGGAGATTCGACGCAGCGGCGGCCACCGCGCATACGTACTCCCCACCTGCCTCGAACGGCCAACAGAGCAACGCGGCGGACGCCGGAGACGGCGGTGCTGCGGCGCCGGTGCCGGCCGCCACCAACGCGGGCAACACGGGTGGCGCGGCCGCGTCGCCGCGGTGGACGAAGCTGCAGATACAGCTGGCGGCGATGTGGGACGCGGCGAGGGACTTCCACAGCGTCCCCGTGCGGCTTCTGGTGTGGGAGGACGTGGTGGTTGCCCACCTGATCGCAATCCTGACTGGCATCCGCCCCTCGACCATGGGCCCGTGCCGCGGCGTGGGGACCGCAATGTGCGTCGTCGCCGCCCTTCACCTCCTCTACCTGTGCTGGTGGCGACCGTACGCCGCCAAGCCTGAGCTCTACGTGGCGGGCGCGCTCGGTGCGCTGCAGCAGCTATTTGCCACCGCCGTGACGGTGTCGACGTGGGTGGGGCCGCAGAGCCGGCAACGCGCGCTGCAGGCCGTCGGCGCCATCCAACTCGGGTACGACGTGGTGATGTGGGGAAGCTTGTTTTACTTCGCGTACCAGGCGTGGAAGGGCGACTGGAGGAAGCTGCGGGCCAAGCACCACGCCCCCGCGGACGCCGCCGCCGCCGCCGGTGGGCTCACCCGCCCGCTGATCACCACCCGCGCCGGGGGGAGCAGGGGCGCCGCGAGGCCCGACGACGCGGACAGCGGCCAGCCGATGCTGACGCTCCAGGCGCACGACCAGGGCGGCGGGGCGGCGGTGCCCGCCAACCCCCTGGCGGGGGGCGCACGGCACGACGGGGACAAGAAGCAGGAGGCGGCGGACCAAGAACACCCGCCCCGGCAACACCAGAGGGCCTTCCATCATCCGCTGCCTGCGCCCAGCGACGTGCCCCTTCCCGGAGGCGCCGAGGAACCGGCGGCGCGAGTGGGCCCGTGTTCGCCCCTCCGCCCCGCGCCTGGTGCTCTAAAGAACCC
>RFGH01000241.1 GCA_003696675.1 Planctomycetota bacterium
CCGCTTCGGCTGACCCCGCCCCCGCCGCCCGGGGCACGCCCCCCGATCCCTACACTCCGACCATGACCCTGCTCGACCGCTACATCGCCAGGCAGTTCCTGACGAATGTCGTCGCGCTCTTCGTCATCCTCTTCGGCTTCGTCGTCGTCATCGATGTCTCCCTCAACGCCGACGAGCTCATGCTCACCGCCGCCCGCGTCGGCGCCGCCGACGGCATCGAACCCTCCGGCGTCCGCAAGGCCCTCATCGCCGTCCTCCTCGCCGCCGATCTCTGGTGGCCCAAGCTCCTCCAACTCTTCAACTTCCTCCTCGGCATGGTCATGGTCGCCGCCATGGGCTTCACCTTCACCCAGATGCTCCGCCACCGCGAGTTCATCGCCATGATGGCCGCCGGCATCGGGCTTCACCGCGTCATGCGCCCCGTCCTCCTCGTCGCCCTCGCCCTCACCGGCGTCCAACTCCTCAACCAGGAACTCGTCATCCCACGCATCGCCCCCCTCCTCGTCCGCGAGCACGAGGACGCCGGCAACCACAAAATGGGCGAAGCCTCCGTCCCCCTCACCGTCGACGGCCAAGGACGCCTCTTCCGCGCACAATCCTTCAACGCCGACACCGGCCACCTCACCGGCGTCTACATCCTCGAACGCGACGACGAAGGACGCGCCACCCGCGTCATCACCGCCGACGCCGCCCGCTACGAGAACGGCGCATGGCAACTCGAAAACGGCATGGCCGAACCACGCAGCCGCTCCGCCGTCGGCCCCCGCGTCCCCATCGACCGCATCGAGTCCTCCCTCGACCCCCACGAACTGCGGATGAACCGCTACAAGTCCTACCGCCAGGCCCTGAGCTTCTCCCAGGTCGGCAGCATGCTCGCACGCGACACCCTCGCCGACCCCGACCAACGCGCCCGACTCGAACGCATCCGCTGGGGCCGCTTCTCCATGATGCTCTCGGCACTGCTCTCCCTCGTCATCGCCATGCCCTTCTACATCCAGCGCACCCCCACCAACATGATCGTCCAGACCCTCAAGTGCGCACCCTTCGCCATCCTCGCCCTCATCGGCGGCATCCTCGGCGCCTCCGTCGCCATCCCCGCCCTCCCCCCCGCTCTGGGCGTCTTCATCCCCGTCATGATCCTCTCCGTCGTCGCTGTCGCCCAACTCAGCAGCCTCAAAACCTGACCATCTCCCCCCCCGTCGCCGACGGGGGGAAACGCCGAAGCGCAGCGAGGCAGAGGAGGGATCTCCCAGCCTGCTCCGCCCCCATATCCGCTCTTCCCCCTCGCTCCCCCGCTGCGCCATCTGCGTGATCTCTGCACATCTGCGTACATCCCCCCGATCGACACGCTTTGTGCGCGATTGTGGTGTCATACCCTCCAACCCCTTGCACAGGCCCCCCCACCCCGCCACAATGGGACAGCACCGCACCGAAACCACATTCTCAGGGGCGCACCATGGCATCCGTCGTCTACTACTTCGAAGTCCACCAGCCCCACCGCCTCAAGCCCTACTCCGTCTTCCACACCGACCCCTTCTACTTCGATGAGGACAAGAACGGCGCCATCTGCCGCAAGGTCGCCGACAAGTGCTACCGCCCCGCCACCAAACTCATCCTCGACCTCATCAAACGCCACGAGGGCAACTTCCGCGTCTCCTACGCCATCACCGGCACCGTCATCGATCAGTGGAAGAAGTTCTGCCCCGATGTCCTCGACCTCTTCGTCGCACTCGCCGAGACCGGCTGCTGCGAGTTCGTCGCCGAGACCGACTACCACTCCCTCTCCTTCATCTACTCACGCGAAGAGTTCCTCGAGCAGATCGACCGCCACACCGAACGCATCGTCGATCTCTTCGGCCAGCGCCCCAGGGTCTTCCGCAACACCGAACTGATCTACTCCAACGAACTCGCCCGCTTCCTCGCCGGGCTCAAAAACCCCGACGGCACCCCCCGCTTCCTCGGCGCCATCTGCGAAGGCGTCGACCGATACCTCGGCTACCGCAGCCCCAACTATGTCTACGCACCGCCCGGCGACAACGGCCAGCCCCTCACCCGCGCCGACGGCACCCCCTTCGGCCTCCTCCTCAAAAACTACCGCCTCTCCGACGACATCGCCTTCCGCTTCTCCAACAAAGGCTGGTCCGAGTGGCCCCTCACCGCCGAGAAGTTCGCCACCTGGGTCCACCAGATCAACGGCGACGGCTACCTCTGCAACCTCTTCATGGACTACGAGACCTTCGGCGAACACCAGTGGGCCGAGACCGGCATCTTCCAGTTCCTCGAGAAAATGCCCGAAGCCGTCTTCGATGTCGCCAAAAAAGCAGACGGCACCACCGAAAACCACTTCATCACCCCAACCATGGCCCTCGAACGCTTCCAACCCGTCGGCATCTACGATGTCCCCGACTTCATCTCCTGGGCCGACACCGAACGAGACCTCACCGCATGGCGCGGCAACGCCATGCAGCACAACGCCCTCGAAGAAACCTACCGCGTCGAACGCGCACTCAAGGAACGCCTCGTCGAAGTCAAAAACTCCAACGACCCAGAGCGCAAAAAAAACGCCGAGTACATCCTCGAAGACTGGCGCAAACTCACCACCTCAGACCACTTCTACTACATGTGCACCAAGTACTGGGCCGACGGCGATGTCCACAAGTACTTCAGCCCCTACGACTCGCCCTACGACGGCTACATCAACTTCATGAATGTCCTCGACAATGTCCGCGCCCGCGTCGCCAACCTCTGACCACCGCGCACGCCCACGATCAACAACCCGACCCGCGGCATTCCCGGCCCCCCCGTCCCCGGCGGAGACATCGCACGCGCGGCGTGACGGAGGGGCAAGTTCTCCCGAGCCCCTCCGTCTCACCGATCCTTCCTCCTGCCTCCGTTCTCTCCGCGGTCAATCCGAAGCACACCTCCGCTCAAAACAACACCCGCACCCCCGCCGCAAACCCCCAATCCGTCCGCGCACGCTCATCAACGCTCCGCGCCACCGGCAGAATCACATTCAACTCCGCCGCCCACCGCCGCGCCTCCCACAACAGCCCGGGCGCCAGCCGCCACTCCGCGTCGCCGTTCGTCTCATAGTCCACGAACGACTCCAGCGCCGCGTACAACGACCCCTCCGTGTCCGCCGTATACGCGCTCGGACTGAGCCGATAGAGATAACTCGTCTCCAGCGTCAGCAGGTCGTCCCCGCCGTACCCCGCCGCCAGCGGCGACGCGTCGCCGTCCGTTGTCAGCGTGTAACGCACCGCCGCGTTCACGCCATGCCGCCCGTGCACCATCGTGTACACGAGCCCCACATACGGATCGACCCCGCCCGACGACATCCCGTCCGTCCCCGTCGGCAGGCGCAGCCCGCCGAACGCGGCCAGCCGCTTCGTCTCGATCGCGCCCCGGTCGTCCTGCCAGAACCGCCACTTCACGCCCAGCCGCAGATCGCCCACGCCGTTCGCGTCGCGCGACCCGTCCAGCGAGTCGTCCCGGTTCACCAGCGGCATGTCCAGCACCGCCGACAGCTTCCCATTCAGCCCGAGCGTCAGCCGCGTGTTCACGACCACCTCGTCCACCGTCCGGTCACTCAGCTCATACCGGGTGAACCGTAGCGACTCACGCCAGGTCACGCGCCCCTTGGCCGGCTGCGTCGCCGCCTCGGATAACGCCGCCTCCTGCGCCCACGCCGGACCGACTGCCACCAGCCCGGCGAGCGCCACCGCCCGCCGGGTCCATCGCGTCATCGCCATGGCTCACTCTCCCATCGGCTCGATGTTGCGGAGAGAGAAGCCGCCGTCGGTCACCGCCGACGCCAGCGCCGCCTTCGAAACCTTCGCGCCCGGCTCGAAGTCCACCGTCACCACCCCGGTCTCCAGATTCACATGCGAATCCCTCACGCCGTCCACGCCGTCCAGCAGCACATGGATCGACTCGGCGCACATCGGGCATCCGAGACCCTCCACGGTCAGCAGCGCGCCCCTGCCCTCCATCGCCCCGGCCCATTGCGACCGATCCTCGCGCACCTGCGTCGAACCGCACGCGGGCAGCAGCAACGCCGAACCACCGACCACACCGAACAGCACCGACGACACAACCGCCTTCTTCACAAACTTCAACATGACACATTCCTTTCAACGGGCGCAACAACGCCCGGCAAGCGTTCAGATCAGACCGAAAGACACACCGATCCGGCACGCACCGCGCGCACCGGGGGCGCATCCATCAGGTCGTCCGCACGCACACCACCGAAAGGAACGCGTTGACCGTTGCTTCGAGCCGGCCCGCCGCCTGCGCCCGCACGGGCTCGACGAACACCGCCGCCCGCTCGGGCACAAACGCCGAGTACAGGTCCGGCGCCGGCGCGACCCGGGGCGACTCGACCGCCGCCCGCGGCATCTCGCGCTGCTGGTCGGCCGGCCGATCGTCCCGCCGCGCGTCGCACGGGCACGCCGGCAACTCGACGCACAGCGGGCAGCACACCGACCCGCACGGGTCCCCGCCGGAGGGAGTGATCTCCCCACACCACGACGACACCGCCGCCAACGCCCCCTGCAGGGGCGAGATCAGCAGCACCATCGCCAAGAACCATCGCGCGAGCATCGCTTGGAGCAATCCTACCACGCCCGCCGCTATTCCCACAACCCCGTCCTGAATCGTCAAACTCCTGCTTCTCGGGCCAGACGCAGCGCCTCCCGCACCGCCCGCCGCTCCGCACGCGCCAGGTGCACCGCCCGCTTGCCGTGTTCCGCCGCGATCGATTCCAGCGTCCGCGGCACGCCGCCTGTCAGCCCGAACCGCGCTTCCAGCAACGCCCGCGCCTCCGGCTCCAGGCGGCCCAACACCCCCGCGATCCGCGGGTCCGGGTCCAGCCACGCCTGCCACGGATCCACCGCCCGCGTCCAGTCCGCCACCGCCACCCCCGCGGGTGCCCGCCGCGTCGCCCGCCCCGGCTCGCCCGGCGTCGCCACATCCGGCACGCCCGCGCACCAACGCTGCAACGCGATCGCCACCGGCGCCGCCAGACGCCCCCCGCGCGACGGATCGAACCGGTCGACCGCCTCCCCCGCCGCCGCGATCGCTCCCAACACCAG
>RFGH01000242.1 GCA_003696675.1 Planctomycetota bacterium
CCCCCCCCCCGTCGCTAGCAACGCTAACAAAGCTACAGTTTCTGTACTTTATTGTGAAAAAAAAACGGAATGGCCTCGGCGCCTGCTCCCGACGCTGCAACGCTGCCGCGCGGGATGCGGGCAGCCCGCTGGCGCCTCGTCCTTGACGCCTTCGCGACGAGCTGCAGCGCCATCATCACAGCGACAGCAACCGACGCCGTGACCGTGGACCGTCACCCGCTGGCGAGCCCCGACGCCCTTGCCACCGCGGGTGCCACAGTGCTCGCTTTGTGTTGCACCCTGGTGCTCGCCTTCTGGGGCGTGATTCTCACCCGGAAAGCACGAGTTCACCGTCACACAGATTGGCGGAAACGCAGCACGACGGATCGGGTCGTGGCGGCACTCATCCGGCAGAGAGTTGGCAAGGCGCCTGCCGTCGTCTTCATCAGCACCCGTCGACTGCCGCGCTTCGGGCGGCGACAAGCCGCTTTTCGAGGCCTCTCTGACCTGCGGCACTGCCAGGTGTATCAGCGCGGACGGTTGGTACACGACGTTGAACCGCACCCAGGGCCTGCCAAGTGTGTGCAGTGCAACCGCAGCGGTCCGGACTTAATTTGCCCGTCGAGCAGCTTCTGCTGGGAGCACCACCCCAGTCTGAAGAGTCGAGGAGGCACCGCCACTGCCTGTTCCGCGAGGAATTCCCTCGGGAGGCCGTGCCGCCAATACGCCCTCGGCCGCATCGGCAACGCCGACTATGACCGCTGCGCTGCGCACCTCACCGATGCCCAGCGGAACGAAATCGAGGAATCGGGCGCACTCCGCACAAGCCACACCCCGACAGCTTCCCCGGCCGCCACCACCGGAAGTTTGCGCGTCAACGCGGACGACTACGACGCCACGGACGGCGCACGGATCCCGACACTGCGCAGGGTCCCCTACGAAAGCGTCGGCCAGCTCACAGCGAAGGTCCGACTCCTGCTACGCGGCTATGCGACCGCAGACAGCGGCGAGAAGGAACGCATGACACATGCCCTCCTCTCGCTGCCGAAAATCTTTCTGCGCCAGGCCAACGACCGGCACGTAGGCGCGACCATTCGGCGCTTGGGCAAGCAGCTGGTGAATGTGCCCGCCGTGGTTGTGATCCCCGAGGCGGAAACCATCTCTGAGAAGACAGACCGACGCATACGGGCCGCGCGGAAGAAGGCGCGGGAGGGCTATTCGGGCCGAGCTGCGAGGATTCTCTTCCGGGAGGAGATTACAAGCACGCTGACGACGGCTGAGAAGCTGGCCAAGTTGAAAGCGCTCCACCCGAGCGTTGAAGGCACGGACGGTACGGGCACGTCCCCCATTCACACCGGCAACGCGTCGCTACTGGACATCAGCGACGAGAAGTTCGTCAAGGTGGTGCGCCGTGGCTGCAGAGGCTCCACTAGCGGCCGCACGGGATGGACAGAAGAACTCCTTCTCCAGGTTGTGTCCGACGAGCTAGCACTGGCGGCCCTGAAACCACTGTTGTTGGACATCGCCAACAATAGAATCTCCGAGACAGTACGCCGCCGCCTTACGGCGTGCAACCTCTCAGCCCTTCCCAAGAAAGATAACGGGATTCGCCCTATCGCGGTTGGGGAGGTGTTGTTGAAGCTGGTGTCGGCATATGTGCTCTCGACGCTGGAAGATGAAGTCGCGGCCTTTTTCCGACCTATCCAGCTTGGCATCGGAACACCCGGCGGCTGTGAGCGCATCATCCACACACTGCGCCGTGAGCTCACACCGGCGAGCATCGTGTGCACCGTCGACTTCAGGAACGCATTCAACATGCCCCTGCGTTCCGCGATGAAAGCAGCGCTCGAAAGCCATCCAGGCTTCGCCCCGCTGTACGACCTCTTCAACTTGGCGTACGGCACGCCTTCCGAACTCCACTACGAAGGCGACATTGTCTGGTCGAGGCGCGGATCCCGGCAAGGCGACCCGCTAGGAGGCTTCCTCTTCTGCCTCCTCCTGCACAGCACCATCGCCGAGGCGCAGAGACGGTTTCCAACGGTGCGCCTCTCCGCCTACATGGATGATATATCGCTGCACAGCCCGACTGGCGACAGCGAGGCCATCATCCAGTGCTTCGACCTCATCGCACAGAGGAGCAAAGCGATGGGGATGGAGGTGCGTGAGGACAAGTGCGAGTGGTTCTCGCGAAGCCCGATGCCACCCGG
>RFGH01000026.1 GCA_003696675.1 Planctomycetota bacterium
GAGCCACGCCAGAATACGCCGCGAAGTGCTTGCTTACTGCTTGCTCGGGCGCGTTTTTGGCTCGTTCTCCAGGCCTCCGGAATTGGCGTAATTTACTGATTCTAAGAGGTTTAGCTTGGAGCCGACGAGCGGACTTGAACCGCTGACCTGCTGATTACGAATCCTTTCTGATATCCTGCGGTATCCTGCGGTATCCTGCGATTAGGCTTTGAAATCAGTCGTTTACGGCAGATATCGGACCTTGAACCTGCGGTAAACTGCGGCAAAACGCGGTGCAGTTTAGTCCAAATTAGTCCAAATCGACCCGCTGACTGAGGAGTCCCATCCCATGGCCCATGTACGACTCTCGGATCGCAAGCTGAGGAGCCTCAAGCCCGGTAGCTACCGCGACCAGGCGAGCCCGTTGACGGTGCGCGTGTCGCCCACGGGGCGGATCAAGTTTGAGGTGCGCTACATGGATACCCGAGCCGACGGCACGCGGTACCAGGCGCGTCGGGGTCTCGGGGTGTACCCGGCCATGTCCCTGGCCCAGGCGCGGGCGCAGGCGATCGACGTCAAGCATCAGAGCGACAGCGGCGAAGCGGCGCCGGCACCGCAGGTGACGTTCGGCGAGCTGGCGGAAAGTTTCATGGAGAAGCACGCGGCGGTCAACAAGCGACCGGCGTCCATCCGCACGGACCGCCAGAAGCTGGATCTCGACCTGCTGCCGCTTTGGGGCCACCGTCCGGCCGTGGAGATCAACCGCCGGGACGTGGTCGAGATGATGGACCGCATCCTGGCGCGTGCCACCAAGCCAGGTGGGAATGTGGTGGTCGCCAACCGCACCCGAGTGCTCGCCTCGGCGATCTTCAACTACGGCATCGCCCGCGGCCTGGTGGAGCACAACCCGGTCCAAGGAACTCGGCCGGCGGGCCAGGAGCGCCCTCGAGACCGCTATCTCAGCGAGGACGAGATGCGGATTCTGTGGCAGGTGTGGAGCTCCGAGGGCGGCACCATGGCCAACCTCTTCAAGGCCCTACTGCTCACTGCCCAGCGGCCGGGCGAGGTTGCGGGGATGGCGTGGGCGGAGATCGAGGACGACGTCTGGATCCTCCCCCCGGAGCGCACCAAGGGCAAGCGACGTCACGTCGTGCCCCTGAGCGAGCCCGTGCTGGCGATCCTCGACCGGCAGCGCCGGCTCCCTACCGGCCCGTGGGTCTTTCCCAGCCGCAACGGCCACCACGTCGCGGCCTTGAACCGCGCCTGCGAGCGCTACACCCGCGCCAGCGCCGACCTCACCCCCGACGGCGAGCCGGTCGGCGGCTGGTCCCCCCACGTCTTGCGCAAGACCGCCGCCGACCACATGGCGCGTCTCGGCGTCCAGCCCCACGTGCGCAGCGCCGTCCTCAACCACAAGCTCCCCGGCGTCACCGAGAGGAGCTACACGGCCTACACCTACTTCGAGGAGAAGCGCGCCGCCTTGAAGCTATGGGGAGATTTCGTCGACGAGCTGGTGGGATGAGAGGTGGAATCCGACCAACCCTAGGCCTAGGCGGGGTTACCGACACGCGCGCTGAGTGACCGTCAGCCATGGGTACCGTCACCACGACCCGTGAGGGGGA
>RFGH01000243.1 GCA_003696675.1 Planctomycetota bacterium
CCTTACCACCCTCCTACCCCAATCCCCATCCGACGCCTCCGCCGCCCTCTCTCCGACCGATGCGGCAGATCCCCTCCCCGATCCCCACTCCGTCTCTTCGTCACTCAGTCTCTCCGTCTCTTCCCCCACCTCCGTCTTTTCCCAGACATATCCATCCCAAAATCCGATTCCCCAGTTCCACTTTCCACCGCCGTGCAACACCGCAAAACCCGCATCGAACGGACAAAATCCCCGAAAAAACGCCTCCAACCCGCCGCCCCCGTCGGATATCGTGCACCCGTCGCCGGCACGCGAACACCACGCGCCAGCACAAGCCAGACACAGAGACGACGAGAGAAGAGAGGACCACCCCATGACCCGCGCCGCCCTGCTCGCCATCGCCGCCATCGCGCCCACCGCCGCCGCCAATGTCATCTATGACGAAGCCGTCAACGGCGACCTCTCCGGGGACCGCTTCAACCCCACCGTCATCACCCTCGGCCTCGGACAGAACACCATCACCATGGATGTCGTCGATTCCAACCTTCCCGGCGGCGACCGCGACTACTTCACCTTCTCCCTCGCCGGCGGCCTCTCCGTCGACTCCATCCTCCTCGCCGACGCCTCCAACCCCAACGGCGGCTTCGACGCCACCGCCTTCGTCGGCCTCGGCTCCGGCAACTTCTTCGACTTCGACCCCGATACCTTCCAGGGCGCTGGGCTCATCGGCTTCGTCCTCACCACCCCCAACCTCGTCGGCACCGACATCATCGGAGATCTCAACGCCGGCCAGGGCGCCCTCACCGCCACCGACTACTCCGTCTGGGTCCAGCAGACCGGACAGGACCTCACCCGCGTCTCCCTCACCTTCAATGTTGTCCCCGCGCCGACCACCGCCGCCTTCTTCGGCTTGGCCGCCCTCGCCACCACCCGCCGCCGCCGCTGATCCCCCTCCGACCAATCACGCCCGGCGTACCGTCACCCCATGCGGGTCAACGCACGCCAGGCCGCCCTACAAGCCCAACAGCACCTCCGCGCCGGCAAACCCCGCGACGCGCTCGCCATCACGCGCCAACTCGTCATCGCCTTCCCCGACCTCCCTGCGGCCAATCTCCTCCACGCAGAAGCCCTCACCCGCCTCACCCTCGCCCGCACCGCCCTGC
>RFGH01000002.1 GCA_003696675.1 Planctomycetota bacterium
GACGGCTGCGTGATCCCCAAGGCGGCCCTGGCGCGCAAGCCCCTCGACGAGATCATGGTGATCGACAGCGGGTGATGGACCACTGGAATCTGAGCCGCACTCCCAAAGATCAGATCAGAGCCCTTAGCGTGCGCCATAGTCGGAGGACATCGAACAGGACCAGTAACGAAAACACAACTGCGACCAGCGCGGGCATTGACAGAAAACTCCAGACGGCCTCAGGAAGCGGGTCTCCCACCGCTGCGATGAACGCTCCGCCGAGCGCCATCACAACCCACGCCCATCCTGTGACCGCGAAATCGCGCCGCAACCGATGCGCCAGCCCATCTTGCCGCGCTCGCCTCGCCAACATCCCCAGGATTGGTCCAAACGCGACCATCCAGGCGCCGCTCGACGCGCACACAAGGCCGACAGCGATTGAACCGGTTGGGTCGCCCGTCGCTGAAGCCACGAGCACGAGCCCTCCCAGAACCCCGAACCATATCACCCGACTGGCAATCCGACGAAGACGACGCCCGGGTGTCAGAGGCTCGTCCGGATGCCCTGCCGAAAGTGCAAAAACGCCTATGGTGCAGAGCGTGACAGCTACCGCCGCGGCGCCAATCCAGACCCAACCAAGATCTACACCATCGCCACCGGGCCCCCATTTCTGAAAAGCGCCTGCGCCGAGCCCCGCCGCGACAAGGATGATCATCCCGGCCGCCAATGCGCCGGATGATCGTGCCGCGTGCAGGCGATCGGCTCGTGAGCGGCGATCGAGCCAGTATCCATTCGCTGTCCAAGAAAGGTCGAGGCCGCACTCGGGGCACACCCCGCTCCGAACACCGAGACCGACGACGTAGCCGCACTCACCACACGTCACGGACTTGGCTGATTCGGTCGTCGGTGTGTGTGCGGACATATCATGCATCATAAGCCAGGGATGACGGCCGTGACGCAAGCCAAGAGCTCAGCATCCGCAACCGCCGCACACGCCAGGTTCTGCCCGATCCACCACGGGATCCAAGCGCCCGACCGAAGGTTGATGCATGCAGCCCAATGACACACGGTCGCACGGCACATCGCTGCGCGCATGCATTCTTGCACGCCGTCCCACCGGCGGTTGAATCCACCGCATTCCGGCTCTTCGAAGCCATTGTCGTCACACCATACGATCTCGTTCGGTGGCGCGCTCTCATCTATATTCTCAACAACGACGTTTACGTCGTCCATACCTACAAACCCATCTCCCGTCACGTCGCCATCGGTGAATCGCCCGGGCGTCGTCCCGATGGCTGCAATGGTTTGTGCCAGGTCATCAAATGAAAACGTCACGTCTAAAGGCTCTACAACTGTGTGCAAGCCTCCGAGATACACGAGACTGGACATGGAAAGATCATCGCCGCACACATAGATCGCGTCCCCACCCGGCTCCGGACGAATCGCGGGCAGCGCCAGGCGCGGTATGTACGGCAATGAAAAACTCTCAGGATCGGCAAACTCGCCATCGCCGTTGTTTCTGAACAGAATCAGAACTGCGGAATCTGATTTCGCAAGGACAAGATCGAGATCCGCATCTCCGTCCACGTCAACGATGGCCGGCGATCCTGCAAATGGAACCGTATCGGCGAGTGACGGCTGAAATACTCCACCGGGCTGTCCTCTGAAAACACGGATATCAAACGTCACGCGAGAAGCAACAACCAGATCGGGGTACGCGTCATCGTTCAACTCAGCGACTTGAATGGAAGATGAGGCAGTCGCTGGCGGAACATCCTTAGCAAACGCCGCCTGCACCGTCAACAGAGAGAGAGAGAGAGAGAGAGCAACATCAATGATCGTCTGGATGATTTCACGCTGAATCTCCTGTCCTCATAAGCGAAGCGACCGAGTTCTCGCCGCGGGAGCGCTCTCGCGGCAACACCTTTGTTCTTCAATGTAATGGCTAGTCACAACTGAATCAATACGCTGTTGGTTACTCTGAGTGGACTTGTACATCTTCCTCCTGTGCAAAGACTTGCGTGAGCGATGCGTTTGGGATTGGAGCGTCATTTGATAAGATGCGCCCGCGCGGTGAGCCAGTCGGGCAGCGCCCGCGGCCTGCCGTTTGGATCAACGCACGCGAGCGTGCTCGACGCGGTCGCGAGCAGTTCACCGGCGGATTCCCCGGCGCCGATCAGGCGGATCTCGTACTCATGATCGATGCGGGCGCGCCCGCCGCCGACGACGCGCGTCACGACCGTCACCTCGTCGTCGTACCGCGCGGGCCTGCGGTAGCGGATCTCCAGCCTCGTGACCACGAGCAGCACGCCCTCGGCCTCGAGGTCGCGGTAGGCGACGCCGGATTCGCGCAACAGTTCCGTCCGGCCCATCTCCAGCCACGCGACGTAGGAGGCGTGGTGCGCCACGCCCATCGGGTCGCACTCGCAGTACCGCACGCGCACGCGCAGCCGCCCCTGGCGCGGGACGGGGCGATCGGGCGCCGGGCTCTGTCTGGTCGCGCCGTTCATCGCGCTAGAACCGGATGACGACCGAGCCGAAGAGCCCGGCCAGGGCGCCGTCGTACTCGAAACGCCCCGCGCCGTCGCCGTCCTGGAGATCGACGAGCAGTTGCCGCCAGCCGAACTGCACGCCGACGAGGCGCAGCGGCCGCCACTGGATCCCGGTCACGATGTCGAACGAGGTTGACGTGTGGTCGCCGATGGGCATGGCGCCGGCGTCGAGGGTCAGGAAGAACCCGGCGCTGTTGAGCAGGTCGACGTTCAGCCGGGCGCCGACGATCGGCTCGACCCACAGCCCGTCGCCGGAGCGCGTCCCGCCCCCGGGCGAGCCCACCAGGGCGTCGAGCGAGTAGGCGCGCAGCCCGCCGAAGGCGTCCACGCCGATCTTCACAACACGGCCGGCGCCGGGCCCCGGCAGCGACACGCCCCACACGCGGGCGCCGACGGTCAGTTCCGCGGAGACAAGGTCGAACCGCACCCGGGCCGGGTCGCCCGCGGCGAAGGCCAGCCCGCCCGCGGACTGGACCGCGTCGGTGCGCGTCGCGTCGTCGAAGGAGAAGACGAAGCCCGAGGCGTCGAGGACCAGGTCCCCCCGCCGGGCCTGCACGCGCAGCAGCGCCGAGGCCCGGGCGTCGTCGACCCGCAGCCTTTCGACCTGGAAGTCGCCCGCGCCGAAACCCAGGTCCCCGCCGAGGCCCGGCGCCCAGATCGAGGGCTCCAGCGACAGCCGCCACCCGCCGGTCAGCGCCCCGGCGACCTGACCGCCCGCGCCCGACGCGCCGCGCTCGAACACATCCCCGGCCCGCGCGGACGCCGCCGCCATCATCACGGCCGACAGCGCAGCGTGGCACACGAATCGGACGCGACCGCTGGGCATTCTCGTGCGCATTGACATGGATCAGAAGCGTACTGTCGGGCGGGTCACGTGGCTCGCCGGCGTGGGGCCTTCTTCCTGGACTCGGGCTTCTTCGTCGCCCGCGCCGTCGTTGTCTTCGAGGTGTTCTTCTTCACCGCGGCCGAGCGGGTCAAGGCGGAGGGCTTGTTTTTCTGTGTTTTCTTCGCAGCCTTCTTGGTCTTTTTCTTGGCCGTTCGGGCGCGACCGGCGCCCGTGCCGGCGAGCCCGGCCTCGTAGGCGCGGATAAACTTCGACACCGGAACCCGGCGGATCTCCCGGCCGATCACGTCCAGCGGCACGTCCTCGAGCCGCTTGAACCGCACGCACGACGTGCCCATGTCCAGGCGTTTGCCCGCGTTGGTCCACGCGGCCCTGAACCGCTCCAACGCCTCGGGGTCGGTGTAGAGGCAGAACAGGTACAGCGCCATGTGGTTCTTCTGCGACGCCAGCGAGACGAACGGCACGGGCTGAGCGGGGTCGCAGTGGTACCCGGGCGGGTAGACCGAGTGGGGCACGAACCAGCCGATCATGCCGTACTGCATGCCCTCGGCGTAGCCGTCGGGGAGATTGGCGTTGATGGCGTCACGGACCGCGGCGATCGCCCGCCGGCGGTCCGCCGGCAGCCCCGCGAGGTACGCCTTGACGGTCTTCGCCCCGCTCTTCATGCCCGCGAGCGTACCGCCCCGCGGAGACTGCCGTTTTGGCGCCCGGTCGCCCAGACGCCGTGGCGGGCGTCAGCCGCTCGGCGCCCGGCAGGCGAGATACGGGCGGCTGGGCCGGGCCGACGGCCGACCAAACCCGGCGCGCCCCTTGCACTGACTGGCCCGCGATGGTGTCGGTGCACCCCAACCCGACCGGGCCAGCGGTCCCCGAGCCCCGCCTGAACGTCCTGCTCACGGGCGGGAGGTGGCGCGACGAGACGTGGCTGTCGTCGTTGCCGGCGCTGATGGCGCCGATGGGCGTGCGGGCCCTGCGCGCCGGCGCCGCCGACGAAGCCGCCCGGCTCATCCGGGAGATCCCCATCCACATCGCCGTGGTGGACCTGGCCCTACCCCTGCTCGCCCAGGCGCCGACCGCGGGCGATGAGGGCGGGCTGCGGGTCCTGGGGCTGATCCGCCGGCTGGACCGGCCCCCGCCGATCATCGCCGTCCAGCGCGCCGCGTCAGGCCGGGACGAGGCCCGCGAGCTCGCCGAGGCGCTGGAGCTCGGCGCCTTCGCCGTGGTCCGCCGACCCGTCCGCATCGAACATCTCCTGGACGCCTTCCAGCGCGTCCTGCACCGCATCCACGCCGACCGCTGGCCGAACGGCCCGGGCCCGCAGCACCCCTCGTGAACCCCTCGGCGGCGGGCGGGCCGCCGCCGAGTTGAACCAACAACCACCTCATCACAAACAGGCAGGAGACAGACCGACATGGCGACCGCCACCGCACCCCGCAAGAAGACCAGGCTCAACATCCGCCCCCTGGGCGACAAGATCATCGTCCGCCGCGACGAGGCCGAGGACCGCACCGAGGCGGGCATCTACCTGCCCGAGAAGGCCAAGGACACGCCCAAGACGGGCGTCGTGCTCGCCGTGGGCGACGGCGCCCTCAACACCGAGACCGGCGAGCGCGTCCCCCTGGAGATCCAGAAGAACGACCGCGTGATCTTCTCCTCCTACGCCGGCACGGAGGTCACCCTCGACGGCGAGGAGTACCTCATCATGTCCGAGTCCGACGTGCTGGCGGTCGTGGACTGACTCCATCCGCACGGTGGCGCAGGCGTCCCTGCCTGCGACTCCGCATGGCAGGCACGGAGGCCCGCCCCACTCAGAACAATCCCCAGCGGCACGGGCGTCTCGCTCGTGCGTACGGCTCGGAGAGCCGTGCCACCGCAGAACTTCAACCCCGGCGCCGCGCATGACCAACGACCAGCTCCGCCAGGCCCTGTCGGAACTCAACACGGAGCGCGACGCGACCTTTGTGTTCGCGGACGCCACGGAGTGCACCGTGACCAACGCCATGCTCATCCCGGACGAGCCCGACCATCTCGTGAAGGTCTCCGACGGCAAGCACGTCTACATCATCGACGCCGAGCGCGTCGCCTGGATCAGGATCGGATAACCAACCCCCTCTCCCCCCGGGAGAGGGCCGGGGTGAGGGGCGGACGAAGACAGCCCCTCCACCACCACGATTGCAGCACAAAGACACTCTGGAAGAGAAACGAGGACCACCACCCATGCCCGCCAAACAGATCGCCTTTGACACGGACGCCCGCGAGCGGATCCTCCGCGGCGTCCAGAAGCTCGCCAAGGCCGTCAAGATCACCCTCGGCCCCTCGGGCCGCGTCGCGGTGATCGAGAAGTCCTTCGGCGCCCCCACCGTCACCAAGGACGGCGTCACCGTCGCCAAGGAGATCGAACTCGCCGATCCTTATGAGAACCTCGGCGCCCAGATGGTCAAGGAGGTCGCCTCCAAGTCCTCCAAGGACGCCGGCGACGGCACCACCACGGCCACCATCTACGCCGAGTCCATCTACCAGGAGGGCCTCAAGAACATCACCGCCGGCGCCAACGCCAACCAGGTCAAGCGCGGCATCGACCTCGCCGTCGAGGCCCTCGTCGCCGAACTCAAGAAGATGTCCAAGCCCGTCTCGGGCTCGGCCGAGATCGCCCAGGTCGGCGCGTGCAGCGCCAACCAGGACAAGGCCAT
This sequence comes from Planctomycetota bacterium, assembly GCA_003696675.1. Classification (GTDB taxonomy): domain Bacteria; phylum Planctomycetota; class Phycisphaerae; order Phycisphaerales; family UBA1924; genus UBA6054. Next base: position 6,066 of record RFGH01000002.1, read on the forward strand.
CGGCGACATCATCGCCCAGGCCATGGAGAAGGTCGGCAAGGACGGCGTCATCACCGTCGAGGAGGGCAAGTCCCTCGAGACCGAGGTCGAGCTGCTCGAGGGCATGCAGTTCGACAAGGGCTACCTCTCGCCGCACTTCGTCACCGACCCCGCGGAGATGGTCTGCGAGCTCGAGGACGCCTACGTCCTGGTCCACGAGAAGAAGATCGAAAACGCCAAGGACCTGCTGCCCGTCCTGACCAAGGTCGCCGAGAGCGGCAAGGCGCTGGTCATCATCGCCGAGGACCTGGGCTCCGAGGCCCTGGCGACGCTGGTCGTCAACAAGCTCCGCGGCGTGCTGAAGGTCGCCGCCGTCAAGGCGCCGGGCTTCGGCGACCGCCGCAAGGCCATGCTCGAGGACATCGCCATCCTCACCGGCGCCACCGCGGTGATGGAGGAGCTGGGCCTGAACCTCGAGAAGCTCACGCTCTCGGACCTGGGCCGGGCCAAGAAGATCACCATCGACAAGGACACCACGACCATCGTCGAGGGCGCCGGCAAGACCGCCGACATCAAGGGCCGCATCGAGCAGATCAAGGCCCAGATCGAGGCCACGGACTCCGAGTACGATCGCGAGAAGCTCCAGGAACGGCTGGCGAAACTCTCCGGGGGCGTGGCCCAGATCAACGTCGGCGCCGCCACCGAGGTCGAGATGAAGGAGAAGAAGGCCCGCGTCGAGGACGCCCTGCACGCCTGCCGCGCCGCGGTCGAGGAGGGCGTGCTGCCCGGCGGGGGGACGGCCGTCCTCCGCGCCCGCAAGGCCCTCGAGAAGGTCCGCAAGAACGCCAAGTTCGACGAGCAGACCGGCGTGGACATCGTCTACCGCGCCGTGGCCGCCCCGATCAAGCAGATCGCCGAGAACTGCGGGCTCGACGGCGCCGTCATCGCCGCGAAGGTCGAGGAATCCAGCGACGCCACGTTCGGCTTCAACGCCGTCACCCGCGAGTACGGCGACCTCGTCCAGCAGGGCGTGATCGTGCCGACGAAGGTCGAGCGCGTGGCGCTGCAGAACGCGGCGTCCATCGCCGGGCTCCTGCTGACCACCGACTCCGCGATCGTCGAGATCAAGGAGAAGAAGGACGCCACCCCCGCCGGCGGGATGGATGATATGGATTACTGATCGAGCCCTGACCTCAGCTTCCGATTCGAATACAAGCCCAGGGAGCCGATCCCTGGGCTTTGTCGTTGGTATTGTATTCGCGACCAGCCCAGAATCTTTATGTCCGCGCGTTGATCCATGAAACGAGATCCGAGACGCCATCTGATTATCAACGCCAATGTGCTCTTGACCTACGTCGCACCACGCAGTCATCAATTTCAGCGCGTTCATCAACGGGCACATGGACGTGCCGGCGCCAACATCGACTACCGGGGCGGTGACCGCCGAACACTCGCAGTTCTTTGCACCGCTCACTCCTGAACGAGGGCTCCCGCGATGCGCATGTTCACACTGTTATGTGCAGCGGTCCTTCTGGCCGGCGGCGCGTGCGCGGTGTCGCAGCCGGGGTCGGCGGGTGGCTGTGGCGGTTCACCAGACTGCCCGGCCACGTGTGGCATGGTCTTGCCTTCGGAATGCCATGCGTGAGGGCCCGACGCTCGCCGAGGCGCAGCATTGCATGGTGGGGCAGGCGTCCCTGCCTGCCGCGACATCGATCCAAGTGGCAGGCACGGAGGCCCGCCCCACTGGTCTTAATGGGCGACCGCTTGCCGAGCCCTGCCACACTGGTATCGATGGGCGTTTCTCAGGCGTCGAGGCCTGCCCCACTGGTGTCTGTGGGCGTTCCACAGGCGTCGGGACCTGCCCCGCCGTGAAATGCGGGTGGCGCTGGCGAATGGGCCCGCGGCGTGACAGGGCGCGTATTCTGTCGGCGCCCCAGCGGGAGGAGCAGGCATGGCCAGAGCGCATCTCATCGGCATCGTGGGTCTTCTCGCGGTCGGCCTGGGGTTGGCCGGGTCGGCCGGCGCGGGCGCGGCGGCCGAGCCTGCGCTGGAGAGGCCCGCCGTCGTCTATCTCGTTCGGCACGCGGAACAGGACCGGGCCGCGGGGCGGGACCCGGGGCTGACCGACGCCGGGGTGGCGCGGGCCCGGCGGCTGGCGTCGATCCTGCGCGACGAGCCGATCTCGGCGGTGTACGTCACGGACACCGTCCGCTCGCGCGGGACGGCGGCGCCGACGCTGGAATTGTTCGATCTCGAGCCGACCCAATACGCCCCGATGGACTTTGCGGCCCTGGCGGCCCGGATCCGGGCGGATCACGCCGGCGGCCGGGTCCTCGTGGTGGCGCACTCGAACACGGTCGCCGGGATCCTGCGGGCCCTGGGCGGCCCCGAGACGCCCGACCTCGGACGCGACGAGTTCGACAGGATGTACGCGGTGGTGATGGCGCCGGGCGGGAGCTCATCCACACTGAGTCTGCGGTTCTAGGTTCTGCAAGACGGATCAAGGGTCGGCAACCCCCTCCGTCGCATTACAAACCGAGAACAGCCCGGCTCGCCCGGCCGGCGGTGGGGCCTGTCTTCGTGCTCTTTGGCGGATCGCTCAGGCGTCATCCGTGACGGGAACAGCCTGCGCAGCGGCCGGTGGAACGGCCGTCTCGGCCGTTTTCTTGGTCAACGATGACGGGCGAGACGCCCGTCCCACTGGACGAGACGCCCGTCCCAC
>RFGH01000027.1 GCA_003696675.1 Planctomycetota bacterium
CCCCGACCCCAACTGGACGCCCCCCGGCACCCAACCCAAGAACCGCTTCCTTGAGAAGCTGGGCGTCTACCTGCTCGGTGTGGCGATCGGGCTGTTGTTCCTGGGCTGGGTGCAGTGGCAGAAAAGCCAGAACGCCAAGCGTCAACAGGCCGCATCCGATGTTGACCAGCAGCCGCCGTCCGATGCCGGAACTCCTCCCGCCGCACAGGAACCCGGCGCCCCGTGATCCCGCTCGACGACCGATCCCCGGCGGCCGAAGTCCTCGAAGAACACGAGGACACCACCGGCTGGCGCTTCCGCGTCGCCATCACCCGGCTCGACGGCTCCCGGGCCGAGCACGAGATCACCCTGGCCTGGGTCGATCACGACCACTGGACCGGGGGATCGGTCCCGCCATCCCGCCTCGTCGAGCGCCTGGCGGTGCTGATCGCCGAGCGCAAGCCGGATCTGCCCCCCCGCTTCGACGCGGCGAAGGCCCGCCGGTGGATGCCCGAGTTGGATGACCTGCTCATGCGGCTCCGGTAGCCACGCGAGTCCGATAACACACTAGTAAAGCCAGCAGCCATGTTTTCCGACATTGTTTCGGAAACGGCGATTGAAACATGGATCGTTGTGGTATGCTGCCGGCGTGAGTCAACGCTTGAGCAACAGAGAGGGTGCCGCGCACGCGTTCGAAGCCGAAACGGTCGACGCGATCTCTCGGGCCCGCACCGCGTTCTCGAGGATGATCGAGTTCAAGTGCCCCGGCTCGCGCGCGGTGACCTCGGTCGCCGAAGCGTTCGGCGTCCACCGGAAACTCGCATGGCAGGTCTCCAAAGTGGCGTATGCGGACGATCCGTTCGCAGCGGCCCGGCACATGCCGCCGGCCAAGAGCCTGGATGTGTGGCTGCAGGCAGCAAGGAACGCTGGCGTCGATCCGTCTCTGATCGAGTCGGCCCGCGATGCGGGAGCCCGGTTCGAATCGCTCGCGGAGACCCACGCGTCCAGTCGGGCCGAGTTCCAGATGCTTCTGGAGTCGTGCGTGCCCGATCAGGACGACGCGGGCGATGCCAAGTGGCGGCAGCAGGCATTTCTCGGAAACAGCTACACTTGGGGGGCCCACTGCCGCACCCTGCTGGCGTTGTCCATCCTGATGCCATCCGACGATCGGGAGCGATTCTTTCACGCCGTTCAGGTGCGTGGACTGATCGGCTTCCGGCAGACCCGGCCCGGGGTCCGCTGGGTGATCAACCAGTCCGTGGTTCTGGATGATGAATCCAAGGTGACCAACGGGCTGGAGCGGGTGCCGCTGGACCCCGGCGCGGCAGAGGCCCATGCGGGAGTGCCCGTGCTTCCTGCGTTCTGCTCCACGCCGACGCTGGAGTTCGAGCGTCGGAGTACCCCCGACGGCATAATGCAGGACGAGTTCCTGCCCGGGCCGATCGGGCAGTCCGGTGAGCGCACGCTGGTGACCGCCGAGGTGATCCGAAACATTGGCGCCGTGCACGCCACCGAGCACGATCGCACCGCGTACTTCGGCACTTCCGTCCGAACGCCCGCCGAGTTGCTGCACTTCGACCTGCTCGTCCGCGACGGCCTCTTCGGCCCGGTGGAGCGGGAGCTGCGGGTATTCAGCGATCTGACGAGTGCCCACGCCTTCGGCGAGCACGACGAGTTGAAGATCAATACAAAGGTTGTGCGGCTGGGGCGTGGGCTCGGCATGGCGCAAACGCCGGACATCCCTGCCTACGCCGAGTTGGTCGCGAGCGTCTGTGACGCGGCGGGCATCGATCCCGATGAGTACGAGCTCTTCCGCGTGCGGATGGCGTATCCCCCGATGCCTACTTCGGTCATGCTGCGGCATGACCTGCTGGATCCCGATTTGTTCTGATCGCCGCCCCGCCGAGTGGCGGACCCGGGCGGTGCGTGGTACCAAGATCCTCTGATCACAGGAGAGACCGATGAAACGCGAACTGATTGCACTGCTCGCGGCCGCCTCTGCGGCGCCCGCCCTCGCCGACATCTCGGTGAGCACCTATGACGATCTGGCCGAGAACTTCTACGGCTCGTCGTTCCACTACAACGGTGTCACCTACAGCAATGTAAACGATCAGGCCGGGGTGTTGCCCGATGGCAGCCAGATCATCCCGGGTGATCCGATTTTCGGTCTGGGCGATCAGGTGATCGTGGAGAACGCGACCCTGCTCTACAACGACTTCCCGGACTACGGAAGCGCCAATAACGCGTTGACTTTCGGCAGCACTTATGTGGTCGGCGACAATCTGTCGCTGGGTGCGCTGTCGACCGTCACGATGACCCTCGATCAGGTCGCCGACTTTGCCTCGCTGGAGCTGGCGTACTACGAGAACGGCCCCTGGGGCGGCATCGTGTACCACCTCGACGCGTTCCGCAACGGGTCGCTGGTCGCTTCGGACTCCTTCTCGATCTCTGACCTTGGCGGGCGAGACAACATCGCGTTCGCGACGATGTCGGTCGACGGGGCGGTGTTCGACACGCTGCAGCTGTACGCGACCTGGAACGGGCAGTACACCGGGCCGCGCGGGCTGGTGGACAACCTGACGCTGAACACCGTGCCGGCCCCCGGCGCGTTGGCGATGCTCGGCCTGGGCGGGCTCGCCTGCCGCCGTCGGCGCTGAACCGATCTCTCCAACCCCTGCCGCGACGCGGACCCTCACGCGCCGGCGGACCCATTGACCGACGCCCGGCGCTCTCGCCCGGGCGTCGTGTCTTTTCTGCAACGGCGAGAGGGCGGGCCGTCACGGTGGACGGCACGCCCCCTCTCCAGAAGTGGTGCCGGGGCCTTCCCCGGTCGAGCGGGCGGGCCGGGTGTGTGCGTGCGCCGGCCCGGTTCATCCTGTGCGGCCCGTGCGTGCGATCCCGCAGGGATTCAGCGGAAGAGGCCGCTGCTGGTCATGCGCCCTACGGGGTTTTTTGTCAACAAACCCTGGCCAGAGCCATCTTGAGTCGGGCGAGAAGGTCGGCATCTTGCCCGTATGCGTCGGCCTTTCGGGCCTTCGGGAAGTCATACGCCTCGAACGGGCCGAGCTTTCGCTTGTCGGGGTCTTCGGTACCGAACCGAGGTATGGCGTGCCCGTGGAGCTCGGGGACTTGGTTGCAGAGGATGAGGTAGTTGATCCGCTCGGCCCCGGTGGCGGCCAGCACCGCGTCGCCCAAGAGCACGAAGTCGGTCATGAACGCGGCCCGGCCTTCTGGGGAGAGATCGTTCACGGACGAGACGACCGGGTCCGGCAGGAGCATACAGCAGCCGTTGATGGCGTTGGGCTGCTGGTTGGCGAGGATGGCCCACCCGCTGGACATCCGGGCGATCAGTTGGGGGTCCTCGCCGCGGAGGATCCGTTGGACGCGGTTGGCGATGGGGCCGGGGGCGGTCATGGTCAAAGTTATGCAGCGGGCGGGCCGGAATCCGGTACAGTTCCGTGATGGCACACGCACGATCCGCCGTTCTGGCTCTGACGATGTCTCTCGGCTCCCTGACCGGACTGGCGGCCCCTGAGCCGACTGAGTCCGGCGAGCGGGATTATGTCTTCGTCTTTATCAAGACCGGGCCGGTGACGAACCTGTCGCCGGAGGCCCAGCGGGAGGCGTTCGAGGGACACTTTTCGAACATGAAGCGGCTCGCCGAGGCGGGCGAACTGCTGATCGCCGGGCCGTTCGGCAATCCGAAGTCCGACCCGGACCACTGGGGGCTGTTCGTGATCGACGAGACCACGCTGGAGGGCGGGATGGCCCACGCCGAGACGGATCCGACGACCAAGGCCGGTGTCTTCGTGCTTGAGGAGCACCTGTTTACGACCGACGAGCCGCTGGTGGAACTGCTGCGGCTGGAGAAGGAAGACGAGGCTAAACGGCTGGCCGACCCGGACATCCCGGACGAATGGGAGGGGCGGCGGTACCTGCTGGCAACAGCCGCGTTCGACGCCGGTTTGTATGAGAAGTCACAAGCGACCGAGGGCGTGCTGATCGCCGGGCGGCTGCACGGCTCGAGCGCGGACGGCGGGGACGAGATCCTGCTGTGGCTGGACGCGGAGGTCGAACCGCAGGCGAAGGAGATCCTGCCAGAGGGGGTGTGGACGCTGCATGGGTGGTACGGGTCGAAGATGGTGGCGGAAATGGCAAGCGAGTGACGGTCGGTCGTCTTGAAACCGCACGGGTCTGTGGATTCAGAAGGGCTTCACATCGCGATACAGGTATGCCAATCTCGGCGCGGGGTCGCTGCACACGGATTTTTCGAGATTGATGCCTAATCGGTCGGCCCACTCCGCCATGCCAACCAGCGCATCTTCTTCGTTCTTGTGCATATCAAGTATCACCCACCGCACTCGGCGTTGCCAAGCAAGCCGCAGCCAAACCGCGTGCTTGCAGCGGCTCAACCGCCGCGGAAGCGAGTCAGCCTTCATGGGTTTCCTTGAGTTGATGTTGTGTACAAAATCCAGTTCACCCACGGCCAACATCGGTGACAGATCCTGCATCCAACTCCAGGGCTTGCGGCCCGCTAATCGGATGACACACGCACCATTACGCTGTTCAATGGCGATGGGCCAAACGGTCAGGTTCCATGAAATCAGCGCGATCCACAGCACCATTGCCGCGACGAGCGTTCCAATGCTTGCTACCAGAAGGAGGCCCGACAGAAGGTCTCCAAAGGAAACTCCGGTGCCAAACAACCACGCGACCGGGATCGCTGTGATCGCCATCGCGATCGCGGACATTCCAATCGTGTTTCGAAGGATGCGATACCCAGCCATCGGAGCTGACTCAACAAAGATCGCGGTGTCATCCGCGATGCAGCGATCGATTTGGTAGGGAGGCAGTCCTTGAGTCGGACGGCTCGCGAAGCCACCCTTTCCCGAGCATGCGATGCCCACAACTTTGGAAGAACTGGGATGGTCTGCCAGATTCTTGCGGAACTTGCGGATCGTGAGACTTCGCCTGTTAGCACGCTGCTCGCGAACAATGGAGCTCATAACATCCCCTTCAGATACCGCCCCGTATGGCTCGCCTTGTTCTTCGCCACATCCTCCGGGGTGCCCGTCGCCACGATCGTGCCGCCGCCGTCGCCGCCCTCGGGGCCGAGGTCGATGATCCAATCGGCACACTTGATGACATCGAGGTTGTGCTCGATCACGATCAGCGTGTTGTTCGCGTCGGCTAGGCGGTTGAAGACTTCCAGCAGCTTGCGGATGTCCTCGAAGTGCAGGCCGGTGGTCGGTTCGTCGAGGATGTAGAGGGTGTGCTCGGTGCTGGGTGTCCCGTCGTGGCGGACGCCCTTGCCGAGTTCGGTGGCGAGTTTGACGCGCTGGGCCTCACCGCCGGAGATCGTGGTCGAGGGCTGGCCGAGCGTGATGTAGCCCAGGCCGACATCGCGGAGGCACTCGACAAAGCGGACGATCTTGGGGTGGTTCTCGAAGAAGTTGCAGGCGTCCTCGACGGTCATGGCGAGGACATCGGCGATGGACTTGCCGCGGTACTTTACCTCGAGCGTTTCGCGGTTGTAGCGTGTGCCCTTGCAGACTTCGCACTCGACGAAGACATCGGGCAGGAAGTGCATCTCGATTTTCTTGAGGCCCTGCCCTTGGCAGGCTTCGCAGCGTCCGCCGCCGCCGGCCTTGCCGCCGCGTTCGGCTGAGACATTGAAGCTGAACCGCCCGGGCTTGTATCCGCGGATCTTGGCTTCTTTGGTGGCCGCGAAGACCTTGCGGATCTCGTCGAAGACGCCGGTGTAGGTGGCGGGATTGGAGCGCGGGGTCCGCCCGATGGGGGTCTGGTCGACCTCGATGATGCGGTGGATATGCTGGAGTCCGTTGACGCGGGTGTGTGCGCCGGGCAGGTCGTTGCTGCTCCCGCCGCCGGAGAGGTGCTTGCGTACGGCACGCAGCAGGATGTCGTTGACCAGGGTGGATTTGCCCGATCCGGACACTCCGGTAACGCAGACGATGCCCCCGAGAGGAAATGTCGCGTCGATGTTCTTGAGATTATTCTGCTTGGCACCCTTGATGGTCAGGGCGGTCTTCTCAGAGACTGCCCGGCGGGACTTGGGTACCTCGATGGATTTGCGGCCGGCGAGGTAATCGCCGGTGAGCGATCCGGGCGTATCGCAGATCTGGGAGACGGTTCCCTGGGCGACGACGCGCCCTCCGTGGACACCGGGGCCGGGCCCGATGTCGACCACATGATCGGCCGCCCGAATCATGTCCTCGTCGTGCTCCACGACGAGTACGGTGTTGCCGATGTCGGTCAGATGGCGGAGGGTGGCGATGAGCCGGTCGTTGTCGCGCTGGTGGAGCCCGATGGTGGGCTCGTCGAGCACATAGCAGGCCCCGACCAAGCCTGAGCCGACCTGCGTGGCCAGGCGGATGCGCTGGGCCTCGCCGCCGGAGAGGGTGGCGGTGCGTCGGTCGAGGCTGAGGTAGTCCAGGCCGACGCTGGTCAGGAAGCGGAGCCGATTGCCGACCTCGCGGAGGATGGGCTCGGCGATGGTGGCCTGTTCCTGCGTGAGTTTGAGCCCGTCGATGAAGGCGATGGCGTCGGTGATGTTCAGGCGGCTGAGTTCGGCGATGTTGAGCATCGTGCCGTCGGTCACCGGGCGGCCGATGACGGTCTGGGACTTGGCCCGTTCCATATCGGCTTTGTGCGTGCTCTCGACGAGGACGTGGAGGGCCTCGAGGCGGAGGCGGTCGCCGTGGCACTCGTGGCAGACGGTCTCGCGCTGGTACTGGTGGAGGTGGTCCTTGACCCAGGTGGACTCGGTCTTCTCGAACCAGGCGCGGAGCATGGGGAGCACGCCGTCCCAATGGGCCTTGTACTGCCTGGCCTGTTCGGGAGTCGTGCCGCGCATCAGGATCTCGTAGATCTCATCGTCAAGATCGCCCATGGGCGTGCTGGGCGAAACACCGAACACACGGCAGAAGCGGCGGAGGTACCGCGGGTAGACCATGCCGCCCGGGCCGTTCTTTTTCCACGGCGCGATGCCGCCGGAGAGCAGCGGGCGGTCCCAGCTCGGAACGACGAGATCCTCGGTGAACTCGAGGATCGCGCCCAGGCCGTGGCAGGTCGGGCATGCGCCGAATGGGGAGTTGAACGAGAACATGCGGGGCGAAAGCTCCTCGAGCGCAACCTCCGGGTGGTCAGGGTCGGCGAAACGGGTGGAGAACGACCGGTCAACAAACTTGCCATCCTCTTCGACGGAGGCGATGACCGTGCCGTCGGCCAGGCGCAGGGCGGCCTCGACCGATTCGGCCAGGCGCTGGCGGGCCTCGGCGTTGATCGCCAAGCGGTCGATAACGGCGTCGATGTCGTGCTTCTTGTGACGGTGCAGGCCGAGGGGATTCTCGCCCTCGTTTTTGAGGACCTCGCGGAGATCGACGATCTGGCCGTTGACGCGGGCTCGGGCCCAGCCGTTGGTGCTCAACGATTCGAGCGTGTCCTTGTGGAAGCCCTTCTTTCCGCGGACGACCGGGGCGATGACCATCAGGCGGGCGCCCTCAGGCAGTCCCATCAGGTGGTCGACGATCTGGCTGGCGCTGGTGGCTTGGACTTTCACGCCCGAGCGTTCCAGGACGGTGCCGTCCTTCTTGGCCTTGGTGACGGCCCACGACCGCGGCGTGCCGCAGCGGGCGTAGAGCAGGCGGAGGTAGTCGTAGATCTCCGTCGTCGTGGCGACGGTCGAGCGGGGGTTGTGGGCGCTGGAGCGCTGCTCGATGGCGATGGTCGGGGGGATGCCCTCGATCTCTTCGACATCGGGCTTTTTGAGTTGATCGAGAAACTGGCGGGCGTACGCGGAGAGCGACTCCATGTATTTGCGCTGGCCCTCGGCGAAGATGGTGTCGAACGCCAGGGAGCTCTTGCCCGACCCCGACAGCCCGGTCATGACCACGAGCCGATCCCGCGGGATGGTCAGGTCCACATTCTTGAGGTTGTGCTCCTTCGCGCCGCGGACGCGGATGACGCGTTCGGCGAAGGCGTCGGAGCGGGCGGGTGCGGCGGAGGGCTTGGGCTCGGCCTGCGAAGCGGCCTGGCCCCCGCCGGCGGGCTTCGGTGACTTGCGAGCAGGCTTGGACATGGATTTGGAGTTCTGAGAATCGGTGGCTGTGGGCATGGATGGGTCCGTCTTTGGGTTGGGCCCTGCGCGTTCGTCGAATCGTAGGAGCGGGTTGCCCGCAACCCTCACAAAATCCTTTCATTTTCAGACGGATCGAGGGGCTACACCGCCACCCGCGAGGAGGGTCGCGGTACGATCAGTCTCCCTATGACTTTCCTGCTTGAAACCATTCGTCTCGGCCTAGCCAACCTCCGGCTCCAGATGCTGCGCAGCATTCTGACGGCTCTCGGCATCATCTTTGGTGTCTCGGCCGTCATCACCATGGTGGCAATCGGCGAAGGCTCGACCGCGGAGGCATTGGCCCAGATCGAGCGGCTCGGGGCGCGGAACATCATCATCCGGTCGGAGCAGCCCCCCGAGTCGCCCAACCAGCAGGGCGGGCAGCAGCGATCGCGGATGCTCAAGTACGGTCTGACCCGTGAAGACCTGCGTGTCATTCAGGAAAACTTTCCCGATGCTTCGTCCGTGGTCCCCCTGAAAGAAGTGGGTTCGCAGCTGCTCCGCGGGTCGATCGCCCAGACATCCCAGACCTTCGGCACGACCCCTGATCTCGCGCGGGTCGCTCGCCTGACCGTCGATCGTGGGCGGTATCTGACGCAGACCGATCTGAACAGCGACGCGCTCGTGGCCGTCATTGGCTCGGATGTCGCCAAGGACCTCTTTCCGCTGGAGGATCCGATCGGGAAGACCTTCCGGGTGGATGAGTTCGTGCTCGAGGTGATCGGGGTGCTCGCGCCGGTCGGCCTCTCCGGCGGGGCCGGTGCGGCGCTGGTGGGGCGTGACCTGAACAAGGATGTGCACATCCCCATCACCACCGCGCAGGCGGTCATGGGGGACACGATCGTGCGTCGCTCCTCCGGATCGTTCTCGATGACCGAGGTCGAGGTGCACGAGATCTACCTCGAAGCGCCCACCCGGGAGCGGGTGGTGACCGATGCCCTCAGAGTCCGGCGCATTCTCTCCACCCGGCACCCTGAAATGAAAGATGTCGGAATGATCGTTCCGTACGAGCTGCTTGAGGCCGCACGCAAGCGGGCGATGACCGGACAGTGGATCTCGGGCGCGATCGCGGGCATCTCGCTGCTGGTGGGCGGCATCGGCATCATGAACATCATGCTGGCCAATGTCACCGAGCGGACCCGGGAGATCGGTATCCGTCGGGCCCTCGGCGCAACTCGCAAACACATCGTCGCCCAGTTCCTTGTCGAAACATCGGTACTGTCGGCGATCGGGGGGCTGATCGGGGTGGCGCTCGGGGTCGGACTTTCGCTCTCGATCGGTTGGCTGGTGCCGCAGCTGCACCAGCTTCCCTTCATAGGGGACAGCGTGCCGGCGGACGCATCACTGCCGACGGTGCTTAGCCTGTGGTCGATCGTTGTCGCCTTCCTTGTCGCGGCGGCCACCGGATTGATCTTCGGACTCTACCCGGCCCGCAAGGCCGCGCTCCAGGACCCGATTGTCGCCCTGCGTCACGACTGAGCGGACCGGAGAACCGCGATGACGATGTCCCGAACAACCCACCTATTGCACCTGAGCATGCTGGTGACATTCGCCCTCTCCGCCGTGGCGTTTGCCGGTGATCAACGGCGCTTCAAATCCGGCGCATATGACATCACGACAGACCTTCCCGAAGAAAAAGCCGCAGAACTCGCCCGACACATGGACGCGGTGCACGCGGAGTACACACGCCGTTTCGCTAAGTTTGGAAAGCGGAACGCCGAACCGCTGCGCCTCTGGGTCTTCGAGACTCAGCAGGGCTACATGGAGTTTCTCGCCGGACACGAGATCAACGCAATCGGGTCCAGCGGGATGTTCTTCCGTCGCGACGACGCCTCCGGTCTGGCCAGCTTCCTCGGCAACCGCCCCGAGTCGAAGATGTACGAGACGCTCCGGCATGAGGGCATGCACCAGTTTCTCTATCAGCGGATCGGCGACACGCTGCCGACTTGGCTCAACGAGGGCATGGCCGAGTGGTTCGGGTATGCGTTGCAGACCGAACGCGGATTCGAGATGGGCCTAGCCGATGCCCACGCAATCGCCCGGCTGCAACGGGCCCTGGAAGCCGACACGCTGCTCCCCCTCGAGAGCCTGCTCACGATGTCACACCGGGAATGGAACGAGCGGGTTCGCTCGGGAAGCGCCGGCGGGCAGTACGACCAGGCGTGGTCGGTCGTGCATTTCCTGGCTTACGCCGATGGTGGACGCTACGCGGGCATGCTCGATCAGTTGCTGGGCCTGTTCTGGCAGGGCTACGACGCACCGCGAGCGATCCGGATGGTGTTCGGGACGGATTTGTCTCCGATGGAATCGAAGTGGAAAGACTACATCGAGTCGCTCGAACCCGACGAGTTGTACGCGGCCCGCGATATGCTCGACGCTTGGGGGCATGTTCTATTGGCGTTGGATTCAATCGGTGTGCGCCCCAAGACTCTAGACGAGTTCGACGCGGCCTTAGCCGAGCACGGACACGGGTTGGATATTCCTCGCACGCTCATGACCACAAGCGGCGAGTTGGAACTGATACTCGAATCGGACGCCTGGTGGCGGTCATTGCCGAAGTCCGCGAAGACCGGGCGTGCCGCCGTCCTGCGGCTGATCCCGGACCGGCGTGGTCGTCAGCCTTCCAGCGTCGAGCTCCGCGGGCTCAAGCGCTTGGTGCGTCTGGAATGGAAGAAAAACGGCGAGGGCAAGCCCTCGCCGTCCGTGGTGGTTCACTGACAAAGCGGATCAGAGTTCGCCGAGCAAATCCGCGACTTCGTCGTCGACAGGGTTGCCGGCACGGTCGTCCTTGGGACCCCGCTGCTTTTTGGTGGACTTCTTATCGTCGTCCGAATCGTCGTGATCATCCTCGGCGTCGATCGCCGCGTTCTGGGCGGCGACTTCGGCCTCAAGCTTCTCGAGGTCTTCCTCGGCCTGCTTGCCCTCTTTGGCGAGCTGGGCCTTGATCTGCTCGATCTTCACCTTGTCGGGCGCGAGCACGAGGGTGATGGCACGACCGACGGCACGGGGGGCGATCTCGATCTTCGCGACATCGCTCAGATCCTGACAGACCTGGATCAGACGCTCCTCGCCAAGCTCCTTGTGTGCCATTTCACGCCCACGGAAGCGCTGGGTGATCTGGACCTTGTGTCCGGCCATCAGGAACCGGCGGGCCTGGTTGACGCGGATCTGGACATCGTGCGGGTCGATCTTGATCGACCTGCCGAGCCGGATCTCCTTAAGCTCGTGGCCCGTCGACTTGCCCTTCTGTTCCTTCTTGGACAGCTCGTACTTGTACTTGCCATAGTCCATGATCTTGCAAACCGGGGGGCGGGCGTCCGGGGAGATCTCAACGAGATCCAGCCCGGCATTCTGCGCCATGCGGAGTGCTTCCTGGGTGTCGATCACCCCGACCTGCTCGCCGTCCTGATCGATCAGACGGATGGGCGAAAGTCGGATCATGTGGTTAATCCGGGTTCTCTGGACCGGACCTTGCATTCGGTAGAAAGCTCTGCGGGCGATGTCTCGGACTCCTGTTCAAGCGTCGCGCCGAGGATCGGGGCGACTGGGATCGGCTGGGGCGGAACTGCCCGCCCGCAAGGAGAATTATACCACCCCGGCCCGCCGGAGCACCCGAATTGGTCCCCTCACCGGGATCGAATCGGGTCGCCGGGGAACTCAGGCCAAGCGGATGATGTTCATGGCCAGCGAGATAATCAGTAGAACAACAAGGATCAGGAAGGGCGGCCAAGTCAGATGGTCTGTCCAACCCGATCGACCGGCTTTCCTCTTGGACTCGTCCTGCGGGATCTCGGCGATCGCGGCAGCGGCTTCGGCGGCGGCCAAGGAGGCCAGCTCTGTCTCGGGCAGCACATCCTTGTGGGCGATCGGGGGGGGCTCCCCCCTTTTTAAGGCCCTGAGGTCGACCAGAAGGTCCGTGCAGTTGGCATAGCGGTCCTTGACCCGCTTGGCCATCATCATCTCGATGACCTCGCTGATCCCCGCGCTGAGCTTGGGATTGACATGATCCGGGGGGACCAGCTCGCTCTTCAGGTGCTTGTGCATGACCGCCGAGGGATTTTTGCCCTCGTACGGGACCGAGCCGGTGACCATGTGGTAGAGAGTGGCTCCCAAGGAATAGATGTCGGCCGGGGGACCGATGTCCTTCTCGCCGCGGATCTGCTCGGGGCTGATGTAGTAGGGCGTCCCGAAGGCACGCCCGGCTTCAGCCTCGGCGGCTTCCTTATCTGAAATGGCGCGGGCCAGACCCATGTCGGCCAACTTCACCACGCCCTCCTTGGTGATCATGATGTTCTTCGGCTTCACATCACGGTGGATCAGCCCCCGGCTGTGGGCGTGCTCGAGCGCCTCCGCCACCTGGATGACGATGTTGATCGCCTCCGCCTCGGAGTACCGCTTGTGCTTGGCGATGTCGTCGTGGACGGTCCGGCCCTCGACATACTCCATCACGAAGTAGTAGAGGTCGCCCTCGTTGCCTACATCGAAGGCCTGGACGATGTTTGGGTGGTTGAGCGAAGCAGCCGCCCTGCCCTCGGCAAAGAACCGTTCGATAAACTGCGGGTTCTGGCTGTACTTCTCCGGCAGCTTTTTGATCGCCACCATACGGTCGAGCGAGATCTGCTTGGCCTTGTAGACCGTCGCCATGGCGCCGGAGCCCAGCTTGCCAAGGATCTTGTAGCCGGTGATCTTCTGACCTGACCGCTCCGCCTCGATCAGCTCCCTCAATCGGGCGATCTGCCGGCTCGTCACATAAGACTTGTCAACCAACAACTGGGCGAGCGACTGACCCGAGGAATCCTCGGCCGTGCGGCTGATGGTCAGGCAGTGCTTGACTTCGTCGGCCGTGGCAAGCCCCTGATCGATGACGAGACGCCCGATCAGGGTGTCGAGGTTCGTGCCGCCCTTGGTGGCTTCGAGAATCGACTTCTCGGCATCGGCCACGCTCATGGGCCCGGACACATCGGCCGCGCCGAAGGGGGCCGTGTCGTCCGGACGCAACACATCATCATCTTGAAAGGCGTCGCTCATGGGCTTCATGGGAGTATCGGACGGAACGGGGCACAACTGCGGGACTTCTTGCGGCTACGGTCCAATCGCCCCACGCGGCGAGGGCCGGATTCTTCCTTGAGTCCGTCCCGACCGGGTCTATACGACACCCGGAGGGGATCGGATCGACGGCCCCGAACGCCTCCGGGCCGCCCCCCTGCGGAAAGGTCCGATCACCGCCGCGGGGGGGCGCACTATACTCGCCCCTCAACCCCCCCGCACCGCATGCTTGTCACCGAATCCAGGCCGCGCAACCTTCGATGGGTCCATGCCGGACCCCTGCTGTATGGTGACTGGGGGACATCCCGGCTTTATGTGCTGGGGCTGGCCTTCCTCTATACCGGCCACGCAAGCATCCTGTACCTGGCGGCGATCGGGCTGTTGATGATCGCCGTTTCCTGGGCGTACACCATCGTCTGCCGATGCTTCCCCGACGGCGGCGGGGTATACACCGCCGCCCGCCAGCTCAGCCCGACCCTTTCTGTCATCGGGTCCACCCTTCTGCTGTCGGGCTACATCATGACAGCGGCGATCTCGGCAATCGAGGCTTTTCACTACTTTGGAGCCTCGGAGCACCTTGTC
Source organism: Planctomycetota bacterium (assembly GCA_003696675.1). Lineage (GTDB taxonomy): Bacteria > Planctomycetota > Phycisphaerae > Phycisphaerales > UBA1924 > UBA6054. The sequence continues at coordinate 13,748 of RFGH01000027.1, forward strand.
CTGCCGCTGGCGATCGGTTCGATTGTCCTGATCGGTGGGGTGAACTGGCTGGGCGCCCAGTCGGCCGGTCGGTTCGCCCTGATCATCGCGTTCGCAGCGCTCGGCGTGTCCGGCGTGATGGCCCTGCTGTCGATTCCGCAGTTTCTCGCAGGTGTCAAAACCGTCTCATTCACCTATTTCAGGGAAACCCCTCCCTCCCAAGCTTGGGTGAACTTCACGAAAATTTGCCTCGCCCTCGCCGGTGTTGAGGCAGTGGCAAATATGACCGGGCTGATGAAACAGCCCGTTGAGCGGGAAGCCAAGCGGACCATCTGGCCGGTATCGGCCGAGGTGGTCGGGCTGAATCTCTGGTTCGGCCTGGCCCTGGCCGGGCTCGGTTTCATCGTGGCCGGGACACCCCTGCGTGAGTTGCACACGCCCGATGACATTCGGCTTACCGAGAGCCGGGCCGCGTTGATCGAGGCCATGCCCGCCGAGCACGCCGACCGCTTTGACCCGACCCGCTCGATCGTGTTGACCGACGAGGAACTCGGGCTGATGGGCGAGCCGACCCTCACCGAGCGATACTTGGCCCTACGCGAACACGAATCACAGGTCAACGAGTACACCAACGCATCCATGCGTGTCATCGCCCGCGAGGCGGCCACCGATGCGTTCGGTGTGGAGATCGGAAAGGTCTTCGGGGCGATTGCGGGTATCACATTCGGGTTGTTGCTGCTCAGCGCGACGAATACCGCCGTGATGGCGATGGTTTCCGTGCTATTCGCGATGGCACAGGACAGGGAACTGCCGCACGGCTTTTCGAAGCTGAACTATTCCGGCGTGCCTTGGGTAGGCCTGATTGTCGCGGTGATCATCCCGATCGCGGTCATTTTGGTCGAGCACGATGTCACGGTGCTCGCATCGCTCTATGTGCTCGGTGTGTGCGGGGCGATCACGGTAACGGTGCTGTCCACGGCCTTCAACAAGGAACTGGATATCCGCCCCTGGCAACGGGCACTGATGTGGGCTCTGGGGGTGTTCCTCGCGGCCATCACGACGACCATCGGCGTAACGCAACCGATCTCGACCGCGTTCTCGGGCACGCTGGTGGCGATCGCGCTCGGAAGCCGCACGATTATGCGCAAGCGCCGAGCCCCGAAGGAGCTTGAGGCCCCCACCACCGGCTGGCTGTCGATCCTGCGGGATGTCAAGATCGAGATCGACCCGGACAAGCCCAAGATCATGCTGGCCGCCCGCGGGCGGTATCAGTCAGAGTACGCGGTGGACCTGGCCAAACGGCGTGGCGCCACCCTCTTCGCAATCTATGTCCGCCCGATCCGGGTCATGGATGTCGGCCCGGGTAAGCTGCCGGGCATCGAAGCCGACGAGGCCGGGCAGGAGGCCCTAGGCTCGACCGCTCTGCTCGCCAAGGAGGCGGGAGTCCCCTATATCCCAATCTATGTCACCTCGACGACGATCGCGGACGAAATCCTCGACTATACGGTCACATACGGCTGCGACACGCTGATCATGGGCAAGTCGCACCGCTCGGTGTTCAGCCGCAAGCTGGAAGGGGATGTGGTCGCCCAGGTGCAGGCGAGCCTGCCAGAGGGCGTGACGCTGATCACCCGCTCGGCCGAGACGCCGCATGCTTCGATACCGACGGGTGCGGACCGGGGAATGAAAGAGTAACGCCGAAGACTTCCGCGCTACCCTTCCTCGATAAACGGATCCCCTCCCGGCGCCACGGACGCGCCCGCACGGTCGACCATGGACGAGATACCCGATTTCATGCCGGTCTTTGACGACGAAACGCCCGAGGACGCGGGTGATTCGGCCATTCTTGATGGGCTGACCGAACCCCAGAAGCGGGCCGTGCTGCACACCGAGGGACCCCTGCTGATTCTGGCCGCGGCCGGGTCGGGCAAGACTCGGGTCATCACCCGCCGGATCGCCCACCTGGTCAACATGGGTGTGCCCCCGTGGTCGATCTTGGCCCTGACCTTCACCAACAAGGCAGCCGGGGAAATGCGTGAGCGCGTGCTCGACCAGATCCTCGGACCCAACGCCGACCCGGACACCGCACGCCACGACCGGCGGACCCGCGGCCTGACCGTCACCACCTTCCACTCGCTGTGCGCCCGCCTGCTGCGGCGCTACGCCGAGGCCGCCGAGCTGCCCGGGCTCAAGCCCGACTACACGATCTACGACACATCCGACCAGACCAGCGCCATGAAGCGGGTCATCAGCAACCTCGGGCTGGCAACGACCAACTGGCCCCCCCGCTCCTGCCTCTCGGCCATCAGCAACGCCAAGAACGAGCTGCTCGATGCCGACGCGTACGCCGCCAACGCGAACGACTTCTACTCCAAGCAGATGGCCAAGATCTACTCGGCCTACAGCGCCGAGCTGCGCAAAGCAGGCGCGATCGACTTCGACGACCTGCTGCTCTATACCGCCCGAATGCTCGAAACCAAGCAATACATCCGGGCCGAGCTGGTCGGGCGCTGGCGCTACATCATGATCGACGAGTACCAAGACACGAACCGGGCCCAGTTCCGCATCGCGTCCCTGCTCGCCCCACCCTCCGACGAATCCCCGCCGAACATCTGCGTGGTCGGCGACCCCGACCAGGCCATCTACGGCTGGCGCGGCGCGGACATCACCAATATCCTCGACTTTGAGACCCACTACCCGGGCGCCGAGGTCATCATGCTGGGCGAGAACTTTCGCTCGACCGCCCCCATCCTCGCCACCGCTGACCACCTCATCAAGCACAACACCAAGCGGAAAGACAAGCCGCTGTTTACCAGCCGCGACGGCGGCGAGAAGGTCACCGTCGTCCACTGCCGCGACGAGCGCCACGAGGCCGAGCTGATCGCCGACTGGTTCAGAACCCTTCATAGCGAGCAAAAAATCTCCTGGAAGGACATGGCTGTCTTCTACCGCACCAACGCTCTTTCCCGCGTGATTGAGGACGCCCTCCGCACGGAGCAGATCCCATACACAATCGCCCGCGGCACGGCCTTCTTCGACCGCGAAGAGATCAAGAACGCCGTCGCCTACCTGCGTGTGGTCGCTAATCAGGCAGACGGGGTATCGCTGACACGGATCGTCAACATGCCGACCCGTGGAATCGGCAAGACCTCGCTGGACACCATCCAGGGCGCCGCAGACCGCGCGGGCATCACCCTGTGGGAGGGACTGAGCCGGGCGAAGGAGTTGGGCCTGGCCGCCCGGACGACCAACGCGATCGACAAGTTCATCGAAACCGTGAACGGCTGGACCGGCTCGGGCACCTTCCTCGGAGCCGAGGTCTCCCAGACCCTGCACGAGCTGGTCGACCGCGTCATCGACGAGTCCGGGCTCCGCAGCCACTATGAGAAGCAGGCAAAGACCAGCGGCAGCGAGTCCGACGCCGAACGGCTCGACAACCTCGACGAGCTCATCTCGTCCGCCCGCGAGTTCGAGCAGGAGTATGACCCTGCAGACGATCCCGCCGCCTTTACCGACATCGAGCGGGCCCAGCAGGGCCAGGCCGGCGAAGTCCCCCCGCTGCTCGGCATGCTGCGGGCCTATCTCGAGTCCATCGCTCTCGTCGCCGATGCCGATGCGGTCGACCCCGCCCAGGGGGCGGTGACGCTCATGACACTCCACGCATCCAAGGGATTGGAGTTCCCCGCGGTGGCGATGATCGGGCTGGAAGAGGGCTGCCTACCCCACTCACGCGCCAACGACTCCGAGGAGCAACTCGAAGAGGAACGCCGCCTCGCCTTCGTGGGCATCACGCGTGCCATGCGGTACCTGCACATCACCAGCGCCCGCCGACGCACCGTCCGCGGGATGTCCGAACGCACGATCCCCAGCCGCTTCCTGGAGGAGCTACCCAGCCAGCACATCATCGTCTCCGACCAGGCCGACGAGTTCGGCGACAGCTTCGGCGGCGAGTACGACGATGTGTTTGCCCCCGCGAAGGAACGATCGTGGGACCGCGGGGCGATGGCCATCAACAAGAACTGGAAGCAGCAGATCGAACGCGCCCGCGAGCAGCGTCTGGCCTCCGTCGACGCCCGCCCCGACGCGGCCACCGCCAACTTCCCGCCCGGCAGCCGCGTGCGTCACCCGCAGTTTGGCGCCGGCACCGTCGAGAAGATCACCACGGGCACAAACGCCCGGGCGGTCATCAAGTTTGACTCGGTGGGAAGGAAGACGCTGGTGCTGGAGTACGCCAGGCTCAAGCGGGTCTGATCCCCCGCTGCAGCCCCATCACACGGTCCGCCTCCGCCTTGCGCACAACCTCGAGCGTGTGCTTGGGGATGCGCCATGCGCCATCCTCGCCCGTGACGCTGGCGCAGTGCTCGGTCAGGCAGCGGTACAGGAACTTGAACGCGTCCCGCGGCTGCTGCATGTGGTCGAGGGCGTCGACGAGGTCCTGCCGCGTCACATCCTCGGTGAACAGATCCACCAGCGAGATCGGCTCGGCCGACACCGGACGGCAGGCCGCCAGACGCGCATTGCAGAGGTCGTAGAGCATCGCCCCGGTCCAGCTGAGGCGCTCGACGAGGTTCTGCTTATCCAATCGTGCCTCCTGGAAGAAGGCGCTCGACTCCTTGAACAGCGCGTGCCGCAGCTCGATCGGCAGCAACATCTTGACGGCCATGCCGTCGTGCTGGAGAAACTTGTGGCTGAGCATCGGCCACACGAGGGACCGCATCCGCTCGGGATCGCCCCGGACCAGGGTCGGCTCGTCGACCCGATCCATCAGGACGAGCAGCGTCGAGAAGCCCAGCTCACGCGCCACCCGCTGAAGACGGGCCAGCATGGCATATCGGATCTCCTCCGAGCCCGAGACCGGCAACGCGTCGGTCGGCGCCACGGAGCGGTCCAGCCTCCCCAGGCTCGCCGCCAGCGCGCTCGGCAGCCGCGGCACCATCCGAACCTGCCTGGCTACGCGCTGCGCGACATGCTTGTCGACCAGCCGGTCGACCAGCGTGACTTTCAGAACCAGCAGGAGCCACATTAAGAGCAGCACGCCGGAGGCGATCAGCAACCCAGACCGCATGGTGTCGCTGAAACCCGCGATGAACTGCCCCCACACGAACAAAGCGACGGCCGGCATCCAACCGATCCAGACACCGGTGGCCGTGAGCGCCTTGGGACCCGTGCCATTGAGCCTCAGGATGCGGCGGAGCGCCGTGGTCCGGGCTCCGGTCGTGTCATTGATGTCATACAACGCCTGGAGGAGCAGCAACTCTCGTCGCGCTGCAATCGACATCTTCTTTGCACGCCGGACCGCGTCGTCGATCGGAGCCGGCGGCGGATTCTCGGCTCCGACCAGAATCGCATTGACGATCCTGCCCACGCCGATGGAAACAATGGCATCGAGATGATCCACCAGACGGACCTTCGCGAACGGGTCACCCTTCTTGTCGGCTCCGGTGATGCGAACATAATGATCGAGGTAGATGTTGAGATCGTCGTAGGGAATCAAAAGCACCCGACCATCCGCGTGTGAGTCGTTATACCGAGCGACGCGGTCGGCGATCTGCAGCCGGATGGCCGTCTTGCCGCTGCCTTTCTCACCGAACACGATGGAGGTCGAGGGACGGTCCAGTTCGCCGATGATCTTGTCAAACTCCGCATGTGTCTCGGGGGTGCTGGGACGCACCAAACGCACCCGCCCCGGCGAGCCGTCGTCGCCGCCCCCACCGCCCGCGATGCCCATGCGGGCAAAGATTGTGTCGGTCCGTGCTTCCTCACCCCGGAAGGGGTTCTCCACGATGGACCAGTGTTCCAGGAACTGCGCGAGGTTCATCAATGCCCTCCGGCGCGACCACCCGGCCCGGCCCCACGCGGGTCGGACCTACCCAGTCTATCGGGATTCGAGACCCAACCTGTCGAATCGCGATCCGGGCGTCAGTGGGCGACCTGCTGGCCCAGCATCGGGGAAATCTCCTCCACGATGCGGTCGAGCGTGGTCTGGTCCTTGGCTTCAGCATTCAGACGCAGCAGGGGCTCGGTGTTGGACTTGCGGATGTTCACCCACCAGCCCTCCTCGTCGAAGCAGTCGATGGTCACGCCGTCGAGATAGTCGATCTCGGCCCGATCGGCGTATTCCTCCTGCACCGCCTCGAGGGCCGCGTCCTTCTCCTCGATCTCGAAGTTGATCTCACCGGACTGGACATACCGCTTCAAGGGCTTGACCAGCTTGCTCATCGGCTTGCCCGCCGAGGCCAGCACCGAGAGGAAGGTTGCCATCGCGATCACGCCCGAGTCGGCGTTGAAGTTCTTGGCGAAGTAGAAGTGCCCCGAAAGCTCGCCCCCGAATACGGCGCGGTGCTCGGCCATGAGCTGCTTCATGAACACATGCCCGACCCGGCCCCGGATCGGCACACCCCCGGCTTTTTCGATCTCCTCGGCGACCGCCTTGGTCGACCTCAGGTCGTAAATGACGGCCGCCCCAGGCCGCTTCTTGAGGAAGTACGGGGCCAGCAGCGCGGTCATGATGTCGCAGGGCACGATCTCGCCCTTCTCGTCCACCGCGACACAACGGTCGGCATCGCCATCGAAGCACAGCCCCAGATGCGCCCCCTCGCTGACCACCCGCTCCTGCAGTTGCACCAGGTTGCTCGCCACCAGCGGATTGGGTTCATGCACAAACTCGCCCTTCGAGTTGTCAAAGTTCAGCTCGACGATCTCCAAGCCCGGCGTGTGCATACCGCGCCGCCCGAACAGCTTGGGCAGGGCCGTGCCCGCCATGCCGTTGGAGGCGTCGACCACAACCCTCATCGGGTTCTTCTCGTCGTGCCCGCCCAAATCGAGGAACGAGAGCACATGCTTCTTGTAGGGCTCCCACAGATCGCGTTGCTCGATCGTGGTGCCGCCAACGGGTTCGGTACCCTTGTCAACCATCGCAGCGTGCTTGCGCACCTCGGCCAGACCGGTGGACTCGCCCACGGGCTTCGCCTTGCGCTTCGAGACCTTGAACCCGTTGTACTGGGGTGGATTATGGCTCGCGGTCACGACCACACCACCCGCACAATCCAAGTGATTGATCGCGAAGTACATCATCGAGGTGTCGATCATGCCCAGGTCGATCACCGAGCCGCCGTTCGTCGTGATCCCTCGGATCAGCTCCTCGCACAGTTTCGGCGAACTGGCTCGCATGTCACGCCCAACCAGGATGTTCTTCATCATCGGCGTGGTCTCGCCCGCCGCCGCCGCGTCCTCGAGAAGGTACTTGGCGACCCCGCAACCGATCTGCCACGCCATGTGGTCCGTCAGCAGATCGGGATAGGTACCACGGATGTCGTAGGCCTTGAAGACGCGTCCGAGCATGGTCTCTCCGTGGGCATGCAAGCCCGCTGGAACCCGCCCCGGGGCCAGCTCGGCCCGGAGCCTTGTCCCCACCCGTCTACGGGGGGCGAGAACAATAGGTTCGCCCGAACCAAACTTCGAGCCTCCATGCCTAAATTGC
>RFGH01000028.1 GCA_003696675.1 Planctomycetota bacterium
CACACCTCGATTGAGTATCGCAAACCGGATGAGGCATCTCTTGCGTGGGTTCGCTCCTCCGAGGATTAATTTTCATCCAACGTAGCTTTGCTCGACGCACCTGAGAGCGATCGCCGGAAGGGGGCGGCATGTGCAAGATGAAAAGACAAGACACCGACGAAACTATTCCTTGGCACCACGTTGCCACCGGCTGCGGACTTATTGACCGCGCCGTGTGGCGCGGTTATCGGCTCGAACGCGGCATCGGCGACGATACCGTTCACATCATCGACGACGATTCGAACCTCGTCGTCGTCCGCGTCATCGACGGCGCGGCTGAAGTCGTTGACTGGGACGCGGGAGACTATACCGCGTCCTGGTCAGACGAGGATTGGCGGGCGTTTGAGTCCTTTTTGGTTGGGGAATGACGCCCGCTGAATACCGCCGCCGCCGCAACGCCCGACGCGCCCGGGCAGCGCGGTCACTCTCCAGTGTAGGCGCCGAGCCGCCGGAAGGGGCGGCCACAAAACCATGAGACCCAAAACAATAAACGAGCATCTCGCAATCCAAAGGGAGGCATTCGCCAAGCTTTCAAAGTCACGCCAAGCAGCGGTTCGGCGGGCCGCCCGCGCATTTATCTGGCGTCATCCGGCCGCCGCCGACCAAAACGGGTTTTGGCGTGACCTGTCGGCCCGACAGGTGCTCCAGATAAGTGAATTTGAAATACGGCCCGCAAGGCCGGCCACCGATGACGCCCGCTGCCCGGAGTGAGAGCGGCTTGACTTCCCGGCGCCGACCGGCATCGTCAACAGAGTCGCCCGGCCACCCGCCGGGCGCGGATTGAGCAAGTTTTGCGCCGAAAGGCACTGGAGACGGTCGCAAGACCACCTACCACAAGAGCCCGGGTCAGCGATGGCCCGGGCTCCTTTTACGTACACACGCCCAAAGGACGCCGATTACGAAATTCAAGACGCTAACGCGAAGTACGGTACCCGTACAGTACGCCAGCCAAAAAAAAAAGCTGTCAAGCATAAACGTCCATTCGCGACAACATGTCCCGCCACCAAGCCCCGCCCAACTCCCCACCCAAACGCAACTCCGGCATCACCCACTTGACCCCCGCAACCCAAGCAGCAATAGCGAACCTATGGCAGCACCCGATTCGGCCCCCGAGCGACCACCCATCCCCCCCCCGCGCGTGTCCAAAGACAGGCTGAGCCCGATCCACTACCGGGAGCGCAAACCCAAAGGGGGGCAGACACCTTGGCAGCGGATGGTGACGGCCATGGAGCAGGTATTGACCCACGACGACGCTTTAGCGGCCAGGCAAACGCTGATGGAGGCCATGCAGGCCACGCACTACCAGCGCATCGCGGCGCACGAATATATTGAGGTGCCTGACCACCGGACGCGGGCCTGGGTAGCGAGCAAAATACTTGAGTGGACGATCGGTAAGCCCCGGCAGTCGGTCGAGATCAGCCACCGCGACGCCGACGGGGACGAGCGCCGGGCACCGCTCACCCAGCAGGACCTCGTGCGGCTCCTGGCCGCTGACCCCGGGCTAGTGGGCAAGATACTCGACGAGGTCGCGGATCGGGCCAAGCGGGTTACCGAGCCAACCACGCCGGCCGGCGACGCGGCTCCCCGGAGTGAGTCTGCCCAGCCTCCCCGGTTATCCGGATGAGCCGTTTTTGGGCGGGTCCTGATTGCCAATCAGTAGGTTTTCCCTCTATGGTCGCCTATTCTTGCCGGTTTTTTGCCGGTTTTCGTCGATCCCGGCCAAACCCCCACCCTCTTCCGATGCCCACCGCTGTCTACGATCGCCCCCCCGCTGTATCCGCGCTCACCCGAGCGCGGCCCCGTTGAAGCCTTGATACGGTCCTGGAAACGGTTGAGCGTTTCGAGTATCCGCGCTCACCCGAGCGCGGCCCCGTTGAAGCAGCCC
>RFGH01000029.1 GCA_003696675.1 Planctomycetota bacterium
CCCCAGCACGCCCAAGGGCGACCGCGCCGTCATCTCCGACCGCGAGGCCGACGCGCTCCGACGCACCGCCCTCGAATACGAAGTCGACGGGCTCAACCGCCCCATCTCAGGCAAGGGCCTCGAGATCAAGACCGTCCGCCCCGAATGGCCCGTCCTCGTCCGCCAGTCCTACAACCCGCGCAACCCCGTCGTCGTCATCCGCTTCGGGCCCGACGGCAAAGTCAAAAAGGCCGAGTTCCTCCGCGAACGCGACGGCTCCAAAGGCAGCGGCTACGAACCCGTCGACGGCCCCATCCTCGACGCCGTCTACCGCTGGACCGCCCGCGGCGCATCCATCGACAACCTCGACAAGTCCGACCCCGAAGCCGAGGTCGTCGTCTCCATCCGCATCATCCTCGTCTCCCGCCGCCCCGTCCCCTGACCGGTCCACCGCGCCGCTGAACGAAAAAGCGGGCCGAAGCCCGCCTCTGAGCACGAGATCGATCCACGCTTACTGCTGCTGCCCCGGCTTGGGCGGCTGCGACAACGACGAACGCATGGAGGTGTCCGCCTGGATGTTCTTCATCTTGTAGTAATCCATGATCCCCAGATTCCCCGAGCGGAACGCCTCGGCGATCGCCCTGGGAACCTCCGCCTCGGCCAGCACGACCTGCGCCCGGTTCTCCTCGATCTTGGCCTTGTTCTCCTGCTCCTGGGCGATCGCCATCGCACGACGCTTCTCAGCGTTCGCCTGCGCGACCTTCTTGTCAGCCTCGGCCTGATCCTCCTGCAGCTTCGCGCCGATGTTGTCGCCCACATCCACATCCGCAATGTCGATCGACAGAATCTCGTACGCCGTCCCGGCATCCAGCCCGCGGGCCATCACGGCCTTGGAGATGCGGTCGGGGTTCTCGAGCACCTGCTTGTGGCTCTCGGCCGAACCGATCGCCGACACGATGCCCTCACCCACGCGCGCCACCACGGTGTCCTCGGTCGCACCGCCCACCAGACGCTGCAGGTTGGTCCGCACCGTCACCCGCGCCCGGGCCTTGAGCTGGATGCCGTCCTTCGCCACCGCGTCGATCGTGTTCCGCCCCTGGCTGGGGTTCGGACAGTCGATCACCTTGGGGTTCACGCTGGTGTTCACCGCGTCGAAGATGTCACGACCCGCCAGGTCGATGGCGCAGGCCGTGTCGAAGTTCAGATCGATCCGGGCCTTCTGGGCCGCGATCAGGGCGCTGACCACCCGCGGCACGCTGCCGCCCGCCAGGTAGTGCGTCTCGAGCTGGTTGGTCGACAGGTCCATGCCCGCCTTCACCGCCCGGATGCGGCTGAAGACGATCTGCCGGATGTCTACCTTGCGCAGCCGCATCCCGATCAGTTCGAAGATGCCCACCCGGGCGTTCGAGAGCAGCGCCTGGATATACAGGTTGATGAACTGCCCGATGATCGCGAACGCCACGAGAATGACGATGATCGCGTCGATGATGATGACGATCCAAAGTCCTTGCGGCACTTGGCGTTCTCCTGGTTGATTCCCCCCGGCGAGGTCCGCCGGTGTGCGGTCAAGTCTACGCCCAGCGGGGGGGGCGGGGGTGGATCACACCGCCCGCACACGGATCTGCATGCCGTCCACGCCGGTCACCCTGATCGGCGTGCCGCGGTCGATCAGGCCCACCTCGGCCTTCGCGTCATGCCGGACGCCATCGATCTCGACGACGCCGACGGGGCGGAGGGCTGTCAGCGCGACGCCCTCGGCGCCGATCAGGGCCAGGCGGGCCTCCCGCTCGCTCTTCTCGCGCTCGATCGACGCCCGCGCGATCTCGCTCGCGGTCGGGCCCAGCAGCCGGCGTCCGATCGGCGTCGATGGCAGCATCTTGAGCCCCCAGAGGAACGCCATCGGGCCGAGCACGATCACGGTCAGCAGCCCGGCAAAGCCCCATGTGTTGGACACGCGGAACAGCGCCACCACGCCGGCGACGGCGCAGATCGCCGAGGTTGCCGCGATGATGCCGCCGGAGGGCACGAACGCCTCGAGCACGATCAGCAGGATCGACAGCGCCAGCAACCCGAGCCCGGCGATCAGCAGCGTTTCCATCAGGCGGTTCCTTCCGCGTTACTGGCGTTATCGACCTCCGGGGCGCGGACCTCTGTGACGACGACACGCCAGCCCTCGATCTTGACAATCCGAACCGGCGTGCCGGGGTCGATCAGTCCGAGATCGGAGACCACATCGATCACCTGTCCGTTGAACTCGGCCTGCCCGCTCGGGCGCAGCGCGGTCACGGCCCGGCCCAGCGTGCCCACCGCCAGGTCGTCCTGCGATGGGCGGCCCGCGGCCTGGAGCAGTTCGATCTCGGCGCGTTCGGCGAGGACCTCCTCGTCCTCCCGCGCTCCGAGGATCAGCTTGTCGAGGATGGGCAGGCGTTCGAAGTGCTTGCTCACGAAATACATCCCGATGCCGGCGGTGATTATTGCCAGCACGATGGCGGTGGCGCCCCGAGCCAGGTCCGCCTGCGTAGACGGGTCTGCCAGCGAGCTGCCCGAGGGGATGAAGGTGCCCAGCAGCCCGCCGAACAGGCTGACGATGCCGAGCACGCCGAAGATGCCGAACCCCGGTATCACGAACGCCTCGAGCGCCAGCAGCACGATGCCGATGGCGATCGCCGCGATCTCCCACCAGCCGGCCATGCCGACGAGCGCGGGCGGGGCCAGCAGCAGCACGAGGCAGGCCGCGGCGATGGTGCCGGGGATGGTCAGCCCCGGGCTGACCATCTCGATGAACAGCGCGAGGAGCATGACGGCGATCAGCACGAAGCGGACACCGATGCCGGTCATGAAGCGGACGAACTTCTCCGACCAGCTCTCGTCGATGCGGATCAGCGTCGTGGCGCCGAAGTACTCCTTGAGTTGCTCATCGTTCTGGATCACGGTGTTGGAAAAGCCGAAGCGTCTGAGTTGGTCCTCACGCATGACGATGGCGGAGGTTCCGTCGCAGAGGTACCCGAGGTCGGTGAAGTGGCCGGCGTCGTCTGGCGTGAGCACGGGGCGCTGGGATTCGAGTTCGATGCGCAGGTCGGTGCGTTCGGGCGAGTCGAACTCACGGGCGACATCTTCGAGCGATTCGCTGGCGGGCCGGAAGGCGCGGGCGTCTTCACCGGCGGGTGCGGTGGCCGTGGTGGGGGTGTCGGACTCGGGCGCCTGTTCGGCGTCCGGGCGCTGGGGCGCGGTAGAGACGCCGCCGGTGACACCGGCGAGCAGGGGCTTGCCGCGGACGGGCTGGCGTCCGAAGAGCATGCGGTACTCGGACTCGTTGATGGCGAACTCGGCGCCGGTGCGATTGTCTCGGACCCACCAGAGTTCGATGCCGTCGATGATGATGGCCTGGACGAGATATTCGTCGTACCCGGCGCGTCGGGCCGAGTCGGTGACATCGGCGAGGAGGACGGGCAGGATCTTGGTGCGCTCGGCGGGGGTCAGGCCGCGGAGGCTGCCGGGCATCTGCCCGGGCGAGCCGGGGGCCATGGTGACGGGGAACGCGTCGCCCATGGACGCGGGCGAGGAGGTCACGATCTCGCGGCAGGCGAGGGCGCTGATCGCGCCGCCGGAGTACGCGTCGGGGTTGATCCACGCGACGGTGTTGGCGATGGAGGAGCCCTTGATGGCGTTGGTGATCTCGAGGACCGCGCCGACCTCGCCCCCGGGGGAGTTGACCTCAAGGACCAGTGCGTTGGCGCCTGCCTTCTCTGCTTCGGCGATGCGTCGGCGGACGGACATGGCCGAGATGGCGTCGATGGCCCCTTCGAGGGTGATGACGACGACCTTGTCGGCCTGGCGGTACGCGGGGACGGGGGTTGCGGCCGGTGAACGCCGGGCCTGTCCGTCGGTCGAGGCGTCACTCTGGGCGGCCAACGCGTTGGACCAGACCAGAAGGGTGGCCGCGAGGAGGGCGATGAACCTCCAGAGAGAGATGGGGGGTGTGCTGGGCGGCATCGAACCAGTATACGGATACGCCGGGTGCTTCTTGACCGTTGCGGCAAGATCGGGCGGTGCCGGTTCCGGGTCTGGAGCCGAGCAGGGCTTACTCGGGAAGGGCGTTGACGGGGGTTTCCTGCTCGATGGTCCAGCGGAGCTCGTCCCGGCGGCAGTCGATGTGGATGCTGAAGAAGCCGGGCATGCCGTTGGGGCCGGAGCGCTCGTGGCGGCGGATCATGGGCCAGATGATCTCGCGGTCGGTTTTGGGCAGCGGGAGGGCGTCGATCTCGTCGGGGTGGTGCCAGCGGAGTTCGCCCTCGTTCATGGGTCCGGTGCGGACATCGACGGGCCCGAGGACGCGGAAGTAGAAGAGGAGCCAGTGGCCGCGGCCTTCGAAGGCGGTCTCGGCGATGAGTCCTCCGAGGTGGACGCGTTCGACGGGGACATCGATGCCGGCCTCTTCCTTGATCTCGCGGACGGCGCACTGGAAGGGGCTCTCGCCGCTGGCCATCTCGAGTTTGCCGCCGATGGGGCTGCAGAGCCCCTGGTTGGGGGCCTTGATGCGGTGGAGGAGGAGGACGCGGCCCTCCGCGTCGCGCAAGTCGCAGAGGCAGGCGATCTTGTAGGGGAGCGGGTCGGAGGGGACGCCGGGGAGGATGTTTGCCGGGTCGGACATGGGACGAACCGTAGGGGGG
>RFGH01000030.1 GCA_003696675.1 Planctomycetota bacterium
CCCCCCTACCATCCCACCCACGAGAACTCGGGCCACCCAGCCCCCGTCAGAGATCCCAAGGAGCCATCATGCCGGCCGTCGCTTCCGAAACCCAGGTCACCCTCCCCGCCGACTCCAACCAGGCTTTGGGCATCGCCCGGTTCGCTATCGATTTCCTCTCCGACGACCCCGCCAAACGCGGCGAGCCCTCTCAGGCCGTCCTCGATCGCACCAACCTCTTCTTCACCGACGCCGTCCTCTGCGGCCTCTCGGCCCTTGCCCTCAAGACCAACGCCCCGACCATCCTCCGCAACGAGGCTCTCCAGTACCCCGTCACCGACGCCACACACCTCATCGGACGGGCCAAACGCCGCGGCGCGACCGTCTTCGGCTCCAACACACAAGTCCAGCCCGAGAAAGCCATCGTCGCCAACTGCTCGGCCGTCCGCGAGTGGGACTCCAACGGCACCAACTTCGGCTACAACCCCGAACTCAACCACACCGCCGGCGAGTTCGGCCACAACGACTTCTACTCGGTCGCCATCGCCGCCGCCCAGCTCATGGGCAAGGACGGCGCGTACGCCCTCAAGGCGATGGTTCTCCACGACGAGATCCGCGGCCGCCTCGCCGAGGTCTTCAGTCTCAAGACCTACAAAATCGATCATGTCGTCCACGGCGCGATCGCATCCGCCGCCGTCTTCGGCGCGATGCTCGGCGCCACCGCCGAGCAGATCGAGTCCGCCATCGGCATGACCGTCGCCCACGCGATCCCCTTCAGGGCCATCCGCGCCGGCAAGCAGCTCTCCGACTCCAAAGGCGCGTCGGCCGCCATCTCGACCGAGTTCGCAGTCCTCAGCGTCAAGCGTTCCATGGCCGGCTTCCTCGGCCCGCGCGATATCTTCCGCAACCCCGAAGCGATCTTCCGCATCTTCGAGGGCCCCGGGCAGATGTTCCAGAAGGTGGGCGCAACATCGGCCAACACGAAAAAAGCCGACGCCTCCCCCTTCGACCTTGTCCTCAGCCGCGCCGGCGACGACTTCGCCGTCATGGGCATGCACTTCAAGCTCGGCCTCTACGAGCACCAGTCCGCCGGCGCCCTGCAGGCCATGATCGACCTGCTCAACAAAGCACCCCACCTGCTCGACGATCCCAGCGGCTCCAAGATCGCCAAAATCAAGATCACCGCCTACGAGCCCGCCTTCGGCATCATCGGCGACCCCGCCAAACGCAACCCCACCACCCGCCAGTCCGCCGACCACTCCATGGTCTACATCGTCGCCACCCTGCTCCGCAAGGCGCTCAGCGCCCAGAAAGCCGGCTGGGTCGACCTCATGCTCGAGCCCTACGACTACGCCTCCGACGCCATCCACAACGAACGCACCCGCGCACTCATGGACCGCATCGAGTTCGCCCACGGCGGCGAGGAGTACGACCGCCGCTACCCCGACGGCATCCCCACCTCGGTCATCATCACCGACACCGACGGCACCGAGTTCGACTCCGGCATGGTCATGTACCCCGCCGGCCACGCCCGCAACACCACCGCGGATCTCAAGGGCATCCTCGCCCACAAGTTCCAGCTCCTCGGCAAGCTCGTCCAGGAAGACCCCACCAACATCATCAACCGCTTCCAGAACCTCGGCTCAAAGTCCGCCGACGACATCCGCGACCTGCACGACTTCGAGATCCACACCCGCGATGGCTATGAGTGATCCCCGCCCCTTTGTCGCGGTCTTCTGCGGCGCACGGGTCGGCAAAGACCCCGCCTTCGCCGACGCCGCACGGGAGGTCGGGCGTCTGATCGCCGAGCGCGGCATGGGCCTGGTCTACGGCGGCGGCCGGGTCGGGCTGATGGGCGTTATCGCCGATGCCGCCCTCGATGCCGGCGCCCCCGTCGTCGGCGTCATCCCCCGCTCGATGGTCGATGCCGAACTCGCCCACACCGGCTGCACAGAACTGCATGTCGTCACCACCATGCACGAACGCAAAGCCCTGATGGCCGAACGGTCCGCGGCCTTCCTCGCCATGCCCGGCGGAGTGGGCACCCTCGACGAGATCTTCGAAGCGATCACCTGGAACCAACTCGCCATCCACGACAAACCGATCGGTTTCCTCGACACCGGCGGCTTCTACCAGCCCCTCCGCGCCTTCATGACCAACGCCAACGCCGCCGGCCTCATCCCCGACTCGACGATGGACCGCCTCGTCTTCGACCCCCAGCCCGCGACCATCCTGGACGCGATGCTCCCGAACTACTCCCGGGCCGGCATCGGAAACGCCACCGGCGAGCGGTAACCGTCCCGGTCGTACGCCCGCACGCCGAAGATCCAGTTGTCCTTGCTCAGATCAACCGTCCCTTCCGTCGAGTTACCCACATCTTTGAAATCCTGCCAGACCGGGCTGGTCGTCTCCCGCCAGACGATCTCATAGCCCGCCACATCCGGCTCAGGGCTGGCATCCCACCGCAGCGTCGTGTCGTTGGTCAGCTCCGCCACGATGATCCGCGCGTTGGTCGGCACCGAGGGCGCGTTGGCGATATGGGCCAGCACGACCGCATTGAGCCGGGTGACATCGGCGAGATACGCGGCATCAACATGCTCGGGCAGATCGCCGTAGACGATGCCGTTCTCGGTGCGGATGTTCTGGTGCTGCTGGGTGTAGTCCTCGTAGACCTCGCAGAATCGGACGCCAGCGTACCCCAGCTCGTTGAACGGGGTGTGATCGCCGCCGCGGAGGAAGCGGTCGGGCCGGAAGATCAGCTTGGCCCGGACCGGGGCATGGTGCAGTTCGCCGATGTCGTAGATATAGCGGGCGAGCTGGCGGCTGACGCCGTCGGACTCTGCACCGAGCATCCGCATCTGACGGACGAAGCCGGCAAGCCGGTCGGGGTCCTGGGCCAGCGCCTCGAGGGGGATGCCCTCGGACAGGATCCGGACCTCGTTGCGGGCCATGAGTCCGCCGGGGCCGGCGGGGTTGCCGATGGTGTCATTGTTCAGAACGGCGCGAATGTCTTTGCCCGCGGCCTTGGCCGCCTGAGCATGGAGCCGCGCCCCGTAGAGCCCCTGCTCCTCGCCGCTCGTCGCCATCAGAACGATCGTCGAATCCAGCCGCTCATGGCTGAGCACGCGGGCAAGTTCGATCAGGGCGGCAACGCCGGAGGCGTCATCGTTGGCACCGGGCGCGTCCGAGATCGCATCGTTCGCCTCGCTGGCACGGGAGTCGAGATGGGCGAGGACATAGTAGAGCCGGTCGCGTGAAACGGGGTCCGCACCGGGAATGGTGCAAACGACATTGACGACCTCGACGGGCTCGGTGATCCGCCGGCCGTCCGGCTCGACGGTGTGTGAATCGAACTCGACACGCGGGGTCAGGTCGCCAGAACGGCCGGAATCGGCGACGGCGTTCTCAAATGCTTGGGCGACCCAGCGGCGGGCGGCGCCGATGCCGCGTGTGTCGGAGGACGTGTCGGACAGCGTGTGGCGGGTGCCGAACGAAGCCAGCGTGTCGACATGTCCTCGGAGGTTGGCCGGATCGACGGCGGCGAGGACGCGGTCGGGGGTTTCGAGCATGATGCGTTTGGCGATCTGTTCCATGCTGCCTTTCAGGCCGACGGCCTGCCCCCGCATGAGGGCCTCGCGGTCGGTGCGACCTTCGTTGACGGCGAGGTGGGCGGCCCACATGCCGCTGGCGCGGCCGCCGGAGGCGCAGTGCAGGAGGACCTCGCTGCTGGCGTCGGGGAGCATCGCGCCGAAGTTCTGCACTTTTGCGAGGTCGAGCTGGGAGCCGGACATCGGCATCCAGATGTATCGCAGGCCGAGTTCCTCGGCCAAAGCCCGCTCGTCGTAGTCGAGCTTGTCCATCTCCTCGGCGGTACGGAGGTTGATGACGGTATCGCCGCCGTCTTCGGCGAAGGCGCGGAGTTGTTCGGGGGTGGGCTGGCCCATGACAATCACCGAGCCGTCGCGGGGTTCGGCGGCGAGGCGGAGCCGGGCGTCGACGACGGACTCGACGATGCGTGGCTCGGCGGGCGCGGTCGCGGGTTCTGGCTGGGCAATCTGTTTCTGCCGGGACTTGAGGCGCGGGCCGGTGCAGCCGGCCGAGATGGAAACGGCTAGGCCGGCCAGGATCGCCACGCGTCGGGTGGTTGCTCGCATGGGCGCAGTGTAACGCCCGAACCGGGGTGGCGCGTACGATGGGTCATGCCGAATCCGAGAACGACGCAGCACCCCGGCCGCACGCTCCGCGAACGCATGGACCAAGGGGTGGTGGCGGCGCCAGGGGCGTTCAATGCACTGGTGGCGATGGCGGTGCGCGACGCGGGGTTCGGGGCGGCGTATGTATCGGGTGGGGCGACTTCGGTGGCCGCGGGGGTGCCGGACATCGGGCTGCTGACACTGGACCACTTCACGCGGGTGGTGCGGGAGGTGGTGACCGGATCGGGGCTGCCGGTGATCGCGGACGCCGACACGGGGTTCGGCGAGGAGGAGATGACCCGGCGTACGGTGATCGAATACAACCACGCCGGGGCGGCCGGGCTGCATCTTGAGGACCAGGTGTTCCCCAAGCGGTGCGGGCACCTGGACGGCAAGGCGTTGATCCCCGTGGATCAGGCTGCGAGCAAGATCGGGTGGGCGGCCAAGGCTTCGCTGGACTGTTCGGGCGGGGATTTCATCGTCTGCGCGCGGACGGACGCGAAGGGCGTGGAGGGCTTTGACGCGGCGGTGCAGCGGGCGAAAGCGTATGTGGAGGCAGGGGCGAGCATGATCTTCCCGGAGGGGCTGGCCACGGCTGACGAGTTCGGGCGGTTTGCGCACGCAATGGAAGCATTGAAGGACCGACGGCCGTATCTGCTGGCGAACATGACGGAGTTTGGCAAGACCGAGATGATCTCGCTGCAGCGGTTCGGCGAGTTGGGCTACGACATCGTGATCTACCCGGTGTCGACGCTGCGGATCGCGATGGGGGCGGTGACTCGGATGCTGGCGGAGTTGAAAGAGAAAGGGACGCTGGAGGGGCAGTTGGGCGGGATGCAGACGCGGCAGGAGTTGTACGCGATGGTCGGGTACACGCCGGGAACGGCTTGGGAGTTTCCCGTGTAAACATGCCGAAGACGGCAGGCATACCATCCTCAAGCCGATTCATTCGATCCGGCCGACCAATGAGGGAGCAAGGACATGTCGACCGCCACAGCCGCACCGGTAACGAAGGGTCTCGAGGGCGTGATCGCCGGGGAGACGGAGATCTGCAATGTCGAACAGTCGGCGTTGATCTATCGGGGGTATGAGATCGCGGATCTGGCCGCGAACGCGACCTTTGAGGAGGTGGCGTTCCTGCTGCTGGAGGGGCACAAGCCGTCGCAGGACGAGCTGGCGCGGTTCAGGCAGGAGCTGCTGGCCGAGCGGGAGATCCCCGAGATGGTCAAGCAGATGCTGCGGCACTCGGCGGAGCTGGTGAAGAATCAGCACGCGGTGCCGATGGACATCCTGCGGACGGCGGTGTCGGTGTGCGGTCACTTCGATCGGGACTGCCAGGACAACTCGGCCGAGGCGAACCTGCGAAAGGCCAAGCGGATCCTGGCGAAGGTGCCCACGATCATCGGGCACATGCAGAACGCGATCGACGGGAAGGACTTTATCGCGCCGGACCCGAATCTGTCTCACGCGGGCAACCTGCTGTGGATGATGACGGGTGAGAAACCGAGCGCCGAAGACGAGAAAGTGATGGATGTCTCGCTGATCCTGTACGCCGAGCACGATTACAACGCATCGACCTTCACGGCGCGGGTGATTGCGGGCACGCTGGCGGACATGCACGGGGCGATGACCGGCGCGATCGCGGCGCTCAAGGGGCCTTTGCATGGCGGGGCGAACGAGGCGGCGATGGACATGCTCAGCGAAATTCGGCGTGACATCGGGCCGGAGAACGACCCGGACAAGATCTCGGAGTGGATGCACAAGGCGTTCGCCGAGAAGCGGAAGCTGATGGGCTTCGGGCACCGGGTGTACAAGAACGGCGACCATCGTGCGCCGATCCTGCACCGCCTTGGTCGCAAGGCGGCGGAGAAGCGCGGGCCGGAGTTTGTCAAGCTGTTTGAGCTTGGCGAGGCGGTTCAGAAGATCATGGAAGAGGAGAAGAAGATCTACCCGAATGTGGACTTCCCGTGCGGCATGACTTACTACACGATGGGCATCCCGGTGCCGCAGTACACGCCGATTTTCGTGGCGAGCCGGGTGTCGGGCTGGGCGGCGCACATCATGGAACAGCACGCGAACAACCGGCTGATCCGGCCGCGGGCGGCGTACACGGGTCCCGAAACCCGGAAGTGGAACGGCTGAGAGCCTGAGCCTGGAAATCCCAAGTACCACCACAGCCGCCGCGTCCGGACCACCTCCGGGCGCGGTAGGCTCTTTTGGACCTGACGCATGGCCCGATGGGGGACGCGATGATCCGTATCACCTGTGACAACTGCGAGCGGACGCTGGAAGTGCCCGAGTCGATGGGCGGGGGGAAGTACGAGTGCCCCCACTGCGGCGATGTCAACCGGGTTCCGCCGGCGGCTGATCGGGTGTCGATCGGGCTGGCGGGACGGTGTCGGCGGCGCCGTCGGCATCCAAGAGGGTCGATAGGGCGGCTGCGGCGGGGTATCCGCCGGATGATGGGCCGGAAGTGCGGGTGCTGAAGGTGCGTCGGTGCTGGTTCCGTTCGCGGGCGGGGCGGTTCATGCTGGCGGTGGCCATCCTGGTCGGGGGGGTGGCGGGGCTGATCTGGGTGGCGATGGGGCCGGAGCCTTGGGGCTGGAAGATCCTGTTCTGGCCGATGGTGGTGCTGCCGGCGCTGGTGCTGGCGTGGTGGTGGGTTGACCGGTTCTCGGCGGCGCTGGTGGTCACGACGAAGCGGACGACGATGCACAACGGGTTTTTCCGGCGGTCGACGAGCGAGGTGGTGCACGACAACATTCGGAATGTGCAGGTCGATCAGACCTTCTGGCAACGGGTGTGGAAGGTGGGCAAGATCGGTATTTCTTCGTCGGGGCAGGACGGGGTGGAGGTGCAGGTGAACCACCTGCCGAACCCGGACCGGCTGCGGAAGATTATCGACCTATATCGGCCGCTGTAGTGTGAAAATGATAGGGTGTCGGCGGTTCGGATGGGAGCCCGGATGTGCCCTTCGGGCGGGGGAATCGGCTAGTATGGGTGGAGCGGGGCATGGGCCCTGCGAGGGAGATTTGGCTTCCATGGATTGGCTTCACAAGCTCCGCCTGCGTGCGTTTGCGGTCGTGCTGGGTTCCGTGCTGGGGGCCCTGGCGATCGTGGGTTGGTTGTCGGTGCCGGTGCTGCCGGCGCTGGGCGTGGCGCTGATTACGGCGGCCGCGCTGGTGAACACGATGGCGTCGCGGCTGAGCGTGCCGACCTGCGCGGGGTGCGGGAAGGATCTGTCCGAGCAGCACGCGGGGACCTACGGCGTGATCTGCCCCGACTGCGGGACGATCAACCAGCACTTTGATGAGGTGCGGCTGGCAAAGGCGCGGGGTGAGGGTCCCCGGAAGGCATGATTCGCGACGCTCGCGGCTCGCTTCGACGGCCGGTGTCAGCGCACGCCAGAGCAACAAGAGAATCAGTGCGTCGGTCAGGATGAGCGACGGGATGTTTGTGTTCCTGGTCGCGGCGTGCGCTCTTTGCACGCCAGTTGGCCGGCCGTCTCGAGTCGTGGGATGTGCGGGTTTGCTGCTGCAAGGTTGCACACCTGGCGGGTGTGAGCCTCACGGCTCGCGTGGTCCAGGGCCACAGGGCACAAAGAAGGAACGCGATCATGCACAGCGGGTCTGCAATCCGGCGTGTTTTTCAGTTTTATCGAGTGTATCAGGCTGTTCGAGAGTGTCGGAACACACGATGTGATGGGCATAAGAAAAACGCCCGGGGATGGCCCGGGCGTTTCGAGACACTTGACGGAGTGGCGGATCAGCCGGCCTCTTTCATGCGCTTGTTGAACTCATCGGCGGAGACATCCTCGACCTCTGCGTCGGCGAGGATGGCGTCGAGGGTCTTGTGCTCGCGGACCTGCTGGAAGAGGGTCTGAATCTGACCGTTCTTGATCATGGCGTCACGGACGGCGTCGGGGCGCTGTCCCTGCTCCATGGCGATGCGGACGATCTGGGCGTTGAGTTCGCCCTCGTCGACCTGAACGCCGAGGTCTTCGGCGGCCTTGTTGAGGATGAAGAAGTTCTTGAGGTCGCGGACGGCGGACTCGTTGGAGGCGGAGCGTAGCTCGGCCATGTGCTTCTCGATCTCGTTGGGGTCAACGCCGCGGTACATGAGTTCGAGGCGGCGTCGTTCGAGATTGCGGGCTGCCTGCTGGGCGGTGAGGCCGGCGGGCAGGTCGAACTTGGTATTGTCGGCGAGATACTTGACGACCTGCTGACGCATGACGGCCTGCTGCTGGACCTCGGCGCGCTGGCTGAGGCGGGCGGAGACCATTTCGCGGAGCTGCTCTTCGCTGGCCAGGCCGTACTTGGCGACGACATCGGCGATCGGAGCGGGGATGATTTTGTAGACATTGGCGACGGTGAACTCGATGGTGAGGTCCTTATTGCGGATGGCCTCGACCTCGTGGTTCTCCGGGCCCTTGACCTTGACGGTGGCGGTCTCGCCGGGCTTGGGCATGCCGAACTGCTTGGCGAAGTCGGCGACCATGACGCCGAGGATCATGCCGGAGCCGTCACCGTCCTTCTCCGGGATCTGGACGACGGCGCCTTCGATGTTGTAGTGCTCGGTGCCGTCGGAATCGGTCATGACGCCCTTGCCCATGACATAGTCGCCGGCTTCGGGGGCGTCGCGATCCTCGAGGGTGCCTTCGTTGACGCAGATCTTCTTGATTTCCTGGTCGATGACGCCGTCGGGAAGGGCGGTGTCGGGTCTGAGGACCTTGATTCCCTTGAGGGCGGGAAGGTCGAACTCGGGCATGACCTCGACCTCAACTTCGAGGGAAAGGGGCTTGCCTATTTCGAGCTCGACGCCCTCGAAGGCGCTGGCGGGGGGCTGGCCGAGGATTTTGAGGTTGTTGCTCTCGACGGCTTCCTGATAGGCGCGGGAGATCAGGCGGCTGCGTGCCTCGTCGCGGACATAGTTGCTGAAGCGTTTCTCGATGAGTCGCTTGGGGGCTCGGCCCTTGCGGAAGCCGGGGAGTGCGGCTTCGTGGGCGATGGTTTCGTAGGACTCTTCGATGGTTTCGTTGACGGTGTCGACGGGGATCTCGATGGCGATCCGTTTGCGGCAGGGGCCGACATCCTCGATTTTGACCTGGTTCGTGCCAGACATCTTTTTACCTCGATGCCGCGTGCTGGACATGGCCGACCCGCCTGGGCACGCCTCCGTCCCGGGCCGACCCCGCCGGATTGGCCCGGCAGGACGGCAAGCATAGCGCTGATCGGGTCAGAAAGGGGACATTTGGAGGACTGGAGGGTGCGGGGGCGTCTACCATCTGGTCCGCTTGCCGGAGTGGCGGAATGGCAGACGCGGCGGATTCAAAATCCGCTTCTGGAAACAGAGTGGGGGTTCAAGTCCCCCCTCCGGCACTCATTCATGATTCCGTTCTAAAGGACACCGACCCATGGCAGACGCCCAGCCCGGAAATCAGCCCCAGCAGCAGCAGATCCAGCTCCGCATCGACGAGAGCAAGATGACTTCGACATATGCGAACACCATCCGGACCTCGAACACCCAGGACGAGGTGGTGATGGACTTCGGGATGAACATCCCGATGCAGATCCCGAACCAGCCGCCGACGATCGTGTTCCATGTGGGCTCGCGGGTGATCATGAACTGGGCCGGCGCCAAGCGGCTGGTGATGTCGCTGGGGAACGCCGTGCGGCAGTATGAGGAGCAGTTCGGGACGATCGAGTTGAACCCGGGCCAGCCGCCCCGCGGTCCGAGCGCCTGATGACTGGGCTTGGTCCGGGAATGTGCCCGAACCCGGCCCGTGCCAATCCGGTATTGTGACGGGATCGCTCGTCTGCGGCGTCCAGATGGATCGGACGAACGCGTCGAGCACCGATCCGTGGACCCCGCGGCCAGGAGGAACGCGCCGTGACCACCGCCGTCGCCAATGAAGCCGAGATTCTCAACGCCGCCCGACCCGTGCAGGCTTTGGCCGACGAGGTCGGGCGTGTTGTTGTGGGGCAGTCGCACATGGTTCGTGCGTTGCTGATCGGGGTGCTGACCGGGGGGCATGTGCTGCTGGAGGGTGTGCCCGGGCTCGCCAAGACACTGACCGTGACGACGCTGGCCCGGGCGATGCACGCGAAGTTCTCGCGGATCCAGTTCACGCCGGACCTGCTGCCAGCGGACCTGATCGGGACGCTGATCTACGACCCCAAGGAGGGGAGTTTCACGCCGCGGAAGGGTCCGATCTTCGCGAACCTGGTGCTGGCGGACGAGATCAACCGCGCGCCGGCGAAGGTGCAGTCTGCGTTGCTGGAAGCGATGCAGGAGCGTGCGGCGACGATCGGGGACACCACATATTCGGTGGGCGACCCGTTCCTGGTTCTCGCGACACAGAACCCGATCGAGCAGGAGGGAACCTACCGGCTGCCCGAAGCGCAGGTGGACCGGTTCATGCTCAAGCTGAAGATCGGGTATCCGACCAAGTCGGACGAGCGGACGATTATTGATCGGATGGTGGTGGGATCTCCGCCCGAGATCGACCCGGTGGTGACGCTGGAACAGGTTCTGGCGGCGCGACGGGCCGCGGGGCAGGTGCACCTTGATGATCGCATCCGTGACTACATCGTTGAGATTGTGCACGCAACACGGGAGCCGGGTGCGGCGTCGACTCGGTTCGCGATGGACCTGGGCAAACTGATTGAGTTTGGGGCATCGCCGCGGGCGTCGATCGCGCTGGCGAAGGCGGGGCGGGCGCATGCATTGCTGAACGGGCGGGCGTTCGTGACGCCCTCTGATATCAAATCCGTCGCGATGGATGTGCTCCGCCATCGCGTGGTTGTCGGGTATGAGGCCGAGGCCGAGGGCGTCTCCCCGGAAGACATCGTTCAGGAGATTCTCAATCGCATCCCGATCCCCTGATCCGGCGGGCTGGAGGAGCACAACGCGATGCTGACCGAAGAGCTCATGCGCGAGGTGCGGCGGCTGGAGATCCGAGCCCGGAGGCGGGTGGATGATCTGTTGGCTGGGCAGTATCACTCCGCGTTCAAGGGTCAGGGCATCGAGTTCTCTGAAGTCCGCGAGTATCAGCCCGGTGACGAGGTGCGTTGGATCGATTGGAATGTGACGGCCCGGACCGGCCATCCGTTCGTCAAGCGATTCGAGGAAGAGCGGCAGCTGACGGTGATTCTTGCGGTGGATGCGGGCCCGACAAGCGCGTTCGGAACAACCAGCAAGACAAAGTTGCGGCTGTCGGCGGAAATCGGGGCGGTGCTGACTCTGGCGGCGGGCCTGAATAACGATCTGGTAGGTCTGCATCTGCTGGGGGCGGCGCGACCGGTCCATCTTCCGCCGCGTCGCAGTCGCACGCACGCTCTCAGGGTGATCCGTGAGTTGCTGGGCGCGGAACCCGCGGCGGATCGGACGCCGCTCGACGAAAGTTTGGCGGAGTTGAATCGAACTCTGCGCCGCAAAGCGATCGTGTTTCTCCTGTCCGACCTGCTCGACGGGTTGGAGTCGGCTGACGATCCTGCGTGGGCTCGCCCGCTTCGATTGCTGGCGCGGCGGCATGATGTGATCGCGGTTACGCCCGAGGATCCCCGCGAGCGTGTCCTGCCCGCGGTTGGGCTGTTGCGGATGGTTGACCCAGTGACTGGGCAGCGTGTGACGGTGGATACATCCTCGGCACGGGTCCGGGCCCGATACGAGGCGGCGGCTCGTGCGGATGACGACCGGATCGACACGGCGTTACGGAGGGCGCGGATCGATCGCGTGCGGGTCTCCACCGATCGCCCGTTCGGGGATGATCTGGCACGGTACTTCCAGCAGAGGGAGCGACGGGCATGAACCGCGGGCTGTGGTCCATCGCGGTATTCTTCGGCACATTTTGTGTGCTGGGCTGCGGCCAGACGACGCCCGAGAAGCCTCCTGCGACGGAAACGGGCGTGGCCACCACCGCGACCGACGCGGGCGCTGGGGTTGAACTCACGGTTGAGGCGGATGCGTCGACCATCACAACGACGGACCGCCTGCGGGTGCGGATCACCGTTCGGCGGCCGATCGGGGAGCCGGTCACGCTTGTTGAGCCGGACTGGGCCGGGGCTGGGTGGACGCTTGTGGACACCGTCGACAGCGAGCCACGCTTGAGCGGCGAGGGCTTGATCGAGCGGGCACGGACGGTGGTGCTCGAGCCGTTCTTGGACGGCGTGTACCCGATCCCTTCCGTGGCGGTCTCGTGGCAGGGGTCCGGCGGCAACGGAACACTGGCGAGCCAGCCGCTCGAGGTGCGTGTGGAGTCCGTGCTCGAGGCGGATGATGACGGCGTGATCAGCCCGCCGTCGCCCGCATTGCCGCCGCAATCGCCTGAGGGCGACGGCCTGCCCGCGGGCGTGCTCGCAGCAGCTGTGTTGCTGGGGGCAGGGGTTGTGGGTTATCTGCTCGCCCGTCCGCGACCGGTGGATCGCGAGCCTGAGTTCGATCCGATTCATCGATTGCGTGCGATCGCGGATTCGCCGGTCGAAGGCGAGAGCGACCTTTGTGAGGTACATCGGGCGGTTGCTGCCCTCGAAGCCGAATGCGACACGGTGGCGCTCCGTGCGTTGCTGCGAGAGTGCGAGCGTGCCAGATTCGGTCCGGAGGATGGTGAACGGCGTGGCGCCCGGGATATCGCGGCCGATGCCCTGGCGTTGCTTGAGGTGCGTGCGTGATGTTCCGGCTGGCCGAACCCTGGGCGCTGCTGTTGATCGGCGTGATCCCGGTCTGGGCGGTGTTGTCGTGGTGGCGCGGGAGAAATGCTCCAGCGGTGGTGAACCCGGTGCTGCGGCGGGCAATGGGTGCCGGCCTTACCTGGCGGCGACCCGCGTCCTGGATCCCGGGTCTCGTCCGCTGTGCCGCGATCGTGGCGTTCGCGTACGCCCTCGCCCGGCCGCAGGAGCTGATTCCGCACAGCGAGAGCACAAAGGACGCGGTGGCGTTGCAGCTTGTGGTTGACCGGTCGGGTTCGATGGATGAGCCGGTCATCTTCCGCGGCGAGCGGATGAACCGACTCGAAGCCGTCAAGAGTGTGGTGCGTGACTTTGTTCTGGGAGATGGTGACCAGTTGCGCGGACGGGCGGGGGATCTGCTCGGGCTGATCGTGTTCGGCTCATATGCCGACACCCTGATGCCCCTCACGCAGTCGCACAAGGCTCTGATCGACACGCTTGACCGCGTGCAGGTGGCCCGTGATGAGCGGGAGCGCTCGACCGCGATCGGCGATGCGTTGGTGCTGGCCAACGCACGGCTGAAAGCCTCGGAAGATTTGATGAAGGAAGAAACCGGCGATCCGGACTTCAAGCTCAAGTCGAAGGCGATCGTGTTGCTCACCGACGGCGAGAACCGCGACGGGGTGTATTCTCCTTCGGACGCCGCCCGGCTCGCGGCCGAGTGGGACAACCGGATCTATATCATCGGGATTCGAGGCGGTGCGACGCAGTTGACGAATCTCGGTCGTGTGCCGATCGGGCAGGCGGTCAATGAGCGGGAGATGCGGGCCGTCGCGGAGTACACGGGCGGGCAGTTCTGGGCCGTGAACGATATTGCGGACCTGCCTGCCGTCTATGCCCGGATTGACGAACTGGAAAGAACGACGATCCGTGTAAGCGAGTCGACGGAGATCCGGGAGTTATATCACCGCCCCGCCGCGGTCGGTGTGTTGCTGCTGGGCGTTGAGCTACTGCTTCGGGGCCTCGTGGGAAGGAGGCTGCCATGAGCGGGCTCCCCCCCCTGCCGCTGCCGGGCACATGGCAGTTGGCACAACCGGAATGGCTTGTGCTGGTCGCGGCGGCGGTGGTGCTTCCGTTGCTGGTGTTCGCGGCGCGGGTCCGACAATCGCGTCGGTTTGCCAGGTTTGCCGATCCGGCGATGCACGACACACTGGCGGGGCGGCGTATCTGGTGGCCTGTTGTGTGCCGCTCGATCTGTGCTGCGGGCGCGGCGGTCTTGCTCGGCGTGGCGATGTCGCAACCACAGTCTGATCCGGTCGAGCGCGAAAGCGACAGGACCGGCCGGGATGTGATCTTTCTGCTGGATGTGTCGCGATCGATGCTGGCGACGGATGTGGCACCGAATCGGCTCGAGCGTGCCAAGCTA
The DNA here is from genome assembly GCA_003696675.1 of Planctomycetota bacterium. GTDB lineage: Bacteria > Planctomycetota > Phycisphaerae > Phycisphaerales > UBA1924 > UBA6054. The sequence continues at coordinate 14,265 of RFGH01000030.1, forward strand.
TGGATCAGCGATCTTGTGCGGGAGCTCAAGGGAGATCGGTTTGCGTTGGTTGCGTTCGCTGGGAGCGCGTCCGTTCGTGCGCCATTGAGTAATGATCGGCTTTTTTTCAGCCTTATGCTCGACGAGCTCTCGCCTGCGTCGGTTTCCCGGGGCGGCACGAACATCGGTGATGCGATCCGCAAGACGATGGAACTCGTGGTGCCTCCGCGAAACGATGATTCGGCGAACACATACACGGACATCATTCTGATCACCGACGGGGAGGATCAGGAGTCGCTTCCCGTGGCGGCTGCCCAGGCTGCCGCGCAGCGCGGGGTGCGCATCATCGCAATCGGGATCGGGTCGGAGGGCGGAACGGCCATCCCCACCTCTGAGAACTCCCAGCAGACGGTCACGACCCGTCTCGAATCATCGACATTGCGCGACATCGCGGGTGCAACGCCGGGGGGGGTCTATATTGAGGTCGGGACTGGCACTGTGGATCTGCCGTCGCTCTATCGTGACATCATCGCCGCCGCCGGCTCCACATCGCTCGAAAGGGCCACGAGTCTTCAGTATTCCGAACGGTTCTTGTGGTTCCTCTGGCCGGCGGTTCTGCTGCTGATCGCCGAGCGTGTGCTGATTCCCTCGGAGGACCGACAGCCAGTCGTGAGGAGTCGATCGGTATGAAGGCGTGGACTCTGGTCGGACCGATGCTGTTGTGTGGCGCAGTCATGGCGCAGGATGTTGGCTTCATTGATCCGAGTGTGGCCCGCAGGCGGATCGCTGAACTGACGAGTGTAGAGAAGCCGGGCACCGAGCAGATCGACGCGCTCGTGGCTCTGGCCGAACGGACGATCGATCCGTCTCTGTCGTCAAACGCCGCGTACAACGCCGGGACGATCGCACTGGGTTTGGGTGACGATCGGGCCGAGTCGCTGCTCCGCAAAGCGGATCGGGATGCGATAGACCCCGCTTTGCGGGCCGAGGCCCGCTTCAACCTCGCGCATGCTGTTTACAAGGCAGCCAGCACGGGAACACCCCCTGCATCGCCGCAGGAAATCGATGAAAGGATTGCTGGACTGACAGAGGCGGCGAACCTGTTCCGCAGCGTGCTCGATCTGGCGCCGGACCACACGCGGGCCGCCGCCAACACGGAACGGGTTCGGCGGGAGATCCGTGCGCTCGAGAAGGCACGCGAGGAGCTCGAGCGTCAACAGCAGATGCAGCAGGAACTGGCCGACCAGCTCCAGAGACTGGCCGAGCAACAGCAGCAACAAGCAGAGCAGACCCAGGGCCGGGCACAGCAAACGGATGCTGATTCCACACAGGAGCCGCAGGAATCCGAGAACAAAGACGCCGCGGAATCCCAGAATGCCCTCTCGGAGCAAACACAAGAGGCGCGCCAGCGGTCGGAAGAGGCCGGGGCGAGCGAGGAAGCGCGAGACGCACTGGATCAGGCTCGTGAGGCGCAGCGGCGCGCGACTGATGCGATCGAGAACAACGACCTCGAGGCCGCCGCGGAAGCACAGAAGAAAGCCGCCGAAGCGCTGCGGGAGGCTGCGGAGCGGATCAGACCTGAGAAGTCGGATACACAGGAAGGCGATCAGACCCCACAGCAGGATTCCGTGCCGCAGGACAACCCCCAGCAAGGCGACCAGCCGCCGGAAAGCGACTCGCCCGAAATCACACCGCTCGCCAAGTCACTTCTCGAGAAGGAACGAAGCGAGCGGCAGCAACGGATGCGTTATCTCCAGAAGACCGGGCGGCAGCGTGTAGAGCGAGACTGGTGATGATGGCCATGAAACTGTTGATTGCGATGCTGTTTTCGCTGGCGTGCGGATGGGCTCGGGCCCAGACTGTAGATGCGACTCTTTCCAAGTCCCGGGTCTATGTCGGAGACGAGGTTATCTACAGCGTCGTTGTGGCGGACAGCGCGGCGCGTGCCTTACCCGCTGTCGATTTCCCCGATTCCGTCACGGCTGGATTCAGCGGGCAATCGAAGCAATCCACCATCTCTACCGAGATCGTGAACGGCCAACGGCGGCAGGTCCGTCTGAATCAGGTCGTCTATGCGTTCAGCGTGCGTCCGAACCAGCCCGGGTTGATCACCATCCCCGAGGCCAAGGTCACACTGACCGATGGGCGAACACTGGCCACGCCGCCCGTCCAGTTCGAAGCATTGCTTCCCGAACCATCGACCGATTTCACAATCGACATCAGCGTCCCTCGGACAGATGTGTATGTGGGTGAGACAATCCGTGCAACGGTAACCTGGACCGTGACACAGAATGTAGATGACTGGACCTTCGACACCACGCCGATCCCGCCCGGCCTGCGTGTCGAACCCTCCGAAACGCCGCCGTCCGCGTCCTCGGGAAGGGTGACGGAGTTCAGGTGGTTCGGGCGGCCGATCTATGCCTCCATCGAGCAGGTGTTCGCGCCGAGCGGTGGAAGCCAAGTGCAACTCCGGTTTTACCTGTTCATCACCCCCACCACGCCGGGACAACAGACACTCGGACCGCTGCGGGTTGTATTTGATCGTTTCACCGGCAGGAGCTCGTACACCCGGGCATACTCCGAGTCCAACCCGCTTGTGCTCAATGTGCGGCCGATCCCGACCGAGGGGCGCCCCGCCGACTACGACGGGCTCATCGGTTCGTACACACTCCGCACCATGGCGACGCCCACCACTGCGAATGTGGGTGATCCGATCACCCTGCGAGCTGAGTTGAGCGGCGCGGAGCCGATGACCGGCGCCGATTCACTTCCCGATCTTTCAACCGATCCCCGTTTCAAGGATGCGTTCCGCGTTTCGGCAGAAGGCTGGTCCGAGGAACAGCCCCGAGAACGCGGTCGTCGCGTATTTGTCACGACGCTGCGTGCGCTCTCGGATAAGGTGAAGAACATCCCGCCCGTCATCGTGCACACCTTTGATCCCGAGGTGGGTGCCTACAGCACCGTGATGTCCGATCCGATCCAGCTCGACATCCGGGCTGTTCGTGAGGCAACGATCGCCGATGCGGTCATCTCGCCGGGCACCCGTCCTGGCCCTACCGCGAGGGCGGCACGACCAACACTTTCACCGGCCGATCCTGCCTTCTGGGCCCCACCGACCGCGGAGCAGATCCTTTCGGCCGCGCCGTTCAGTCTGCGGGTCACGCTGGCGTCCGCACCGGCCGTTGTTACGCTCTCAGCGGGTCCGGCTCTGCTCGCGGCCTCGGCCGTCGCCCTGGGTCTTCGGCGTCGCTCGAATCATCCGTACCACCGGCGGCGGCGTGCACTTCGGCGGGCCGAGCACCTCACCATCCGTGAAAGTCCGGCTGCTGGAGTTCGTGCCGCGGTCGCTGAGATGCTCGGTGCGGAACCGAGTGCGGTCGCGGCGTCCGATGTGGAACGGCTTGATGCGCATCCCGGTGTCAAGCGGATCCTCCGCGAGGCGATCGAGCCGGATGAGACCGGCGCATCGCAGCCGATCTCCCCGAAGGATGCCCGGCTCGCAATTCGTACTCTCCGCCGCGGTCTCGGGACGAAGAGAAAGGGGGAAACGCCATGAAGCGGCTCACCCTCGCGGTGCTCTTGTGCCTGACAGCTCATGCCCAAGCGCAGGGCCGGGATCTCGACCAACTCACCCAGGCGATCACGATGCTCGACCGCGCGGCCGAGCTCTCCAGGGATGAGCCTGGCCGCGCGAAGACCATCGCGGCCGACGCGGCGACCTTGCTCCGCGGCTCACTCCTGCTCGAAGACCGCGACAACCCCGCCGCCCAACGGGCGCTCGGAAACGCCTACCTGCTCGCCGGAGACCTCGGCCGGGCCGTTCTGGCGTACAGGCGGGCCGCCGAAGCCGATCCGTCCGACCCGCAGATCCAGGCATCTCTGGCCCATGCGCGATCGTTGGTTGCGTCTGCAACGCCCGCGGACACGGGGAGCAAGGCCCGATCGGCGATCCGCGCCGCGCGTCCGTATCTGCCCCGTGCGGGACTGTTCTGGTCGGGAGCGGGGACCTTCCTCGCGGCGTGCAGCATCTTGGCCGCTCGGCTGCACAGACCGATCCCATACGCCCGCTCCGTGGCGGCAGGCATGTTCGCGTTCGCGGTGCTGGCTGGCGGGGCATTGGCTTGGGACGACCGACTGGCGAGATCGCCGGACGCGGTGGTGGTCCTGCAGGCCGTCACCGCCCGCACGGGTCCGGACGCGGCCGTCTACCCCCCCGCGCTCGAGACCCCGGTCCCAGCCGGCACGGAAGGCTCGATCCGCGAAACCCGCCCCGGCTGGGCACTTGTGAAGATGGGATCAGTGGAGGCTTGGCTACCGACCGACCACATCGAACGGGTCCGACCCTGACCGGAGTCGCCGGCCGCGGCCGGTGGGTATATCATGCATCCAACTGCACGCGGGTGTAGTTCAGTGGTAGAACGTCAGCTTCCCAAGCTGAATGTCGTCGGTTCGATCCCGATCACCCGCTTTTTCCATAAGTCTGGCTGAGTCCGCAACTTACGGAAACCCGCCAGCCGGCGG
>RFGH01000031.1 GCA_003696675.1 Planctomycetota bacterium
ACTACGCTGAATTTTGCCACGATTTCGTGAGAAAAACCACGATCGAAGATCGTATTTCTCACGAAATCGTCCCGGAGGACCTCCCAGGGGAACCCTTTTTAGGGGTTCCCCGGAGGTCCTCCGGGGGACTAAGGCAACTAGCGTAAGCTGGTTGGCTTAGTCCCGGGACCGAAGGTCCCGGCCAGGCTACGCCCTGTCCCCAGCCTAGCTAAGCTAGGGTGGGACAGGGCGTAGCCTGGCGCATGGATCCAGCTCGTCCAGGCGTTGTCCCGTTAGGGACAACCCCTGGACTCGCTGGATCCATGCCGATGTGCCATCCCCAGCACATCGCCCTAGCCCTGTAGGGGCTAGGGCTGATGTGCCGGGATGGCACATCGCCGGGTTGACCACGTAGTGGTCAACCCGGGCATTGCTGGAGTGGCAAGCCGTCCCGTAGGGACGGCATGCCACTGCAGCAATGCCTGTTGGTGCTGACCCTCCCCTACCACCCTACCACCCTTTTAAGGGGTGGTAGGTGGTGGGGAGGGTCAGCACCAACAGCCATCCAGCCATCAGCCCTACTACCACCACCCTTTAAGGGTGGTAGTAGGGCTGATGGATGGATGGGTGATGCCCCTAGCCCGCTCCGTCGGTACTCCTACGGAGTACCTGACGGAGCAGGCTAGGGGCATCGCGGGGTGGACTCCCCCAGCTGTACCGTCCCCGTTAGGGGACTAGTACAGCAGGGGAGTCCACCCCTAGCCTCCCAGCTACAGCCCTGTCCCTCCCTACCCCTTTAGGGGGTAGGTGAGGGACATGGCTGTAGCTGGTGAGGCGCGATCCCCTAGCTACACTAGCCCTACCTACGGTAGGGCGGTGTAGCGGGGGGATCGCCCGATCCCACCTACGGTGGGATCGGCCGACCTCCACCTACGGTGGAGGTCGGGCATCCACCGATGCAGCAGGGCTAGCGTAGCTAGCCCGCTGCATGGGTGGATGCGCATCATCCACCCCGATGTAGCCGGCTAGCGTAGCTAGCCCGCTACATGGGGGTGGATGATGCCACGACCGATCGACCCCCAAAT
>RFGH01000032.1 GCA_003696675.1 Planctomycetota bacterium
CGCTACCACCGGAACATTGTGTTTGTGGACAACATGAGCACCACCGGCACCTATTTTGCCACCGTGCCCGACGTCGGCACGGGCAACGTGCGGCAGGGTGTGGTGGACGGGTTTACCGTCGGCATCGACCGGAGCCAGCTCAACTATCCGGTGGGCTCGACCGGCACGCCGGTGGACGGCGGTGGCACGGCGGCCATTTCAACCATGGACAAGCCATAGTCATGCGCGCGTGGATACATGCAAAGGGAGCCGCCGCAGTGGCGGCGGCGGTGTTGAGCACCGGGCTGGCGGCGGCGGCCGTGTTCGTCGTCAACCCCTACCAGGTCACCGCGCCCCCTGGCGGCGGGGGCGGCGGTGGGCTCGGGGCGACGGCGACGGCCTACTGGAGCATGGACGAGGCCAGCGGAGCGGCGGTAGACGCGACGGGCAACGGCTATAACCTGAGCGACAACGGCGGCGACCTCACGCAGGATACCAGCACCAAAATTCAGGGGGCAGGCAGCCGGAAGGCGAGCACCGCGCCAACCAGCTCGACTCGCTTTATCTGGGCGGACACCGGTGTCAACTCCCCGACCAGCTCGTTTACGGTGTGGGCGTGGGTACGGCTGACCACGGCCTCGACAATTGACTACAAATACATCATCGCGAAGGACGGCGAGGCGGCGGGCGAGAAAGCCTGGGCGCTTTATCACACCGATTATGGGACCGGGGGCAAGCTGCGGCTGGTGTGGTCGGCAGATGGCAGCGGCTACACCACCATCGCCGAGCGCACCCGTCCGGCGACGGGGACATGGTTCTTCGTGGCCTTCGGCTACGATGCGGCGGCGGGGCAGGCCTGGCTGAGCGTGGATGCCGATACGCGCTCCACGAGCAGCGTGGGAGCGGCCTACGATGCCAGCAGTGCCTTTACTCTCTTCGGGACGGCGGGGCGCAACTCCTGGAACGTGGCGCCGGGGAACGTCGATGAGGTCGGCTTTATCAACGGGGTGTCTTTGAACGCGGCGCAGGTGAGCTGGCTCTA
>RFGH01000007.1 GCA_003696675.1 Planctomycetota bacterium
CGTCCTCGGCGTCCGATCGAGCCGGCGGCTCGAACCGATCGTTGTTGTCGCTGTCGATGTCAAGATCAACCGCGACGATCCCGAGCGTGTGCGTGCGCGAGCAGCGCTCACCGCTGGGCGTGGTGACCGTCGCGGTGATCGTGACCACGCCGGGCTGATTAAGAGCGACGAGCCTGAGCGCCTCAGCCGTCGCCGGTGAGGTCGGGCGAGCGGAGAATCTGTGTCTCAGCCCCGGCAGGTGGGGGCGTAGCCGCCAGGGAGCGTCCCGGCTGTGTCACGCACGCCGCCGCGACGAGGAAAAAGAAGCAGAGTGTTCGCGGGCGCCGAGTGTCGGTTGTCTTCATGGCCGAAACAGGCGCTCGCGCCGGCCCGTGTCAACCAGAAACGTCTCGATCGGATAAAGTTACACCCCGAAACGAGTGTCCGGCCAAGAAGATTGGTTGATTGCGAGCGTGTATCCCGCGCAGGCCGCAGCGCGGGCCGGGGTCACCGCGCGTTCGTCAGGGCCTTGTGCTTGCGCTTGACGAGGTCGATGACCAGTTCCAGATGGGTCTTGTTGGTGACCTCGTACGCGACCCAGCGTGTGTCGCCGACGCGCCGGCCGTGCTCCAGCCCCTCGCGGATGAACTTGCGCAGGCGGGACATGGGCAGGGTCGCGATCTGCTCGTCGGAGAGGGGCAGGGCCAGGATCGGCTTCTCGCGGTGGGGGATGAGGTAGGCCAGGGCGTGGCCCTCACACCCCTGGACCTGGTAGACGAGCGTCCAGCGCCACGGCAGGCCCATCCACTGGAGGTCCTCGGCGACGCCGGCGAACGCCTGGACGCGGGCCCGGGCGGTCTCGACGAGCTGGCCCAGCTGCCGGGTGTAGTGGCTGCGGAGGTCGGTCAGCGACGGGGTGTTGAACTGATCCTCCCACGGGATGCGCGAGAGCGGCTTGGCGTACACCATCGGTTGTGGCCTTTCGCGGCTGCTGGCCAGATGTAGGGCGTCGACGGTGGATTATACCGATTTCGGGGCGGATGTGTTCGCGCGAACGCCCGCCGGGGTCCCGCCTGCCGGTGGGGGGCCGTTGACCGCCGGGCGGGGGCGTGGGACGATGCCCGGCTATGCCGACCCACGCCCAGGACGAGCCGGCGGCCGAGGCCATCGACGACGCGGACCTCACCAGCGCCGCCGTGCTGGTGGTGGACGACAACGAACAGAATCTGGAGCTGCTGCGGGCCTATCTCGAGGACACCGGCTGCGCGATCCGGTCGGCGTCCGACGGCGTGCAGGCCATGCGCCAGGTCGAGGCCGACCCGCCGGACCTGATCCTGCTGGACGTGATGATGCCTCGGATGAGCGGGTTCCAGGTCTGCCAGCAGATCAAGCAGAACGCCGCGTGGCGCGACATCCCGATCGTCATGGTGACGGCGCTCAACGAGATCAGCGACGTGGAGCGCGCCGTCGAGTGCGGCGCGGACGACTTTCTCACCAAGCCCGTCCAGCGCCTGGAGCTGGTGACGCGGGTCAAGTCCCTGCTCCGCGTCCGGCTGCTCAAGAAGCAGCTCGAGGAGGCGCTCGAGAAGATGAAACGCCTCAACGACAAGGGCTGACGTTCAAGACCAGCCACACGGGCTCACGTGCGCACGGCGCGGGTGACGATGGCCGGGGTGTCGGCGGGGCGGACCCAGACGGCGCCCGGGCCGCGCGGCTCGTCGCGCGTCGGCATCGAGCCGTCCCCGACAAGGGGGTGATTATTGGCGATATCGCCGAACTGTGTTTTGGGCAGCGGGAAGAGGCCCGAGCCTTCGTCGTTGTCGAGGACGCGGACGCCGCCGCCGTTGAAGCCACTGTCGGACACCGCCAGGTCAACGGCGACAGAGTTCAGATTGAGTTCATTCCGCATGAGTTCAAAGCCGGCCGCGATGCTGTTGGCGAACGTGCCAGCCGGGAGCATCGATGCGACGCCTGAGTTGTAGGTGAAATCGCCGAAGCCGGAGTAATGGTAGACCACCACGGTCTGTCCCTCGAGGTTGACGAGCGCGATGTCGGGCTCCGTGCCGTCGCCGAAGGGGAACTGCCGCAAAGGGTGGACGACGAGGTCGAAGGGGGC
>RFGH01000033.1 GCA_003696675.1 Planctomycetota bacterium
CCGATCGTCTTCCGCAAGGTCATGCCAAGCCGGTGAGCTATTGATCTCTCCGCTCGGAGACCGTTCACGCCACGGGCTGACGACGCGTTCGACGAGCAGGTCGATGTCTTTAGATGACTCGCTCATGGATCGATCCCGAGCGCGAATCCGTGGCGGTGCAAGCACTCGAGCAGCGCCAGCCTCGCTTGCCGGATGTTCTGAAAGAAGGTATTTACGGTCATCCCGAGACCCTCGGCAAGCACCTCGTCCCGAACATGAGCCTCCCGGAGCCGAGCACGGATCGCGGAACGGGGGCGCCTTGGGAGTTCCTTTAGGCATCCACCCACCGCCTCACGTAGCTCCGGCTCCGAGTGCGGCGTATCGATCATCCCCAATTCGGTCGGATCAGGCAAGTCCGTCGGGTTCTGAGTTCTGCTGCGCCGGGCCTCAGATACCGCCCGGTTATGTGCAGTGCGAATCGCGTATCGGAGCATTGCATCCGGCTTTCCGTCGGGCGTGAACCGCGGTGCGAGTTGCCACATCCGAAGGAGCGTCTCCTGCACTACCACTTCTGTGTCGACGAACCTGCAGAAGCGAAACAGGCTGAGACGGATACGAGGCTCCGCCGCGGCGATAGCCTCGAGCTCGCGGTCCGTGTCCGTCATCCGTCATCGATCTCCACCACAAGGGTGCGAACGTCGGACTCTCCCTTCACCGTGATGTGGCGCACCGCGAGATTGGCCGGAAAACCTCCGACACTTCTCAGCACAAGCCGGATGGTGCATCCAGCTTCCACACGTCCCGGACGTGTCGTGTGCTGCCGGTCGATCTCGACATCTTCGCTGCCCGGAACCTCCACCGAGACCGGCGCCCAACCCATCGATTCCGGCGCATCGATCTCTACGACGATCCGGTATTCATCACGAGTGACCAGCCGGCCACGAAGGGAGTGATTTTCGACGCGGCCGGCATCCCGCAACGTGCGCGAGCAACCTCGAGCCCGCGGGGGCTTTCGACTGGGTGCCGAAGGGTCTCGATCGAAGCACAAGCCTTCGACCGATACGTCACTCTCCGTATGAAACGTCCTCTTGGATGGCATCAATCCATGGACGACCAGCCGTTCCATGGATGCTGCCTCGCGCAAGCCGAGTCCCTCGGCGCTCAGCCCCGCCGGCAGCTCCTGCGCAATGCGGGTCCGTCGGACCGGCTCGCGCGGATCCGCCGTCGGCTCCTCGCTCACCGCGATCCACGAGGTCAGGCGGCTCGCGATGGCATGGTCGAGCGCGAGGCGTTCGATTTCCGCATTGACCTTCTCACCCATCGCGGCCCTTGCTTTGAGCTCCTCGATGGCGTCACGGGCAAAGAGACGTGGCACACAAGAACGACCGGCGCCCACCTCGGCCCCCGGCGCCACCGTGCGCACGGTCCACGGTCCCTCAGCGGCGTTCCCGATGACAACGAGCTCGCCGCCCTCAGGGTTGAGGCGCAAGGGGATCAGTGCGGGCGCGCCGGCGAGCAGATCGCGCGGAACGTCTGTCGACCCCGCGACCACCGCTTCGCCCTGCACGCGGACGCCCGTGATAAACGGCGCGGAAGTGCGGGCGATGACGCGCCGAACCGTGGAATCCACATCCTCGTCAAGGCCCACCAGGAATTCGCCACCCGCGCCGGCGCGAGCGACGGCGTAGGTGAGCGAACGGTTCGCAGCGGGACCGACTCCGACGGTGTGCAGCCGGCAGCCGCGCCCCACCGCTTCGCGCACCTCCCGCACGACTTCAGACTCAAAGCCGATAAGGCCGTCCGTGATAAGGACGACCTGGCGGAGGCGATCGTCGCCCGGGACTGCTCGCACGGCTTCGCGTACGCCCGTGGCCATCTCCGTACCCCCACCGGCGCGCAGCGCATTCAGCCACGAGCGAGCCTTCCCCTGATACGCTCTGGTTGCTTGGATCGGGCCTCGTTTCCAGCGCGTTGGCCGCATGGAGAACTCGACCATTTCCAGCGAGTCGTTGTCGCAAAGATTATCGACGAGCGCGAGCGCGATCTTGCGCGCCTGCTCCAGAGGCTCGCCCGACATGGAGCCGCTCGTATCAATCAAGAGCACAAGGTCACGAGGGGACGATCGCATGCTGGTGGCCACGTTCGGAGGGGTGATCGTCACGAGCGCGTACGCGTGGTTGCTCGACGGCGCATCGGCGTGCGGACGCGCGACCTCGACGGACACGCCCGGCTCCGGGGCACCGACCCGCCATCGAATGGCGATGTCTCGGTCGAGCGCCACACCGGCCTCACTCGCGAAGGCGACGCGGAGGCCTTCCGCGGATCCCGAAGCGCAGATGGCGTGAGTCGGAGATACAACCGCGCTTGCATCGATAGGATCGCCCACCTGTAGCGATAGGGAACCGCGCGAGGGGAGGCCGCCTTCGACGACGTCGACCGCCAAAGCTTCCGCGTCCGGCACCCGCCCAGGCTGGCCGAGGTATCTCGGGGCGACGACCGTGGGAAACCGCCATTCCCACGCCCCATCGGGAAGCCACGTCAGCGGCTGATCGATCGTCAACTCACACTCGACGAGCACGCCGGGCGGCACATACCCGATCTATTGAGTGAAGATGCTTGACCGCTCCTGCTCGACGAGGCCCGCGGCCCTTCCTTCGAGCATCGCCTCCTCGAAACGCTGGCGTGCCGCTCGGCGTCCCTCGATCTCCCCGACCACGCGCCGGTCACCGATGGTGAAGGCATAGCCGCCGACGGCGCCATCCGCTGGCAGGGGCATGGTGTACGAGACGCGAAGTGTGTTCGCGGAATCGTTCCGAAAGTGCTGTCGCAGCAACACTTGCGCCATTCCACCTGAGGCGCGAACCTCGAGCGAGCAGCCCTTGAACGGCAATTCATGTCCATCGGAGTCGACCAGTCGGCCCCCGACACTCTCGTGCGCGGTCGGGACGGAGGATGTCATCGGATCGGCGTGCATCGGTCACATTGTGACCTCCTTTCGGGGCTGGGGTGTCCGAAGGGGCAACGCGCGCCAGCATGGGCTGGTGTCAGCAGCATCAGGAGTTTCCTGAGAATCGCGGGCCGCACCTCGATAAGACGGTCGGCGGGAGCCCTGCGGCTCACTGGGCCGCGGGTTCGAGCCACTTTCAGAATGGCCCGACCGCTGCTTCCATCAGCTCGGCCTCAGCGGCCCTCGAGACGGCGCAAGCTTTCGAACCTCCAGAATGCGGCGCGGGTCCTCTCAAGTGAGCGCCACTCACCTAGGCTCTGTTTGACGGATCGAGGAGCCGCAGGCATCGCTGGATCATGGCGAGCTTGACCATGGCCAGGTAATGCGTCGCGAGTTTCTCGTAGCGGGTCGCGATCCGCCGGCATTCCTTGAGCCAGCCGATGCACCGCTCGATCACGTTCCGGCGCCGGTACTTCCGCTTGTCGCACTGCACGGGCTCCTGATTGCGCCGCGCCGGGATCACGGCCTCGATCCCGCGCCGGGCGAGCCAGGCGCGGATCCGCGGGTAGCTGTACGCCCTGTCGCCTGCGACGGCGTCCGGGCGGCGGCGACGCCGGATGTGCACCGTGTCCATGAGCGCCTCGAAGCTCCTGGACTCGTGCGCCTGCCCCGCGGTCACCAGCGCTCCCAGCGGCACGCCGCGGCCGTCGGTCACAAGATGAAGCTTCGTGCCAAAGCCTCTGCGGGATCGTCCCAGGGCGTGATCTCCCGGCTCGCCCGGCCTGTTCTTTTCGAAGCGCCGGGGGCGCCCGCGGCGGCGCGGTGGGCGCGCACGTTCGACCCGTCGACGTCGAAGACGCTCCAGTCGATGCGCCCGTGCTCGTCGAGCGAGACGTGCAGGCGCGCGAGGATCCGGTCGAATAGCCCCTCGCGCGTCCAGCGCCGGTAGCGACCGTACACCGTCTCCCACTTCCTGTAGCGCTCGGGCATATCGCGCCACTGGGCGCCGGCGTTGAGCACCCAGAACATGCAGTTGAGCACGGTGCGGTGGTCGGCCCACCTGCCGCCGCGCCGCTGCTTCGGCAGCAGCGGCTCGATGCGCTCCCACGCCTCGTCGGTCAGCTCGTCGCGTCGTCCGGGTCGACCGTCCACGCCGCGCCCGGTCCTAGTCTTCTTCCTCGCCATCGTCGGCCTCCATGCCGATCGACAGCTTGACAACCACAACGCCAGGGCGCTACCTGACGAGCGTCGAACAAACCATCCGTCAAACAGAACCTAGGCTCTTGGATTCGTACTCGTACTCCGTGCTCGATCCCACGTGCAGCACTCGTCCGACTCCGATGATGATGCGGCGCCCGCCGCTGTCTTCAACGAAGGGGACATGCTTCGCGTAGAAGAAGACGAGCGACTGCTCGGGCTTGATGTGGTCCGCAAAGCCATCAAGCAACGCCTTCTGATTCGAGCGCTCCTGCAGCCATTGCGTCTTGAATCTGAGCTTCGGCTCGCGCTCGAGGCGAACGTCCAGCTCGTGCTCCTCGGCGAGCTGCTGGGCGGACTCGACCAGCATCCATGAGAATGGAACCGCGGCGGAGTAAGGCGGATGACGGAGTGTGGTCGCCGCGAAGTGGGCGTGCGGCCCTTCCTTATCCCACGCATACGGATGGACCTTCTCCTGGAGGATCTCGAATGAAGCCATGAAGGTCATGCGTTCGCTGACGCAGCATGGCCAACGATCGCGGGGAAGGACATCGAGGGACAGCCCGGCGACGGCGTCCTCCGCTTCATCGTCGCGACTCTGTCCGATGCCTTTCAGTCGAAGGCAGGTTCCGTTCAGCCGCGGGGAAGCGCACACACGACCATCCCAAGCCGTGTCATGCCAAGGGACCCGAATGGAGATGTGCCGCAATGGTCGCTTCACCTTTTCGATTCTCTCCGAATCTAGTTTGCCCGAGTGTCTCTCGACCAAGGTATCTGTGGCAGGGTGAACTCGGTCGATTGAGGAGGTGATCTCCTCTGTCGCGCAAGTTTGATGGCGTACCCGGTGCTCATGCGTCGGCCACGAATCCGGTCAATACCGCTCCCATCATCCTCTCCACGTAGTCGGCAGCATCGTCAACCTGGAACATGATGCCAAGCCGCTCCACCTCCGCCTTCGACATCTGCGAGCCGTCCTCCTTCGACCACCCGAGGCTGGCGAACGGCGTGTTGGACAGAATGAACGCGTGCAGCCGGAGATCCGCGCACTGCCGCTCGACGATCACCTGAAGCCGCGGGATCTCCAAGGTCGCGAACCGCACTTTTGGATCGCCCGGATCGAAGTAATGCAGCCCTTTCGGATCCACGAACGCGAGATGCTCGGCGTCCTCGCGGACCACCCATAGCAGGAAGTCCGGGAAGAAGTTTGACGCCTGGAAGAACCCGAGTCCGGTCACCGCCTGATTGCGGAGCAGGTAGACATCGAGCCCCTCCCCGTTGGCCCGACACCACTCCGCAAGGTCATCGACGAAGCGGGCCTCCCACTTGTTGAGGGCGACCGGGCTCATCCTGATCTGCGCGTTCTTTCCAACGTACAGCAGCGGCTGATACAGGTGCCCGGGGAACGGCACGGTCCGCCACCACGTCTTCCGCCACGATGCGAGCGGATCGCTGGCCACCGCCTCCTTCAACTCATTCACGAAATCGGCGAGACGTTTGATGTCTTCGGCCGACTGCACGAGGTCCGTCGTCTCGATCGTGTAGCTATTGATCATGCTTGGATCGTCCGCATCGACGTCGCCGACCTCAAGGTACGGCGCCTCCCAGCGACCGCGGATGAAGCGGTAGAACCGTTCGGCGTAGGCGTTGATCAGTTGCTGCGCCATCCGCTGCCACTGCTCGCGGTTCTCGTAGCGATCCAGCCGCATGTCCGCCTCGGTCGCGTGCAGCGTGTACCAGTGGTCGGTCCCGAGGAGCGCCCGGATCGCGGCCCGATCCGCATGAAGCCGGTCCAGCCCGCGCGTCGCCTTGAACGCCTCCAGCCCGAAGAGCAGCGCATCAACGTCGAAGAACCAGATCGGGATCCGCTTGAGCGTCGCCTCGGGCAGGTCGCCGGCCTCGCCGAGCGCCGCAGTGATGTCCTTCTGCTCCCCCCGGATGCCCCGGATCCGCGGCAGCCAGTTCAGCCGTGTCGGATGCCTCAGGAGCCACCGGTCCCGATTCTCGGCTTCCGATGGCGGCCGCAGCCGCACGATCGGCCCGAGCTTTCGGAACGCCTGCCCCCGCTCAACCTGCACGCCGTCGATCGTGTCGCGCAGGCGCAGCGTCCGAAGGCGCCGCTCGGGCAGCGTCTTCACAACGGGCAGATCCCACACCTGCCGCTCCTGCGCCTCCGGCACCTCGCTGAAGATCCAGTCGCGGAACTGGTTCATATAGCTCGCCTTGATGCCAAAGACCTGGAGCGTCTCAACCTGCCGCAGGTTCTTCGGCGTCGGCGGCTTCTCGGTCAGCACGGACGACCGGCGCAGGCTCATCCTGTAGCCGCGCAGCCGCACGCCCCGCCCGAAGAGCTGGATGATCTGCGTACCCTCGCCCTTGCCCATATTCATCAGGCCGATCGACGACACGCGCCACGAGTTCCATCCCTCCGTGAACTTCCGTGATCCCACGAGAAGATTGATCGTGCTGTCGTCGCGGTTGATCCCCTTGAAGAGCGATGCCCGGTTGACGTCGTCCTCCAGCCGCGTGACCCCTTTCGCCTCGCACGCCTCCGCCACGACCCCGGGCTCGCCGACGTTGACCACACCGAACGGCTCCCCCTCGCCCACCCTGAGCGCCAGCTCGCCCGCGGCCTCGCGGAAGAGCTGCACCGTGAGCGAGCCTCCGCCCGGCGCGTGGAAGACGTCGCGAAGGATCCCCCCGTGCAGCTCCCGCGCCAGCGCCGCATGATCGCCCGACAGATCCAAGTGCGGCAGCCGATTCGCCAGCAGGTCGCGCCCGACATTATCCACCATGCCCTCGTCGAGCAGGCTCCTGATGAGTTCGACCGCCCTTGCCGGATCGTCGAGGAACCGCTTGACGAACAGCAGCACTTCGACAACGTCCGACACCGACACCTTGTCGTCCTTGGTCGAGACCTTCCCGCCCGTCACCGTGTGCCCGACGAATACCCACAGCGGCTTGTCGATCCGGAACGGCTTGATCCGCTCGCCGCCGTCCATCCACACCCGCATCTGCTGGTAGAACAGCAGCAGCGCCGCGGTCAGGTACCGCGTCTGCTTGTCGTCGTCCTCCAGGTTCAGGATCGTAAAGTCCTTGCCGTAGCCGTCGCGGTAGAAGCTCCGGTAGGCGTAGTCGAACAGGATCGACCGGGCGTACTGCACGCGCATCGCCTCGTCGCCCTGCACCGCTTCCTTAAACGTTGCCGAGTATTCGAACGTGAACCCGCCCTCGGCGAGCTGGTTCCGCCGGCTCAGCCACGCCCCCTCGCCCCCGGCGCCCGCCCCGCGGTGCCCTTCATCGACGAGCACGAGGTTGCACCCCTCGAATGCCTCCGTCGCCACCGTCGCCTTGCCGTGGTCGTCGCGGAACTTGTGGATCGAGAGGATCTTGATCGCCTTCCGCGCCTGATCCGAGAACAGCCCGTCCACACCCGCCTCACCGACCTCCACGACCTCGAACCCGGCCCAGGTCAGCTCCTGCGCGTGCTGGTCGCTCAGCCCATCATTCGGCGTGACGAGGATGATCTGGTCGAGCGCGGGCCAGTTCTCGCGATTGGCGCGCCCGTGATGCCGCCTGAACTGCCGGATGTGCATGTGCATCAGCAGCGTCTTGCCGCTGCCGGTCGCGCACCAGAACGCGAGCCGCGAGAGCTGGTTCTTCGGGTCGCCGTCGTCGTCGCCCGTCGGCTCCGTCGGGTAGGGCGCCACCCAGTCCGGGTGCGTCGCGTCGCCGAGCCGGTCGTTGTGGGCGGCGATCACGCCGTTGATCTCGTCCCGCAGGCCCGCGGCGTCGGCGAAGTACCGATCCAGGAACATCTCGGTGAACAGGAGTGCGAGGTACTGGTGGTACATCCACTCGATCGCCGGCTGGCCGTGGCGCACGCGGGCGGTGTTGATCGCCTGCGTATGCTCCAGGATGTTCTGCTCGTACTCCTGAAGACGATCGAGCGAAAGCACTTTCCCGTCGCCCACCGTCGGCAGCGCGCCGGCGATGGTCTCGTAGAACCGGTGCAGCCCCGTCCGCTCATCGATCCCTCCGGGTGAATCGGGCGAAACCTGAAACCGCTTCTTGAAGTCCGCAAGATCCTCGACGCCGAGCTGGCCCAACGCCCACCGGAACAGCACCATCTGACCGTGGAAGTCCATCCTGGGCCTGGCGCGCCGCCCGGCCTTCTTCCTGGTCGTCTTCTTCTTC
>RFGH01000034.1 GCA_003696675.1 Planctomycetota bacterium
CGTGGGCATCCGTGCCTGGCGACCGGGGGGACGGGGGATGTGCTGGCGGGCGTGATCGCGGGGCTGATCGCCCAGTGCGTGGCGAGCGGGCGGTGCGATCTGTTCGAGTGCGCTCGGGCCGGGGTGGAGGCGCATGCGCGGGCTGGTGAGGCCTGGGCGGAGGGCACGGGCGCCACGGGCGGGATGACGCCGACGGAGTTGGCGGGGCTGATCCCGGCCGAGATCGAGGCGTTGCGGGGCGCATGAAAAACGCGAGCCCAGTGGCCCGCGTGGGAGGGAGTCACGGATGTTGGCTTACTCGTCGTAGGCGCGGGGGCTGGCGGATGCGACGAGGCGGATGGTGGGCGCTTCGAGCTTGTTGGTGCCGATGGCCGCGTCCTGGAGGTCGTCGGGCTGGATGATCAGATCGACGGTGGCTCGTTTGAGGCGGGGCCCGACATCGTACTCGAGTTCGAAGCGGACCTCGTTGAGCCCGACGAGGAGGTTGGCTTCGTCCTCGCTGACGAAGGCGCCGTTCTGGAACTCGGTGACGACATACCAAAGTTCATACGGGCCGGTGTTATCGTCACCGTCTCGTCGCTCGAGGCGCACGATGCGTTCGATGCCCGTGGCCGCGTCTCGGAACGAGACAAACTCGATCCAGGTGCTCTCGATCTCGGGGTTGAGCAGCGGGTTGGACGGATACGGCCCGAAGGACTCGCCCGTGCGGATCATGGCGGTGACGCGCTGCATGACAATGCGCGCGACGACATTGGTGGATGCGCTCTCGGAGGTTATTTTGTAGCTCTTGAAGCTGGAATCCAGCGCTGCCATGGTGGCCGTGAGCAGGGTGGCGGTGATCGTCAGTGCGATCAGCACTTCGACCAGCGAGAACGCGCGGCGGACGGGGCGGGGTGAGCGTTTCAAATCGCGCCCTCCTTGTAGGAGCCGGACACGGGCGGCATGCTCAGGGGGAGCATGAGCCCATCGGGCAGTCGCATGTTGGGGTCGTGACGGATGCGGATCTTGCCGAAGCCGTTGAACGGGATCGGTACCGCGCCGCCGGGGGGCGTCTCGTCGTAGGGCACATCGACGAGTCCGTCGCCGTTGGTGTCCCAGCCGATGATGCGTTGGCCGTCGACGATGGGCAGGTCCTCGGGATCGATGGACTCGTAGTCGCCGTCTCCGGTACCAAAGTATCCGAATGATGCGTTGAAGCCCGCGGGGTTGCCGACGGGGTTCCCGAAGACATCCTGGAGGGGCCCTTCGCCGTGCTCGGGGTCAAAGGTGAGCAGGAGTGTGCCGACGATCTCGGTGTTGCCGCGGGCGTCGAGCACGCCGGCGATGATGGCGCCTTGCAGATGGACATCCTGGTCCGGCGGGCTGTTGAAGGTGCCGATGTCGACCGAGTAGTTGGGCAGCATCATGGAGCTGGAAAGGATGTGGGGCATGTCGGCCTCATCCGGGTTCAGGAACGCGTTGTCCGGTTCGGTCGGGTGCACGGTGGTGAACCGCGTCGCGCCGGTGAACTGGATCTTGTTGCGGACCTGGGTGTAGTTGCTGGGGGTGTCGGCAACAATGGACCCGACAAAGAGCGAGTCGTGGAAGCGGATGTTGTTGGAGTATCGTTTCGTGTCGGTGACTCGGTTGCCGTCGATGATGATCGGCTCTGGGAGCAGGTTGTAGCTGGCGCCGTATGAGGCGATCTCATCCTGCGGCACATCCCCGGTGTCGAGGGGTGTGTTGCCGGGTACTGTCATGAGGATGTACGCGGCTGGGGGCTTTGCGGTGTCGGGCAGAGAGGCAGGGGCGTTGTCGGCGGTCTCGTCGGCATCATCGCCGTAGACATAGCGTGGATACTTCGGCTCGGGAGTTCCGCCGGAGCCGAGGATGTTGGTGCCCATCTCGGTCCACATGGGGTGGGTGTTGTTGGTGTAGGACCGGACATAGGTTGAGCCGATGAACGAGCAGTTCTCGAACAGTGCGTTGAGCCCCATAGGGATCTGGACATTGCGGAAGACCATGTTGCGGAAGACGGGGCGCCAGTAGATATCGCTGTATGCGGGCGAGTTGTATGGGGACTGCTCCCAGTAGGCCCAGGCGCTGTTGTCGGGAAGACCGTCAAGATCGGCGTCCTCCCAGACAGGGATGAACGCGGGGGCTTCGTCGTCGGTGGGGTTGTCGTCCAGCTCCCAGGTGGCGAGGTTCTCGATGGTGGTGCCGAGCTGGTCGGCGACTTGCTGCCAGAACGGTGAACCGTCGGCAGCGTCCATCAGGGCGTTCTCGGTGTCGGCGAAACTGGAGGCGTTGATGTCCGGGAGGACATCGTCGCCTGCGTTGAAGGTGAGGGGCGAGTCCTCGCCGTCGGGATCGATGGGCCCACGGAGGCGGTCATGGATGGGCCCCTGGCCGTTCTCCCAATCGGAGGCGCTGACGCGGAAGCGCAGGCCGCCGGAGACCTTGGCGTACTGGTCCATGCGGTCCAGATAGCCGTCGCGCCAGCCGAGCTCCCGGTCGCCGTAGACGCCGAGATTGGCGTCGTAGTCCGCGGGATTTTCCTCCTCGGGGTCGAAGCGTTGATTGTTGTTGGTGTCGATCCAGCCGTAGATCCCGTTGCGGTTTCGGTCCGGGCGACGACCGTCGATGAGCAGCGCCAGGTCGTCGTCGATTGGCTGGCCGCTGGAATCGACGAACTCGGGGGTGCTCATCGCATCGCCCGCGGGTGTTCCCGCGATAAGGGCGGCGGACAGAGTGACGCGGTTGTCACCGTTGGTATCGAAGTGGCGGATGAAGATGTCGAACTCGTCGAGGTAGCCGTCGCCGGTCGCGTCGGCGAAGGCGGTGTCGGCGTCACCGTCGCCGTCGTAGTCGTAGGTGTTATCCAGACCGGCGCCGCCTTCGACCGGGTGGCCGACGCGGAGGCGATTGTCGCCGTCGACATCATTGGTCGCCAGGGCGGCCCAGAAGTCTTCGATCTTGGCGTCAAGGACAGGGTCGATGCCGTGGAAGTCCGACCGCATGACGATGGGATCACCGTTCTCGAAGTCCACCTCGTCGAAGCGGGCGCCCATGTCGCCTTCGATAGAAACATTCTTTCCGATGAGAATCTTGGAATGGGCGATCAGTGCCTGCTCGACGCGCTTGGCGAGCCGATAGTCGCGTGTAATGGTGCGGCGGATGGGCTGGCTGTTGCGCTGGAAGTCGTAGACGAATCCGTCGACGATGACACGGATGTACTGTCCGCCCGCAAGGGGGGCGTAGCGGATCTGGTAGCACGGGGGCGGGTTGTCCTGCCCATCCGGCCAGTCCTCGAGCATGACGGGGGGCGTGTAGACCCAGTTCGTGGCTTCATAGACGCCGGAGGGCAGGCCGGCTGGTGCGGACCCGATCTCCGGCTCGGTGATATATCCGGTGCCATTGAAGAGGTTCTGATCGGCGGCATGGGCGTTGAGAATGGCTTCGGCGATCCCGGCGGGCAGCGCGGACTCGGGGTGGCCGGACGGAGGGGGCAGGACCTGGTGGACGCCGATCATGCTCGAGTCACCGGTCCAGAGCGCCCATGACATGTCGGCATCGATGTCGGACTCTGCGACCACAAAGCGGGAGGCGGCTTCCTGAAGCCGGTGCTCGGCCACCTCGAGCCCTGTTTCCGCGGCGCTCATGGCCCGCATCACATGCAGGTGCATGTTGGCGGTGCGGATGTTGCCGGTCGACGCGATGGCCATCGCGGCGACGAGCGAGCCGAAGAGGATCAAAAACATCATGGAGAGCACCGAGGCGATGCCGCGGCGCGTGCGGAGCCGTCCGAACATGCGGCGGCGAAAAGGACCGGGTTTGACGGGCTGGGTGCTCATCGGGTTCCTCCCCCGCGTGTTCAGGGAACGATCCACATAACCTCCGTCACGAGCGTGGGCTCGATGTCGTTGACACCCTGGTAGAACACCTGGACGGTGACGCGGAGCGGATACTCATCGACGCCACGGCCCGGGAATGAGCCGTTGGGCGCTTCGCTGAAGTCGTCGTCGAGGTCGAGCCCGAAGTCAAAGGGGGCAACCTTGCGGACCAGCACCGTCTGGGACCACCCGAACATGGCGCCATCTTGCTCCTCGCCCTCGATGTTGAGGTCGGGGATCACCTCGCGGAAGGCGTTGATCGGGCCGGGCAGATCGAAATCGTTGAGCCCGTCGGTGCCGATCCAGGAGAAGGTGATGCCGTCGAAGTCATCGATATCGTCGAAGTCATCGAGGGTGGTTTCGCCCGCATCGGGGCCCCAGCCGACGAGGGTGGTCTCACCCCCGGCGTCGGTGTCGAGATAGAGACCGACCACGGGGTCGTGCTTGGGCAGATTGCGGGTCAGCTCGCGGATCTCGTTGGCGAGGAAGGTGGCGCTGGCGGCGTGGCTGGACCACTGGTTCGACACGATGAAGGACGACTGGGCGTCCACCATGGCGAGCACGCCGATACCGACGATAAGGGTCGCCAGTGAGGTCTCGATCAGTGTGAAGCCGCCCGGACGCGTGGCGCGGGCCATGCGGCGTCGTGCGGCTCGGCTGGTGCGGTTCGCGGGCACGGTTTTATCCTCCCGCCCGCGCCGTGGTCCCGGGCGCGGGCCCGGCTTGAGCATCCATTACGAAACGATCTGGCTCATCTTGAAGATGGGCAGGATGATCGCCATGGCGATAAAACCGACGACTGAACCCATTACAATGATCATGATGGGCTCGATCATTCCGGTAACCGCCTTGATCTGGTCCTTGAGCTGTCGGGCGTAATAGTCCGATACCTCGTCGAGCACTTCCCCGAGCTTGCCGGACTCCTCGCCCGCGCCGATCATCTGCACAACGGCTCGGGGCAACAGCCCGTTGCCTTGGAGTGGAGCGGCGATCTTCTTGCCTTGCTTCACCGAACCGTGGACCTTCCGCCACAGGCCCTCGAAGAGCTTGTTGCCCGAAACATCGCCCGTGATCGTCAGCGTATCGAGCATGGGGACGCCCGCGTTGACGAGCTGGCCCATGGTCTGCAACGAGCGCGAGATATACAGCGAGCGGAACATGCCGCTGAGGATCGGCACGCTGAGCTTGAGCTTGTCGACCCAGAACGAACCCAGCTCCGTCCGGGTGATCGCGAAGATGCCGCCGGCGAAGGCAACAACGCCGCCGAGGATGAACGGCCAATACTCCACCATGCTCTTGGACAGGGTCATGAGGAATGTGGTCGCCCACGGCAGCACATCCTCCTTGCCCTCGAAGATCGTGTAGAACTTCGGGAGCACGAAGGTCAGCAGGAAGATCGTTACGCTCACCGCGAGGATGCCGATGATCGCCGGATAGATCGAGGCTCCCACCACCATCTTTCGGGTCTCGATCTGCTGGCGGATGTAGCCGGCGATCCGCTCGAGCATCTGCGAGAATCCGCCGGTCATCTCCGAGGCCCGCATCATATTGATGTAAAGCTCGCCAAACAGCTTGGGGTGCTTGGTGAGCGCCTGGCTGAACTGCTGGCCGGACTCGACATCCTGTTTGATCTCGAGGATGACCTTCTTGAAACCGGCGTGGGTGGTCTGGTCGGCGATGCCGTCCAGCGCGGACCGCAGGTTGATGCCGGCCCGGATCATGACTGCGAGCTGGGTCGTGAAATCGAGAACATGCTTCTGGTTCGGCTTGCCGCTATTGAGCTTCCTGATGCTTTCGAGGATGCCGCCCTCTCCGCCGGTTGCTTTGAGTGAATCGACGGAGATCACATGCACGCCCTGGTTGCGCAGGATCGCCGCCGCCGCGCCGGCCGAGTCGGCCTGCATGGTGCCCGTGCGGATCTGACCGTCCTGACTGCGAACCTGGAAGCGATAGCTGGGCATGGGTATCTCCCGACCGACTCAACCCGAACGGAACGACGATCACGCGACGAGCTGGCGCTCCAGCTTGTCGGGGTGCACCGCCTGGGCGATGGCGTCCTCCTTGGAGATCGTGCCGTTGAAATACAGCTCGGCGATCGACGCGTCGAGGCTGGTCATGCCGATCTGTCGCGAGGTTTCGATGACATTGGGGATCTCGTAGACCTTGTTCTCGCGGATCAGGTTCCGCACGGCCGGCGTGCACAGCAGCACCTCGACCGCGGGGATCATGCCGGGCTTGTCGGCACGGGTGAACAGCGTCTGCGAGACGACCGCCTGGAGCGTGGTCGACAGCATCGAGCGAATCTGGTTCTGCTGGCCGCTCGGATACATATCGATGATACGGGACACGGTCTGAGAGGCATTGACGGTGTGCAGGGTCGACAGAACCAGGTGGCCGGTTTCCGCGGCGGAGATGGCCAGCGAGCATGTCTCGAGATCACGCATCTCGCCGACCAGGATGATGTCCGGGTCCTGACGCAGCGCGTGCTTCAAGCCCGAGGCGAAGCTGATCATGTCCCGCCCGAGTTCGCGCTGCTCGATGAGGCACTTGTCGGATTCGAACAGGTATTCGACCGGATCCTCGAGCGTGATGATGTGCTTGCGATAACGCTGGTTCATCGCCTGGATCATGGCGGCAAGCGAGGTGGACTTACCCGAACCGGTATCGCCCGTGACCAGCACGAGCCCACGGGGCAGGTAGGTCAGGCGAGCGATGACCTCCGGCAGGTTCAGGGCCGCCAAAGGGGGAACCTTGGTCTTGATGGCACGCATCGCAAGGCCGATCACGCCCTTCTGCATGTGGGCGTTGACGCGGTAGCGGCTGAGACCCTCGACATAGAACGAGAAGTCCGCGTCTTTGGTCTGAGCGAAGATCTCCCGCGTTTCGCGCGTGGACATCTTCTCGAACATGCTCGCCACGGTCTCCGGCTTGAGCGGTTCATCGCTGAGCGGAGTCATGACCTGATGGATGCGGGCCGTCGGGGGCTCTCCCGCCACGATGTGCACATCGGACGCGTCGGCTTCGTGCGCTTGACGGAGAATCGTTTCGATGTCCACGGCGGCCTCCTGGATCGGTCCCGGCCCGCTCGCAACGCGGGCGCTCGGGTCCGTCATCGGCCCAAGTGACCCGGCGATTGACCCGGCGTGACCGACCAAGCCATCCGTCGCCCGCACAGCCCCACCCGCGCGGGCGTTCGGGCACGCTTGCCATCACTCCCAGCCCGCACAACCCTTCCAACCCGGGCAGAACAACCTTCTTCTCGGACGGGCGGAAGATCCGCGATCGTCCCGCTCAACGGGCCGCGGCAATCCGTTCGCGGGCCTCGACCGCCAGACGATCGACCCGTTCGTTTTCGGGGTGTCCGTCGTGCCCGCGGACCCAATGGAAATGGATCTCGTGCCGATCCTTGAGGGCATCGAGCTGCTTCCAAAGCTCGACATTCTTGACAGGCTGCTTGGACGCCGTCCGCCAGCCCTTGCGCTTCCAGCCCGCCATCCACTCCTTGAGCCCGTTGAGAACATACTGCGAGTCCGAATAAAGCTCGACGATGCTCGGACGCGTCAGCGAACCGAGGCCCTCGATCACCGCTCGGAGTTCCATCCGGTTGTTGGTCGTGTCTGGCTCGCCGCCGGAACGCTCGACGGCCTTGCCGGTCTTGGGGTGGCGGAGCAGGAACGCCCACCCGCCCGGGCCGGGGTTGCCCGAGCAGGCGCCGTCGGTGAATAGCTCGACCACGGGGCGGGGGGCATCGCTTTGGGCATCTGGCTCGGTCACGAGTCATGGTATTCGGACCAAACCGCAAGTCCCGGAACCTACCATGGCCCATGCCCACCACCGCCGCGCCCGCGACCGCCGTCTACCGCGTCGAAGTCCGTCCCAAGCCCAACGCGGGCGACCCCCGCGGCCATGATCTCCAACGCCGTGCGAGCGAGCTGGGCATCCCCTGCACGAACGCCCACGCGGCCCGCATCTACCTGATCGAGGGCGCCCTGACCGAGGAACAGCTCGATACCGTCGTCCACAGGCTACTGGCCAACCCCGTCGTCGAAACCGCGTTGATTGGCTCCGGCAGCGCGATCGGCGTCTCGGTCGAGGTCCACCCCCTCCCCGGCGTGATGGACCCGCCCGCCCAGACCGTCCGCGACGCCATCGAAGAACTGACCGGCGTGGGTTGTCGCGTGTCGACCGGCTGGCGGTACGATCTGGAGGGCGTATCCGGCGAACAGGCGAAGGCCATCGCCGAGCGGCTGCTGGCCAACCCCGTCGTCACCGGCGTGCACACCGCCCCCTTTCACCCCGAGCGCCTGCCCACCGGGCACGCCTACGAGCTCAGCCTCCGCCACATCGCCATCCGGGACCTTGACGACGCGGCCCTTGAGAAGCTCAGCCGCGACGCCCACCTGTTCCTCGACCTCAACGAGATGCGGGCCATCCGCGATCAGTTCCGCACCCTCGGGCGTGAACCCACGGACATCGAGCTCGAGACCCTCGCCCAGACCTGGTCCGAGCACTGCGTGCACAAAACCCTCAAGGCGACCATCAACTATCGCTCCGACGACCCGAACGACCCCGTCAAACGCCCTGGTCGCCCGGGCCACGAGGCCCACGACGACGGGAGCGTGACCATCCACAACCTGCTCAAGTCCACCGTCGCCGCCGCTACCTTTGAGCTGATCAACGAGGGCATCGACTGGACGCTCTCCGTGTTCGTCGACAACGCGGGGGTTATCGCCTTCGACGATCACCACGCCGTATGCGTCAAGGTCGAGACCCACAACCACCCCAGCGCCATCGAGCCCTACGGGGGGGCTGCCACCGGCATCGGCGGCTGCATCCGCGATGTCATCGGCACCGGCCTGGCCGCCAAGCCCATCGCCAACACCGATGTCTTCTGCGTCGCCACCCCCGACACCAAGGCCGTCCCCGCCGGCTGCCTCCACCCGCGCCGCATCCTCGGCGAGGTCGTCGCCGGCGTCCGCGACTACGGCAACCGCATGGGCATCCCCACCGTCAACGGCGTGGTGTGGTTCGATGACCGCCACATCGGCAACCCCCTCGTCTTCGCCGGTTGTGTGGGCGTCATGCCCCGCGACAAGATCAAGGGCGCCGCCCGCCCCGGCGACCTCATCGTCGCCCTGGGCGGACGCACCGGACGCGACGGCATCCACGGCGCCACCTTCTCCAGCGCGGAGCTGACCGACACCCACGCCGACGAGTTCGCCCACGCCGTGCAGATCGGCAACGCCATCGAGGAGAAGCGTGTCCTCGACGCCATCCTCCGCGCCCGCGACGCTGGCCCAAGCCCGCTCTACAGCGCCATCACTGACTGTGGCGCCGGAGGCTTCTCCTCCGCCGTCGGCGAGATGGGCGAGAAGCTCGGCGCCTCGGTCCACCTCGAGAAGGCCCCACTCAAGTACGACGGCCTGTCCTACACCGAGATCTGGATCTCCGAAGCCCAGGAACGCATGGTTCTGGCCGTGCCGAAGGAGAACCTGCCCGCCCTCCAGGCCATCTGCGACGAGGAGCATGTCGAGCTGTCCGTCCTGGGCACCTTCGGCACCGAGAACCGCGACCTGATCCTCAGCTACAAGGGCACCGAGGTCGGCCGCCTGCCGATGGAGTTCCTCCACGACGGCATCCCCATGCCCACCCGCGCCGCGACCTGGTCGGCCCCCAAACCCGCGAGCACGCCCGCGATCGCCGCCAAGATCCCCACCACCGCCGAGGCGCTGCGCACGCTCCTCGCCCACCCCAACATCGCCAGCAAGCACTGGATCGTCCGTCAGTACGACCACGAGGTGCAGGGCAACCTGATCACCAAGCCCCTCGTCGGCCCGATGGGGCGCGGCCCGGGCGATGCCTCCGTCGTCGAGCCCGTGCCCGGCTCCTCGAAGGGCCTGGCTATCGGCTGTGGCCTGGCGACCGGGCTCGAAGCCGACCCCTACCAGATGGCCCTGGCCGCGATCGACGAGTGCGTACGCAACCTCGTCTGCGTCGGCGCCGACCCCGACCGCATCGCGATCCTCGACAACTTCTGCTGGCCATCCTGCAAGAAGCCGGAAAACCTCGGCTCGCTGGTCCGCGCCGCCGAGGGCTGCTACGACGGGGCCAAGGCCTATCGCACCCCCTTCGTCTCCGGCAAGGACAGCCTGAACAACCAGTTCACCACCGACGACGGCAGGACCATCGAGATCCCGCCCACACTGCTCATCACCGGCATCGGCATCGTGCCCAACACGGGCCGTTGCGTGACGATGGACGCCAAGAAGCCGGGCAACGCGATTGTGCTGATCGGTCCTCCTGCCCGATCCCTCGCGGGCTCGCACCACGACCGCATCTTCGGCAGTGGTACGGGACCAGCCGACCCCGTCGATCTCCACGCAGGCCCCGCCGCGGCGCGCAAAGTCGCCCAGCTCATCCGGGCCGGGCTTGTGCGCTCGGCGCATGATGTCTCCGATGGGGGCGTGCTGGTCGCGCTCGCCGAGATGCTCATCGCCGGATCCACGCCACATAACCCGATCGGCTTCACCGGCCGGACCGATCTGGATCCCATCATGGCATTCGCGGAAGGGCCCTCCCGCTATCTGCTCGAAGTATCGGATCTACAGGCGGTGCTGAGCGAGATCGGGGATGTTCGGGCCACCGTGCTCGGCACGCTCGACTCGAGCGGCCGACTCCGCTGGAATGAAACAGACGAGTCCGTCGAGGACCTCGCCCGCATCTGGCGATCGCCGCTCGACTGGTGATCCGGGCTTCACGCGGCCTTCGCGTTCGCCTGCATGATCACGCCCAGCCACTGCCCGATATTCTGCACGAACTGCTGCTTGGGGATGAACTCGGTCGCTCCAAGCTTGAGCGATTCGGCCCGACTGCGGGACTGCTCCTCGCCGCTGAGCACGAAGAAAGGACGATCCGCGACCAACTTCGATCCTCGCACCTGACGCAGCAGCTCAAAGCCGTTCACGCCGGGCAGGTTTAGATCCACAAGGAAAACATCCGCCGGGGGAATCGCGCCGGCGTCCATCTGGGCGAGTTCGTTCTTCGCGCGTGTGCCGGACTCGATCCACTGGATGTGGACATCCTGCTTGCGCTTGAGCAGGGTGGTGATCAGCGTGGCCGCCAAGGGGTCGTCCTCGACCAGCATGATCCGCAGTCCGGGCGTTTTCCCGTCGACACGCGGCGCCGGAGCCTCGGCGGCGGGACGCTCCTGGCTCGGACGATGGACGAACACGCGGTTTCGACCGGCACGCTTCGCTTCGTACACGCAGGCGTCCGCGTCTCCCAGCAGTGTCTTGAAATCCTGGTATCGCTCCGGAACATCGCCGTCCGTGGCCGCCACCCCGACCGACACCGTGACAGCCAGCTTGTCGGGCGCCCCGTCGACGCACGACAGGTCGAACGGGGACGCGGCGACGCACTCGCGCACCGCCTCGCCTGCGATCGCGGCCTTGTCGATCCCGGTGCCCGGCATGATGACCGCAATCTCCTCGCCGCCATACCGACAGACCACGCCGTCCTCCCCGATGCACTGCGAAATACGCAACGCCAACTCCATGAGAACCGCATCGCCGGCTGCATGGCCATAGGTGTCATTCACGCTCTTGAACCGATCCGCGTCCGTGAAGATAACCGCGACCGGCTCCGCCGATTGCTCGAACCGGTGCTGCGCCTTCGCGAGCTCCTCGTCGAACCGCTTGCGATTCGCCAGACCGGTCAGCCCATCGGTATTCGCTTCCTTCTGGAAGCTTTCCGCCTGCCGCTGCACCTCGAGATGGTGTTCCAGGCTCTTCTCCTGAGCCTCGGCAAGCAGCCGGGCCGGGTCCTCGAGACCGCCGATGTCCTGATCGAACATCTTCGCGAGTGTCTTCGCCGCCTCGGCGACCTCACCCAGCAACAACTCCATATCCGGCGCACGCTTGTTGAACCACTTGTTGCACAGACGCTTGGCTTCCTTGGCGGCCTGGGGCACACGGGGATCACCCAACGCCTCGGCGATGTGGGACGCGATCGCAACGATCTGAGCGATCTCGCGCCGCTCCGCCGGGACCTTGTCCGGGTTGTGGTGGCCCTGGATGCCGAACCCAATGGCCTCGGGAAGTTTCCACTTCTTGGCGAGCGCCACACCGATGTCCATGTGATCGAAACCGAACGCCTCGCGCTCCAGAGCGGGCCATCGCCTGTGCGGCTCCGGGCCGACAACCATGTTGTACCGCTCGCCCATCGCGGCAAAGCACGCGAGCACGCCGATGTCCTGGAAGAGCCCCGCCGTGAACGCCTCGTCCGCGTCGACCATCCTCGTCCGCTCGGCCAGCAGCCGCGCCGAGGTCGCCGCCACGATCGAGTGACGCCAATGCGCCATCAGATCAAAGCCACTGCCCTTGGCGAACTTGGTCGCATCCACCAGGCTGAAGCCCAGCACCAGAGACTTGACCGTGTTCATGCCCAGGAGAGCCATCGCCCGATCGATCGATGCGCACGGCTTGCTCAGCCCGTAGAAACTCGAGTTGACCGTCTTGAGCACCTTGCCGGCCAGCGCCTGATCGCGCTGAACGACTTCCGCGATCTTCTTGATCGGAACATCCGGATCATCGGTCAGTTCCAGAATCTCCATCGCCACCGCCGGGAGCGACGGAAGATTCGGACAGAGCAAAACATCATCAAGGAGCGATCTAGCCATCTCAATCCCCGGCGAGGCTGCATACGGCACAGCATGACCCTCACGAGGATCGACCTCCCCCCGGTTGCACTTCACCACCGCACGGCAAACCTCGCCCGTTGCCCGCTCAAAATTACGCTCTGTGCGGGCAAACACCTCCCTAACGCAGCCCGTAGTCCTTGAGCTTGCGGTAGAGCGTCCGCTCCCCGATTCCGAGGAGTTTCGCGGCTTTCTCACGGTTGCCGCCGGTCAGCTGCAGCGTCTCCCGGATCGCCCGTTTCTCGATCTGCTCCAGCGAGGTGCCCGCCAGCGACCCGCCAGCACCGCCGGTCATATCGGACTCTTCCTCGTCCCCCGCGATGATGTCCGACGGGATGTGCCCCGCATCCACACGCACCGGGCCAGGCCCTGCCTGTTCACCGGCCGCCGTGATGACCGCGTTCTGGACAACATTGAGCAGCTGACGCACATTGCCCGGCCAGCCATACGCTGTCAGACGCATCATCGCAGCGTCCGAAAACTCAGGAACGCCACGACCGGGCGTCAGGCTCTCGGACAGTTTGGCCGCCGCGTGCCGCACGATCCGCGGAATGTCCTCCCGCCGCTCACGCAGCGGCGGCAGATGGATGTGGCTGCCGTTGATCCGGAAGAACAGGTCCTGACGGAACGACCCCTCCTCCACCATCTTCTTCAGATCGCGGTTGGTCGCGCTGACGAACCGCACATCCGTCCGGCGCACCTCGTTCGATCCCACCCGCACCACCTCGCCCGACTCGAGCACCCGCAGCAGCTTGGCCTGCATCGGCAGCGGCATGTCCCCGATCTCATCCAGAAACAGCGTCCCCCCGTCGGCATACTCGAACACGCCCTCTCGATCCTTATCCGCGCCGGTGAACGCCCCCTTCACATGCCCGAAAAGCTGATCCTCCAACAGACTTTCCGCCTGTCCGGCGCAGTTCATCGTCACATACCGCCGGTCCTTCCGCGGCGAGTTCGCGTGGACCGCCCGAGCGATCAGCTCCTTGCCCGTCCCGCTCTCGCCGGTGATCAGCACCGGGATCGTCGAGTTCGCCACCGTCTTCACCGTGTTGAGAATCCGGCGCATCGCGTCCGACCCCGCCACGATCCCCTCGAACCCGTCATGCTGAACAAGATCCCTCAGATCACCCGACTCCGCCCGCACCACCGCCGCCTCGGCCGCCCGGTTCACCACCGAACGGAACAAAGCGAGATCGATCGGCTTTTCGACAAAGTCGAACGCCCCATGCTTGAACGCGTTCCGCGCCGTGGGCACATCACCGTGCGCCGTCACCATGATCGTCTCGGCGTCCGGCTGCAACTCCGCCGCCATCGCCAGCACCCGCATCCCCGCGTTCGCCCCCTCGGCGTCCGTACCCTCCTGCCCGGCGCTGCCCGGCATCCGCAGGTCGGTCACGATCACATCGAACGACCCGCCCCGCAACTCCCGCACCGCGTCCGCCACCGAGCCCACGATCGTGCACACATGCCCGGGCCGGCGCAACGCCTCGGCCATCACATCGGCGTGCTCCGGCTCGTCCTCGACGATCAAGACCTGGGCCGTCACCTGCTGC
>RFGH01000035.1 GCA_003696675.1 Planctomycetota bacterium
AACAGAGGAGTTACCAGAGGGCGAGGGCATGTCAGGGGATGGATTAGGAGTTGAGTTTGATTTCTATGGCGTCGGGTGTGAACAGGGTGACGACGTCCCCGTTTTTCTCACGTCGGGCAATCGTGCCGGGCAGGTGGATCTCGAAGACATCATCCGTGACTCGACCCTCAATGCGTCCGCCATCGCGGAGCACCGCATCGACGACAAACGGGGGCAGGTCGATGAGCGCCGTCCGGTCGCCCTCGGATCGCATCTCTCCGGCCCGCCGCGCGGTCTCGATGTCGGCGTTGAGGCCGGCGTCGGCGAGCCAGTCGTTTGTCCTAGCCGCCTTCTCGAACGCGCCGAAGCTGCGGTCGATCTCGTCGAGCAGCTCTCGCACCGCGTCCTCGGCGCCGTCGGCGGGATCGCCGTCGAGGAGCGTGAAGGAGGGGGCCTGATCCGCGAACAGCGTGTCCTCCGTATCGATGATTCCTTGGAGGAGTCGGCGGGAGCGCTCCTCGGGCGAGGCCGTGAGCCCGAGCGTGTTTGGAACATACGTGAGCTTTGCCCGCTGCCGCTCGTACTTCGCGATCAGCCGCAGAAGGATGTTCTCCTCGAACGTGCCCGCCAGGTGAAGGTAACGCACGACTGGGTTCTTCTTCTGGCCGTAACGATCGATGCGACCATTCCGCTGCTCGAGGCGGTTCGGGTTGAACGGCAGCTCCAAGTGAATCAGATGGTGGCACTTGTAGTGGAGGTTAAGACCCTCGGCGGCTGCATCGGTGCACACCATGACGAGGCCGTCCTGCGTGCTGAACCGCTGCGTGGCCTCCTTGCGTTCCTTGGCGCCCATGTCTCCGCCGCCTCGGAGCGTGAGAACCTCGTAGCCCTCGTCCCTCAGTCGCTGGACCACCACGTCCTGACTGGTCGTGTACTCGGTGTAGATAAGCACATTGGCGACGGGCTCCTCGGCACGGATCGCGCCGATCTGAGCCGCCACCGCGTCGATCTTCGGATCCTCGGGCTCTGCTGCGGACGCAAGTTCGACCAGGTGCTCGAGTGACTCGGCGATCCCGCGCTGATGTGCAATGCGGCGCCGCTCTGACCTCGCTTCGCGCTCGAGCCCGGCGAGCTGCTGGGCGATGTCCTCGAGCTCCATCTCCTGGATGTCCGCCTCCTCCTCAGCCGTCGCGACGCCGAAGCGGTCGAGCCGGCGGCGCGCGTCGCGCAAAGTCCGCAGCCGTTCGCGCCGCGCCTCATGCGACTCCTCCCGGGTTCCGACGGCCTCTCGGAAACGATCGAGGACCACCTGAAGCGTGCCGCGGCATGCGGCGACCGTAGAGACGCTGCGCTTCAGGAGCGCGAAGAACGACAGCACGTCGTCGTACCGTTTCGCTCGGATCGCGCGTCGCAGTTCCGGCGCCACCAGTTCGAGCAGCGATCTTGACAGCTCGACGAAGCGGGGGCGCTCGTCAATATCGACGACGATCCGGTGCGGCACGACCTGCCGCTCGGGGAAAACGCGCTCGTTCGTTCTCGGGTCGCGAATATGCCGCTTGAGGCGACGGATGACATACTGCCGATACCGGTCGCCGCGGAGCGCGCCGCGGCCATCCACGAGGGACGGATCGAGTAGCTCGCAGAGCGATGCGAATGAGCGGTCAAAGCCATCGTGTGGTGTCGCGGTCAGCAGCAGAAGCGTGTCGCATCGGCCGGCGAGGACGTCGGCGAGCCGCCGGCGAAGCGAGTCATCGCTGGCGCCCGCCCCGCCAAGATCGACGCAGTGGTGCGCCTCGTCGATGATGACCACGTCGTACGACGTGCGCTCCAGCTCCCCGAGCACACGTTCCTGTTTCAGGTAGTCGATCGAGGCGATCGCGAGGTGCGCGTGGTCGAAGGGGTTCGCGCCAAGCTCCACCTGCTTACGGATGCGCTCGGTGGAGGCCCGGTCGATCTCCAGGAGTCTCAGTCCGAAGCGGTCCTGCATCTCGGTCCGCCATTGGTCGAGCAACGGCCCAGCCGGCGAGACGATGAGCACCCGTTGGGCGAGCCGGCGGGCCATGAGCTCGGCCAGGACGAGACCCGCTTGGATCGTCTTGCCGAGCCCGACGCCGTCCGCAAGCAGCAGGCGAACCCGGCTCATCTCGATCGCGCGGACGACCGGCACGAGCTGATAGGGCTGGAGCTCCAGCCGACCCGGCTGGACGGCCAGCAGCGCATTCGGGCCGAGTGACTGCTCCAGCACGAACGCCTGGTGATAAAGCAGCCAGTCGCGCAGTCGCCCGGCGCGCTCCGGATCGACGTCGTGACGGATTGCTGTGACGTTCTCGATCTCCGGCAAGATGTCGATCTCTTCGCCCAGCACCGCGGCGCCGAGGCCGCGCAGACGAAGGCGGCGCCCGCTTTCGTAGTCCTCGGTGCGCACAACTTGCCAGCGCATGCCACGCAGAGTGACTTCGGTGCCCGGGATGAGAAGATCGGTGTTCATCGCGCTAGAGCGCCCCCGCAGCGCCGTCACGGAGCGGCTCTGCGTGCCGTTCGTCCAGCCACCGATCAACTGTGTTCTTTCGAAATCGCCAGTGGCGCCCGACCTTTTGCCCGGGCACCTTGCCTTCCTGCGCGAGCTTGTAGAGCGATGACTTGGAGATGCGCAGGTACTCCGAGAGTTCGTCGATGGTGAGGATCTCAGGGGGCGCTTTGGTCATCGGGCGGCTCCATCAGGCGCTCGGCAAACGCACCGGCCCTGAGTGCAGATTATCATAGATGGCGGACATTGTCCGTTGCTGACAAATGTAGGGCATCCATGTTCCTGACCCTTGAAGACCCACGCGCGAAGATCCAAGGCTCCCGAGATCCGCTCGGCGCGCAACCGGTCTGGTCGGGGTTCGGCCGGCACCTCGTCAGCAACCTCACGACGGTCAGCAACTCGGTCCGTGGCTTCACTGTTCTGCTGCTCGGTCGTTACTTCGGCGAGCTGCTGATCGGCGACGGGCGCGCCGAGGAGCACGACGCCCTTCCGATCTTCCTCCGGACGGAGCAGCTCTGCGCCTACGCACGGTTTGTCGTCAATGAAGCCGAGGACACGCGCGGCATCGAGCGTGTCCGGAAGTTCCTGAACGATAGTCGGAGCATCCAGATCGAAGATGGCCCCGAAGGGTGGATCCTCGGGGATCAGAAGACGTACGGCCTCTGGGGCTTGTTCTCCGTGCCGGCGCGAGTGTCCGGTCTTCTCGCCGACGGCCCGGTCGGGCTGACCGACGTCGCTCGCGACTTCGTCGAGAACGAGTACGTGCCCCATCTCAAGCCCGTGATGGACCGGGTGATCCGTCTGGTTCGCCATGGCGGCCCCGTCGATGCCACGAAGCGCAACCCGGTGATGAAGGCGATGGCGGCCGCGATGCCCCCGACGCAGACTCCCAACGAGTTGGCGTTCTACGGGTCCTATCTCCGCGACGCATCGCGGGCGCCCGGGCAGCATCGGAGCCACCGACAGCAGACACTCGCGTCGCTTCTTGCCCGGGAGACTGATCTGAACGAGTGGGTCGGACGCCGCGATATCATCGCGCTGGCCGAAGCCAGCAAGGCAGAAGATGCTGCGCTCGCCCACAACCTGCGGCGGGTCACCCGTTTGGAGGCACTGCTCGCGCCCGCGGACCTGATCTTTGACTTCATGCTGACGCGCCACGGGCAGGCTCCCAGCGCTGTCGCCAGCGCGCTTCGTGACCGCTGGGGTTCGCAAGTGCCAAACCTTGATTCCCGGATCGACGAGCTGCTGCCGGAGATCGCGGATCTGACGACGAGCGATCTCGCCGCGAACGCTCGCGTACTCGATCAGGCTTTGCACCACGGAGACTACGAGACGGCGGTCCTCACGCTGCTTGATTGGAATCGCGAGGTCATGGCGCGCCGCAACGCGGCGCCGTGGGTCGAGCTCTCGAATGGCATCCTCGACGTGCGGTACCGCGGAACTGAGAGCGAGCTGCCGAGCGGCGACGATTT
The DNA here is from genome assembly GCA_003696675.1 of Planctomycetota bacterium. GTDB lineage: Bacteria > Planctomycetota > Phycisphaerae > Phycisphaerales > UBA1924 > UBA6054. The sequence goes on from RFGH01000035.1 coordinate 3,979, forward strand.
GGCCTTCACCTGGCGGAATTCATACTTCCTCAACTCCCTGAAACACGTGACCGCTGAGATCGGGGAGGCGGCCTGATGGCGAGTGCCGCGATCGGCGAGGATCGTCTTGCCGTGCTGGGGGAGGCCCTCCAGGATGCCGTCGCCGGGCGCAAGGTGCGGGCCGCGGTGTTCACCACGTTCACCTTCGACCCGGGCTTCTTCGAACTTCACGTTCTCCCGAATCTGTTTGATCGTCCGTTCCACCAGGTCGAGAAGATTCGGCGCGTGCAGATTGAGGATGCGCTGCAATCGACGCAGGCGGTTGCAACGTACTACGACGCCGAAGGGATCTCCAACGACGCGACACCGGCGCACCTCGACTTCGCCCGAATTGCGCTGCGCAGACGCACCGGGTGCTTTCATCCGAAGATTGTTCTTGTTCTGGTCGAGGATCATATCGACGATGACTGGGGCCAACGGTTCCGGCTCGACCCGCCGTTGGCCCTCGTCGTCGGCACGCTCTCGGCAAACCTGACTCGCGCAGGCTGGTGGGAGAATGTCGAGACCGGTCACTTCGAGGAGCTGAATGATCGCGATGTGAGCGACGAGAGATGTTCGTTCCGGCGCGATCTGATGTCGCTTCTGAAGCAGCTCCGCGCGTTCGGCGGGCCGGACGACGATCACGGTGCGCTCGACACGATCTCTTCCTTCGTCCGCACTCGCGTCACGAAGAACGAGCCGACGCATCGCATGCACGGTGGCCGCTACTACACGCGCCTATTTCATGGGCAGCAGCCGCTCGCTGATTGGCTCGCCGATGCTGGACTGAATCGGTTCGAGTGGAACCTGGAAGTCATCTCTCCCTACTTCGATAGCGGGGATGCGAGGGTGCTGCGTGATCTGGTCGAGGTGACTCAGCCCAACGAGACGCGCGTGTTTCTCCCACGCGATCACGCCGGGGATGCACTGGTCACGCCCGAGTTCCGCGATTCCGTGGCTGAGGTGGCGACATGGAGTGATCTCCCGGCCGGCATCCAGCAGCGCGGCGGCGTCAAGCTCAAGGCTGAGGCGACCACGCGCCGCCGTGTGCACGCCAAGGTGTACCGCTTCTGGAGCAGCGACGGACGCGAGGTCGTGCTGACCGGGTCCGTCAATCTCACCAGCGCAGCGCACTCAGCATCGAAGGCCGGCAACTTCGAAGCGGCGTTCCTCGTGGACACGAGCGATGCGCCCGGACGGCGTCGATGGTGGCTGCATCCACTCGACAGCGAGCCGGCCTGTGCGAGCAACGTCGAGACGGAGATCGACGAGATGACTCCCGTCTACGTCGATATCCATTTGCGGTACGACTGGAGTCGGGAGACCTTCGAGTATCGGCTGGACGATTCGTCGAATGGGCCGCTCGAGCTCCGGACGGTCGCGGGCCCGTCGATCTGCTCTATCCCGAAACCGCAGGTGGGTGACTGGACGGCCTTGTCCGACGCCGCCGCGGCAACGATCCGGGAGCTCCTCCTCTCGACCAGCTTCGTGGCCATTCATCATCCGAAGGGTACGTGGCGCGTGCTCGTTCGCGAGGAGGGAATGCACCGCCGCCCCTCGCTCCTCCAGGACCTGTCCCCCGAGGAGATCCTGCGTTACTGGTCGCTCCTCTCCGATGAGCAGCGATCCACCTTCATCGAGCGCCGGCTGGACGATGCCGGGACGCTTGAGGGGCTCGACATCACCCGGGGCCGTCTGCAGGTGACGGAGACGGTCTTCGATCGCGTGGCCGGCGTATTCCACGCCTTCGAGCGTCAGTATCGACGTCTCTCGACCGCCATCGGCAAGGGCGAGACGAAGGACGCCCAGGCCACTCTGTTCGGCACCAAGTACGACTCACTCCCGGTGCTCCTGCAGAAGATCGCAGAGGATGAGGACCGTGATGCAGTGATGTCGTATCTCACGTTCCTCTGCGCCCGACAACTCCTGTCCCGCATCGAGTCGGACCGTCCGGCGTTCGTCGAGGAATGCGGCGATGACCGGGCACACCTGACGGAAGCGCTCGACCGTCTCAGCGATCTTCGCGATTCGTTGATGCCAGACGACGATGGGCGTGGTCCGTTCCTCGAGTGGTATGAGGAGATGTTCGGAGGCGTCCTCGAAGTCGAGGAGGCCACAGCATGAAGACCATCTCGCGGGCCTTCGCCTCCCGTCTCATCGACTACGCGCCGGCTGATGCTGCGCAAGCCTTCGGCTTCGCGTAAGCCCAGCTCGACGGGGCCGTGGCGGCGTACAACATGCTCGCGGCGAACCACGTCGCCTACATCGCCGACGAGGTCGGGATGGGCAAGACCTACGTGGCCCTCGGCGTCCTCGGTCTTTTGCGGCACGTCGATTCCCAGGCACGGGCGATGATCATCGCGCCGCGGGAGAACATCCAGCGGAAGTGGGTCAAAGAGCTGTCGAACTTCGTGCGGGTCAACTGGAGGGTTGAGGACAACCGGTTCAAGAACCTCCACGGCGCACCGGTGCGACCACCTGTCGTGTGCGATCGTCTGCACGACCTCGCCTTCGCCATGTTCCGACACGAGGACTGTGATCCGGTCCTCCGCATGACGACATTCAGCGTTGCGGTGAAGGATGCGGATCGACGCAAGCGATACGCGAGGGAGATCCGCGAGTATGCCCCCTGGCTGGCGGACCAGCTCCGCGGTGTTCGGCGTCCAGAAGAGTTCATTACGCGTCTAGGCTTCGCGATCAACGGCCTGTTGCCGGAGCTCGATCTCCTGATCATCGACGAGGCCCACAACCTGCGGCATGGGTTCGGTCCACGCGTCAGCAATCGGAATCGCCTGCTGGCCGTGGCGCTCGGACATGCAGATCCCGGCATCGAGCCGCCGGATTGGTATCGGCCGAAGGCTCGGCGGGTACTGATGCTGTCGGCGACGCCGTTCGAGTGCGACTACGCCGACATCTATCACCAGCTCGATGTCCTCGGCCAGCGGCGGTGTCGACTGAGCATCAACGAATCACCCGACGTGCTTGCCGCCCGGGACCTGATCGACGGCGATCTCTCCGAAGCCGATCGGCAAGCCATCGTGCAGCGGTTCATGCTGCGGCGTGTCGGCCACTTGAACATCGCCGGTGAGCCCCACAGCAAGAACATGTATCGCCGGGAGTGGCGGCGAGGAGGCTACAGCGCCCACGACCAGCCGATGGCGCTGACGGATGAGCGGCAGCGGCTGGTCGTCGCACTGATCCAGAAGAAGGTAACGGAGTTGCTCGGGGAGGAGCGGTTCAAGAACTGCTTCCAAATCGGCATGCTTTCGTCGTTCGAGAGCTTCCTGGAATCGCTGGGGCGACGGGCGCAAAAGGCCAAGACGAACGGCCAGGTCGAGGATGATGATGAAGCTACCTCGGCATTCGATTTGCATGAGCAGACCGACGACCAGCGCGAGCGCCAGGGCGTGGACACGAGCCATGTCGAGGCGGTCGCGGCGTCGTATCGGGATCGATTCAACGAGAGCCTCCCGCATCCTAAGCTCGACGCGACGTGCTCGGCGTTGTCGGATGCCTTCGTGACAGGCGAGAAGGCGCTGGTGTTCGTCCGACGTGTCGCCACAGTGGATGAGCTCAAGGCGAAGCTCGATCGGCGGTTCGACGCCTGGATTCACGATCGGATGCGAGCCGCGTTGCCATCGCTCGCAGAAGACGTTGATCGACTGTTCGATCGGTATCGCCGTGAGCAGCGGCGGCGCGGAGTCGGTGATGAGATCGAGAGCAGTGCCCACGATGAGCTCGACGATGTCGTGGAGGACCTCCGCCACGAGGCGTATGACGACGAGGGTGGCATCGACACCTTCTTCGCATGGTTCTTCCGCGGCAAGGGACCGAGCAAGGTGCTCTCGGGCGCGGCGATGCAGAAGAACCGCTTTGCGTCTGCATCGACCGTGTACTCGACGTTCTTCGAAGACGACTTCGTCGCCGGGCTTCTCGGCCATCCCCGCAACGTGCTTAGAGCCCTGGCCGAGCGGCTTGATTCCGACGAGGCATCCCTGGTCGAACGCCTCCGGCGCATCGCATTCGCGTACTACGAACAGCGAACACGCCAGAAGGAAGGCTACCCGCGGCTCTACGTGTACGAGGCCTACCAGGTCGCGGCGCTCGCCTTGCTCGCCAGACTAAGAGGCGATCTCGCCGAACATGCGGCGGTGATCATCGACGAGCGATTCGACGGCTGGGGCGCCAATGAGGCGGAGCCGCCGGCCCGGTTCCCGGCGCCGAGTGCGGGGCTGGGAATTCGTACCTTCGTGACGGAGCTCCAGAGACGGCCGCGACTCCGAGAAGCCCTGTGGCCCGAGGAGACTCGCAGCTCATTCCGGGACGCCTTCCGGCGCCGGGAGCAGCGACGTGAGCTGCTCTCCGCCATGTGCAGACTCGGGGCGTCGTACATCGACCTCTACCTGACGGCGATCGGACAGATCGGGTCGTTCGAATCGGGCCGGCAGGCTGACTCCGACCACGTGTCCGCCCAGCTAGCGGGACGATTCCTGGACCGACTGGAGGAGCAGCGTGGCATCAGTACGTTCGGTGCCTATGCCGAGCTGGGCGCTGCGGCGTCGGCGTTCGACACGATCGTCGCCGTCAACTTCCCGGATGTACCCGAGGCCCCGCTGAACGAGTTGCCGGATCTCTTCGCGCGTACGCTCCAGCACCAGCTGCCCGTCGCGGGGATGTCGGGCGGCGTCAACAAGCGTGTGGTGCAGCAGTTCCGAATGCCGGGATTTCCGCTGGTGCTGGTCACCACCGACGTCCTCCAAGAAGGCGAGGACCTGCACACGTTTTGCCGCCGGGTGATCCACTATGGGATCGCGTGGACTCCGTCGTCCGTCGAGCAGCGGACGGGTCGGGTCGATCGCATTGGTAGCCTGGTTCAGCGTGAACTTGAGGGCCGACCATCTCGGCCCGATGACGACGAGTTGATTCAGGTTTACTACCCGCATCTCACGGACACGATCGAGGTGCTTCAGGTGCGGCGTGTGCTGGAGCGGATCAACAAGTTTCTCCGGCTCAGCCACCGGGACGTCAAGGTCACCCGCTCGTACGACAGCCGGCTGAACGTCAGCACTGAGGTGCTTCGGGAGCTGACGGAGATCCCTCGGATCACCGAGCTGCTCCAGTCAGCATTCGACGACACCGGTTCGTGGCTCGACGGTGATCTTGGGGCCGACGCCGTGTACGAGCCGCCGGTTGGCGCTCTCGAGGGGAAGCTCGGCGAGATCTGGACACAGGTCGCTGCCGAACTCATGCTTCAGAATGTCCGGAGGCGAAGCGCCCGGCTCTTGCAGGCGTCGGCGCTGGTCCATGACCGTACGCTCGTTCGGACCGATGCGCAGCTGCCGGACGACTGCCGACAGCAGGCGTTCACGCTGAAGATGCGCTCACAGGTGTTGGGTGACGAGACGCTAGTCCGATGTGCCAGCCCGGTGGGCCGGCTGGATCTCCGAGATGCGAATGTGCTGGACCAGCTCTACGACCTCCAGCGCGATCTCGGTGATGTCCGGGTCTGTGCCCGGCACGACGCCCGTGGCCAGCAGTACATCGTGAGCGTCGAGGAGGAGCGGCTCTTCCATCTCTCCGCGACCCAGACTTCGGAGATTCGCCAGCTCATCGAGCGCACCGTCGTCGCGGCGGACGTCATCGAGCAGGAGATGCTCGCCGTGGACGCGCCGGTTGCCGCCATCATGGAGGCGTCGGCATGAAGCGGATCCACCACATGCTGGAGTCAGTGGCGCAGAGCCTGAACTGCGAGTGCCAGCACTTCCAGCATCACAGCCGTCTCTCGGTCGGCCATGGCACCCGCCACCAGGACATCGAGGTTCGCGTGGTCGATGACGACTATGAGCTGACGTCAGTGGTCCTGCCCACCTCCGATGTCACGGCGACCGCCGACGGGTGGCGGGGTCTGGCTCGGCTCGCCTGGCAGCGCAACGCCGACTCGGACATCGTCACCTTCACGTTCGATGATCGGGACCGGCTAGTAGGTCGCGTGCGGCATCCTGCGACGACGATGGACATCGAAGAGATGTCTCTCTATGTGCAATCGCTCGTGCGGGAGTGCGACCGATTCGAGTATCTCCTCAGTGGCCTCGACCGCTACTGAACATCCGCACCACGGGTCACTCGCTGTCGCGCAAAGCGGTGCAGCGCGCCTGGCCAGCTGCGAATCACACGAGACGTCTCTGCAGCATTCCTGTCCCTTCCCGCCGCTGTTCCCGCGGGCTAGGCGAGTGGCGATCACTTGAGAGGACCCGCGCCGCATTCCGGAGGCTCGAAAGCTTGCGCCGTTTCGAGGTCCGTCGTTGAGGCTGGGCCGTTGGAGGCCGTGGTCGGGCCATTCTGAAAGTGGCTCGATCCCGCGGCCCGGTGAGCCGCAGGGCTGCCGCAGAGCGAACGCGATCTGCTCCTCGCTGTTCTCGACTTCTTCATCGTCAAGCCTCCTTGCCGAGGCTCGATTGTCCCTCAAATCCTCACACTCCGGATGGCACGGGAAACCGGTTTATGCGCATGTTCGAGACGACGTCCTTGTCGAGGGTCTCGGGATGACCGTGAATACCTTCTTTCTGAACATCCGGCGAGCAAGGCTGGCACTGCTCGAGTGCTTGCACCGCCACGAATTCGCGGTCGGGATCGATCCATGAGCGAGTCCTCTAAAGACATCGATCTGCTCGTCGAACGCGTCGTCAGCCCGTGGCGTGAACGGTCTCCGAGCGGAGAGATCAATAGCTCACCGGCTTGGCATGACCTTGCGGAAGACGATCGG
>RFGH01000008.1 GCA_003696675.1 Planctomycetota bacterium
CCTCTACAACACCCAAGACCCCGCCGCCGACCTCGCCGAGCCGTTCGGAACCTTCAACATCTTCGATATCCAGGCCTACATCGGGCTCTACAACCAAGGTTGCCCCTGATCCCGCTCGATCCCCTCTCTTTGTTTGTCTCCTCTGTGGTGAGATCCGGTCTTTCGCCTTGATCTCCCGTGCCCATTCTGCGACCCTGAACGGGCACCGCAAGCCACGGAGAGAGACCATGCGCACCCCCGCTACGCTGTTCATCGCCGCCCTCACTGCTGCCGCGTCCGCACAGGCCACCAACCCCCACATCTTCGTCGCCAACGACGGCAACCTCGAGGGCAGCGTCTCCTCCATGCGCATCGAACCCGACGGCTCGCTCACCCTCGTCGACCGCGTGATCACCGGCACGCGCACCAGCACCAGCCAGCCCTGCCCCGGCTGCAACACCTACGCCATCGACCTCTCCCCCGACGGCCGCTTCCTCGCCACCAACCACGCCGCCGGCGATACCGGCGAGCAGGTCACCATCTACAGCGTCTCGCAAAATGGCACCCTCGCCGTCGTCGATGTCCTCCCGCTCGCCCAAGGCGGGCTCGACATCGCCTGGGTGCGCGACGACCTCCTCGCCGTCTGCATCACCAACCTCTCCGGTTCCAACCTCCTCCGCCTCTACAACTGGAACGACCAGACAAACCAACTCTCCCTCGCGGATTCCGACTCCGCAGGCTCCTTCCTCACCTCCATCGTCGTCCACCCCAATGGCCAGTGGATCTACTGCAACGACTCCTTCGGCTTCACCGTCCGCCAGTTCGAGGTCTCCGGCTCCTCCGCCACCCTCGTCGACACCGTCTCCATCCCCGTCTATGGCGTCGCGATCTCTGTCTCGCCCGACGGCCGATTCCTCTACGCAGCCGGCGGCATCAGCGCGGGCGGCAACGCCTTCGCCGGATACACCATCGATCAATCCACCGGCGCCCTCACCGCCATGCCCGGCAGCCCCTTCACCTCGCCCGGCCAATCCCCCAAGGGCTTCACCATGACGCCCGACGGCCAGTACCTCTATGTCTCCCACGGCACCGACGCCACCATCCGCGCCTTCTCCGTCGACCCCGAGTCCGGCGTCCCCACCTCGCTCGGCCTCTCTTTCGATGTCGGACTCCAGGGAACGCTCCAGGGCATGGACACCCTCCCCGGCTTCCTCTTCGCCCTTGACGAGTCCACCGCCATCGACGGCATCGCCGGCGCCTACACCTTCGCCATCGACCCCAACACCGGCGCCTTCCCGCCCGTCCCCGGCGCGCCCGTCCTCACAGGCGGCATCAGCCCCACCGATGTCGTCGCATGGCCCGGCGCCGCTTGCCCCGCCGACCTCGCCGCCCCCTTCGGCACCCTCAACATCTTCGATATCCAGGCCTACATCGCCCTCTACAACACCCAAGACCCCGCCGCCGACCTCGCCGAGCCGTTCGGAACCTTCAACATCTTCGATATCCAGGCCTACATC
>RFGH01000036.1 GCA_003696675.1 Planctomycetota bacterium
GGTCGAGGGGTGGGTCGGCCGGGGGGAGCGGGCTGGGCACGAAGGCGCGCACCTCCTCGCCGTGGGCCTTGGTGATCCGGAATGTGCCGCTGGCACGTGGCATGGCTGGGAAACGGTCCTTTCGCAGGGACGGACGCTAGGAAACGATCGCTTCTTAGTCAATATCGCTAGGAAACGATCGTTTCTTAAGCCCCATCTCGAACCCACGAGAAACCCCGACCATCGGCCGGGGGCGTGTAAAGAGGATGAGCCCGGCTCAGGCCGAGGTCGGGGCGGCCAGGGCGAAGCGTCCCCGGCTCACCTTGCGGAACCTCGCCAGCTTCCCCTTGCGTCCGATCTCGCGGATGATCCCGGCGTAGACGGTCGCCTCGGGGGTCTTCCCGGCGGGGCTGGTCCAGAGCCCCTTGGCGGCCATCAGCGCGACCATCTCCTTGACCGACAGCCCCTCGTCCGGCGCGTCCTTGAGCACCGCCGCTGCCGAGTCCAGGCAGCTCGGGGTCGGGGCCTTGGGCGGCTTGCGCCTCGGCGTCTGGGCCGCCGTGTTGGCCCGTGCGGCGTCCGCGGGCTTGGCGGGGATCTTGGTCGCCTTCTTGGCCCCTGCCCCCGATGTTGGCTTTCGGGGCGTGGTCTTCTTCGTCGCTGTCTTCTTCGCCATGCTGACGCTCCTTTCAAAAGCAGCGAAGCCCGCGACGGGCGGGCTTCATCGGTCGGTCACGCGCTCGATCTCGCAGAGCACGTCGTGGATCATCGATCTCGTGGCGTTGGGGTCGCCGCGTCGGGTCGTCCCGCAGATCACCTTGGCGGCGTTCCAGGCCATGGCCCATCGCTCGTCGTGGCCCGCGCTGGCGTCCAGCTCGGCCTCGACGCCGTTGGCCCGGACCAGCCAGCCGGTCTCGGTCCGCTCGATCTCGACGTCGCCCTCGACCCCCTCAATCACGATCTTCCTGATGAACATGCTTCCGGCTCCTTGGTCCCGCGGGCGACTTGCCCGCGTGGTGTCACATGGAGCCATGACCGGGGCGACACAGCAAGGCGATTCGGGGCACATTCGCAGAGATTCTGGAGGGGGCGGCCATGATCGACGACCGGAACTTTGACCAGCTTGACCAGGACGACCGGATTGATGGCCAGCCGGGCGAGGACGCACCCGCATGTGGGCGTGAGCTCACTTCGACTCAGGAGCGCGCCATCGTCGCCATGCTGTCCGAGCCGTCCATCGCCGCCGCCGCCAAGAAGGTCGGCATCGGCGAGCGGACGCTGCACCGCTGGCTGCGCGAGGAGCCCTTCGCGGGCGAGTACCGCCGCGCCCGGCGCGAGGCCTTCGGCCAGGCGATCGCGCTGACCCAGCGCTCGGCCGCCGCCGCCGTAGCGACGCTGCTGCGGGTCATGCACGACCCCAAGGCGACCTGGTCCTCCCGCGTGGCGGCCGCGACCCACGTGCTCAAGTTCGCGCGGGAAAGCATCGAGCTCGACGACCTGGCCTCCCGCATCGACGGGCTGGAGACCCGACTGGCCGAGGACGCGGCGTGAGGTCGCTGGCGGGGCGGCTCAAGCGGATCGAGAAGAAGCTCGCCCGGCCGGGCGGGTGCATCTGCGGCGGCCCGAACCGCGTCCAGATCCGCATCGAGGGACGGGCCGAACCCGAGCCCTGCAAGCGCTGCGGGTCGTGGGGCAAGATCATCCACCTCGTCCGCGCCGAGCCCCCGCCCGACTGGCCCTACCGCGACGACGCCCACCACCACCCCCAC
>RFGH01000037.1 GCA_003696675.1 Planctomycetota bacterium
GCCGAAATGAAAACTTGCATCCCGGCAGACAATGAGTACGATGGGAACCCCGAGCGGGCCATGTTCAGGCGCCGGGCAACGGAGCCCAGCCATGAGGAGCCCAGCCCGGATCGGCGCGCCGCTGTGTGTGTCAGCCGCGATCGCGCTGACCGGGTGCGTCGGCCAGCGCGCCGCGGCGCAGCCGGCCGTCGATGCGCGGAGCGGCCTGGCCGATGTGCGCGCCGTCCGGCCCGAGGCGTCGCCCCGCTCGATCCCCGTCCTGCTGACCCGCGCCGGCTGGATGACGCCGCGCGAGCTGAAGACCGTGGCCGGGTTCCTTGGGGCCAAGTCCTACCACGTCGCCGGGTTCGACACCTTCGCGATCGTGGACGCCCCCGACGGCGCCCTCGTCCGCGTCGGCGCGGACCTCGGCATGCCCACCCGGCGGGGGGACGCGCTGCGCCGCGGGCTCTTCTGGAACACCAGCGACGAGTTCGTGCGCCTGCGCGTGGGCGAGGCCGAAGAAGCCGTCGAGATCCCGCCACGGGGGATGTTCGCCATCGGGTGGCTTTTCGATGAGCGCACGGGCGCCGCGATCAACGGGACCAGCTGCAGCATCTTCTGCGGCGAGGGCTTCTACGCCTGCTGCAACGCCGCTGGGCAGGCCACGGCAACGTGCAAGTGCATCGCTGACGGCCATCATGTGTCATGCCAGTCCGGCGGGATGGGGGCCACGTCCTGCTCGGTCGAGCAGACCGGCATCGTCCAGTAGTCGGGCCCGCGGATCGACCCCCAAACCGGGGCGATCTTCCGCCGAGGGGCCGGTTTTCTCTTGCCTCGGCGTCCGGCGCGACGATAATGCTCCCATCGCGGAGGATCGCCCGTCGGGCGGGCCCGCCGGAGAACCCGGCGCGTGCCGCACGGGCGGCGCCGCGACGACCGCCCCCGCCGATCCGCGGGGCGGGCGATGAGCCTCGGGCGACGGCCCGAGGGGGAAGAGGCCCGGCGGCGGGGCGGTACAGGCCCCTCTGCCAGCCGGGGAGGCTTTTCCAGAAGGAGGTGATCCAGTGATGAAATGTGACTGTACGACGGGGCTGCGCGGATAACGCGATAGTCCGACGGGGCTGTCGTCGCGCAGCCCGCGTGCGGCCCTACGCACGTGTCTCGATTCAACGAGCGCCCCGCGGCGGACCGCCGTCGCGGGGTGTTTTGCTGCGCGGCTGACACCCTCACCGCGCCAGGCGCCGAAGCCGGCCGACCGCCTCGCGCAGGGTGTCCATCCGCTTGCAGAACGCGAACCGCACCAGCGATCGGCCCTCGGCTGTGTGCTCGTAGAACGCCGTCGGCGGGATCGCCGCCACGCCGACCTCGTCGAGCAGCCGGTCGCAGAACGCCACGTCGTCGCCGGCGCCCAGCGGGGTGTGGTCCGCGAGGACGAAGTACGTCCCCTCCGGCGGCCGGACGCCGAACCCGATCTCCGACAGGGCGCCGCAGAGGTAGTCCCTACGCTCGCGGTGCTCGGCGATGAAGGCCTCGAAGTACGAACGATCCGAGCGCAGGGCCGCGGCGGCGGCGTGCTGGGCCGGCGTGCTCACGGCGTAGGTCAGGAACTGGTGCGCGGCGCGGAGCCCGGCGGTCAGCGGCGCCGGCGCCACCGCCCAGCCGATCTTCCACCCGGTGAGGCTGAACGTCTTGCCCAGGCTCGACATCGTGACCGTCCGCGCCCACATGCCCGGCATCGACGCCAGCCGGACGTGCCGGCCCTCGAAGACCAGATGCTCGTACACCTCGTCGGCCAGGGCGATCGCGTCGTGCTCGACGCACAGCCGGGCGATCAGGCCCAGCTCGTCCCGCGTGAGCACCCGCCCCGTCGGGTTGTGCGGCGTGTTCACCAGGATCGCGCGGGTGCGCGGCGTGAACGCGGCGCGGAGCTCCGATTCATCGAAGGTGAAGCCCGGGGCGCGCAGCGTCACAAACCTGGGCGTGGCGCCGACCATCGACACGCACGCCCGGTAGGAATCGTAATACGGCTCGAACAGGATCACCTCGTCGCCCGGGTTCACAAGGCCGAGCAGCGCCGCCGCGATCGCCTCGGTGCAGCCCGCGGTGACGGTGACGTGCTCGTCGGGGTCGATCGGCGTGGTGAAGCCGCCGTGGTCGCTCGCCCAAGCATCGGCGATGGCCTGGCGCAGCGCCGGGACGCCGGGCATCGGGGCGTATTGGTTGTGGCCCGCGCGGATCGCGTCGATCGCCGCATCCTTCACGTGCGCGGGCCCGTCGAAGTCGGGGAAGCCCTGCCCGAGGTTGACGGCGCCGACGGCCGCGGCCCGCCGTGACATCTCGGCGAAGATGGTCGTGCCGAAGCCCAGAAAACGATTCGTAGGGACGATAGGCATGTCCCAGAATACACAAAAAACGAATTGACAGACTTCGGGGGGGAGGTAGGATCGCGCCGTCAGGAACCAGGAACGTTCCACCATGACCATGACGAAAACCGCCCATCAACGAGACGGCCGAGGCCGGGGGCTCGCCCCCAGAGTGATGCGATGTTTTACGTTCGTCGTAAACGGTGTCGTCGGTGTTGTTTTCTTTTTCGCAGTGTTCCGTAAAGCCGCATCGCCTCAAGAAACCCTCGATTCGTTGGCCTATGCGACGGCGTGGTCCGGACTGTCGCCGTCATGGTTGACGGCCATGATCTATGTGCTTGTTGGCTTCGAAATCATCATCGCGTCTTTATTGGTGACAAGCGTGTTGGCGGGGCGGGCGCGGGTGATCGCGGGTGCGATGCTGCTCGTATTCACCATCTGGCTCCTGGTGCTCGCGTCGAGTGGCGCCGCGATCCAGTGCGGCTGCGGCCTTGGTGAGACGTGGCTCCTCCCGGGGGACGGCCGGACGGAGGCGATCATCCGGAACGTGTTGCTGCTGGGGCTCATCACGGCTGAAGCCTGTGCGAGGCCGCGTGGGGCATGCCGCAGCGTCAACCCCGCAGTTCATGAGATCGTGGTGTGAGTGAGTGACCGGAGTGTAGTACACACAAGGAGTGCGAATATGAGGACCAGACACGAGAATCGGACATGCCTCGATACGTACGCTCGCTGGAGTGGTGTCATCTTGGCGACCCTCGTGTTCGCCTTTGCGGCGAACGCTGCGTGCAAAGTCACTGGAAGAGGTGCGAGTTGCACGGTCGATGTCGACGGAGACGGCAGGCCTGAGATTGTGGTCGAGCAATGCGCGGACGGAAACGCCGTGTGCGGCTGCCGTGTGGAAGTGGACGGCACGGGGGTCATCAAGATCACCGGGTGTGGCGGGTGCGGCTCCTGCGTCTGATTTTCCAGCGAATCCTGTCAGTGGAGGCTGATCTCATGTCGAGAGCCACAATCCGGCCGCGCTCTGTGTTAGCGGTGACCTTTGCGGTTGTTGGCGTGGCGCTGGCGTTTCGCGCGCTGTCGAGAAATCTACCGGCGTCCACGCCCGTCGAGGGAGGCGCGACTGCGTCGGCGGGTGACCCCAGCGACACGGCGACGCGTTCGTCAAACGAGCCGTCGTGGACCGAGTGGTACGTGCCCGCTGCGATGATGCGCTTCGAAGTGGACCCGACTGCGCAGACCGTGGAGTCGGTGGCTTCGCTCGCCGCGACCCGTGTCAGGGAGGAAGCCGAAGCCCTCCCACAGGATCAGTCGGTGGACTCTCATCGGCTTCAGCGACTGATCGACCGATTCGAGAGGCATTTCCGCATCATTATTGCTGCGGACTATGACGGCTGGCTGGACCAGGTCCGCTTGTTGGGCGGCTCTCCCGGGAAGATCGGCACGGCTGAGGTTATCTCTCGCGAGCGGTTCACCGCGCAAGCGGATGCGTTCCGCCTTGTGCCGCTGTCGCTGGAGTCTCTCCGGCTTCGACCTCTCATGATCAACGGGCGAACCATCGACTACGGACCGCGTCCCAACATCTGGGGACACGCGCTGTATCGGGGCGATTACGGCGTCCCTTCGGATCCAGAGGCGGCGTCTCTGGATATTTATGAAATCCTTATTCCGATGCAGATGCGCGTCACGAGCGGGACGGATAAGCCAATGAACGTCGGGTTCTCCTACTTCTGGTCGGCCGAGCGCGATACATGGGTTCCGTATGAGCTTCAGTTTTATACAGATCAGGGCGGACAATTTACGATGTTCGTGTTCTGATGCACCGTCAAACCAGGAATCGGCAGGGCGTCCAGGGCGCGACCTTGATCGAGCTTCTTGTTGTGATCGGGATGATCGGGGTGTTGATCGGTCTGCTGGCGCCCGCGCTGTCGTCAGTCCGTATGACAGCGGGGCGTGTGCGCTCGCTCGCCAATCTTCACGGTCTCGGTCAGACCCTCGGCCTGTACGTGGCGGGCCGAGGCGTCTACCCGCATTATCCAGAGCGCGCGTCTTCGCATGATCCGGTGACAGTGACGGAAGAGGTGTGGCTCACACCCCTGGGCGATGCGGACACGGTGGCGTCAGTGTTCACTCCGGTCTTCCTCTTGGACCAGTTGTGGGTTGGGCTCCGCGGCATCCATGACGTGGCGCCGTGGCGGGAGCATTACGCAACGTGGGTGTCGCCCGGGTCCGACCGAGAGACAGACAGGCCGTGGTTGCTGCCGCCGAACGAACACGGCGTTCGGTCGTTCGCACCGCCTTCGTACCAATACAGCACCTCTTTTCTGGCGAGCCCGCGCGTGTGGATGCTGGATGTCTCGGTTGATCCGGTCGTGGATATTCGACCGACTCGGCCCGAGGACGTCGCCCACCCTTCAGCCAAGGTCATCATGTTCGATGCGGAGCGGGCCTATCGGAGGGGTCGAATCACCGCTGCGACGACGCGCCCGCTTCTGTTTGTCGACGGTGCTGCGTCGGCTCGGAGTGACGCCGATGCGACACGCCCGGTGCAGAATGCGCTCTTCGGCGCGACGCCTCGATTGTTTCACGATACACCGGCGGGTATCGACGGTCAGGATTTCTGAACACTGCGATCCTTTGCAGCCAACCTCCGCCTTCTGGTATTCTGCGAGGCTTCTCAGAGGCGCGGCGCGGGGCCGCGTCTCGCGGGATGTCTACACGGAAGGAACTCGTCATGCGTCGGGCGAAGATCAGCGTCATCGGAGCGGGCAACGTCGGGGCGACGTGCGCTCACTGGGCCGCCAGCAAGGAGTTGGGCGATATCGTCCTGCTCGACATCCCCGACAAGGAGGGCGTCGCCAAGGGCAAGGCCCTGGACCTGGCGTGCTGCGGCCCGATCGAACGGTTCGACGCCTCGATCGTCGGCACGAGCGACTACGCAGACATCGCCGGGTCGGACATCGTGGTCGTCACCGCGGGCCTGCCGCGCAAGCCCGGCATGAGCCGCGACGACCTCATCCAGACGAACGTGAAGATCGTCCGCTCGGTCGCGGAGAAGGTCGCGGAGTTCGCCCGGGACTCGGTGATGATCGTGGTCTCCAACCCGCTCGACGCGATGGTCTACACCGCGTGGAAGGCGTCGGGCTTTCCCACAAACCGCATTCTCGGTCAGGCGGGGGTTCTGGACGTCGCCCGCTTCCGCACCTTCATCGCGATGGAGATCGGCTGCTCGGTCGAGGATGTCTCGGCCCTCCTGCTCGGCGGGCACGGCGACGATATGACGCCGCTGCCGCGGTACACCAGTGTTCACGGCGTCCCCGTCTCGCAGCTCTTGCCGCAGACGACCATCGACGCGTGCGTGGAGCGCGCCAAGATGGGCGGTGGGGAGATCGTCAAGCTCATGGGCGCCAGCGCCTACTACGCCCCGGCCAGCGCCACCATCCAGATGGCCGAGGCCATCATCAAGGACAAGAAGCGGATCGTGCCCGCGGCGGCGTACTGCGACGCGGAGTTCGGCGTGGGCGGCTACTTCGTGGGCGTGCCGTGCCTGCTGGGCGCCGGCGGGATGGAGAAGGTCATCGAGATCGAACTCAACGCCGAGGAGAAGGCCCTCTTCGACACATCCGTGGCCCACGTCAAGGACCTGGTCAAGGTCGTGGGCGACCTGTTCCCAGACCTGAAGTGACGATCGGGCGGCGTGTCCGCCGGCGCCGCGTGTGTGCTATCACGCGCGCCCGACCGGCCCTCCCCGGCCTGAGCCTCCCCGACGAGCGGCGCCCATGAAGGAGCACGCGATGTGGCGAACAGACACCAGACGGATTCTCTCTCTCTCTCATAATGCTGCTGGCTGAGGCGGCGGCGGCGCAGACGCTCCCCGTCGAGCGTTTCGCTGAGAGCCCGGACCTGAAGATCGTCACGCCCGCGGGGGCGGACAGCTTCTGGCGGATGGTCGCCCGTCTGGGTGACATCAACGGCGACGGGTTCGAGGAGTTCATCGTCGCCTCGGGCTTCGCGAACAACAGCCGCGGGCGGGCGTGGGTCTACTTCGGACCGGATGCGACGACCTCGGCGCCCTTTATCTTCGACTGAGAAGCAGACGGCGACTTCTTCGGGGGGGCCGGGGACAGCTTTGCTGTGGACGGGGGCGGGGACTTCAACGCCGACGGCGTCCCCGACATCGTCGTCGGCGCCCAGCGCAACGACGGCGACACCGGCGACCCCGACGACAACCGCGGCGCGACGTACGTCTATTCGGGCGCCGACGGGTCGCTCATCGCCCGGTTTACCGGCGAGGCGTCGATCGGCGATCTCTTCGGGTCATCGGTCGCGACGGCGGATGTCAACGGCGACGGCACGCGCGACATGATCGTGGCGGGCCCGGGCAACGGGACGGGGGCGGTGTACGTCTTTTTCATGCCTCCCCCGCCACCGCCGTGCCCGGGCGACATCAACGGAGACGGCCTGGTCAACGGGGCCGATATCTCCTTTGTCCTGAACAACTGGGGCCCGTGCCCGACGGACCCGTGCTGCCCCTGCCGCGGGGATGTCACCGGCGACGGCGTTGTGAATGGGGTGGACATTTCATTCATCCTCAACGCGTTCGGCCCGTGCCCGGCCGCGGGGCAGCAGGCGGCCGCACAGTCCGGCGCGAACGGGTGGTCCAACGGGGCCGCGAACCTCTTGGGCGGGTTCGGGTTCTCCAGCGCCGAGGCGTACATCGCCTGGCTCGAATCGCTCGATGATGAGGCGCTCCACAAGCACATCATGGA
>RFGH01000038.1 GCA_003696675.1 Planctomycetota bacterium
CGCCCGCCCCCTCCGCAGGCGCCCCCATCCCCGTCATCAACGAGTACAACCGTCTCCAGCGCGAGATCGACCGCTACAACAGCCTCCAGCTCAGCGCCGAAACCACCTCGGTCCCGCTGCTCAACGCCAACCGGCTCCAGACCCTGATCGGCGACTTCCCCGACTGAGCCGCCCAACCCCCTGCACGGCAAGCCCATGTCCCACAGCCCGGCCATGGCGCCCCAGCGCCCCCTCGAAATGATCACGCAGCAGTCGCTCTACGCACTGCTGCGTGTTTCTTTATCCGTCGCGCACCTGCCGTCGCCGCCCACCGTGATGCGGGTGGCCCGGCGCGTCGGACGCACCTTCGGCATGATGCCATTCAACCGCAGACGCGTCGCCAACGCGACAGAGCGCATCGGCGTCGCGCTGCCAGACCTGCCCGCCGCGAAACGCCGGAGCCTCGTCCTCAACTCCTACGAGCATCTCGCCACACTCGCGGCCGAACTCACCATCGCCCCCCGCCTCATCACTGAGGACACCTGGCCCGAGGTCGTCGAACTCGGCGACATCGCCCCCGCGATGCGCCCGCTCTTGTCCGGACGCCCACTCATCCTCCTCACCGGGCACTGCGGCAACTGGGAGATCCTCGGCTACACCCTCGCCATGCTCGGCTACCGCATGCATGTCCTCTACCGCCCCCTCGACCTCCGACCCGCCGACCAATGGGTCCGCCAGACCCGCTCCCGCCGCGGGCTCATCCTCCTCGACAAGTTCGGCGCCATGCACGAGCTGCCCAAACTCCTCGCCCAGGGCGAATCCGCCGGCTTCGTCGCCGATCAGAACGCCGGCGACCGCGGGCTGCATGTCCCCTACTTCAACCGCCTCGCCTCCACCTACAAGTCCATCGCCCTGCTCGCCATGCAGTTTGAAGCCCCCGTCCTTGTCGGCATGGCCCGCCGCCTGCCCCCCTCGCCCGATCACAAAGCCGGCGTGAAGTACCGCATCGAACTCGCCGACCTCTTCGGCCCCGACGACTGGGCCGACCAGCCCGACCCCATGTTCTACATCACCGCCCGCTACCGCCGCGCCATCGAGACAATGGTCCGCTCCGCGCCGGAACAGTACCTCTGGATGCACCGAATCTGGAAGAGCAGACCCCGCCACGAGCGGCTCAACAAACCGTTCCCCGAACCCCTCAAGGACAAGCTCCGCGCCCTCCCCTGGATGACCGAGCAAGAACTCGAGGCCCTCGTCGAACGCTCCGACCGCGACCGCGCCTATCTCGCCGAAAAAGGCGTCGAACAACTCCCCTAAATCCTCCCCCGTCGCCGACGGGGGAGGTGGCACGGCGCAGCCGTGACGGAGGGGGAAGCGACAACGTCACCCACGCCCGACGGGTGACACAGGGGCCCCCGCACGCCAACCCCTACCATCCACACACAGGAACACGCCATGACCAAACCCCGCGCCCGGCTCGAAGATGTCCGCGTCCTCATCGTCGACGACGACCGCGACATCCTCGAATCCATCGAAGCCGCCTTCCTCTCCGAAGGCGCCCTCACCCTCACCGCCTCCGACGGCGACGAGGCCATCCGCATCTGCAACGACGACCCCCCGGACCTGGTCATCCTCGACATGATGCTCCCCAAACGCTCCGGCTTCATGGCCCTCGAGAAAATCAAAGGCCACGAGGACTCCCCCCTCGTCATCATGGTCACCGCCAACGAAGGACGCCGCCACCAGGCCTACGGCGAATCCCTCGGCGTCGACGCCTACATGATCAAGCCCGTCCCCCTGGGCAAACTCCTCGACAAAGCCGTCGAACTCATCGAATCCGACGACGAAGACGAGGACTAAAACAGATCCTCCCCCGTCGCCGACGGGGGAGGTGGCCGGCGCAGCCGGACGGAGGGGGTAGTCCGAAAGATCCTCCCCCGTCGCCGACGGGGGAGGTGGCACGGCGCAGCCGTGACGGAGGGGGAAGTCCGAAAGATCCTCCCCCGTCGCCGACGGGGGAGGTGGCACGCGAAGCGTGACGGAGGGGGCCACTCCGTCTCTCCGTCTCTTCCCCCCCCCCCTATCACACCAAAATCGCGCACAAACCCCGCACATCCGTTCGGGACAAGGTTGGGTCCGTCCGCTATCCTGATCCCCGCATGGAAGTCGCCGCCTTCATCAGCAAATGGTCCAAGGTCCAGCTTTCCGAGCGGGCCGCGTCGCAGGAACATTTCCTCGACCTCTGCCGCCTCCTCGGCGTCAAAACCCCCGCCGAACTCGACCCCCTCGGCGACACATTCACCTTCGAAAAGGGCGCCAAGGTCTCCGCCCCCGCCTCGCACGGCTCCAAAGGCGACCGAGGCTGGGCCGATGTCTGGTACAAGGCCCGCTTCGCCTGGGAGTACAAGCGCAAGGACAAGCACAAGACCCTCGACGAGGCCTACCGCCAGCTCCAGCAATACCGCGAGGACCTCGAAAACCCGCCCCTCCTGATCGTCTCCGACATCACCCGCACCGAGATCCACACCAACTTCACCGGCTACAAGCCCGAAGTCCACGAGATCCGGCTCGAGGACTTCGACAAGCCCGGCGTCATCCCCCTCCTCCGCCAGATCTTCACCGAGCCCGAAGCTTTCAAACCCAAAGAGACCGTCGCCCAGATCACCGAGAAGGTCGCCGGCAAGATCGGCGACATCGCCAAACAACTCCGCGACCGCGGCCACGCCCCCCACGCCGTCGCCCACTTCCTCATGAAGTGCATGTTCTGCCTCTTCGCCGAGGATGTGGAACTCCTCCCCAAAAAACTCTTCCAGACCGTCCTCGAAAAGTCCAAGGGCGACACCGCACGCCTCCAGAAACAGATGGACGCCCTCTTCGCCGCCATGCGCACCGGCGGCGACTTCGGCACCGACGAGATCGCCTACTTCAACGGCGGGCTATTCGACGAATCACCGGCGCTCGAACTGACGGACAAAGAAGCCGCGATCCTCCTCGACGCCGCCAAGCAGGAATGGGCCGCCGTCGAACCCTCCATCTTCGGCACCCTCTTCGAACGCTCGCTCGACCCCGACAAACGCGCCCAGATCGGTGCCCACTACACCTCCCGCGACGACATCATGCTCGTCGTCGAGCCCGTCATCCTCCGCCCGCTCCGCCGCGAATGGGCTGCCGTCCGCGCCGAGTGCGATGCGCTGATCGAGCAAAGAGCCGAAGCGGCCCGCAAAGAAGCACGAAAGACCACGGCCAAAGGCGACACGAAGTCGACGACCTACACCCGAAACATCGAGAAGAAGCTCTTCGAGTTTCAGGACCGGCTCGCGTCCGTCCGCGTCCTCGATCCCGCCTGCGGCTCGGGCAACTTCCTCTATGTCGCCATCCAACAACTCCTCTTCCTCGAGAAAGAAGTCATCACCTATTCTGCCGACGCGGGCACCGCAATGGCCCCCCGCGTCCGCCCCACCCAACTCCTCGGCATCGAGATCAACCCCTACGCCGCCGAACTCGCCCAGGTCGTCATCTGGATCGGCTACCTCCAATGGATGCGCGACAACGGCTTCAACGCCCCCCGCAACCCCATCCTCGAACCCATCACCACCATCGAAAACCGTGACGCCATCCTCGCGTGGGAAGACGAACAGGGCCGACCCATCCCCGTCTGGCGCGAGGGCGCGAAGTGCCGAGGCCAGGCCAAGTGGCCGGAGGCGGATTTCATCGTGGGGAATCCGCCGTTTTTGGGGAGCAAGATCTTCCGCAAGTTCGGAATCCACGATGCATACATCCACGAGATGTACACCAACTTCACGATCCCAAACACCAGCGACTTGTGCTGCTACTGGTTCAGCATTGCGCACGATCAGGCGATTGCCAAGCCAGCGCTTCGTACGGGCCTTCTCTCGACACAGGCGATCCGCGGACAGTTCAATCGTGAGGTGCTTGACCGAATCGCATCATCCACCCCGATGTTCTTTGCATGGTCTGACCGCGAGTGGGTGCTGGACGGCGCAGCAGTGCAAGTCTCGATGATCGGATTCTCCGGTATAAGAGATCATCAAATCACGCTTGATGGGATAACAGTCGATTCGATCAACGCGAATCTGACATCGGGTGCTGACCTCACGACAGCAGTAACGCTCGAGTCCAACAAGAATCTGACCTTCATGGGCAATACAAAGGGTGGCTCATTCGACCTTGAATGGACGACTGCCCGCTCAATGCTGGTCGCGCCAAACCCGAACGGCAAATCAAACGCGGAAGTGGTCCGCCCGTGGGTAAATGGAATGGATATGACCCGTCGATCGAGATCGATGTGGCTCATCGATTTCGGCTTGGAGCGGGACAAGTCGAAAATCGCAGGTTTTGAAGCACCATTCGCATATGTGGACGAGTATGTGCGTCCAGAACGAGAGGATAATCGGCGTCAAACATACGCCGAATACTGGTGGCTTCATGCCGAACCACGCGGCGCGATGCGAGAGGCGCTGCATGGTCAACCCTACATCGCTACGCCGAATCTGACGAAGTATCGATTCTTTGTGAAGATGCCAGCGTCATTCGTACCCGATCACCAGCTCATCGTCTTCGCCCGCTCCGACGACTACTTCTTCGGCGTCCTCCACAGCAGCATCCACGAACTCTGGGCCCGCCGCCAGGGCACCCAACTCCGCGAGGCCGAATCCGGCTTCCGCTACACCCCCACCACCTGCTTCGAAACCTACCC
>RFGH01000039.1 GCA_003696675.1 Planctomycetota bacterium
CATCCGGCCTGGGTGAAGCCGAGGTCGCGAGCGATGGCGTACAGCTCGGGGGCGCCGTCCATCACGGCGGTGCCCTTGAAGTGGTCCACGATGTCGCCGTTGTTGTCCGTGACGCAGAACAGGGGCCTGCCAATGACAGCCTCCTTGGAAGGCAGCACCTCGAAGTAGATGGCCTCGGGGCAGCTGAGCTGCCAGACCTGATGCTTCGTTGAGCCGCCCTTTTCGATGAGCTTGAAGCCAGTGAGGTCGGCGCCGATGACCGGCTGGTCCAGGATGATGTGGCGCCGGATGCGCTCGCACAGCGGAGCGATGAGCTCGGACAGGGCCCACAGCTGGTCCCACAGCGCCTGGCGCGTGATGAGGGCACCCTGCCGCTTGGCCATCCGCGCCTGCCGAGCGAGCGGCAGGTGGTCGATGTGCTTGCCCACCGCCGCGGCGATGGCCACGTCCGCTGAATAGCGCCCGCCCTTGATGAGCTTCGGGGGGGCGTCGGCGGTGACCACGCAGCCACCGCAGGTACAGCGGTACTTCTTCAGCTTCGTCTTCTTGATGACCCACTGGCGCTCGACGACGTCGATCTGCTCGACGTCGTCCTCCGCGCCTTTCCACTCCGACAATCTGCCGCCGCAGCTGGTGCAGACCCGGTCGGGCTCATCGACGTCCAGCGTCTCATCGACCACAGGTAGCTTGGGCTGGGCGGTCGGTCCGTGTCCCTTGCGAGGCTTCTTGCCGCCACGCTTGTTGCCGTCGCGCCTGCGCCCCTCGCTACCGGGTCGCGTCACCGAGGAAGGCTCGCCCTCCCTGGGCGTCGGTCTCCCCGTCACCTGAGCGAGGAGGTCGGGCAGGTTCTGCTCGATCGCCTCCTCATCCATGCCTTTCAGGCGTAGGTTCTCGCGCTGGAGCTCGACGAGCCGGCGGCTCATGCGCTCGTTCTCGGACTCCAGCACCGCCGCCTTCTTGCGAAGCATGTCGATGCGGGGCTCGTCGCTGACGCGCATGCCCCCTCTATCGCCGAGCCCGAGAACTTGGCGCATTTGTCGTCGAGAAAATCACCCAAAGACAACGTGCTCAGCGGAAGTCGGACGGGCTCACCCGTGACGCGCGCTCGACATCGACCCGCGCCGGGCTCAGCGGCACGCGGCCCACCACCGTGCAGCCCTCGATGAGCAGCGACAGCTCGCTCATCGACAGCTCGACGCCCGACGACTCCCTGCCCCAAAGAGCAGCGAACCGCCCCTCATCGAGGCGCTTGGCCAACAAGCAAAGACCCGTCCCGTCGTACCACAGCACCTTTGCCCGCTTTCTGTTGCGCGACACGAACGCGAACACGTCGCCGCTCGCCACATCGTGTCCCATCTCCGACACCAGGCCGCTCAGCGTGTTGAAGCTCTTGCGCATGTCGCACGGCTGGCTGTACGCGAACACGCGAACCCGACCCTGCGGGCCTA
Organism: Planctomycetota bacterium; assembly: GCA_003696675.1. Lineage (GTDB taxonomy): Bacteria > Planctomycetota > Phycisphaerae > Phycisphaerales > UBA1924 > UBA6054. Next base: position 1,449 of record RFGH01000039.1, read on the forward strand.
TCACGACGTCAGCGCCCGGCTCAGCGCAGCAACGCCGTCCACGTCGAGCCCCTCTACCACGAGGCCCCCCGGCACCATCACCCGCAGCGGAGGCGACGCCAGCTCCACCGTCCCCACCGCCAGGAGCGCACCCCGCGGCGCCGACCGCAGCAACCGCCGAACCGTCGGCGCGCTCACTCCCAGCCGGCGAGCGATCTCCCCCGCGCCCGCCCCCTCCGCGGACGCTGACCGCGCATAGAGGGCGAGCTCTTCCTTCAAATCCGCAGGGAGCCGCCGGCCCTTGTGGGCGGGCAGCGCGGACACGCGGCGACGGAGACGGTGAGCTGTCGACATGGGCTCCTCCTTGGCGAAGCCCGCGAGAATGCAGCTTCGCCGCCAGGAGTCACGACCGACAGGGCGAGCATGTACGGTCGTTCAATAGGTCGGGAGTTGGCAGACAAGAACGAGCTTCCTGTCGGCGGGGACGGGAACGTCCTCCGCAACCAATACGAGACAGGTTCGCAACCGATCGATCGGCTCAACGAGACCGTTACGAGAGAGATGGGGCACAGCGGCGGAGCGGCCGGGAGTGGGCGCACCAGGTACCCTCTCGGTTGGGCCTATGAACGGCAGTACGGAAAACTCTATGACACCATACAGAGCGAGGAGCGTCCGTGATGCAGTCACCCTTCACCTCCGTCGTGCTCGTCCTTTCAATCGGGGCGTGCTCTGGAGTGGGCGGGCCGATGCGCGCCGCAGACGCGGCACCGGCGAGTGAAGCGTCGGCGATTGCGGAGCCCCACCACTGCCGGCAGCTGCTAGAGCA
>RFGH01000040.1 GCA_003696675.1 Planctomycetota bacterium
ACGCTCGACGTGATCGGTGTAGTCCTCGAAACGCGGGCTCAGGTAGAGCGCCAGGCGATCGCGCGCCAGGTGGCGCAGCTGCCCGCGCTGCGGGATGGACGGCGCCTCCGGGCCGTTCAGGCTCGTGAGGCTCTCCTCGAGAGAACGCTCGAACCGCCCGATGACGCTCGTGAGCGGCTCGCTCGTGTTCGCGAGGAGCGTGGCGGTCTTCAGCGCGGCCGAGTCCGCCTCGGCTGTGTGAGCCGCGGGTTGATCCGGGCGTGGCCTCTGCCCGACGAACGGGCGCACCGACCACCACAGAAAACCCGCCGCGCCCAGAGCCACAACCGTCACAGCGATCGATCGCGGTCCGAACCGATAGGCACTCTTCGCCGTCCGTGTTGCGTCGGTTTTCATGGTTGCGCCAACCGGAGATTGATGTTACGGGATGACCTGCACGCCGTCTTTCCTCTTGCAGAGAGCCTGAACCCAGAGCGACCCGTCGCGGAACGATCCCTCGTCGCCCGAGCACACCTCGCCGGATCCGCAGACACGGGTGTCGCACAGATCGGCATCCTGGCTATGACAGTTGGTGCAGGTATGGTCTCCGTCGCCCAGCGCGAGCGCGGCGCCGGCGGCCGCAAGCCCGATGGCCCCGCAGACGGCGGACAAGACGACCAATCGCCGGCGCTTCTTCCACCATGTCCGTGTCATCGGTTGGATCTCCGGTTCGCCGCTGCGTTCCAGCTGCTCGGCGCCGTGCCAAGCCTGTCTGCCAGCGTGCACTCGTTGCACGATACCCCCCCCCTTGAAACGCAAGAGCGCATCGCCCGTTTTATTGAAATTGGCGGCGCGTATGGAGAGGAACCGCTGCGCCGCGCACGGCCACATCGCAATGCTTGCTGTATAGCAAGAACTGCATACACAATCGAGGCTTGGCTGCTCACCCGGGAAGGCGCCGGGGCGTGCCCGTGGCGGGGGGCGCCTCGGTGGCGATCTCACCCCATGTGCGTGATGATCGCGTCGCCGAACTCCGAGCATTTCAGGAGCGTGGCGTCCTCCATCAGGCGGTGGAAGTCGTAGGTGACGGTCTTAGCTTTGATGGCGCCGGCGATGCCGCGCTCGATGAGGTCGGCGGCCTCGGTCCAGCCCATGTACTTGAACATCATCTGCCCGGAAAGGATGACCGAGCCCGGGTTGACCTTGTCCTGGTCGGCGTACTTGGGCGCCGTGCCGTGGGTGGCCTCGAAGATGGCGTGCCCGGTGACGTAGTTGATGTTGGCGCCCGGGGCGATGCCGATCCCGC
>RFGH01000041.1 GCA_003696675.1 Planctomycetota bacterium
ACCCCCCCCGTGCTCATCGGCGTCCCGCCCCCACCACCGCCGTTCATAAACCAGCCCGATCGCTACGACGCCATCCAACGAGACATGGCCGCGTTCCATTTCACCCGGTATGGCGTCCTCGGACGAGATTGGTGAACAAGCGACAAGCCACGCCCCCGCGAAAGCACATGCCTGGTCGCATCCGCCGTTGGGGATGACGGGAAACCAACCTGACCCTTTCCTAGAATCACCCTCCCTGCCGCCAACGGGCCTCCGCCCCAACCGCGGCCGTCCACAGGGCGCGTCCGGCGCGATGGCCCCACCCATCACCGCCGCAGACCGGTCGGCAGCACGAGAAGGAGCTCCCATGCCCCACCGCACCGTCTACGAGGCCAAAATCGAGCACCTCCAGATCCTCGACGAGGACGGCAAGCTCGACAAGAAACTCGCCAAAGACACCCTGAACGACGATCAGGTCATTCACCTCTACGAGCAAATGCGCATCTGCCGCGAGCTCGACGAGATCGCCTTCAAACTCCAACGCTCAGGCCGCATGGGTACCTACCCCCAGAACAAGGGGCAGGAAGCCAACGCCGTCGGCTCCGCTCTCGCGATGAAAAAAGGAGTCGACTGGCTGGTCCCCGCCTACCGCGAGAACGCCGCACTCTTCATGCACGGCCTGCCCATGCACTATGTCCTCGTCTACTGGATGGGCGACGAACGCGGCTCCAAGATCCCCGAGGGCGTCAACATCACTCCCCTCTCCGTGCCCATCGGCACCCACATGCTCCACGCCACCGGCATCGCCTGGGCCACCAAGGTCCGCAAGGAGAAGGACAAGGCCGTCATCACCTACTTCGGTGACGGCGCCACCTCCGAGGGCGACTTCCACGGCGCGATGAACTTCGCCTCCACCATGCAGGTCCCCTGCATCTTCTATTGCCAGAACAACCAGTGGGCCATCTCCGTGCCCCGCGAGCAGCAAATGAACTCGCAGACTGTGGCCCAGAAGGCACTGGCCTACGACATGCCCACGCTGCAGATCGATGGCAACGATATCTTCGCAGTCTTCAAGGCTGTCAAAGACGCCCGCAAGCGCGCCGTCGAGGGCGGCGGGCCCTCGTTCATCGAGGCCGTCACCTACCGCCTCGCGGACCACACCACCGCCGACGACGCCCGCCGATACCGCGACCCGGCCGAAGTCGAGGCCTGGCAGGCCAAAGACCCGCTCATCCGCACCCGCCTCTACCTCGAGTCGGTCGGCAAGTGGGACGACAAGAAGCAGACCGAGCTCGAGGACCGTGCGAAGAAGATTGTCGGAGAGGTCGTCAAGGCCGCCGAAGGCATCGAGAAGCCCCACCCCTCGGACTTCTTCAACTTCATGTACGCCAAACTACCCCGGGATCTGGCCGAGCAACGCGACACCATGCGGACCAGCTCCATCGGACGCCATCCCGAGCAGGCCGGGCTTCGGCCCCAGACCGCGGAGTCCCGCTGATGCTCGTCAAGGTGATCGATCACAAGGGCAAGGAGCGGTACATCAACGCCGCCTTTGTCAAATCCATCACACCGAAGGACGAGATCCGCACAGACATCGAAGTCTCCGGGTGGGCCGTCAAACTCCGCGTCGAACAGCCCGCGGAGACCGTGGCCCAGGTGATCAACGCCGCCCTCCCGTCCGCCTTCGACGCCCTCCTCGCCGCCGAGTCAGAACAGCAGAACGACACCGCTCAGAACGCCGCGATCATCGCGGTGATCGGATAAGGAACCAGCCATGCCCGAGATGACCCTCGTCGGCGCCATCAACCACACGCTCGACCTCGCTCTTGCCAGCGACCCCGATGTCATCATCCTCGGCGAGGATGTCGGGCTCAACGGCGGCGTCTTCCGCGTCACCGACGGCCTGCAGGCCAAACACGGCAAGGATCGCGTCGTCGACACCCCCCTCGACGAGTCCGGCATCATCGGCTCCGCCATCGGTCTGGCCATCGCCGGCATGAAGCCCGTCCCCGAGATCCAGTTCGACGGCTTCCTCGGACCCGCCTACGACCAGCTCGTCAACCACGCCGCCCGCATGCGCACCCGCACCCGCGGCGCCGTCACGGTCCCCATGACCGTCCGCGTCCCCGTCGGCGGCGGCATCCACGCCCCAGAACTCCATTCCGACTCACCCGAAGCCATCTACGCCCACTCCCCCGGCGTCAAAGTCGTCATGCCCTCGACCCCCTACGACGCCAAAGGCCTCCTGCTCGCAGCCATCAACGACCCCGACCCCGTCGTCTTCTTCGAGCCTAAACGCGTCTACCGCTCCTTCAAAGAGGAAGTCCCGGAGGAGCCATACGAAATCGAGATCGGCAAGGCCAAGGTCGTCAACGAGGGCGACGACCTCACCGTCGTCACCTGGGGTGCCCCTGTCTTCCAGTGCCTGGCCGCCATGGACGAACTGCCCGAGGATGTCTCCATCGAACTCATCGATCTCCGCTCGATCTACCCTTGGGACATCGACACCGTCGTCGAGTCAGTCCGCAAGACCGGCCGCTGCGTCGTCGTCCACGAGGCCCCCATGACCGCCGGATTCGGTGCCGAAGTCTCCAGCCGCATCCAGGAAGAGTGCTTCCTGCACCTCCACGCCCCCGTCCAGCGCGTCACCGGCTTCGACACCATCATGCCCTACTACAAGCTCGAGCTCGAGTACCTCCCCGAGGCCCCACGCATCAAGAAGGGCATCGAAGAGTGCCTGGCATACTGAGCCTATATCCTCTCTCACCGTCCGCTGCGTAATCTCTGCGACCTCTGATTTTCTCCCCGGAGCACCGATGGCCGGCAAAGTCTCATCCGACCCAAATGTCTTCATCCTCCCCGACCTCGGCGAGGGCCTCGAAGAGGCCGAACTCATCGCCTGGAAGGTCGCTGAGGGTGACACCGTCGAAGAGCACCAGATCATCGCCGAGATGGAGACCGACAAGGCTCTCGTCGAGGTCCCCAGCCCCCGCGCCGGCACCATCGCCATCCTCCACGGCAAAGACGGCGACATCATCAAGGTCGGCGCTCCCTTCGTCACCTACAAGGACGAAGGCGCGGCCGCCGGCAAGACCAAACCCGCTCCCGCCATCAAGGAACACCCCACCGTCACACCCTCGCCCGAAAACAAAGTCGAGTCCGCCGATCGTGAGGACGCCGGCACCGTCGTCGGCAAGATGGGCGACGCCCTCGCAGGCATGGCTTCCAAAGACGGCAAGGCCCTCGCCGCTCCCGCCGTCCGCCGCCTCGCCCGCGACCTCGGCGTTGACATCGAAACCGTCACCGGCACCGGCATCGGCGGCCGCGTGACGGCCAAGGATGTCAACGCCGCCGCCCAGTCCGCGAGCAAGCCCGACGCCTCCAGGCCGGCATCGCCCCCCGCCGCGAGCGCCCCGGCCCAGCCCGCCCGCT
>RFGH01000001.1 GCA_003696675.1 Planctomycetota bacterium
CAAACTACTCGCCGCCGAGAAACACGAGGCCCCGGAAAAAGCCGCCGAGCAAACCACTCCATGACTAATATACTATATCCGAAACAAACCGACTTCGCGGCCGACGGCACGAGGCTTTACCTGGTGGACAATCCGCCGATGGCGCCGGGCTCGCTTGTGTATCCGGTTTTCGCGGCCTACGCGGCGGCGGTCGCCTCGCTCGATCGGCGGGTGCGCTTTATCGACTTCGGCGCCTATACGAAACCGGTCGATACGCGCGAGCTGCGTCACATCCTCGAGACGCATCGACCGGATGAAATCGTGTGGGTGTCGAGTCGCGGACTGAAATGCCCGATCGACCGCGATATCATCCCGTTTAAAATGCCTCCGTTCACCACGCCGATTTTTCCTTATATCGACCGCTGGCTCGCCGAGCGCTATTATATTGCCAACGCGCCTGGCGCGAAACCGTGGCAACTCCAGGTGCATTGTCTCGCGCTCGGCGCGGAGTGGTTCGCCGCTTATCTCGACGACCTCGCGCTTCGTTTCCCAGCCTTTGCCCATCTCGTCGTCTTCGGCCTCGAGACGTGCGATTACCAGGATGCCGCGCTTGAGGCGCTCGCTCGCTTCCCGATGCCGTGGGCCGCGTTCGCCGGGGCGCGCCTGCTCGACCGTTTCCGCGATTGTATGCAGGTGGGATGCTGCGGCTTCACGGTCGGCGCCGACGACGTAGATCCCGCGCAGATCCTGCCCGCCGTCCTCGCCGGTATGCATATCCACGGGATCGGTGCCTCGGCCAGCGCGGCCAAGACCATTCCCTTCACCACGTTTACCAAAATCGAAACCGCGGCCAAGGAGGCCGAATACCATGAGCAAAATTGACAACATACAGGAACTCTTCGCGCTCCGCTGCAAAGGGCAGGGTGGCGCCGCGCATCGCGACATCATCGAGCACCTCGAGCGGCTCCGCGACCTCGGCAGTGAATGCGACGATATCGTCGAGTTCGGCGTGCGCACCGGAAATTCTACCGTCGCCTTCCTCGCCAGTGACGCGAAGCGCGTCTACTCCTACGACATCAAAGAGCCGCACTTTGCCCCGACGCCGGACGTGAAAGACAAGTGGGCATTCTGCCAGGCCGATACGTCGAAGCTGGAGGAAATCCCGTTTTGCGACCTCCTGTTTATCGACACATACCATACCTTCGACATCGTTTGCGCCGAGCTGCGGCACGCGCCGCGCGTCGGCAAGTATATCGTTTTTCACGATACCGAGCTTTTCGGCGAAGTGGGAGAGGACGGCCGCCGGCCGGGCATCAATGAGGCGATCGATCAAACCTTGCCCATCGGCGAATGGGATCGCACCGAACACTATCCGAACAACAACGGGCTGACCGTTTATACGCGGATTGCCCCTCCGTCCAGGAATGTCGAGCAATACGAGGTCGACGAATAATCAAATACGCACCATGAAAATCGCCGCCGTTATGTCCGGGCAGATGCGCACGCTCGATGAGTGTGCGCCCAGCCTGGACCAATATATACTCGCCCCACTTCGCCGCGCCGGCGCCGAGGTCCGCCTGTTTGTCCATGCAGCAGCCGACGCCGACGCGCACAAGGCGTATGAATGCCTCCCGCCGGATACCCGCATCGAGATCGCGGATCAGCCGACGCTCGCCGAGAAAAACTACATCAGCCGAACCGGCCGCGGCGTCTACGATGTGCAAAGCGTCCTGCGCCAATTCTGGAGCTGGCGCGCGGCATGGCGCATGGTCGAGCGTTACGGCACATTCGATGCCGCGATCCGGCTGCGATCCGATTCGCTCTATTACAACGAGATCGAGCCGCCGGGCGAGTGGGAAACGGGCGCGGTCTATGTGCCGCGCTTCTCCTCCTTCTGGGCGGTATGCGATCGGTTTGGTTTCGGCGACTTCCAGGCTATGGCCCGCTGGCATTGCATCCTCGATACGCTCGATGACTCGATTGCCGCCGGCCGACCTTTCCACCCCGAGACGCTCGTGGCCGATGCGATCGGCGAGCGCCGACGTTATACATCCGTCCTTTTCTCATCCCTGCGACCCAGCGGCGAAATCCGCACTCCGCAGTTCCTCGAAAAAATTGGCGACTGCCCAACATCACCTCAACAACCGGAAAACAATGAATGCGAATGACGTGCATAAAAGGGATTGAAGACAAGCGTATGTCGAACACGGAGTCCGCTATTGCGCTGTGGCGTCTGGTTCGCGCGGCTCGGTGCGTAAACCGCATCGGTGCAGCGATCGCGACGGCAGCAGTGTGGCTGTCAGCCGCTTGCGGACCGGTAGCGGCACAGGAAGAGCTTGGCCCGCCGCCCCAGCCGGTTTACCTCAACAACAAAA
>RFGH01000042.1 GCA_003696675.1 Planctomycetota bacterium
CCCCCCCACCCCGGCTCGGGGCACACCTTTTTTGCCCATCGCGACGGGACATCCGCCCGCACAACGGAACGATGAGCCATGAGCACGACCAACATGACCGATCCCGCAAGAGAAGCTCTTGGTGCGAACCTCGTCCGCGTCCGACGCGCGCTCCTCTCGGTCTCCGATAAAGCCGGACTCATCGAACTCGCACGAACGCTCCACGAGATGGGGGTCCAACTCATCTCGACCGGCGGCACCGCGAAAGCCATCGCGGATGCCGGACTGCCCGTCACCGGAATTGAAACTGTTACAGGCTTTCCCGAGATGCTCGACGGACGCGTCAAAACGCTCCATCCCAAAGTCCACGGCGGACTCCTCGGGCGGCGCGACCTGACCACGCACACCGACGCGATGGCCGAGCACGGCATCGAGCCGATCGACCTCGTCTGCGTCAACCTCTACCCGTTCGAAGCCACCGTCGCCAAGCCCGGCGTGACGGAGGCCGAAGCGATCGAGCAGATCGACATCGGCGGCCCATCCATGATCCGCTCGGGCGCAAAGAACCACGCCAGCGTCGCGGTCGTCACCGACCCGTCGCAGTACGAAGACCTGATCGCGGACCTCAAAGCCAACGACGGCTGCACCACGCTCGCCCTGCGCAAGCGGCTCGCGATCGACGCCTTTCGGCGCACGGCCGCGTACGACGCCGCCATCGCCACCCACCTCGACCCCGACCCGATGCCGTCCCGCCTGACGCTGGCATACGAGCGGGTCGAGTCACTCCGCTACGGCGAGAATCCCCACCAGCAGGCCGCGGTCTACCGCACGCCCAACGCCCCCAAGGGCACACTGGTCACCGCGAAGCAGCTCCACGGCAAGGCCCTGAGCTACAACAACCTCAACGACGCCAACGCCACGCTCGAGCTCTGCCGCGCCATGGCCCTGACCGCGCCCGCTCGCGTGGCCGCGGTCGTGGTCAAGCACACCAATCCCTGCGGCGCGGCCGTCGCCGACGACGCTCGCTCGGCGGTCGATCTCGCCATCGCTGGCGACCCCATGGCCGCGTTCGGCGGCATCCTTGCTGTCAGCCGCCCGATCGACGCCGCCGCCGCGGATCGCATCGCGGCCGAGGGCAGCTTCTTTGAGGTTGTCATCGCCCCCTCGTTCGAGCCCGAAGCCGCCGAGACGCTGATGAACCGCTGGAAGATGGTCCGCCTGCTCGCGATCGGCGACGAAACGCCGGACATCCGAATCGAGCACAAGTTCCTGCCCGGTGGGTTGCTTGTCCAGGAACGCGATCTGACAGTGCCCGATCCCGCTTCATGGACCCACGCCGCCGGCCCCAAGCCGACCGTCGAAACCCTCGCCGCCGCGGGCACGCTGGAAACCGTCTGCCGCGCGCTGTCCAGCAATGCCGTCCTGATCGGCGGCATCGACGCCGGCTCGGTCCGCCTCTTCGGTGCGGGCGCGGGCCAGATGGACCGCGTGGCGTCGTGCCTGGGCGCCGTCCGCAAGGCGGGCGACCTCGCGAAGGGCGCCATCGCCGTCTCCGATGCCTTCTTCCCCTTCCCCGACGGCCCGCAGGTCATCATCGACGCGGGCGTGAAGACCATCGTCCACCCCGGCGGCTCGAAGCGCGACGACGAGACCTTCGCCCTGTGCGAACAGCACGGCGTGACCTGCCTGACCACGGGCATACGCCACTTCCGGCACTGATACGACTTCCGCGCGGGCTGAAGCCCGCGGCTGATTTATCTCGATGTCTCCATCGCCGGGCCTGCCGCCTTGGCCTCGGCCCGCTTCTCCGGATCGGCCGCGAGCTCACGCTTGCGGATCGCCCGCAGACGCAGGAAGCCCAGCCCGCCCAGCGCCGACAGCCCCGCGCAGAACGCGAAGGTCCACGCCCCCGCGCCGGGCGAGAGATACTCCAGCCCCTTCCAGATCCCCACGGCCAGGAACGGCGCGACCAGCCCGCGCAGCCCGGTCAGCGTCACATGCACGCCCATGTACTCGCTGGCGCGGTGCGCCGGCGCGAAGTCCAGGTGACCCAGGTTCCACGCCAGCACCCCGCCGCCGAACGCCAGGCCCTGGATCACCGCGGAGACATACAGCAGGTTCGGCGACCGCGTGACGCCGGCGATCGTGATGATCACCGACGCAGCCACGAAGAACCAGCAGTGGATCGCCCGGAACTCGATCACATGCACCTTGTCCAGCAGCCTGGCCCAGAACGGGATGCTCAGCGGCATCATCGCCAGCGGCAGCGAGTTGGCGATCACGATGCCGCCCAGGTATTGGAAGTTGAACAGGTCGCGCAGCGCGATGACCAGCACCGGCCCGACCATGAGGTTGCCCAGCCCCAGCAGCATCATGCAGCCCATGTAGCCCGCGTAACGCTTGTCGCTCCGCAGCAATCGCACCACCGACACGGGGCTGATCGAGGGCCGGTCCTGCCCCGCCGGGGTGTTCCGCTCGGCCTCGAGCAGCGCGGGCCCGTTGCGAACCCGCACACGGCTCCACGCCCACACGCCCGTCAGCGCCAGCAGCGCGCCCAGCGGGAAGAACAGGCGGAACGCCCGGTCGTCGTTGTTCATCGCCATGCCCAGCCCGAAGCCGAGCATGGCCACCGACAGCACCTGGATCGTCGCCAGCTTGCCCGTGATGTGGGCCCGGAGCTCGCGCGTGTAGTTCTGGCGCCACACCGTGGTCCGCAGCGTGACGAACCCCGCCCAGCAGAACCGCGCCAGCAGCACCAGCACGGTCAGCATCACCAGCCCGCCCGCGTTCCGGGGCACCACCCCGATCAACGCCACCAGCCCGATCATCCCAAGCTGCAGCCCGTTGATGAACCGCACCTTGTCCCGCCCGTGGGCGAACTTGACCCACACGAAACTCACGATGTTCGCGAACGCCGTCGATGCCGTCAGGATCGCCACGACGAAGTTCAGCGTCGCGTTCGAGACTGTCCCCGCGAACGCGTTCTTGGCCACCACCGAGATGATCGTCGAATCCACCACCGCCAGCAGGAACGGCAGGTAGAACGAGCTGAGTAGTTCGTACTGGTAGTTCCGTGCTGCGAACAGCGGCATGGACCGCGGGTGGAACGAGACGGCCGCATCCCGGGCCGCCTCCACTCCCCGGCCCACGCGCGAGCCCATCGACGCGGGCGTCGGCGGCGCTGCGGCGAGGGGCTTGGCTTGTGTCTGGGTGTCTGCGGGCTGCGGGTCCGGCACGAGGGATCATTGCCCCCCCGCCCGGCGATGGCGCACGACGCCAGCCCGCGTCAACCCCCCGCGGCCGCCGAATCGCCCGGATCGATCCGCCCGCACTCCGGGCACGGCGTGCCGGGCACGCTGCCGCCCGCGTATCCGCACCCCGGGCAGCCCGCGTCCGGCACGCACACGATCCACCGCGCCAGCGGGCGCGACGCCAGCGCCAACGCCAGCCCGATCGCCATCATCGGCCCCCCCCGGTACACCCCGTGCTCGGCCCCGATGCCGTCCCACACACGCCACGCCGAGACCACATCCCCCGGCCCGACCACACCGAACATCAGGCGGGAACCGACCAGAAAGACGCCGTAACCCAGCAGACACACACCCGCGCTGCGGATCACCCAGAGAGCCACCCCGCGGACCTGTCCGATCGTGCGATTCGTCAGCATTTTCAAGGTTTCCGTTCGGGTCTACGATTCCGGACCCGCCGCCCGGGCTCCCGGCTCAACAAGGCTTTACGACGGATAGGGAACGCTGTTGCAGATCCGAAACTTCTCCATCATCGCCCACATCGACCACGGCAAGTCCACGCTGGCCGACCGTCTGCTCCAGGCCACCAATGCCGTCTCCGAGCGCGAGGCCAAGGAGCAGCTGCTCGACTCGATGGACCTCGAGCGCGAGCGCGGCATCACCATCAAGGCATCGGCGGTCACCGTCAGGCACATGCACAACGGCGAGGAGTTCATGCTGAACTTCATCGACACGCCGGGCCATGTCGACTTCGGTTACGAGGTCTCCCGTGCGCTGAAGGCGTGCGAGGGTGCCATCCTCGTCGTCGATGCCTCTCAGGGCGTCGAGGCCCAGACCGTCGTCAACGCCTACCTCGCCGTCGAGCAGGACCTCGAGATCATCCCCGTTCTCAACAAGATCGACCTGCCCGGCGCCCGACCCGACGAGATCGCCGAAGAGGTCGAGCAGGTCCTCGGTTTCGACGCCCTCTCCTGCATCCCCGTCTCTGCCAAGACCGGCCAGGGCATCCCCGAGCTGCTCAGCGCGATCTGCGACCGCCTGCCCCCGCCGCGCAAGCCCGTCACCACCAAGACCCGAGCCCTGATTTTCGACGCCGTCTATGACGACTACCGCGGCGTCATCGTCTACTGCCGGGTCTTCGACGGCAAGCTCTCCGTGGGCGACAAGGTCCGCATGATGGGGCTCGAACGCACCTACCAGATCACCGAACTCGGCAAATACACCCCCAAGCCGGTCAAGGTCAAAGAGGTCGGCGCCGGGGAGACCTGCTACCTCGTCGCCAACATCAAAGCCCTCGGGGATGTCCGCGTCGGCGACACCATCACCATCGACCACGATCCCGCGGAAGAGGCGCTGTCCGGCTACGCCCCGCCCCAGCAGATGGTCTTCTGCGATTTCTACCCAGCCACCACCGAGAAGGGCGGCACCGGCTTCGAGGAACTCCGCGACGCCATGGAGCGCCTCAGCCTCAACGACGCCTCGTTCACCTTCGTGCCCGTCCACTCCGAGGCGCTCGGCTTCGGCTTCCGCTGCGGATTCCTCGGGCTGTTGCACATGGACATCATCCAGGAACGCCTCGAGCGCGAGGGCGGCATCGAGATCGTTCAGACCGCGCCGACCGTGTCTTATAAGGTCACCGTGCGTGCCAAGGGCGGCGAGATCGTCGAGAAAGAGATCCACAACCCCGCCGACCTGCCCGACGCCGGCGAGATCATCGACTTCCTCGAGCCGATCTGCCGCGTCGAGATCATGACGCCCAAGGAATACATCGGCGAGATCATGAAGCTGTGCATGGAACGGCGCGGCATCTTCAAGAACCAGATGTTCGTGTCGAGCACACGCGAGATGCTGACCTTCGAGATCCCGCTGGCCGAGATCATCTACGACTTCTACGACAAGCTCAAGGGCCTGACCTCCGGCTACGCCACCATGGACTATGAGGTCATCCGCTATAACAAGGACAACCTGTGCAAGGTGTCCATCCTGATCAACGGCGACCCCGTCGAGGCCCTGAGCCTGATCTGCCACCGAGACCGCGCCGAACAACGCGGACGCGCCCTGCTCACACGCCTGCGAAAGCAGATCGATCGTCACCAGTTCGAGATCCCCCTCCAGGCGGCCATCGGCGGCAAGATCATCGCCCGCGAGACCATCAAGGCATACCGCAAGGATGTCACCGCCAAGTGCTACGGCGGCGATGTCAGCCGCAAGCGCAAACTGCTCGAAGCCCAGAAGAAGGGCAAGCAGAAGATGAAGTCCATCGGCTCGGTGAACATCCCGCAGAAGGCGTTTATGGCGGTGCTGGATACGGGGGAGTAAGCCGGACCCTTGTCAACGCACGCGATCCAGAGCGAAACCCGCGTCCAGGCCACGGCCTACCGGCTCTTCATCCTGGTCGTTTCGATCGTGTCGCTGCTCGTCGTCGGGGCGTTGTTCCTGCTGCCCCTTGATCCGGAGACCCGAAGACTCCTGCTGCTCATCGATCTCATGACTTGCGCGGTGTTCTTCGCCGACTTCGTCTACAGCCCGATCACCGCCAAGGACCGCTGGAGAGACCTGCGGACATGGGGCTGGATCGACCTGCTTGCGTCTGTCCCGACAATCGAGGCGTTCCGTTTCGCGCGGGGATTCCGCGTGCTGCGTATCCTGAGGCTTCTCCGGGCGATCCGGTCGGCCCGCGAACTGGTGTTTCTGTTCAAGCACTACCGGCGGCGCTCGGCGATCGCGATCCTCGGCCTGGCCCTGTTTCTCTCCGTCACATTCGGAAGCATGCTCGTCCTGCACTTCGAGCACGGTGCACCGGGCTCGAACATCACGACCGCGGACGAGGCGCTGTGATAGGCCTGGGTGACGATGACGACCGTCGGCTATGGAGACCGAACTCCGGTCACCACACCGGGCCGCATCGTCGCGGCCGTGATGATGACAGTGGGCATCGGCGTGTTTTCAATGCTGGCGGGGCTGATCGCAAGTCTGCTGATCGCCGGCCCAAAGCAAGACTGAAATGCAGGAACATTCTTCGCGTCACCGAGGATCTCCGGATATGCCCCCCACCACCTACAGCCTCACCGGCATGCATTGCTCCGGATGCGAGACGAAGATCCGCGCCGCCCTCCTCGCCGTCCCCGGCGTCACCGCGGCCAACCCCCACGCGCCCAGCGAGACCGTCGGCATCGAGACCGACCGCCCCGTCGACCACGCCGCCCTCGCGGCGGCCGTCGCCAAGGCCGGCGACTACGAGCTGGGCGAGCCCGTCTCCGCCCCGCCCCGCGAGTCCGGCACCCTCGAACGCGGCGATGAGCCACACACCGACCCGAACCGCCGCGCCGCTGATGGCATGTCCGACACCGTCGCCGGCTCCGGCTCGGCCAAGGGCTACCGGGCGCTGGCCGTGCTGGTCGCCTACATCGCCGGCGCCTCCCTGCTCGCCGAGCTGCCCCGCCCCACGCTCGAAGGGGTCATGGCCAACTTCATGGGCGGCTTCTTCCTCGCCTTCTCCTTCTTCAAGTTCCTCGATCTCAAGGGCTTCGCCTCCGGCTTCGCCCGCTACGACCTCATCGCCGGCGCGTGGAAGCCGTGGGCGTACCTGTACGCTTTCGTCGAGCTGCTGCTTGGCATCGCCTATGTCACCCGTTTCTGGCCGGCGCCGACTCATGTCGTCACACTGGTCGTGATGACCGTCGGGGCCGCGGGCGTCATCCGCAGCCTGCTCCGCAAGGACCGCATCAAGTGCGCCTGCCTAGGCACCGTGATCGACCTGCCGTTGGGCACGGTCACGCTGATCGAGGACATCGGCATGGCCCTGATGGCCGCGGCCATGCTCACGCTCGCATGGTCGGCCTGAGCCGCCCCGCCCCGAACGGGTGGTCCCGCGTCCGCACGGACACCGCACACGCACCGTGCGGATTCCGCACCGGACCACACATCTGACAGCTGTCCTTGCACCGCGCACTTGCTTCGGAGCGGGCCGTGTCCATGCTACTGTCGCCACTTCGCGGCACCTGGAAGCTGGGGTTGATGTCCCGTCACCATCTCGGTCTGTTCACGAGCATGTCGCCCGCCCGTTTCGTGCCATTCGACGGGATGCACGGTGTCTGCGCACTCGCACGAGACGAGCAGCTTCGGCTTGTCTGGTGCAACGAGGCGTACGCCTCAGTCTGCGGACGACAGATGGAGCAGCTTCTCGGCACCACGCCGCACGACGTGCATCCGCACGAGCTCGCTGAAGAACGCGCCGAGCGCATGCGTCGGGTGCTGCAAGCGGGGGTCACGGTCAGCTTTTACCAGTTCTGGCGTGGATTGCGCTGGCACACGCGCATCTGGCCCCTCGAACCTGGCGACTACGCCCGGGCGGGTTGTTTCATCGTGATGACGCCCGCCGTAACGGCGCAACCGGAGGACGCGGACCGCAGCCCCGCAGTGCTCATCCACCAACCGGACCTCGGCGACCTCGCGGTGCTTTCGCCGAGAGAACTCGAGGTCTTCTACTACCTCGCGTCCGGCATGACGGTGAGCGAAACCGCGTCGACGCTGTTCCGCTCGCCAAAGACGGTCAGCCGGCACGCGGAGCGGATCCACCAGAAGCTGGGCTACCGGAACCGGGCCGAACTGGTGACCGACGCCGTCCGGCGTGGCGTGGTGGCATTCTCGCCCGATGACTGGCGGGCCATGGTCGAATCGACCTGAAATCCCTGATTCAGGTGATGCGCTCTCCAAGCCGTGACAAAGCCCCCCTTCAGGTGGGGTTTTCGCCGCAGACCGATTCTGTTAGAATGGGGATATCTCCCGATGCTTCGGAACCCACGAGGGAAGGAATGGCGATGGACGATGGACCGATCCAATTGTTCACCTCGATGTCGCCTGCTTCGATCGCACCATTCGTGGATGATCCGGATGTGTGCGCCGCGGCCCGGGACCGGAACCTGCGGCTGGTCTGGTGCAACCGGTCCTACGCGACGAACATGGGATCCACGCCCGAACAACTGATCGGCACCACCCTGTTCGACACCATGACCAAGGAGCAGGCCGAAGAACGAACCCGGCTGATCCGCGGGGTGTTGGACACCGGCGAGATGCACGCCCACCAGCAGCTCTGGGTCGGGAGACGGTGGCTGACGCGGGTGTGGCCGCTCGATCCGGAAGCCTTCGGGCACGAGGGTTATTTCATCTTGATCACGCCGCTGAGTGACAGCGACTGGGTGCCCAGCGGTGAGGTTCACTTTGTTCGCAGCGCTGATCTCGGCCCGCTCAAGATCCTGTCCCCCAGGGAGTTGGAGGTGTATTACTATCTGGCGACCGGGATGTCCGCGAGCGATGTGGCCAAGACCCTCTTCCGATCGGAAAAGACGATCGGGCGTCACATCGAGCACATCCACCAGAAGATGGGATACCACACGCGGGCCCAGCTTGTCCGCGACGCTGTGGCACGCGGGCTGGTGAACTTCACCGCCGAGCAATGGACCGCCCTGGTCGACCCCCGCTCGAGCGGGGAATAAGCCCCGCCAGCCCTCCACGACTGACCTGCATAATCAGGCGATTTCGGCACCTCGAAGGTTTATGGTCGACACAGGCTCATTTTCAGGTATTCTCCCCAAATACAGATCCGCCCGTTCCGATCCGAGGACCGCTTGCCCACAGACGAATCATCCAGAGGCTCCGGTGGTGCGGTCATGTTTGAGCCCATGTCACCGGCCCGCTTCGCGCCCTTCGACGGCTTGCCCGGTGTCGGTGCCCTCGCCCGAGACGAGTCGTTCCGCCTGGTCTGGTGCAATGAGGAGTACGCTCACCTGTGCGGCCGGGACCGCGTGGAGGACATGGTCGGGACCACGCTCTTCGACCTGATGCCCTTGGAGCAGGCCCGCGAGCGTGCCGAGCACATGCGTCCGGCGCTGAGCGAGGGCCGGATGGTGGCATACCAGCAGATGTGGAACGGTGCACGGTGGCTGACCCGGGTGTGGCCGCTCGATCCGGAAGCCTTCGGGCACGAGGGTTACTTCGTGATGCTCCGCAGGCTGACCGATCCGATCCCCGAGTCGGCAAACCCGGAAGACACGGTGGAGTTCATCCGGACCGCGCATCTGGGCGACCTGAGCGTGCTGAGCCCGCGCGAGTTGGAGGTCTACTACTACCTGGCGTCGGGCATGACCGTGAGCGACATCGCCGAGACGCTGTTCCGGTCCGACAAGACGATCGGGCGTCATGTGGAGAACATCCACAAGAAGATGGGATACACAAACCGCGCCGAGCTGGTGCGCGACGCGGTGCAGCGCGGGCTGATCCATTTCACCGGCAGGCAGTGGCTCGAGCTGGTCGATCCCCGTCACGCGGACGGCTGAGGATCAGATCGGCGCGCCCTGCCGGGCAAACACCGGCCCGACATCGTGCCGCGTCGGCGTGGTGTGCTTGCCGACCATGGCGTCCGACCAGCCCCGCGGCTCGGCGCCGCGCTCGGACAGATAGGACCGGTAGATCTCGTCATAGGCGTGTACGCCGCCCAGCAGCGTCTCGTCGTCGGGATAGGCGTTCTCGAACAGGACCGCCTCGCCCGGCAGCCTGGGACGGACCCCGGGCGACTCGGCGGGAACGCCTACGCACAGCCCGTACACCGGGAACACGCCCTGCGGCACCGCGAGCATCTCGCACACCGCGCCCAGGTCGTTGCGAATCCCGCCGATGTAGCACACGCCGTAACCCATCGACTCGAACGCCAGGGCGAAGTTCTGCGCGAATAGCGACACATCCACGATCGCGACGAGCAGATTCTCGAACGAGTTCTCGTACGCCCGCCCGGCACGCTCGCAGAGCACCCGATGCCGGCGGGTATCGGCGCAGAGCACGAAAAATGCCCCGCAGCGCCTGACCTTTTCCTGCGGCCCGGACAGCTCGGCGAGCCTGTACAGCTTGTCGGGATCGGTCACCCGGATCACCGAGTAGGACTGCACCGCCGAACTCGTCGATGCCATCTGGCCGCAGCGGACAGCCTCGGCGACATGGTTGTCCGGTATAGGCGTGGTCTCGAAGCGGCGGATCGATCGGTGGTTCGCCATCAGACGGGTGGTTTCATTCATTCAGTGAGGGTATCGGCGGCGCACCGCGGGTGCCGCCCCCCGTACACTTCTTCCATGGACCCCAAAGCATTGATCGTGGCCCTCGGGCTCGCCCTGGGAATCGCCGGCTGCTCGGACTCATCGAGCCAGCCGAAGGACCCCGTGCCCGACAGCGGCTACGGCACCGACTCGTTGGATGCCCTCTCCCCCACCGGCCAGGCGCCCGCGCCCGCACCGACCGTGGCCGACGACCCGGTGATCATCGATCAGGGATCCGCCACCCCGCCCGAGGATGAGCAGCGCGACTGGATCAAGGAACGCGAATCGCAATCCCTGCTCGGACGATCCCGCGACAAAGCCAAGAGCCTCCGCAACAACCTCCAGGGCGGCACCGACGGGCCGGACAACGGCTTCGCAGCAACCACCGAAGAGGACGAATGGGTCGGAACCGCCGGCTACCGATGGGATATGCCCGACGGGTGGAAGATGGCCATCCCCGGTTCGGGCCGCTTCGGCGAGATGTACATCCAGAGCGATTTCGGCGCCGCGACCGTCGCGTTCACCAAGGAAGACGGAACCGTTTCCGAGCTCGAGCGGCGCGTCGCGGGCATGGTCGTCGACATGATCGGCTCGAAGGTGACCCCGAAGACCGAGTCCTTCGAGGTCGACGGCCACCCGGTCAAGCTTCTTTCCCTCGAGGGCACATACATCGACCCGAGCGCCAAAGGCGGTACGAATGAGAAGCCTTTCTACGCCGTGCGTGGCGCGGTCATCGATCTCGGCAGCACCCGCGTGCTGGTCATCCTGTGGGGGCCCGAGGACACCGTAAAGCGGAACGAGGGCAAGTTTGCCGCCATGATCAAGGGCATGTACGCGGGATGAAACGCGGATTCTCCTCCGGGCCGCTGCCCGTGCCGTGCCCGCTATGCGCCGAGCCGACGCAGCCGCGCGGCGAAACGGTGCACGGACCGGACCCCCGCGTTGCTGGCGTGCCGATCGAGCTCGGCTCCCATGCCGCCGCCATGCGGGCCTGCCCTTCCTGCGGCCTGCTGTTCAAGCGACCCTTTGTGCCCGACGAGACCCTGCTGGCCTGCTACGCCGCCTCGCCCGGGGACAACTGGGAGCACGACCCCGACCCGATCAAGCGGCGTTTCGACCAGATCGCAGCCCTGATCGAGAAGCACGCCCCGGGGCGGCGGGTGCTCGACATCGGCTGCTCCAACGGTGCGCTGCTCAAACACCTCGGCTCCAATTGGGAACGCAGCGGGCTGGAGCCCAGCGCCGAAGCGGCCCGGGTGGCGACCGAGCGCGGCATCTCGATGCTCGGCGCGACGCTCGGCGACCTGCCCGCCGACGTCAGGTTCGACGCGATCCTTGCGATCGATGTGCTCGAGCACCTGACCGATCCGGATGCTTTCTTCCGCGGCGTATGCACACATCTCGCCCCCGGCGGCGTGTTCGTCGCCCTCACCGGCGATCACGACGCGTGGGGCTGGCGGCTGCAGGGCAACGCCTACTGGTACGCCGCGCTGCCCGAGCACCAGGTGTTCTACTGCCGGCGAACGATCGAGCACCTCGCCCGACGGAACGCGATGCAACTCATCGCATACCGGCGCACCAGCCACGCCCGGCACAAGCCCACCCGCGTGGTGCGCGACGCCCTGCGTGGCCTGATCCACGGGCTCATGCGGCGGATGGGCCTCGCACGCCGCACGCCCGCGCCCGGCTGGCTG
This sequence comes from Planctomycetota bacterium, assembly GCA_003696675.1. Lineage (GTDB taxonomy): Bacteria > Planctomycetota > Phycisphaerae > Phycisphaerales > UBA1924 > UBA6054. The sequence continues at coordinate 12,007 of RFGH01000042.1, forward strand.
CCGGCGCGGGATCACATGCTGTTCGTGCTCCGCGGGCCCGGCTCGGCCTGACCATCAGCACGCCGCGACGAGTTCGTCCGCGACTTCGTCCAGAGGTCGCCCCGCAAACCGGGCGGTGTCCCGCGCCGCCCGTCGGCCGCGACCCGTGGTCAGCCGGTCCCACACATATGCCGCCCGTCCGAGCTGATAGCGGACGGGATGGCCGTACAGATCCGGATATCGCTCGGCCAGCAACGCACGCTCTTTGCGGTATCGCTCGGCCCACGCCGGGGCCTCGCCCTTTGCGTCGCCGTGCACACGGTGGACACCGGTATATCGCGGCACGCGGGCGGCCTCGGAACGCCCGAGGATGCGGTACCACAGGTCGGTGTCCATCACGCAATGCAGACCCCGGTCCACGCCGCCGACCTCTTCGTACACCGAGCGCCGGAAGAAAGCGCTCGGCTGGTGGATGCGCAGGTAGCCGTGCCGCATCCACGCACGGGACGGCCCGGCCCGCCGGTCACACCGGACGATGCGCGAGTCCGCGTCGACCACGACCGTGTCGCCCTCCACCAGCCCCAGCGCCGGGTCGGCGTCGAAGCGGGCGAGCAGCGCATCGACCGCGCCGGGCAGCAGCGCGTCGTCGGAGTTGAGCCAGGTGACGATGTCGCCGGTGGCCATGGCCAGCCCGTCGGCGATGGCGTTGGACTGCCCGCCGTCGGGCTGGGATCGCCAGAAGTCGAGATCTTTCGCGTACGACTCGATGATCTCGCGCGAGCCGTCGGTTGAGCCGCCGTCGAGGACGAAAAACTCCTTGACAACGGCGCGCTGCGACAGGACCGACCGGATCGCCTCATCGAGGAAGCGGGCCTGGTTGTAGCTGGGCATCACAATGGAGAGCGTCACGCCCACGGGCCTGATTCCGCGGCTCGCCCGTCGGATTTACTTGACGCCGAGCAGCTCGATCTCGAAGACGAGATCGGACTTGGGCGGGATGGCGCCGGGGATGCCGCGCTCGCCGTAGGCCTTGGCGTAGGGGATGGTCAGTTTGCGCTTGCCGCCGACCTTCATGCCGGGGATGCCCTCCTGCCAGCCTTGGATGAGATTGCCGAGCGGGAAGGTGATCGACTCGCCGCGGTCGTAGGAGGAATCGAACTTAGTGCCGTCCATGAGGGTGCCGGCGTAGTGGACCTCGACCGTGGCGCCGGGGGGGCACTCCTTGCCGGTGCCTTGGATGATGTCCTCGATCTGAAGCTCGGAGATGTGGCTCATGGCGTTCCTTTCGTCGTGGGCAATGATAGGGCCCGGGACCGGGTTGATCAGAGATCGAAGTAGCCCCGGACAAACGCCGGGATATCGCCGGATCGGGCGAGTTTCACGACATCCAGCAGGCGCATCAGGTCACGCTTGAGCTTCGCGTCAAGTTCCTCGGCGTCGATCTCCGCGTCGTCGATGGGGCGGGCGAGCCGGTAGCGGGTCGGGCCGCCCATCTGGACGCTGGCCCGCTCGAGCGCGCCGAGGTCGGCCAGCCGGATCAGGGCGTGCTCGATCACGCCGCCGCCTTGGCCGTGAGCATGGCCCTTGCCGACGGTGGTCAGCCGAATGTCGTCGCTGTCGAAGTCGTCATGAGGGAACTTGGCCTCGATGTCGCTCATCACGCGGACGAGCAGGTCGGGCGTGGGGTTCTGCCAGCGGACGAACTCCTGCTGGATGGCCAGGTCGTCCTGCGCGAAGAGCATCAGGCACTCGCTCGGGTCGCCGTCGCGTCCGGCCCGCCCGACCTCCTGGTGGTACGCCTCGACCGACGCGGGCATCTGGGCGTGGATGACGAAGCGGATGTCCGGCTTGTCCACGCCCATCCCGAACGCGGGCGTGGCCAGCAGCAGCAGCCCGTCGTCGGGCGACGCCGCGGCGAACCGCTCGTAGGCCCGTCGACGCTGGTTTGGCGGCAGTTGGCCGTGGTAGACCTCGACCGTGCGTTGCGCCCCCACCGCCCGGGCGATGTCGGGCGTCAGCCGCTCGAGGTCCTTGATCAGGGTGAAATACACGATGCCTGTGCCGTGGTGGCGCTTGGCGACATCGACGATGTGTTCGATCTTCTGGCGGTCGTCCCAGACCTCTTCCGCGCGCAGCGTGAGGTTCGGGCGGTCGATCGGGGCGGCGAACAGCGGCATGGTCCGCTCGTTCGTACCGAGCACCGCGCGCACATCCTCGCGCACGGCCTTCGTCGCCGTGGCGGTCAGGGCCACCGTGATCGGGTTTCCGAGCATTTCACGGAACGCGCCGATCTTCTGGTAGGCCGGGCGAAGGTCGTGGCCCCACTTGGTGATGCAGTGGCACTCGTCCACCGCGAGCAGGTTCACGCCGCCGGGCACGCGGTCGAGCGCGTCGCGGAACTCGGGCTTCTCCATCCGCTCGGGCGTGGCGTAGAAGAGTTCGTATTCGCCGCGAGCGAGTTTCTCGATGCGCCGAGTCCGCTCTTCCTTGGGCACGGTCGAGTTGACGCACCCGGCCCTGATGCCCTTAGCACGCAGGGCCGCGACCTGGTCCTCCATGAGTGCAATCAGGGGGGAGAACACGAGCCCGACGCCCTCGCCGTCGCACTCGGCCCGCATGGCCAGCGCCGGGAGTTGGAAGCACAAGGACTTGCCCGATCCCGTGGGCATGACGACCAGCGCGTCGCCGCCGGACATGAGCCGATCGATGATCTCGCCCTGGAGGGGGCGGAGGGACGGGAGCCCGAAGCGGTTGGCGAGGATGTGGGCGGTCGGGGACACGAACAGTTGTAGGTCCGCCCGTGCCCGAAATGTGGCATACTGCCCGCATGACCACCCACCTCCCGCGCCGCTCGTTCCTCGGAGTCTCCGCCGCCACGCTCGCAGGCACGGCCCTCGGTGCGTCAGCACCGCGGATGCCGCTCCGCGCGGGTGCGCCGGCCGTGATCGCGTCCGGCAACGGGCTGGCCGCCGTCCGTGAGGCGATGGCCCGCATGCAGGCCGGCGCGGATCCCGTCGTCGCCGCCGTCCGCGGCGTGCAGATCGTCGAGGACGACCCCGACGACATGTCAGTCGGCTACGGCGGGCTGCCCAACGAGGACGGCGTCGTCCAGCTCGACGCATCGGTCATGCATGGGCCGACCCACAAGGCCGGGGCCGTCGCGTGCATCGAGAACATCAAGAACCCGGCCAGCGTGGCGCTCGAGGTCATGCGCCGCACCGATCATGTCATGCTGGTTGGTGAGGGGGCCAAGCGCTTCGCGCTCGATCTCGGCTTCAAGGAGGAGAACCTGCTCACCGAGCGGGCCCGCCGCGCGTGGCTCCGCTGGCGCGACAACCTCAACCCGGGTGACGACCGGCTCGACGACGACCAGCTCGTGATCCCCGCCGAGGACGCCGACGGGCAGCCGATCGGCCTGCTCCACCAGCAACCGGGCATGCATGTCGAATGGATCAACGGCGTGCCTTACACCACGGGCACGATCCACCTCGGCGCTGTCAATGCCAGCGGGGATGTCGGCGCGTGCACCACGACCTCCGGCCTGTCGTACAAGATTCCCGGGCGCGTCGGGGATTCGCCCATCATCGGCGCGGGCATGTATGTCGACAACGCCGTCGGCTCGGCCGGCGCGACCGGGCGGGGCGAGGCCGTCATCCAGTCCTGCGGCTCGTTCCTCGCCGTCCGCAAGATGGAGGAGGGCATGACTCCCGAGGAAGCCTGCCTCTTCGTGCTTCGCCACATCGCCGACCGGACCAAGCGGCGCGACCTGCTCGACGCAAACGGCCGCCCGAACTTCAATGTCACGATGTACGCCCTCCGCAAGGACGGCATGGTCGGATCGGCGTGCATGCTGCCCGGCGGGAGCTACGCCTTCGCCACCGCGCATGAGTCAGGCGTGAAGCGTGCTCCATCCCTGTTTTCGTGAATGGCCACAACTGTGGCCTTCGCACGGTGTTCGCCCGATTGTCCGCACCACCCGGGATCAGGTGATTGACTGAAGGATTTCATGTCGTACGCTGTCCCCCGCTGTTTGGTGCCGGAGCACGAGCGCCGGTGAAAAGGGAAGTGTGGTGCAAATCCACCGCGGACGCGCCGCCGTGACGGGTGAAGAAGTTCGTTAAACATGTCCCCGGTTTCGGTGAACGAACAGGGACATGCGTCACTGGCCGCTTGAAGGCCGGGAAGACGACCGACGACCGACGACCGACGACCGGAGCCCGGAGCCGGAAGACCTGCCAGCAGCGATTTGTCGGCCCCGGCGACGGGCTCGACGGGCTGCGGCGTCACTCCCCAACGCCGACCGCCCGCCGACGCACCCAGTCCCGCGCAGGGAGGATCCACACCGGGGAGCGTCCCGCGCGATCCGGGGCGATTAACCCCCGCGGCCAAGCCCGCAAACACCCGCTCGATTCGGCGACTCGACGAGCCACAACCCGCCTCCTCCGCCACACAGCGCCATCGCCGCCTCTCCAAGGGACCGGACGGAACCGGATTTGTTTCCCATGTGAAAGGAACTCACTGTGAACATCTCTCATGCAAGCGCCGTCGGCACGGCGCTGATCGCGATACTCCCCAGCGTCGTCCTGGCATCGAACAACCCCGCGGAGCCGCCGGACACCGTCCGAGACCCCTGGGTCTGGGCCGGATTCGCCGGCGGACCCAGCCGCGTGAGCGTCGCCCACCCGCTGACCACCGGCCCGCTGCGTATCGACCAGCCCCGATTCGTCTTCAATGGCGACGGCAGCCGAACCTTCGGTTTCTACGGCCAGTGCAGCGTGGCCGTCGGGCAGCATCTTGTGGTCGCGCTCGGATACGAGATGGATTTTCTCGGCCAGCGACTCCCCGGAACAGGGACATCGCAGGACGCCGACGGCGCCAACGGTGACGGCGGGCAGACCACCCACCCGGACGGGTGCGACACGCTGGTCGCGTTCTCCCGGCTCGACGGATCCCTCGCCTGGACCGCGGAGGTGCCCCGCGCGGTGCTCAACTCCTGGTCCGCCCCGCTGATCGACACCCTGCACGGCACGGTCATTGTCGCGACGGGGCGCAGCATCACCGCGTTCCGGCTCGACGATGGGTCCCCTGCATGGTCCACGCCCGTTGGGGGTGTTCTGGTCAACGCCTCGCCGGTCGTGACGGATGATCTGTCCGGGCGCAACCGGCTGTTCGTGACGGATCACTCGTACGCCAATGACAACACCGGCCGCCTGATCTGCGTCAACACCGATCCGTTCGACGCGGCCGTCAACCCATATGAGCCGGGCGAGATCGTCTGGACACTCGATCTCCAAGCCGAGACGAGCGGCAACTCGCCCGCGTACCGCGACGGCGTGGTGTATCTCTCTACCGCCACGGGCGGGGCGGCCTGGGACCAGGGCACCGTGCGTGCATATCCGGCAACAACCGACGCCGCACCCTCCCCGCTCTGGGTCTACGAGCACACGACCCCGGCCCGCTTCTTCTCCGGCGTGGCCGTCCGCGGCGGTGGGGTCTACGCATCGAGTTTCTCCAACCACGGCGGGCAGTTCAGCGCCGAGACGGTGCGGCTGGACGCGGCCGACGGGTCGCTGCGCTGGTCGGTGCCGACCAACCGGACCGACACCACGCCGGTCCCCCTCGGCGGCGGGCTCGTCCTGGTGTCTGGCGGGATTCCGTTCAGTGACGAGTTGCTCAGCATCGACAGCCTGCCCAGCCTGCAGATGATCTTCGAAACGCCCAGCGGCAACGCCGTGCGGCTCTGGGACACCGCTCAGGCGACCCACCAGGACACCAACCAGAACGGACGCTGGGACCGCGGCGAGCCCTTCCTGTCGATCGGCGGCTGGACGATCCAGCCAGCGGTGATGCAAGCGGGAGAAACTGTCTACGCCTTTGTCGGGCAGGCCCCTGAAGCGATCCGCGGCGGGTTCTTCGGACCCTCGGAAAGCGTGGCGATGGTCGATCTGTCCCGGCACCCCACAGACCCGCGGTTCGTGGTCGAGTGGGGCGAGGGCAGCGGAGCCAGCCCCGGGCTGACGGGGGCGGAGATGTATACCGTCGGCGAGTTGGGCATCCATGCCTACGGTGCGCCGCGAATGCCTCTGGATCTTGTCTTGCGTCTGTGGACGGACGGGCTGCTGCCCGACTTCAACGCGGACGGGCTGGTGAACTTTCAGGACCTGCAACTCGCGACGCAGTACGCTCTGCAGAACTGAACCGGGCGGTCCGGCCCGCGGGAGAAGCTTTGGGTAGGGTCGATCGGTGCGTGTGCAAGCGGGTGATGCTCTCGGCCGTGGCGGCCAGGGCGGCATCCTTGCGTGCGTCGGGCCTGAAGGACGAGGACGGGCTGGTGGCTCGGCTGGCGGAGGAACTGGGCTGCACGACTGGCTGCGGGATGTGCGAGCCGTATGTGCGTCTGACGCTGCGGACCGGACGCGGATGGTTCGACTGGCGTGAGCCGGCGGCGCGGGCCGCGGTAAGCGAGGTCGAAGCGCGACGGGCGTCCGCGAAGTAGATGGCTTGGGGCAGGGAATGAAAAAGGCCCGCGTCATGGTGACGCGGGCCTTTGCGTTTGGTATGGGCTCGATCAGCTGTCGAGGGCCGACGGGGCGGATTCGCCGACCTTGACCTCGACCGAGGGCATGTCGTCGTAGTCGGAGTAGCCGTCGTCGAAGGCGTCCGTTTCAGAGTCCTCCGGCGGGGCGACCAGCGGGCGGACACGGATGGACTGGTGCTTGTGGAAGCCTGTGCCTGCGGGGATGAGGTGGCCCAGGAGGACATTCTCCTTGAGGCCGACAAGGGTGTCCTCGGCGCCGCGGAGGGCGGCCTCGGTGAGCACCTTGGTCGACTCCTGGAACGATGCGCCCGAGAGGAACGAATCGCTGGAGAGGGCGGCCTTGGTGATGCCGAGCAGGAGGGTGCGTCCGGTGGCGGGCTTGGCCCGCTTGGCCTTGGCGATCTCCCGGCCGTCGGCTTCGGCCTTGGCGTTGGCTTCCTTGATGACATCCATGGGGATGAGCTCGCCGACGCGGAGGGTGGTGCCGCCGGCATCGGTGACGCGGACCATGCGTGCCATCGCCTGGTTGATCTTGCGGAACTGGACCTTATCGATGACTTCGTGGGGGAGCAGATCGGTGTCGCCGGGGTGCTCGACGCGGACCTTGCGCAGCATCTGGCTGAGGATCAGCTCGATGTGCTTGTCGTTGATGGGCACGCCCTGGGCGCGGTAGACATTCTGCACCTCGTCGAGCATGTACTGCCAGAGGGCTTCCTCGCCCTTGATGCGCAGGATGTCGTGCGGGATCATGGGGCCTTCGGTCAGGGGGTCGCCCGCCTGGACGAAGTCGCCGGTGTGGACGAGCAGGGCTTTGTCCGAGGGGACATGGTGGTCCTTCTCGATACCGGAATCGGAGATGATCCGGATGGTCATCTTGCCCTTGCGCTTGTCGGCGTGGAGCTCGACGCGCCCGGAGATTTCGGCCATGAAGGCGGGGTCCTTGGGCTTGCGTGCCTCGAAGATCTCGGTCACGCGGGGCAGACCGCCGACGATGTCCTGCGAGCCCGCGGCGGCGCGGGGCTGGCGGGCGATCATCTGACCGGCGTTGATCTGCTGGCCGTCGGTGACTTCCAGGCGTGCCTTGGCGGGCAGGTAGTGGAAGTCGAGGATGTTGCCATCGGCATCAACGATGTTGATCTGCGGGTGCAGGTCGCCCTTGTGCTCGATGATGACCTTGGCCTTGCCGCCGGCGCCGCCGGCATCCTCTTCTCGGTAGGTCGAGCCGAGCTCGAGGTCGACGAAGCGGACGATGCCCGACTTCTCGGCGAGGATGGGGGTCCGGTGGGGGTCCCACTTGACAAGGGACTGGCCGCGCTTCACGCTCTCGCCCTGCTGGGCGTAGATGTATCCGCCGTAGGGGATCTTGGTCTTCTCGAGTTCACGGCCCTTGTCATCGAGGATCGCGAGCTCGCCGTTGCGCTTGAGGGAGACGAGGCATTCGACGCCTTCGTCGTCCTTGCAGGGGACGGGGTTGCAGTCCCGCAGGTCGACGGTGCCGTTGTTCAGGGCGCGGTACTCGGTCTCGGACACGGAGCGGGTGCCGATGCCGCCGGTGTGGAAGGTACGCATGGTCAGCTGTGTGCCGGGCTCGCCGATGGACTGGGCGGCGATGATGCCGACCGCCATGCCCTCTTCGACGAGTTTGCCGGAGGACATGTCCATGCCGTAGTCGAGCGCGGAGCAGCCGGTCACCGAGTCGCTGGTCAGCGGGGAGCGGACCATGACCGAGTCGATGCCGAGCTCCTCGATCTTGGCCGCGGCCTCGGGCGAGATCATCTCGTTGGCGCGGACGATGACCTCGTCGGTGACGGGGTTGACGATCGAGTTGACGCTGGTGCGGCCGATGATCTGGTCACGGAGCGGAACATCGACCTGCTCGCCCTTGTAGATAGCACGCTTGAGAATGCCGCGCTTCGAGCCGCAGTCGTGCTCGGTGATGATGACCGACTGTGCGATGTCGCACAGTTTGCGGGTCAGGTAGCCCGAGTCGGCGGTCTTCAGGGCGGTGTCGGCCAGACCCTTGCGGGCGCCGTGGGTGGAGGAGAAGTACTCAAGGATGGAGAGTCCTTCGCGGAAGTTGGCGCGGATGGGGGTCTCGATGATCTCGCCGGAGGGCTTGGCCATCAGACCACGCATTCCGGCGAGCTGCTGGAGCTGGCTGACATTGCCGCGTGCGCCCGAGTCTGACATGAGATACACGGGGTTGAGGAACTTTTCGCCCTCGCCTTTGGCGATGTCCGCGTAGGAGCCGTCGGGGTGGCGACGGTCGTTGCGGAGGGTCTCGATGAGCTTCTTGGTCACCTCTTCGCGGCAGTGCGACCAGATGTCGAGCAGCTGGTTGTACCGCTCGCGGGCGGTGATGATGCCGCGGTCGTAGTTCTTCTCGACGCGGTCGGCCTTCTTCTGTGCCTCGTTGAGGATGTCCTGCTTCTCCTCGGGGATGCGGACATCGGTGATGCCGAAGGACAGGCCTGCGACGGTGGACTGCTTGAAGCCGATTTCCTTCATGGCGTCGAGCAGGTTGATTGTCGCGGCGCGGCCGCAGTACTCGAAGGTGTCGTCGATGACGCGGGCGCAGCCCTTTTTGCCGATGGCGCAGTTGTAGAACGGCATGCCCTCGGGGAGGATGTCGGCGAAGAGGACGCGGCCGACGGTGGTGACGATTCGACGGTTCTCGGGCATCGGGGCGACGGGGCCGCGTTCTTTCTCCACGACCTCGGCGAAGCGTTCGAGGCGGACGGAGATCGCGTCGTGGAGGCCGATTTTGCCGGTCTCGTAGGCGAGAATCGCCTCGTGACGATCCTTGAAGCGTGGGATCTGCTTCTCGTCAACTTTCTCGAAGTCAACCTGGGTGGTGGTGATGTAGTAGACGCCCATCACGATGTCTTGCGAGGCCGAGATGATCGGCTGGCCGTTGGCCGGGCTGAAGACATTGTGAGTGGAGAGCATGAGGACATGTGCCTCGGCCTGGGCCTCGACGGAGAGGGGCAGGTGGACCGCCATCTGGTCGCCGTCGAAGTCGGCGTTGAAGCCGCCGCAGACGAGCGGATGGATCTTGATGGCGTTGCCCTCGACGAGCACGGGCTCGAAGGCCTGGATGCCCATTCGGTGGAGGGTCGGGGCGCGGTTGAGCAGGACGGGGTGCTGGTAGATCACCTCTTCGAGGATGTCCCAGACCTCGGCGTCGCGGCGTTCGAGCATGCGCTTGGCGGACTTGATGGTGTCCGCCAGCCCGTGCTCCTTGAGCTTGCGGATGATGAATGGCTGGTAGAGTTCGAGCGCGATCTTCTTCGGCAGGCCGCACTGGTGCAGCTTGAGCTCGGGGCCGACGACGATGACGGAGCGGGCCGAGTAATCGACGCGTTTGCCGAGCAGGTTCTCGCGGAAGCGGCCCTGCTTGCCTTTGATCATGTCGGTCAGCGACTTGAGGGCGCGGTTGGACGAGCCGAGGACGGGGCGGCGGCAGCGTCCGTTGTCGAACAGCGCGTCGACGGCCTGCTGGAGCATCCGCTTCTCGTTGCGGATGATGACCTCGGGGGCGTTGAGGTCC
>RFGH01000043.1 GCA_003696675.1 Planctomycetota bacterium
GATGAGCCGACATCGAGGTGCCAAACCGCTCCGCCGCTATGGACGCTCGGGAGCGATCAGCCTGTTATCCCCGGGGTACCTTTTATCCGATGAGCTACGGCCCTTCCACACGGGACCGCAGGATCACTAAGGCCTGCTTTCGCACCTGCTCGACCCGCCGGTCTCGCAGTCAAGCCGGCTTGTGCCTTTGTACGCACCACGCGGTTTCCATCCGCGCTGAGCCGACCTTTGCACTCCTCCGTTACTCTTTAGGAGGAGACCGCCCCAGTCAAACTACCCGGCACTCACGGTCCCCCGCCCGGCTTCACGGGAATCGGGGTGAGGCCACAAACGTGCACAGGGTGGTATTTCACCAACGGCTCCACGGGCGCCGGAACGCCCGCTTCGAAGCCTCCCACCTATCCTACGCAGCGCATGCTCGTGACCAATGAAAGCCTGCAGTAAAGGTCCACGGGGTCTTTCCGTCTTGCCGCGGGGAGGCGGCATCTTCACCGCCACTACTATTTCACCGAGTTGGTCGTGGAGACAGTGCTCCAGTCGTTACGCTATTCATGCGCGTCGGAACTTACCCGACAAGGAATTTCGCTACCTTAGGACCGTCATAGTTACGGCCGCCGTTTACCGGCGCTTAGGTCGCGAGCTTCGCCGAAGCTAACCCGCTTCCGTGACGTTCCGGCACCGGGCAAGCGTCACACTGTATACATCCTCTTGCGAGTTCGCACAGTGCTGTGTTTTTGATAAACAGTCGCCAGAGCCTCTTCTCTGCGCCCTCCCCTCGCGGGGTAGGGCCCCCTTCTTGCGAACGTACGGGGTCAATTTGCCTAGTTCCTTCACGACCATTCTCTCGAGCGCCTGAGGCTATTCGCCACGCCCACCTGTGTCAGTTTTGGTACGGACTCCGCTTCGCCCCCAGCGCTTTTCCCGGGACCCCCTCCGCCGGCACCGGCCTCGAAGGCCTGGGCGCTACCGGCCGCCCCGCCGACCTTGGGGATCCGCACGCTGGTTCGATCTCCGCGGAGGCGCAGGAATATTAACCTGCTGTCCATCGACTACGCCTTTCGGCCTCGCCTTAGGATCCGGCTAACCCTGGGCGGATTTCCCTTCCCCAGGAACCCTTGGGCTTTCGGCGAGCAGGATTTTCACCTGCTTTATCGTTACTCAAGCCGGCATATTCACTTCCTGACGCTCCACGGACCCTCCCGGGACCGCTTCGACGCCGACAGGAACGCTCTCCTACCGCTCCGACAAGTCGGAGCCCGCAGCTTCGGCTCCCTGCTTATTCCCGATCATTATCGGCGCCGAACTCCTCGACCAGTGAGCTATTACGCACTCTTTAAATGATGGCTGCTTCTAAGCCAACATCCTGGCTGTCACGGCAGTTCGACTTCCTTAAGAACTGAGCAGGGATTGGGGGCCTTAGCTGGCGGTCTGGGTTGTTCTCCTCTCGACCGCGGATATTGTCACCCGCGGACTCACTCCCGCGCCTCGGCCGATGGTATTCGGAGTTTGGTTGCCCCGGGTACCCGGGTAGGGCCCCAAAGGCATCCAGTCGCTCTACCCCCATCGGTTGCCACGCGAGGCTGTCCCTCAAGACATTTCGGAGAGAACGAGCTATCTCCTGGTTTGATTAGACTTTTACTCCTCCCCACAGGTCATCGCCCAACTTTTCAACGTTGGTGCGTTCGGCCCTCCAGACGGTGTTACCCGTCCTTCAGCCTGCCCATGGGTAGATCACCAGGTTTCGCGTCTGCCCCGTACGACTGGACGCCCATTTCAGACTCGCTTTCGCTCCGGCTCCGGCTCGTTGAGCCTTAGCCTCGCCGTACAGAGCAACTCGCCGGCTCATTATGCAAAAGGCACGCCGTCACCCGTCAAAGACGGGCTCCGACCGCTTGTAGGCACATGGTTTCAGGTGCTCTTTCACTCCCTTCACAAGGGTGCTTGTCACCATTCAGTCGCCTTACTGATTCACTATCGGTCGTCGAGGAGTACTTAGGCTTGGAGGGTGGTCCCCCCATGTTCATGCCGAGTTTCACGGGCTCGACACTACTCGAGGCCTCACCGGCAACACCGCTACAGGACTCTCACCTTCTTCGGTCTGGCTTTCCAGACAGTTCACGATGCGCGCCGGCTGATCCGCTTTCGCTCGCCGCTACTGACGGAGTCGCTGTTGCTTTCCTTTCCTCCGGGTACTGAGATGTTTCAGTTCTCCGGGTTCGCTTCGCGCGCCTATGCATTCAGCGCGCGATGACCCTCTGCGGGCCGGGTTTCCCCATTCGGACATCCCGAGATCACAGCTTGCTTCCAGCTCCCTCGGGCTTCTCGCAGGTAGCCACGTCCTTCATCGCCTCTCGACGCCAAGGCATCCGCCATGTGCCCTTGGTCGCTTGATCACGCCAATCGGACGTCGTCCGACTGTCGATGCTCAAGCCAACCCGGCGCCCCGTCCCATCGAAGGGGCGGCGCGCCGACGATTCACCTCAAGACACTGCAATTTCGCCTCGGTTGCGTCGCCGCTCTTGCTCCGGACCCGCGTAGTTGTTGTTGTGCAGAAAGACCCCGCGTCCCGGGGTGGGACGCGTCCTCTGTCGATGCGAGCCGGCCGAGCGACGACCGCGACGATCAATCCATCATCCGATTGTCAAAGAGCCGGGTCGGGCCGAACGCTTCGCCCTCCCCGCTGAACCCCGGACGACCGGGTTGCCCAGTTGTGCCGAGGTCCACCACGCCCCGTTCGGGAGCGGGCCGAGGAGTGTACCGGAGCCGCCCGGGCTGTCAAGCGCCCGAGGGGACCCGGTGCAGAATCTGTGGAGGGTCGGCTGGCGCGCTACCCGCCGATCCGCCCGGACCCGGCGCCTGTGGGGGGCCGGGCGCCGCGGTTGGGTGTTCGGCTCTCGGGGCCGGGGCCCGCCGGCGACTCGGGCTCAGGGGCGGGCCCGGAC
>RFGH01000044.1 GCA_003696675.1 Planctomycetota bacterium
CTGCGCGCCGCCCGGGGCGGTCGTCTTCCACCGATTCCTCGAGCAACTCAACCGCGAGCACGCCATCCAGCCCGGCGAACCCGCCGCCCATGGCCACAAGCCCCGCCCTTGGCCCACCGACACCTTCGAGCGCACAAACGCGGACATTCAACCTGCCGCCAAGTCCCCGGACCTGCCCACCCTCGCCGAGGTCCTCCCCGTCAGCCACCCCCCGGCCGCCCGCCCGGTCACCGAAGTCGTCATGCAGCAGCGGACCTCCATCTCGGGCCGCCTGATCGATCTGCTCGCCTGACCCTTCCCAAACCCCCCGCCCGCCCGCTACCATACATCCGACGAACACGGGCGATCGCCCGTGCGGAGGGACGGCATGGGGACCACGATCCATCGACGCGCCACGCTGCTGCTCGCCGCCGCGGCCATCCTGCCGGGCATGGCCGCCTGCTCGGCCACCAAGAAGCTCCCCTGGACCTCCAGCGAGACCATCGTGGACAGCGACCCCGCCATCCCACCCATCGCCCTCACCCAAATGAACGACCGCCATGTCGTCGTCATGCGAGCCCCCTCCGGCGGCTGGTCGCTCCATGTCGACAAGGACGAACGCACCCCCTTGGGCCGGCGCGTCTTCGTCACCGCCCGACGCCCGGACCCCGCCTTCATGCACACCCAGGCCCTCGTCGACCACAACGCCATCACGGATGTGCCCGTCTCAACCCCCGTCGAGATCGTCGCCCGCGTCCTCGAACACAACGAGAACCCCCGCCACCGCGTCTACGCCCGCGTCCAGCCCCGCGAGAGCCTGGACTGAACCGGTGGCCGCGCCCGCCGACATCTCCGAACACGCCCGAGGCCTGCTCGCCCTCACCCTCATCAAAGGGATGGGCCCCGTCCGCATCGCCCGCCTGATCGAGGCCTTCGGCACCTACGACCGCATCGCCGGCGCGCCCCACGCCGCGCTCGCCCGCGTGCCCGGCATCGGCGACAAGACCGCGGCCGCCCTCCTCCGCGACCTGCGCACCATCGGCCCGGAGGTCGATCGCGAACTCGAAAGCATCGACCGCGCGGGCGCCCACATCGTCACCATCGCCGACGAGAACTACCCCGCCCTGCTCCGCGCCATCCCCGCCGCACCGCCCGTGCTGACCGTGCGAGGCCGGCTCGCGCCGCACGACCTCGACCGCTACCCCATCGCCATGGTGGGCTCGCGTGAGTGCACCCACTACGGCGTCGAGCAGGCCGCCCGCTTCGCCGGCTCGCTCGCTCGTTCCGGGCTGACCATCGTCTCCGGCGGCGCGCGAGGCATCGACACCGCCGCCCACCGCGGCGCGATGGATGCCGGCGGGCGCACCATCGCCGTCCTTGGCTGCGGCATCGCCAAGTGCTACCCGCCCGAGAACGCCGCCCTCTTCGACCGCATCGCCGACGGGCACGGCGCGGTCATCAGCGAACTACCCAGCGACACCGGGCCCAGCCGCGACAACTTCCCCGCCCGCAATCGCATCATCTCCGGGCTCGCCCTCGGCGTGCTCGTGATCGAAGCCGGACGCAAGAGCGGCGCGCTTATCACCGCCCGGCACGCCGCCGACGACCACGGGCGCGAGGTCATGGGCCTGCCCGGACGCGTCGACTCGCCCGCCAGCGAGGGCACGCACGATCTGCTCCGCCAGGGAGCCCACCTCGTCTGCGAGCCTTCCGATGTGATCGCCGTCCTCGAGGGCCACGCCCGCCACCTCCACGCCGGTACCCACGACGCCATCACCACCGACCCCGCGCGCGCCCCGCTCTTCGACGCCCCGCCCCCCGACCTCGGCGGGCTGACCGACCTCCAGCGGGCCATCGTCACCGCCCTCGCCGAGCCCCGCACGGCCGACGACCTCGCCGAATCCCTCGACCTCGACGCGGGCAAAATCCGGTCCGAACTGACCATGCTCGAGATCGCCGGCCGCGTCCGCCGAGCGGGCTCCCGCTTCGAGCGCGTCTGATAACAACGCACTCCCGCGGCAGCCCGGCAGAACCTGCGCGGGCCCTAAAGAATCTCCAAGCCACTGATTTGTGGGGGGTGGCCGCGGTAGTTGGTTGATATTCGGGGTCTTGGGCTCGAATTCCCTTGCCGTGGGGGTTGTGATTGGCTATCTTGTCCCGAACAAGTGACGATTTTTCCCTGTCCTTTCCCAACCGGGACACCCGATCAACTCCATGACGCGAGCGACAACCGGCGTTGTGGCTCGCTCGGAGGATCAGATCCCATGGCTCGAGCAAGGACCATGAGCATGACGGTGGCGCGGGCGGACGCGGGCGACAGACCCGCTGGCGAACTCGCCGGACGGACAGGGTCGGCACGGGCGAACGCACGGGCACTCAAGGAACCACCATTGGTGGTGCTCGGCCCGGGCGGGCGATTCGTGGGCGAGTATCTCGACACCTCCGCGCCCCGGCGTGGAGGAATCGGCGGGCTGCGGTCCGCGCTCGCGATGATGCGTCGGGACGCAGAGCCCGAGCCGTGCCGCGTGACGGACCACCGGGCCGAGGCCCTCGGGCTGATCGTGGCGTGCGAACGCGCCCTGATCAACCAGGAGGACCGGCTCGCGGGCGTGCACCGGGCGCTGAGGCGTGCGTCCGGCGTGCGCACGGGCACCAGCCGGGGCAACACCCCCGGCGTGACAAGAGACGCCTTCGGGCGGGTGCGGCTCGTCGAGCCGGACCCCGCCCTCGGCATCAACGCAGGCGCAAACGACGCAAGCGGAAAGGTGGGCTTCGATGAACCTGACTCCCAAGCAGCTCAAGATTCTGCAACTCATCCGCGACTCGCGGATCCGGCGTGGCTATTCGCCGACGATGCAGGAACTGGCCGACGAGATCGGCGTCAGCAAGGTCACCGTGTTCGAGCATGTCGAAGCGCTCATCAAGAAAGGCGCGCTCATCCGCGAGGCGAACAAGGCACGCTCTTTGTCGATCGCTGACGGCATCACCGTCCCCGACGAGGATCGCCCACTCAAGTACCCCCTCGTCGGACGCATCGCCGCCGGCTACCCCATCGAGCGCGTCGAGGACGCCGACGAGATCGACCTCGCCGAGTTCCTCGGCACCCACGACGACGCCGGCTCCACCTTCGCCCTCCAGGTCGAAGGCGAGTCGATGCGCGACGAGGGCATCCTCGACGGCGACATCATCCTCCTCGAACGCGCCCAGGTCGCGTCCAACGGCGACCGCGTCGTCGCCCTGCTCGAGGACGGCTCGACCACCCTCAAAACCTTCTACAAGGAGTCCGACCACATCCGGCTCCAGCCCGCCAATCCCGACTTCGAGCCCATCCGCGTCAAGTTCTGCCAGATCCAGGGCATCGTCAAGGGCGTCGTGCGGCGCTACTGAACCATCCCCGCAGCCTTTCCCGACCGCGTGCGTGAGCACGCGATCTTTGTGGCTTCGTTCACCGTGGAATCAACAAGCTTGCATCTGCTTCTTGTCTCTCGCGAAGACCTCTCGCAGAACTCGAACCGAGACAGATACACTGCATACGGTCGGACATTCGGCGCGCGTTTATCTACTCCTGGAGCATCTGCTCGACCGGGATGATCGGATACGGCTGCGGCCACCCCCCTGTATTATTTTTCTTGCATCATTGGCCTATTCATCTTGCACGGGGGGGGGAGGGGGTAGACTCCCTCAGCAATAGTCGCCTGCACAGAAAGGAAGTCGATGTCCAAATCAAACACGATCATTGCCTGTATCGCTGGACTCAGCGGGGCCGTATGCGGCGTAAGCGCCCAGTCCGGAGGTGGCCCTCCTGTTCCTGTTGGATATCACAAGTGCACGGCATGTCACTCCGATGACCCAACGATCTGCAATGAGAAATGGTGTGCGCCAAACACTGTCTGCGGCAAGGAAGAAGGCGAGACCGAGGGTGGCATGCTCTGGGTTCGCGCGGTCTGTCTGATTGTCTCTTGATCAAGGACCGAACTTTCCCGGCGGAGACTGCGCATGACAAAGCGCCGAATATTTGTGTTCTGTGCCGTGTTTCTCGCGACGGGCGGCCTGGTGTTCCTTGGCCGCACTTTGTATCGTGTGACAACACCTGCCTCTCCACAGCGGTCCTTCCAAGACACAGCAAATAGAGCAGATGTTGAAGCTCTTGAGAGTGTCCGACAGTATCTCACACCGCAATCTCCTGAAGATCGTGCGGAGTTGCCGAATCAACTGGTCAAAGCCGCAAGACCGACATCACCGAGTCCGCGGGATCTTGCTCTGCTCGAAGTGTTTCGTCAGCGCATGGCCATCCTTGTTGATCCGACATTCGACAAGTACATCGAGCATGTGGCCTATCTCACGGGGAAACCGCCGGAAACCGTGCGCCGCGAGCTTGGCAATGATTACCAAAGACGATGGGAGGCGTCGGCAAAAATATTTGAAGATGCCTCATTCGGGTTAGATGGATGCCAGCTGATTCGTGGTCAACGAGATTTGATTCCTGCGGGCGGTCAAATCACATCTAGAAATGATCCCGGCGTATATCAAACTAGCCCGCTACTGTCGAACACGGAAGCAGAACTCGCCCGGATTCAGGTGCCAATCATCCTTCCGGTGGATTTTGACGGGAATCCTCGCACTGTGCTGCTTTACCTCGTATCTGGCTTCGTCTGGGATGAAGCCCGCTCGATATGGCTGCCCTATGTGACTGGGCTATACGATCCGACCAGCCAGGAAGATATCATTCCAGCCCCGTGGATCTAATGCGCCGCCATGCATTCACCCTGATCGAACTGCTCGTGGTCATCGGTGTGGTCGCCGTTCTGCTGGGTATTCTCGCGCCGTCGCTGGCTCGTCTTCGCGTATCTGCCTACGAGTCCAAGACTCTAGCGCAACTCCGTGATCTCGGGGTGACAATTGAGATCTACCTTCAATCTTCACGCGACACATATCCATGGCGAACGCCGGGCGAACCGTATTTTTTCGCGCCGCCAGGTACGATGACCGGGTCGATCTCTACCTCTGATGACCCTTGGGCGTTGCGATACTTGTGGCCGGTGCTGATGCATCAGACCGCCCCATGGAGCGAGCACTATCTTTCGTGGATGGGATCGAGACCGAGTCTTGGGGATAATCGGCTGCCATGGCAAGGTGATGGCGTTGGATCTCCCCAGTATCCGGCATACGAGTACAGCAACTCTTTCGTCGGCGATCCTTCTTGTTGGATGCCAAGCGGGCGAGCCATAGTCCGACCGATCCGGCAGCCAAGCGTGCGATTCCCCAGCGCTAAGGTTCTCATGTTTGACGCATCGCGCAGCTATTTACCGATCGCATTCCTCGAAGACGCACGACGCGGGGTTCTCCTTGCGGACGGATCGGCCGCATTGCACCACGATTCTGATGCGACTTCCCCCGTGGAGAATCGACTCCGACCATCGTTTGGAGCGAGCATTTACCACGATACTCAGGCTGGTGTCTTGGGCAGGGATTTTTGAAGTGGCCATCTTCGACCTTGACTTGGTTGAATGTGCAAAGTGTTTCCAGATTTGGGATATCACTGTCCTCAGAACCGCAGATACGCCGGCTTCTCCCCCGGCCCCCTGAAGTTCGCCAATCGGCGCACCATCTCCAAGTCGTCCGGTCGCGTGATCTTGATGTTCCTCGGATCGCCCGCCACGCACACCACCCGCTCGCCCAAACGCTCGACCAGGCCCGCGTCGTCTGTGCTGCTCAGATCGTCCTGCGCGTACGCCCGCTCAAGCAGCGACCGCTCGAATACCTGCGGCGTCTGCACCAGCACCAGCCCCGACCGGTCCACCGTCTCCCCCACCGCCCGCAACGGCGCCTTGTCCTGCGAACCCAGGATCGACGCCAGCGGATCCGGCTCGTCGTCCGCGACGACATCGCCCAGCCGTTTGACCGTCGAATCAATCTCGATCACCGGGATCACCGCCGCATGACGGCGCGCCGCGTCGAGCACCCGGTCGATCACCGAGGCCGGGCACGCCGGGCGGGCCGCGTCGTGCACCGCGATGTGCGTCGCCGACGCAGGCACGGCGTCCATCGCCGCCCGCACGGTCTCCCAACGATGCGTCTTCCCACCCGCTACGATCGTCGCGCCGAGCAGCGCCAGCGTGTCGGCGTGGCGGAACTTGAACGCGTTCATCGCCTCGGCGTCGTGCGGCCCGGCGACGATGATCGCCTCGGTCTCGGGCCTTGTATGGAACAGCTCGACCGCCCGCTGCAACACCGTCCGCCCGCCGAGGTCCTCCTCGAGCTTGGAACGCCTCGCCAGCGCATCGTCAACGCCGGCGTTGAACCGCTGGGACGATCCGGCGGCGGGGATGATCACGGCCAGTTTCATAACGAACCGTACGCCATCAACGCGTGGTCCTGCCCGCAAGTTTGCCAAAGAAAACCCCCCGGACGGCCGGGGGGTTCTGAGGAGTTCCGGACTCGTTGCGCTTCTTACGGGCAGCCGGCCAGGTACCGGTTGAGGTACTCGGCGATGTCGAAGAAGTTGAGCGTGCGGAAGGGCGGGGCCAGATCGGCGGTCATGTCGCCGTCGAGGTATTGGGCGATGTACGCCGTGACATCCTCGGGGGTGACCAGCGCGTCGGCGGTGAAGTCCGCGGGGCAGGAGAACTGGCCGTTGAAGTAGCGCTCCGCCTCGAAGAACGCCTCCGGCCCGATCACGCGACCGATCTGGCGACCGGGCAGGTCGTCGGCCGGCGGGTGGATGCCGCCCCAGATGCGGGACAGCGAGCACTGGTCGGACGCGTCCTTGTAGCTGGCCCACTGAAGGTACACATCGACAGACGGGCCATCTTCGAAGTGCAGGAACTCGTTCTGCGGGGCATGGAACTCGCCGAGCCCGCCGGGGAAATAGGGCGAGCCGGTCAGGAGCGAAAGCACCTCGGCCGCGCCGCGGGAGTAGGTCGAGTGACCGGACATGTATCCGGCGAAGGGCGGCGTCACGAACGACGGACGCTGGTAGGGCCACCAGTTGTCCGCGAGGATCCAGCCCACGCCGGCGACATCCACCAGCGGGTCGTCGATGTAACTGTGACCGCGCCAGGTGTAGAGTGCGATCTTGCCTTCAGCGCCGGCGAGGTGCTCGTGACGCTGGCCCGGGGCGGTGGTCTCGGGCGTGACGACCTCGATCAGCCCGGGGCGGAGGTTGATGCCGTTGGGGTTATAGCTGGGCAGTTCCGGGTCGGTGCACTGGCCTTGCTCGCACAGATAGCGGATGGCCGAGACAGGACGGATGTAGTCGTAGTAGCCCTTGATGGACCAGCACGAGATCGCGATGTCGTGCATGGCGCCGCCGAGGGAGAGATACGCCTTCACATCGAACTCGAGCGGATCGACCAGGGGGCCCTGGCCCTTCCAGCGGTACTCGAAGTCGGGGTGATCGAGCACATAGTTCAGAATCGTGAACCAGTGTCCGGGGGGCGTCTCGGACGCCGGGCCGTCGGCCCAGAACTCCGCGAGGATGCGAGCGTAGTCGCCGCGGGGAACGATCTGCTCCGGGTACGGCTGCCCAGTGACGGGGTTGATGTCGTAACCTTGGCTCTGGTCGCCGCCGTCGTAGAAGTTGTGGAACGATTGCTCGCTGCCGATCGGCGGGGTTCCCTGATTGCCGATGCTGTTCGGCGAGACATCCCACATCACGCCGTCGGCGGGGTCGAGGTGGCTCTGCCACACGGTGACCATCTCGAAGCCCCACTTGTACAGATCGCCGGGCTCGCCGAGATAGGGCGGGGCCCCCGGATCGTGCCAGACCCACCAGTCGTTGCCGTCACGCTGATAGATGTTGAGGTCCAGATCCTCGCGGAGCGAGAACGGGGTCACAAGGCCCCACTCCGGCGAAAGGAACGGCGGGTAGCCGCCCGGGATCGGGTTGCCGTTCTGGTCCTTGAACACTTCGAGCGCCAGCGGCTGCCACCGGTTGGGATCGACAAGGTCGGGGTTGCCGGGGTATGCCACGAGCAGGGGCGGGTTGACAGGCTCGTAGTACTGGTTGGCGTAGCCGCCCTGCTCGTTTGAGCCGTCCTGGTAGCCGAACGCCAGGACCGTTTCGGCGATGCGGTTGCCCAGCGCCGCTGGCGTGTTGCCGACGGTGCTGAAGTTGTTCTTGTCGTAGCCGAGGGAGTCCATCAGCAGGTCGGCTTCCTGATAAATCTCCAGCACGCCCGGCGAGAACAGGAATCGGCGCTGAATCAGGCGGTAGGCGGCGAAGGAGATCGCCTCTTGCCGAGCGGCCTGCACATCGGACGCGGTCAGCTTCTCGTGATGCAGCACCTGGTCGGCGACGGCGTCGTACGCGGCCCATGCGTCGTACATCGCCGCGGAGATGTGGTACAGGTTCCGGGCGTGCACGGTCGGGCGGGCGAAGTCACGACGGATCGCGAACAGCAGCATCTCGTTCCAGTCGCGTGCGACGGAGTGGGCCTGGCCACGCGGGTTGGTGGGCATCTGCTCACGGATCTGCGAGGGCGTCCGGGTTTCGCGTTCCATCACCCATCGGATGGGACGCTCGGGCTGGGCCGCGTTGGACTGGGCGGGTGAGGTCGTCGAGGCCCGCTTGGTCTTGAGCGGGGCGGCGACAGCGGCAGACCCGGCGATCAGGGCGATCGAGCCGGCGAGTACGGCGATACGGCAACGCATGACGGGTTCCTCTCTCTTCCCGAGCCGGTCCGAGCCCCACGAGCCTCGCACCAACCCGGATGGGTCGACGATTGGAATCTACCCCAAAGAAATGTGGGTTGAAACCCGAAATCCCGAAAATGCGGGCGGAAACCGATTTGCTGACTAGGATATCCGCTTTAGGATTGCCCGAGAACCCGGCTCGGGGTTTGGGCGTAAGATGGGTGTGGGCTTCGTCCCTTCTTTGACAACTTGGGGCCGATATGGCATTCGACCGGACAGGGAAGGCTCGGCGTGGCGCGTCGAGGGGCGTGCTGGCCTCGTAAAAAGCACGCAAACCCATAACTGCCGAACCGCAGTTCGCAATGGCGGCCTAACACAGGCCTCCGATCCCCTGCGTGACGCCCGATAGGGCAGGGGATCACGACCATCGGGCTGGTTGCCGCGTGGCGCCTCTTGGCGCGGCAGCGAGGAGGTTACAAGCGGCTGGGCCAAAGCACAGGGCGTTGATCCCCGGTGCGAGGCCGAGATCAAACGATCAACTACACGCGTAGAAGCGTCTTGCTGACTGTCTCGGGACGGGGGTTCGATTCCCCCCGGCTCCATTCCTCCCCGCTTCGGACCTAATACGCCCGAAACGGTCAATCCCGGCGGAGCACCCGGCCGACTTATCGTCCGGAGGAGCGATCTGCCGCATGACCCACCGTTCAGCCCCCGTTTCCGATCTCATCATCCGCTTCGGGGATGCCCCCGATGACGGTGCAATCGCGGGTCGGCTCGGCGGGCGGGCCGGGCTTGCGTCCGGTGTGGTCAGCGTGATTGATGCCCCCTGGGGGCGGGTCTGGATCCAACGGGCCTGGGCGGACGGCTCGGGCGTCGATCGCTTGCCGCCGCGTGTGATCGTGGGTCGGGCCTCCGTCCGTTCGGGTTTCCGCGACGGACCGGTGTCGCCGGACGCTTGGCTGGGATCGAATCAGGGTCTCGGCGACGGGACGGCCGCGTGCCAGGCGTTGTCCGGCATGTTCGCGGCGTTTGAGTTTGATCCGAGCGGTGTAAGCGTGCTGACCGATCGCATGGGATTCCGACCGGTGTATGTTGTTCGCGATGCTGAAGGACGAGCACGGGCGATGGGGACCGATGCCGAGGCGGTGGCGCTGGCGGGCGGCGTGTGGCGGAGTATCGACGAGGTTTCTGTCGCCGAACTGTTCGTGCACAACTTCATCACCTTCCCCTACACCACACGCGAGGGCATGACCGAGCTGGATCCCGCGTCGATCACCCGCGTGGACGGCGCCGACAGATCGGTCCGCACGCGTGTGCTGTGGGAGCCGACCGAACCAGACCGTTTCGATGATGCGTCGAAGATGCGGGCTCGGATCATCGCGGCGATGCGGGAAGCCGGGTCGGACCTGACGGCTGGATGCAGACGGGTCGGCGTGCTGCTGAGCGGTGGTATCGACTCGCGCGCTGTCCTGGCCTCCATGCCCGAGGGACTTGATCTCGCCGCTCTTACATATGTGACCCGCGAGAACAACGAGGTGCATATCGCCAAACGGCTCGCCTCGATCGCGGGTGTCGAGCATATCGCGGTCCGGCGTGGTGAGGACTTCTATCCGAACTTGCTTGCGAGGGGGCTCTCGCTCTTGGGCTGCGAGCTGCGAGGCAACTGCCACGGGTTGTGCCTGGTCGACAACGGCCTCAACGAGCAGTTCGACGCGATCATCGGCGGGCAGCTCAGCGATACATTCCTCAAGGACCATTTCATGGACGCGCCGTCGCGGATGCGTGCCCGCCCCGCATCCCCGATACAGAAGCTCCGCCATGCGTTGTTCGGCCATCCGGCCGACCGAGCACGGGCCTCGCGTAACCACACGACGGGCAGACACCTCCACGAGCCGCAACTCACCGAACCGATGCGGGCGCGCGTGGCGGAACGGCGGGAGCGGCGGCTCGCGGAAGTCGCGCGCGTGCGTCCGACCACGGCGGCGATGTGGACGCGCTTCTGGCCTTGCAGCCGGCAGGATGATTCCGCTCACACGCTGGGCAATGCCCGCTTCGCCTGGAGTGACACGCTCTTCGCCCACTCGGGCGTGGTCGAGGTGATGCGTGATCTCTCGCCGGAGTGCCGGGTGGACGGGCGTGTGGCGAACGCCGCCTTCGCCGAGCTGTGCGGGCCGCTGGCATCTGTCGAAAACGCGAACACCGGGCTGCCCATCGACGCGGATCTTCGGGCACAACGGCAGGGCAAGCAGCGCCCGGACATACCGTCGCAACCATCGGCAGAGCCTTCGCTTGACGATCCGTCGCCTTGGAACGCGGTCCGCGGGAGCTGGGTCAACCCGGTCGTGATGCAGCAGCGGTCTCCGGCCTGGATCCAAGCCCGCGCATCCTTGGCGGGATCACCCGCGCTCGCGGTGCTCGATCGGGTCATCGACCGCGGCGGGCGGGCGATGATTGCTTCCTATCAGGACGATCTTCCGTCCAACATGAATCACATCGGCGTGCAGATCGCGTTGTGGCTGGACGGTATCCTTGGTGGCACGCCCCCCGGATGCCCCGCCGCTGCGGAGACCACGGCATGAAACGGCTCACCCCAGAACATGTCGGCAGGCGGATCGCCCAGCGGCGGCGACATAAAATCGAGCGGCAGTTGCACGCCGAAGGGTGGTATGACCCCGCCGCCCGATCCGACATCGACGCCGTGTTCGTCGGCGGGTGCGGCCGGTCCGGCACGACGGTGTTCAAGGAAGTGCTGAACCGTCATCCCCGTCTCGCGTGCGGGCCGGAGACGAGCCTGTTCGGCCTGCCGTTCAACATCGACAACATGGCCGCCCCGTGGGGCATCGACCGCGAAGAGCTCGCGGCGATGCAGCAGGAGTCGCCCAACCTTGTCGGCTTCGCCGAGCGATTCGCGGCGAGGTTTCTTGCCGAGACCGGCAAGCAACGCTGGGTCGAAAAAACACCCAACAACATACGGGCCATCGGGCCGATGCTCACCTGGTTTCCCAACTGCCGCTTTATCCATCTCATCCGCGATGGGCGGGATGTCGCGTGCTCGCTGCGGCACCACCCCAAAGAGCGGGTTGTGGACGGACGCATCGTTCCGGTCAACTCCAACAATCCGGTCGAGAAGTCGGCCAAACGCTGGCGGGACGATACAGCCAGCGGCCTGGCATACCGGGGGCACCCGCGGGTGCTGGAGGTTCGGTACGAGGCGGTGGTATCGCAACCCGCGGAAACCTTCGCCCGCGTATGTGAGTTCATTGGTGAGCGGTTCGATCCAGCAATTCTTGACCCGTCCGATGCGCCGCCCGAGCGGCCCGGGCAGAATCTGAACAACCCAGGCGCCGGCTCCGGCATCACGCCGAAGTCGGTCGGGCGCTGGAAGAAGGATCTGAGCGCAGAGGAACGCCGGCGCTTCTTTGACATCGCCGGCGAACTCTTGATCGCGCTTGGTTATGCGTCGGACGATGCCTGGGTCATCGATCCGGACGCCTGAACAGCGTCAGGGGCAGCCCTGGTTGTACAGCCCGATGTACGACTGGATATCGAAGATGTTCAGCACGCCGAACGGCGCCGCTAGGTCGGCG
The DNA here is from genome assembly GCA_003696675.1 of Planctomycetota bacterium. Classification (GTDB taxonomy): domain Bacteria; phylum Planctomycetota; class Phycisphaerae; order Phycisphaerales; family UBA1924; genus UBA6054. The sequence goes on from RFGH01000044.1 coordinate 12,201, forward strand.
GCCGGGTCTTGCGTGTTGTAGAGTCCGATGTAGGACTGGATATCGAAGATATTCAGCACGCCGAACGGCGCCGCTAGGTCGGCGGCGCAGGAGACCACTTCGATTGCAGCGGGCCAGAAGCCCCCGTCGAGGTCAAACGCGCCGCCGGACAAACGGGGACCGGCGTCGGGCTGACCGATCGTGCCGGAGAGCGTGTAGCTGCCGCCCGTCGCGTTGACAACGCCGCCGCCGTCGATGGTCCACGAGGTGATTTCGTATGGACCGCCGGACTGGGCCTTGGCGGCCGAGGTCAGACCCGCGAGAAGCAACACGGTGAAGAGGATGACTCGGTTCATGGTCAGTTCTTTTCTTGCTTGGGCAAGGTCAGTCAATGCGATTGGACCGCTCGGTTTCGACCTTGAGCCGCTCGATTTCCGCCCGCATGCGGGCCTGCTCTTCACGCATGGCCCGCAGGGCACGGGCCTGCTCGGCCATCTGCTCGGCGAGGATCTCCTCGCGGGTCAGCGTACCAGAAACAGGGTGATCATACGAGTACCCACCGTCGGGAACTCGCAGTGTGGGTGTGACGGTGCCGTAGCTGGTGGGCACATACAGCAGGGTCAGCGAGGCATCGATGATCGAGGGGGAGCTGAAGCCGACCGACTTCGCGTTGAAGTAATAGGTGTATTGCCCGGCCGCGGAAACCTCGAACACACCGTGCGCACCGAGCGGGATGGAGTACAGATCGGGGATGCCGATCGCCGGGAGCGAATAGACCATCTGCTGGGTGGCGGGGACGGCATTGTTTTCGTCGGAAACGCCGGCCTGGACCTGGCCGTCCTGTGTCGTCTGGAGGATGACCGACACGGTGCCGTTGGCCAGGGCGATGACATAGCCGGGGCCCGGTACGGTGATGCTGCGGGAGACCACGGGCGCAAAGTTCGGTCCCAGCGAGACGGCGTTGTTGCGGTTCTCAGCGGCGATGCCGGGTTCGTCGAAGATCTCCACTGCCGAAACAGCGTTGGCGGGCAGGACGAACGAGTCGTTGCCTGTGAGGCTGGTGTTGAAGGACAGCGAAGACGCGGGACCGGTGATGGTGAGCAGGCTGCCACTCGCGGGGCTTCCGGCGAGAAGATCGCCATCCCAGTTGAGTGCCCCGCCATCGCCGACCAGTCGCCCGGCCACGCCGGTTCCCTGGGGATCTGCTTCAAACAGGCCGATGGTCACTCCGTTCTCGTCGAACCAACGGGTCTGCCCACCGAGGCCCGGGATGCTTCCGAACTGGAGCACATGGCTTGCTGCACCGTTCGTGAAGAGCCTGAGATAGCCGTTCTTCGTCGGGGTGCCAAGATCGAGCGTGCCCGTGATGTTGACCGGGGCCAGATTGATGTTGTCGATGGTTGAGCCGTTGGACCACGCGTCCTGCAGCGAGCTCGACGAGGTGAGCGCCCGAACGGCATACGGTGTCGCGCCGACCGGCTGGCGCGGCGCGAGCACCGTGAAGTCGGGCGAGGAGACTTCCTTGATCGCGACTTCGATCCAGCGGGGCTCACCCGTGAACAGACCGTCGCCAAAATCGATGTCGCTGAACGCGAAGATCCCCGCGTCCTGCTCGGCCAGCGTCACGGCACGCACAACTTCGGAACCGAGCGGCGATCCGCCGCTGGCCGCTCCGAACAGCCGGAACCGGATCTGGAAATCACCCACCGGGGCCGAGCCGTTGTCGGCGAAGCGGCCCTGGTATGAAATCGGTTCCGCGACCGCAAACGGCGTCACGGCGACCGCAGCGGCCAGTACAGCGAGCATCAGACGCATCGATCTATCCTCCTCCGGGGCCCCCGCAGCCGCACACGCGGCGTGGGCTGATTCATACGCCGCTGCCCGCTCGCGGTGTTCCCTCCGACCCGGAATCAACCTCCGATTTCCGTTCTCTCACCCCGACGCCACCCGAATCGGGTCCGGTCAGGGGGCGATCGTTCCGATAATCGGGCGGACTTTCGCCGTCAGGATCGCCACATCGGTGGCGTCCAAGACGAAGTCTCCGTTCATGTCGAGCACCTCGAGCCCGGGTGTCAGCGGCCCGGCATTGTCCCGCAGTGCGGCGAGCATGACAAACAGATCCATCCTGTTGACGCGTCCGTCATGGTTGCCATCGCCCATCAGCTCCGGCGGAAAGATCTCCCACTCGATGTTCGCGGGCACGCCCGTGAGCACGCGCGTATCGCCCGTTGCGGGCCAGCGGACGGTCACCGTGTCAACCACTGTCTCGACGCCCAATCCGATGTGAACCTCGAACTCATTCATCGACTTGTAGTTGGACCCGCAGTGGATCTCACGGAGCTGGGTGACACCGCCCGCCTGAACCTCGAGGACCGCCCCCACCGCGTGGGTGTTCGGCCACTGGCCGATCACACGCAGGCGCGACCAGTGATTGCCCGCCGGCGAATCGTTGATATAGAGCTTGCTCGACGACATGACTTCCCCGACGAGAAGATCGAGGTCGCCGTCCTCGTCGACATCGCCGACGGATGCGGTGTAGCTCGTTCCGGTCGTGGCAACACCCGCGGCCTGGGCGACCTCCATCAGGGGCCAGGTCGCCGAACCCTCGAACATCGCGTTCGGTGCGGACGCGTGGCAGATGTAGGTGTCCAAGTGCATGTCGTTGTTGAAGTCCGCGAAGACCGTCGCCCACGAGAACACATTCCGCGCCATGCCGGCGGCCGCGGTGGCATCGATAAAGCCCATTCCGCCGTCGTTCATAAACAGCTTGTTGCCGGCCTCGACATTCGTGAGGTACAGGTCGAAGTAGCCGTCGAAGTTCAGATCGCCGATCGCGATGCCCATGCAGTCGATGTACGCCTCGGCATTGGCGGCCTCCGTGATCTCGGTGAACATCCCGCCATCGTTGCGGTACAGACGATTCTTCCAGACACCCCCGCTGCCCTTGTCCGTTCCGACATACAGGTCATCGTCGCCGTCGCGGTCGAAATCGAAGAACGCGGCGAGCAGCGAGGGATCGATCCCGGCGTCTACTCCGACCGCGGCCGCGACATCCGTGAAGGTTCCGTCGCCGTTGTTGCGGTAGAGCTTGTTCGCCGTCATGTTGCCGTTCGTCGTCGTGCGGGTGGTGACATACAAGTCGATCCAGTTGTCGCCGTTGTAGTCCCCCCAGGTCGATGCCATGGTCGGCCCCACCAGAGTCAATCCGGCCTGAGCCGTCACATCGGTGAAGGTGAAGTTGCCATTGTTCCTGAGCAGGCGATTGGTAACAAACCAGCCCCCGAGATACAGGTCAAGATCCCCGTCCCCGTCGTAGTCGCACGCGGAAAAGCCGCTCGCGGCGGTGAGCGGCGCGATCCCGGCCGAGAATGTCCTGTTCGCAAAGGTCCCCGCGCCAAGGTTTTCATACACCCCGACCAGACCGTTGCTCGCACCGGTCAAGACCACATCGAGGTCACGATCGCCGTCGAGATCCACGAATCCTTGACCTGCTCCAAACTGGGCAGATGGGAAGCCCTGGATATAGAAGATGCCCCGCGATACGGCGGCATCGGCGAACGCCAAGTCTGTGGCCGAGGCTGCCTGACAGACGACGAACACCAGTGGTGCCGACGCCATGGCCACTGCTACTACCGGACGAAACTCTCCCACGAGCATCCGCCTCTCCCCATTGAGTCCGACGCCGCCGACCACGAACCCGGCTGGCGAACACAGATTACTGCGAGAGGCACCGGTTGGGAAGAGGAAAGTCAGCCAGAACTCGAACAACCATCGATCGGGCCACCTTCCCGATCCATGCTCAACCATCGTCTAGACCGATCTGTCTTGCGCAACATTGGCTCCGGCACATTCGGAAGACCGGCTCCGAACACAAAATCCTGCAAGAACCCAAATACGGACATCCAATCAGGGTTTTTCAACGACTGATTTGATTCATTGAATAGGTGTCGCATCGATTTTGGGCCTCAAAGCACGGCCTTCTCGCTGGTCTCGTGCCACTCCGCTTGAAACCGGATGACTCCACGCGTCGGAGGGTGGGGAGATCCTCAAGCGTTCATCGAATGCGACTGAGGGATTGATCTTCGGGGGCAGAAAGTGCCTCTGGAGGACATCTCGGAGCCGAGGCGACGCGACGGTTCGCCGGGAGATTTCGTCCGGCCGCAGGTGCGGCTGGCCGGGCGAGCGGATCCCGACGCCGGGTGGGAAACAGCCGAGCCTGGCTCCGATCTGCGGCGGGTCGGGTCGTCATCGTCCCCAACCGACCTGTCGTTCACTTCCGGCGGGGCTCGTGCCCCGCCGGAGGATTCACTGGGAGGGGCGTCACCCGGAACCGGGTGGCGACCTGCTGGGCGCGGGAGTGCGAGAGCCCGCGCCCGGATTGGGGTCTCAAGGCCGGGCAGACCCGAACGGGGTTTGCCCGGCCTTCCCTTATGGTTCCGCGTGGGTCTGTCGGGGAGCCGGATCAGAACAGGAACAGCCCGAGGGCCATCCATGCGCCGGCCACCAACATCAGGATGGCGGTATATCCAACGATGTCCCTCGCCTTGACCCCTGTGATGGCGAGGAGCGGCAGCGCCCAGAACGGCTGGAGCATATTGGTCAGCTGATCGCCGTAGGCCACGGCCATGACCATCTTCTCCGGCGGCACGCCCAAGCGCTGTCCCGCGCCCAGCGCAATCGGACCTTGGATGGCCCACTGCCCACCGCCGGACGGGACGAAGAGGTTGACCACGCCCGCGCTGACGAAGGTAAGCAGCGGCAGGTTGTTAGCGGTCGCGGTCGCTGCCACCCAATTCGAGAAGGACGCGATCAGCCCGGAGGTGGCGAGCATGCCCATGATGCCCGCGTATAGGGGGAACTGAAGGATGATGCCGGCGCAGCCCCGTGCGCCCCGCTCCGCCGACCCGACATATGACCGGACCGAGCCGTGGGCGACCAAGCCGAGGGCGAGCATCGCCATATTGATCTCGTTTGGGCCGATGGAGAGTGCCGCACGCCACCAAGGCTGCCCGGCCGGTCCGGTTGAGCCGAATCGGTAGAGCGCCCACCCGAGGAACAGGGCCAGTGCCCAGGGGATCACCGGCGATCGCTCGAGAAAATCGGGCAGCGATCGGATGGGCAGGGGCGGGTCCTCGAACAGGTCGTCCTCGGCGGGCATCGGCGTGATATGCGACGCCTGGCGGGGGGTGAGCAGCATGAGCAGGGCGGGAACGAGCAGGAGCACGCCGCCCGTCACGAAGAGGTTGAGCGGGGAGAACACGGTGCGGTCGAGCGGGATGGCCGCGGAGTCCCCGAGCTGAGCGATGGTTTCGGCGGGCAGGACCGCGGCGGCCTGTTCGGCGCGGGTCATATAGATCGGGGCGCTGCCGGAGAGCCCGCCGTGCCAGACGAGCATGCCGGCGTAGCCGGCCGCGGCGAGCAACGGCCCGTGCGCGGGCACGCCGCGGGACTCGAGCGCCCTTGCGACATCCCGTGCGAGCAGTGCGCCGACGATCAGCCCCAGGCCCCAGTTGATGAGCCCGAAGCCCATCGCGACGATGCCGATCATGGCGGCGGCCCCGCCCGCGGACTTGGGTGAACCAGCGAGTCCCCGGATGATGGCGCGGACGGGGCGAGATTCTGCGAGCGCGTGACCGGTGACGAGGATGAGACACATCTGCATGCCGAAGGCGAGGAAACGCCAGATGCCGTTGGGTCCTCGCCAGGCGTCGACGATCGCGGTGAGTCGGGCGGTGCCGGGCGTTGCATCGGGGAAAGACCCGAAGAAGAAGGCCAGAGCGGCCGTGGCCAGGGTCAGGAGCACAGCGAGCACGAAGGGATCGGGTGCGGTCTTGGCGAACACCGCGGAAAGCAGCCTGCCGAGTCTGGCGATCATGGAAGAGTCTCCCGTGGCCGCGGGTTGATGCGTGCAGGCCCGTCGGACGCAGGCACGGACAGTCTACAGTGGTCCCGCGTGCCGAGCGCCCCCACCATCATCGAACCGTCCCCCGCGAGCGGCGAGAGCACGCCGGCGGCGATCCCGGTACACCCCGGGTCCAACGGACGGGGTCTGGCGTTCGGGCTCGGCGCGTTCGGCTGGTGGGCGTTGATCGTTCCGGTGTATTTCAAGGTGCTCAGCGAACAGGGAGCGGACCCGTTCGAGGTGCTGGCCCAGCGGATCGTGTTTGGGCTGCCCGTGCTGCTTGGCATGCTCGCATTCCGGCGACAGTTCGGCGTATTTCTCCGGGCGGCCCGCACCTGGACGACGCTGAAGGTGTTGATCGCGAGCACGGTGCTGATCGGCATCAACTGGTACTTTTTTATCTGGTCGGTGGCCACTGGGCACCTCAGCCACGCCAGCCTCGGGTACTACATCAATCCCCTCGTCTCGGTTGCGCTGGGCTTTGTGTTTCTCGGCGAGCGTCTGAGACCCGGGCAATGGGCTGCGGTGGTGTTCGCCGTCGGGGCGGTGTCGGTGCTGGCCTGGGCCGAGGGACGCGTGCCGGTGGTGTCGATCATCCTCCCGCTGAGTTTCGGCACCTACGGGCTGCTGCGCAAGAAAGCCAATGTGGGGCCGTCGGTCGGGCTCACCTTCGAGATGCTGCTGCTGCTCCCCCTGGCGGCGGGGTTGCTGGTGTGGCTCGAGCACACGGGCAAGGGCGTGTTCCTGAACGGGCCGGGGTGGGTCTCGTTGCTGATGCTGCTGGGCGGCCTCGTGACGATCGTGCCGCTGGTGTGGTTCACCGCGGCGGCACGGCTTCTGCCGCTGAGCACGGTCGGGCTCCTGCAGTACCTCGCTCCGACGGGTCAGCTGCTGCTGTCTTCGCTCGCGTTCGGGGAGAACTTCCCGCCCGAGAAGTGGGCGGCGTTCGGACTGATCTGGTGCGCCATCACGGTATTCACCATCGATGCGCTGCGCCACGGCGCCCGATCGAGACGGGCACGGCGGGCGACCGAACTGCTCGAATAGCCCGCCGGATCATTCCGGGTCGTGGATGTCGTAGACCCGCAACGCCGTAAGGTGCGGCTTCCAGCGGGCCACGAACGCGACATGGTCCGGATGGGCGACATACGCGGCGTAGTCGGCTTCCGAATCGAAACCGATCACCATGCCGATGTCGTAGTCTTGGAGCACGGTGGGCCGGCCCGTGTCGATGTGCGGCCCGGCGGCATAGGCCGCCACGCCGGGGATGGACGCGAGCGAAGCGTCGGCGTCGGACAGCAGGGCATCGGCCCGGGCGGGATCGGCCAGCGAAACGAACACGACATGCGAGATCGCGGCGACCGGGCGGGGTGAGCCCGTGGAAACGCACCCCGCCAAGGCGGATGCGGACACGGCGATCAGGAACACCGAGCGGCGTGGCTTCATGGATCTATTTTACTGATTCCCTGTCAGTGGGCTGGCTCGCCCGATGGTCGGTGGTATGAGCACACACACCGCCGTCGCCGCAGCATCCATATCCGACCGCCTGACCCGCCTGGAGCGGTCCAACGCCCGCTGGAGGCTGGGCTTCGTCGCCGTGGCGGCCGGGCTGGGTGGTGTCCTGATCGGCGGGATGGTCCAGCCGCGCCAGACTGATTACGACTATGTCGCCACCGACGACACGATCTACCGCGTGGACGAGCAGGGGCGGTTCTCGTACATCAAGTTCGAGAACGGCTGGAAGTCCGCCGACGGCTACTTCAGCTGGGGTGAGGTGCGGATGGACCCGAACCGGCGATATGAAACCAAGCCGCATCCGTGATGCGGGCTGAGGCACCCAAGGCACCAAGGTCACAAAGTCGCTTCGCGCTCGTGGCTGTGTGACGGACCGGTCAGACGGTTTCGAGCGTCGCGTGCGGCAGCGGGAAACGCTGGCAGAGCGACTTGATCTCGGCCTTGACCTTGGACGACTCGGTCGTGAGGTCGGACTCGCCCTTGAGCCCGGCGGTCAGCACGCGGTCGATCCATGACGCGATCTGGTCCATCTCCGGCTCGCAGAAGCCGCGGGTGGTGGTCGCGGGCGTGCCAAGGCGGATGCCGCTGGTGACCATCGGCGGGCGGGGATCGTCGGGGATGCCGTTTTTGTTGGTGATGATGCCTGCCTGCTCGAGCCACTTCTCGGCGTCCTTGCCGGTCAACTCGGCGTGCTTTGCAGTCAGGTCTACGAGCATCAGGTGGTTGTCGGTGCCGCCCGAGGTGATGCGGTAGCCGCGCTTCTGCAGGGCCTTGGCCAGCGCCTGGGCGTTCTTGACGACCTGCTGCTGATACGCCTTGAACTCGGGTTTGAGCGCCTCGCCGAAGGCGACGGCCTTGGCGGTGATGATGTGCATCAGCGGCCCGCCCTGCACGCCGGGGAAAACATTGCGGTTGATGAGCTTGTTGAGCTCCTCGTCGTTGGTCATGATCAGCCCGCCGCGAGGGCCGCGCAGGGACTTGTGGGTGGTCGTCGTGACGATGTGGGCGTGGGGGAAGGGCGACGGGTGCACGCCCGCGGCGACCAGTCCGGCGATGTGGGCGATGTCGGCCATCAGCACCGCGCCGACCTCGTCGGCGATCTGGCGGAACTTGGCGAAGTCGATCACGCGGGGGTAGGCCGAGTAGCCGCAGAGGATGGCCTTGGGTTTGGTTTCCAGCGCGACGCGACGCACGGCGTCGTAGTCGATGCGCTCGTGCTCGGGGTGGTTCTTGTCGTAGTGCAGGGGGTAGTGGACCGGCTTGTAGAAGATGCCGGAGAAGTTCAGGTTCATGCCGTGCGAAAGGTGCCCGCCGTCCTTGAGCACCAGCGACAGGAAGGTGTCGCCGGGCTGCATGATGGACATGAAGGCGGCGGTGTTGGCCTGCGCGCCGGAATGGGGCTGGACATTGGCGAACTGGCACCCGAAGAGCTGCTTGGCCCGGTCGCGGGCGAGCTGCTCGACCTTATCGTGGTGCTCGCACCCGCCGTAGTACCGCCGCCCGGGGTAGCCCTCGGCGTACTTGTTGGTCATGCAGGTGCCCGCGGCCAGCATGACGGCCGGCGAGGCGTGATTCTCGCTGGCGATCAGCTCGATGGTGTTTTCCTGGCGTTCGGCCTCGGCGGCGACGATGGAGGCGACCTCCGGGTCGGTGCGGGCGATGTGATCCAGCACGATCCGATCGATGGTTTCGTGGGTGGGGTGGGCCATGGCGGATGGTAGAACCGGGGCGGCCCGGTCCGCAGCCCGGTCAGGGCGAGCCGTCGAGGGCGTTCATGGCCGCATACGCCAGGGTCGCCAGCCCGCAGCCGCATCCGCCGAGCAGCATGGAGGCGGAGACGACCCACAGCAGGAAGTAGACCGTGCCGCGGCCCTGCTCGTCGGTCACATCGGCCGCGGCGGCCAGGGTCGTCGGTGATCCGCACTCCGGGCAGGTCAGCGGCGTTTCGGCCCGAACCGGACGGCCCGACCGCTCCAGCCCCTCGACCTGCCCGGAAAGATCGTAGCGGCAGGCCGGGCAGCGGAATCGAGGGGGCGGGGCCATCGGCTGATTGTTGCCCCCGGCGGGTTCACGGGGCGAGGAAGGACGAAACGGACATCTCGATCACGGCGATCACCACACCGCCGAGCAGCGCGGCCACCGAGCCCAGGATCGACAGCCCCACGGATCGGATCCGCCACCCCACCCGCAACGCCGCGACCCACCAGACAAGGCTCCAGAGGCAGGCAAGCAGGTACACCACGGCGGCCAAGACGCCCACGCCCGTGTTCCCGCTGAGTTCTCCGATGGGGAACAGCAGGCGGATGGCATACATGGCCATCAGCACCACGGTCCATTGCAGCAGCAACGCGCGGAGCACGTGGGCCGGGCGCAGGCGCGCCATGCGGCGTGTGACCGGTAGGGCGGTCATGACGACGGCCCAGGTCAGACCGATGCCCAGGGGCACGCGGAACATGCCGAGCAGTTCACGACCACCATAGAAATCCGTCCACGACGGGCGAAGCCCGAAGAACGAAATCACGGGCCAGGTCAGCCCGGTGAGCAAAGCGTTTGCCAGTTCGGTCGTCGACACATACCTGAGGTACTCGCGCACGCCGCCGATGGTGGGCCAGTACCCGTTGTCAATCATGGCGAACAGGATGGAGAACGGGATCCACGTGAGCAGATGCATCCCGATCGCGAGAACCACGAGCCAGCGAACGATCGATCCGACATCGGTGCGGGCGTGGACATCGACGCGGCGCCAGAACACCCACGGCAGAACCATGCGCATCAGCGTGGGCCCGGTGCGTCGCAGGCGTCGGCCGAACGACGGCGCGTGCTCCACCAGCCAGCGGATGTCCTGACGGGCGGGGTTGAACAGGTCGGCCCAATCGAACCCGGTACCACACTCCGGGCAGGTGCCGGAGATCGGGCAGCGGTCGGACCAGGTCGCGACCTCGCCGGACTGGTCGTAGCCGCAGCGGGGGCAGACGGCGGACAGGCGTGAGGCGTCCATGGACTGTCTATACCTTCGGCGAGCGTGGTCGGGTGCGTCAGCCCGGATGGATCGGCACGACGAGCGCCGGGCAGTCGTGCAGCCGTGGCTTGTTCGACAGGTCGATCGGGAGGTACACGCCGCGGTCGTGATCGGTGTTGAGCACGAGGGCGTTGGGCTCGACCAGGGCGTAGCCCCGCGGGGTGTGTTCGTGGCCCAGGATGAACAGATTGACCCCCCACCGCTCGGTCAGGTCCTCGAGCTGGTCGGCGTCGTAGCCGCGTCCCCAGACCATGGCGTAGGCCGAACCGCCGCGGCCCTCGTAGTCGGCGGGGCGGAGGTCGCGGTTCAGGATGGTCGCATCGAAGCGGCCCATGATCGCCGGGCCGGGGAGCGAGTGGGCGCACAGGATGTCGCCCTGCGGGCATTCGCAGCGGAGGGCGAGCGGCATGGACATCACGAACGCGAACACCGCATCCCGGACAAGACTCGCCTGATCGCCGAAGTCCGCGTGCAGACCGGCGTTGAAGGCGTCCACCAAACGCACGCCGTTCTTCTGGATCAGCGTGCCCTGCGCCTGGGCAAGCTCGTGGTTGGCCAGCAGCACATGCACCAGTTCGGGGTGGTCGGCCTTGAGCATGGCGACGCGGGCGAGGGCACGCCACGACCGATCGACATCGCCCGGGCGGAGTGTGGGCGGGTGGATGAGCTCGTGGAGCGTGAGGTGGCACGGCGTGCCGGGACCGTCGAGCCCGGCGGCCCGGACCACGGCGTCGAGGTTGGCGGGGTTGTCGTGCAGATCGCCCGTGGCGATGAGCCGGCCCGGGGCCCGGATGATGTCGATGGACCCGTGGCGGCACGCGGCCGCACGGTTGGCCTGCGCCCCCGCCCGGAGGGCGTCGGCGACACCGCGGGCGGTGGTCGGCAGGGTGTGCGTCACCGGCGGCTCAGCCCTCGTTGGCGGCCGCGCGCTGCTGCTCGGCCGCCGCCCGGACGATGCCGAGGATCAGGTCGAGCTTGTCGGCCACGATGTGCATGTCCGCCGGGCGGTCTTCCGGGCGGATCTTAACGCAATCGAGCACCAGCTGCTCGAGCCGCTCGGGCACCTCGGGATTGATCTGGCGGAGCGGGGTGGGCGCCGGGATCTTGGACTCATCGATCGCGTTGGTCAGCGAGTCGCTGCGCAGGCCCATCGCGGTCGGGATGTTCTTGCCCGTCAGCACCCAGTACATGGTGGCACCGAAGTTGTAGATGTCGGTCCGGGGGGTGATCTCGCCCCGGCGCACCTGTTCGGGGGCGATGTAGTCGGGCGTGCCCTGGATGCGTTCCTTGACGGTGCCGATCTTGCACGACTGCCCGAGGTCGATCACCTTGGCGGTCGGGTTGCCGTCGAAATCGTGCCCGACGATGACATTGTGGGGCTTCATGTCGGCGTGGACGAAGCCGGCGTCGTGCATCTGGGCCAGCCCGTGGGCGGTCTGACGGAGCACATCGATGACTTGGTCGAGCTTGGGCGGGATTTCCTCGTGGAGAGAGACGCCGTCAACGAACTCCATGACGAGGTAGAGCTCGCGGGTGTTGAGCAGCGAGCCTTTCTTGATCAACTTGGGGATCTTGCGGATGGAGTCATGATTGATCGAACTGGCGATCTTCTGCTCCATCTCGGCCTGATCGAGGAAGCGCTGGTCCTTGGCGTTGCGCTTCTGGACATGCTTGAGTGCCCAGATCTGCTTGGTCTTGGGATCTTGAACCAAATAGATCACCGAGGCGGCTCCCCGCCCGATCTCTGAGAGGACGCGGAAGCCCTCCACAAGGTCGCCCTTCTTGTGAGCGGGCTGGATGTCCGGCAGGTCGTCCGTCATGGCGATCATCGGCGGCTGTCCATCGTCCCGGGGTCGGAATCGGCGGGCCAAAGCCCCCATCGTCTCATTCGGCCCGATCCGTCCCGGGTTGCAGGCAAAGCCCGCCTGTTCTCCCAGATGCTCGGCAGTGCGATCCTACCACCCCCGCACGATCCTGCCGATCGTTCGTGCGAAGGCCCGAGAGCGCACTGGGAGGGGCACTCGACCGGGTGGCAAGATTAGCGCATCGAGGCGATCAGATCCTCAAACGCCTGGCGGGGAAAGTACCGCCCGGGGCTGGAGGTCTGCGCAAGATCGCTGTGGAGCCGGATTTCCGACGACGGGATGTCCAGCCGATCGGCCAACGCCGCCACAAGCTGGGCCGCCCGGTGCAGCTGCTCCTCGCCGAACGGACGCCGGTCACCGTCCCCCACCAGGCACACCTCGATGATGCCCTTGGACGAAGTCAGTCCGGCCAGATCCGCCCCGTCGAGCTGGTCCATCCAGCGGTAGCCCACATGGATCTGGCCCTCGGACATGCCGGTGCCGTTGCCGATCAGGAAGTGGAAGCCCATGCCGTCATATCCGACCGAGCGGTGTTGCTCCTCGACCGAGGCGGGCGAACCCACCGGCGAGCCGGAATGCACCAGCACGATCGATGTCCAGCGACCCGGCTCGATATCGGCACGGGTGCCGAAGATCGCATCCACCCCGCGGACACCGCCGGTGGCCATCAGCGGCGAAAGCGACACCCCGCCCCCGCGGACCGGCGAGCCGGGATCCAGCAGACTCAGCAGCGTGACACCGCCGGTCATGGACGCGGCCAGCGCAACCCAGACCGTCCGCGTGCGAGCGCGGGAACTGGGCAGTGAGGGTGACCTGGAAGCGGGCATGGGGTGCTGCAAATCCTCTCACTGAGAGTATCTCAAGTGATCGGAAGTTTCAGGTGATTTTCTTGCACATTCGGCACGAACCGACGACCGAGTTGGGTATGGATGCGCGGATCACGCCGACTGTCCCGCGCACACGCCGAACAAAGCCGAACGAGCGGACCTGTTATTCGGCGGGCCGGAGCAGACGCCCCCGCAGGTTGGGGGTGCGGCGTCCGTACTCGTCCTGCAGATACGGTTCCGCCCGCTCCGCCCTGGAACGCTCGTAGCGGTCATATGGCGAACGGACATCGTCGGGGCGGAGCACGGTCTTCTGGCACGCACCAAGGATCATCGCCAGAGAGGCCAAGCACCCGAACACAACCAAGGTTCCGACGCGGCGGGCGGCGTGGCGATCGCACGATTCAGACAAGGCAGGCTCCGGGTAAGGGTCCGAGACTAGGTCCGGCAAAAACAACAGTGTACCGCCGGAAACCGACGGCACACTGTTCTGGAGAGAGGAGAGATGAACCTGTCTGGCACCCGACTTCGCCTCGTCGAGTGCCGGACATGATTCATACGCGAGATTCCCGCGTGTTGTTCGGATTTGCGTCAAGAACTTGTGCAAACACGGTCATTGCCCTACGCGATCGCCCTCGGAAGCCACCAGACGCCCGTTCTTATCCACTGAAAGCCCACCTGACCCAATCATATTCCGAACAACTTCCGCTGCAGCGATCCCGACCGCGTTGGACAGGTTCAGCGAACGCTCTCCGGGACGCAGCGGGATCGAGACGCACCGGTCCGGGTGGGCATCGAGCAGCTCCCGCGGCAGCCCGACGCTCTCGCGCCCGAAGATCAGGTGGTCTCCCGAGCGGATGGGGGCCTCGAACAGCGTCCGCCCGGCCCGGGCGGTGAACAACCAGAAACCGGGGGCCGCCAGCATGGCGCGGCGGTATGACGCCAGGTCGGCGTGCTCTGTCAGGTCCACGCGTGGCCAGTAGTCCAGCCCTGCCCGGCGGCAGGCCTTCTCGTCGATGTCGAACCCGAGCGGGTGAACCAGGTGCAGCGCCAGCCCGAAGCCCACGCAGGTCCGGGCAACGGAGCCGGTGTTGTTGGGAATCTCCGGCTCAACAAGCACGATGTGCGCAGGAGGCGACCACGGACGGGGGGCGTCCGTGGTCGCGGGGTCGATCGGTTGGGCTGTGTCGCTCACGCCCCATCATTGCGGGCCGGCATCACGCGGGGCTCAGCCGGCGTTCTGGTTTCGCGCCAGCCCCGGGTCGGCCCGGATCACCGCGTCGACGGCCTGGCGGAACTTGGAATCCAGCGGGTTGCCCTGCCAGCGGACGACGCCGTCGGTCGAGAGCACCACCACATGTGGGATGGCCCGCACACCCAGCGAGCGGTACACGCGCTGGTTGCCGTCGAACAGTTGGCCGTAGGAGTGGCGGTTGCTCTTGAGGAACTTCTCGACCGTGGCCCGATCCTCACCCTGGCCGCCGACGCCGAGCACGGCGATATCCCGCGGGTAGGACTTCTGGAGATTGTCGAGCGAAGGCATAGCACGGATGCACGGGCCGCACCAGGTCGCCCAGAAGTCGAGCACGATCACCTTGCCGGACAGGTCCTGCTGCTCGGTCAGCCAGACCTCATTGCCCAGCGCGACGGGCAGCCGCTTGCCCTGCACATTGGTCGCGTTGAGCGAGCCGCCGTTGTGCTCGGGCCACTTGGCGCTGGCGTACTGCTCGGTCGAGGCGGGGGCAGCGGTCCGGACGGCGGTGCGTTCCACGGCCGAGCCGTCCTCCTTCATGGCCTCGCGACGGGCAGACGCTTCTTGCTTGGCCGCGGCCAATGCGGACTCGGGCGTCTCGCGCAGCAGCCAGTTCACGGCGCTCTCGACGGCGCGGCTCTCGACATCCGCGTAGCGGAGCAGCCCGGCCCGGTCAATCAGGTACACATCCGGATCGTCGTCGATGTCCAAGGCGGCCTTGAAGGCACCGCCCGTGTCCTTGGCGACGGGGATGCGCACGCGGTTGTCGGCGGCCAGAGCCTCGAGCTGGTCCCAGTTCTCCTCGCCATGGACACCGAAGACGCGCAGGCCCTTCTCGGCGTTCTCACGCTCGAGCCGGGTCAGCCGGTTGAGCATCGTCATCGAAGCGCCGTTCGTGCTGTCGATGTACGCGAACACCACCACGCCGCCCTGAGTGAAGAGATCGGGCGAGACGGCTTCGCCGCCTGCCCACTCGGTCAGTCCCTTCATCGCGTCTCCCGGGAACGGCTTGGCCTCCAGTTCGGACATCTTCTCGCGGTGCGCCCCGTCCCCTCCCTGGCGACGCGCGGGGCCATAGCCAGCAGCGGCAGTGCGAGGAGCGCCACCCCGGCGGCGGTCAGGACGGAGCGTGTGGTCGGCATCGGAAAATCTCCTGTTTGGTTCCGCCCAGTATGCCCAAAACCGGGCACGGGAGGAACGACCGTCCCAAAAAAAAGCCGCCCTCACGGGCGGGCGGTTGATTCTGATGTGATCCCGATGGGCTCAGCCGGCGTTCTTGGCCTTGATCAGGGGGTCGTTACTGACAATCTGGGAGACGATCTTGGCGAAGTCCTTCTCGTGCGGGTTGCCCTGCCAGCGGATGACCCCATCGGTCGAGAGCACCACCACATGGGGGATGCCGGTGATGCCCAGCGGCTTATAGACGCGCTGCTCGGCGTCGAAGACATGGTTGTATCCGATCTTGTCGCCCTTCTTCTCGAGCCACGAGCGGACGGTCTGCTCATCTTCGCCTTGACCGGAGATAGCGACGACCTCGAGGTTGCCCTTGTGGTCTTTCTGCAGCTTCTCAAGCTTGGGAGACGCCGCGATGCACGGGCCGCACCAGGTGGCCCAGAAATCGAGCACCAGCACCTTGCCGCTCAGATCCTTTTCCTCGGTCAGCCAGGTCTCGTTGCCAAGCTTGACCGGCAGCTCCTTGCCCTGCATGTCCTTGGCATACAGGCGTCCGCGGTTGTGGGCGGGCCAATCGGC
Organism: Planctomycetota bacterium; assembly: GCA_003696675.1. Lineage (GTDB taxonomy): Bacteria > Planctomycetota > Phycisphaerae > Phycisphaerales > UBA1924 > UBA6054. The sequence goes on from RFGH01000044.1 coordinate 28,309, forward strand.
GGTGGCGTAGGCGGTCGCATCGACCTCCACCGGCTGGGTTCCCGGCTCGGGCGATAACCCGACGAGGCCAGTGGTGGCGAGCGAAGCGATCACGGCATAGATGAGCGAACTGGGCATGGGGGCCTCCTGTAAGAAGTCTTCGGCGCGAGCCCCACGACCGGTCTATCCGGCTGGGGGGATCAGTCTGTGAATGGCAACCGCCGCGGCCACCGCGATATTCAACGAATCAACACCCCGAGCCTGCGGGATCATGACAGAATGCCCTATTAAAGACCGAACCTTGTCCGACAGCCCCGGGCCTTCCGCCCCGAACACCAGCGCGGGGCGATCGATCCCGTCCACGCGGTCGATCGGCTCGGCCCCGTCGCGCGGGTCCAGCGCCAGCAGGGTGAATCCGGCGTCGCGGACCGCCGCCAGACCGCCCGGCCAATCGGTCACGGTCGCGAAAGGCACGGTCAGGGCGTGGCCCATCGACACGCGCAGGCTCTTGCGGTACAGCGGGTCGCAGCAGCGCGGGCTGAGCAGCACCCCCACCCCCGCCCCGCCCAGCACCGCCGCCGAGCGGAACACCGATCCGACATTGTCGTGATTGGTCAGGTCTTCGAGCACGATCAGGGCGCGGCAGTCTCGCGTCAGTTCCGCGAGCTTTCGCGGCTCGCCGCGCAGCCCGCAGGCCAACAGCCCGCGGTGCATGTCGAATCCCAGGATTCCCTCCATGACGCGCCGGGAGCAGCAGAAGATCGGCACCCCCTCGTGGACGCGTTCGAGCAACCCGGCCAGCGCCTCGACGCGGTGCTCGGAGACCAGGACCGATTCCATCGCGTAATCGGATCGCAGCAGATGCTCGACCACCAGGGCACCCTCGGCCATGAACCGACCGCCGGGGATGCCGGTCGCCGCGTCGGGATGGTCTTGCCCCGGGCCCTGAGGGTGGTGCCCGGCGCGGAGCCAGGCGTCCTTCTGGTTGCGATAGACCGCGATGCGTGGGTCATCGGGGTCATGGATGGGCGTGAATCGGCCGATCATCGGTGCAGGCTACGCTCATGCGTTGGCACGGGCTTTCCCGATCGCATTCCCGGATCTCTCATCACACCGGATCTCGCCACGCATGGACGCGATGACCCCCATCCAGGCTCTGATCCTCGGACTCGTCGAGGGCATCACCGAATATCTGCCGATCTCGTCGACCGGGCACCTGATCATCACCTCGTCGCTGATGGGGCTGGACCAGACTCCTGAGCAGAAGGCCGCGGTCGACACCTTCAACATCGTGATCCAGGGAGGGGCCATCCTCGCGGTGCTCGGGCTGTATTTCCCGAGGGTCGTCCAGATGTGCAGGGGCCTGCTCGGCAAGGACCAAGCCGGTCTGGCGTTGGCGATCCGCATCATCATGGCCTTCCTGCCCGCGGCCGTGCTTGGCGTGCTGCTCAACGACCTGATCGAGGCCCTGCTGTTCAACACGCCCAGCGTGCTGACGGCGCTCGCCCTCGGCGGGATATTCATGATCGTGCTCGACCGCGTGCGGATGCGCGAGCACCGCCAGGGCATCGCCCCGGAGGACCACTCGAAGGTGCTCGGGCCCGACCTGCACGAGATCTCGATGGGCAAGGCCATGGCCATCGGCGCATTGCAGTGCGTCGCGATGGTCCCCGGCACCTCCCGCTCGATGATGACGATCGCCGGCGGGGTGCTCGTCGGACTGCATCCACGCCGCGCGGCCGAGTTCAGTTTTCTGCTCGGTCTGCCCACGCTCGGCGGTGCGTGCGTGTACTCGATCCTCAAGACGCTCAGCGGCGACGGACCAAACATGTTCGAGGTGATCGGGTGGACACCGATCGCGCTCGGGCTGATCGCCGCGACCGTCTCGGCAGCCCTGGCGGTCCGCTGGCTGGTCGGCTTCCTGAACCGGCACGGGCTGGCGGTGTTCGGCTACTACCGCATCGCGCTGGCGATCGTGCTCGGCTCTCTGATCGCCGGCGGCATCGTCACGCTCAACACCCCCGATCCCGCCGACGCCGCGCAGGGCGTGACCGGCCCGACCGAAACCCAGGAACCCGCGCCGTGAAGACCTCGTTCCCCAAGGACAAGATCGAGATCGTGCTGTTCGAGTCGATCCACCCGGACGGGGTGGCGGAGCTGGAGTCCACCGGCTACACCGTCCGCACGCACAAGGGCGCGCTCGAGGGCGACGCCCTGCTCGAAGAAATCAGGCGGGCGCACATCGTCGGCATCCGTTCCAAGACCACCCTGACGGGCGAGGTGCTTGAGCGGTGCGAGCGTCTGCTGGCGATCGGCTGCTTCTGCGCGGGGACCAACCAGGTCGATCTCGAGACCGCGGCGAGCGCTGGCATCCCGGTGTTCAACAGCCCGTTCTCCAACACGCGGTCGGTCGCGGAACTGACCATCGCCGAGATCGTCTGCCTTCACCGGCGTCTGACCGAACGCTCCGCCGCGGCCCACCAAGGCCAGTGGGACAAATCGGCCAGCGGCAGCCACGAGGTTCGCGGCAAAACGCTCGGCATCGTCGGCTACGGGCACATCGGCTCGCAGGTGTCCGTGCTGGCCGAATCGATGGGCATGCGGGTGATCTACTTCGACATCGCCAGCAAACTGCCGCTAGGCAACGCACGCCAGGTCGGGTCGATGAGCGAGCTGCTCGCCCAGAGCGATGTCGTCACGCTGCATGTGCCCGAGACCGGCACTACGCGGGGGCTGATCGGACGCGACGAACTCGGACGCATGCGCCCGGGCTCTTACCTGATCAACAACGCCCGCGGCACAGTGGTCGACCTCGACGCGTTGGCCGACGCGATCCGTTCGGGACACCTCGCCGGCGCGGCGCTGGATGTCTTCCCGGAAGAACCGGCCCGCACAGGCGATCCGTTCGTCTCCCCTATGCAGGGACTTTCCAATGTGATTCTGACGCCACACATCGGCGGCAGCACGGTCGAAGCCCAGCAGGCCATCTCGCTCGATGTGGCCCATAAACTGGCCCGGTTCGTCGACACCGGCTCGACCGTCGGATCGGTCAACGCGCCGGAGGTCGACCTGCCCGAGCAGCCGACGCCCGAGGGCGGCCAACGCCCCCACCGCATCCTCAACTTCCACCGCAATGTGCCCGGCGTGCTCGGCCAGATCCACAAGGCGGCGGCCGAGCTGCGCGTCAATATCTCGGGCCAGTACCTCCGCACCCGCGAGCAGGTCGGCTATATCGTCATCGATGTCGATCCATCCGACGGTGAGGAGTTCGTCGCCCGGATCAACGCCATCCCCGAAACGATCCGTACCCGCGTGCTGTGGTAGATCTCACCGGTCCGCGTCGACCACGACCGCGATCGAAGCCGGATCGGCCGCCGCCCGCATCGCGCCCATCGTGTCCTCAAGCCGGAAACGCTTCGTGATCAGCCCGTCGAGATCGACGCTGCCCGAGCGCAGCATCTCAACGCCCTCGCCCAGCGACCCACAGCGGGCGCCGACAACGGTCAGTTCCCGCTCGATGATCGGGGCCAGATCACCCGCAGGGGCATTCTCGCCGTGCGGCGTCTCGCCGAGCAGCACGATCGTGCCGCGCGGACGAACCATACCGCACGCCAGGCGGAACGATTCATCCCGGCGCTCCGCGTCGATCACGATGTCCTGATCGCCCCACAGACCCGCATCATCGCGGTGACGGTGCTTGACACCCCATCGAGCGCAGCGGTCCAGCCGATCCGGCATCGTGCCCAGCAGGCGAACCGAGGCGTTCAGACGCGCCAGCACCTGCGCCGCGAGCAACGCCCGCAGACTGTCGCCGATCACCGTCACATAGGGTTTGCCCGGAATACGCACGATCTGGGCCGCGTGCAGCGCCCAAGCCAAGGGCAACGCGAACACGGCACGATCGGCGTCCACGCCCTCCGGCACGGGCACCAAAGCCGACGCGGGCAGCGCAATCAGATCCGCCAGGCAACCGTCGCGCCCGCGCACACCAAGCACCGCACGCTTCGGATCGTGCGAACCGAGACCACGACGCGCCAGATCACTCGAGGGATCGGGAAGATCCGGCGACGCAACCACCAGCCGCCCTGACAAACCACGCGGGTCATCGCCAACCACACGCTCGACCGTGCCGACGAACGCCTGGCCCGGTATGCCGCTGTGCGGCACCTCGCCGCGCACGACCGCCAGATCCGTCTCGGTGATCAGCACCCGGCGAACACGGATGATCGCCTGCCCCCGCTCGGGCGTCGGGTCAGGATGCATCCCGACTGTGAGTGAACCAGCGTTGAGCCGAGCGGCGCGCATGAACCCTCCCAGCGGTGCTTCTGTCGGGCGAGCATCGGTTCGATCGGTCCCTCCAAGCCAACCGGATGCGGATCACAGACCGTTCTCGGACGATCCCGGGCCGTCACCTGTCCGGCGTCGGGTCCAGACCCACCGGCGTGGACGCGGTCTCGTTCGGCGGCGGCGGCACGAAGGGCAGATACTCGTACGGCTTCTTCTCCCTACTGAAAGCCGGATACACATACGGCTGCTGCCCGGCGAACAGGTCGTCGGTCGCGCTCGCCCACCGAGTCCATGCGCTGCGGTCCACCCCGAAGTCCTGGCCCGTCAGCGTCACCAGCGATCTCCGCACGGCGTGGTTCACCGCCAACCGAGGGTCGGCCAACGCGGCGATCAACCCCTGCAGCACGCGGGGCTGGGCATACTGCCCGAGCGCCTCGGCCGCTGCGACACGCACATCCGCTTCGGGTTCCTTGTCCGCCCGGATCGCATCGAGCAACGCCGGCACGGCGTCGGGGTTGTGAAGCCGCTGCAAGGACCGGGCCGCCTCGAACCGCACATAGCGATCCTCGTCGCTGAGCAGTTCGACCAGCCGCATCGCGTGGACCGGCTCGCCGTGCCGCCCGAGGGCGCGGGCACCGGCGGCACGAACACCGGGGTCCTCGTCCTCGATGGCATCGAGGTACAACTGGATGTAGACCGGCTGCCCACCGAAATCGGCGTTGGAGAGCAGCGTCGTGCCCTGGTACCGCCGCTCGGGCGAATATGGGTCCGTCGCCATCTCGGCCGCTTCGATCGGCGTGGTCTGGGGAACGAAGACCTGAAGCAGGCTCTCGGTGCCACGCGGCACATTGTCAAAGGTGCCGCACCCGCCCAACGCACCCGAGAGGCACGTCAGGGCCGGCACCGACATCCGTGTCATGGCCGCGAAACTCCGCATAGAGCGAGTATACCCGGAGCCGGGGGGCGACTCAGAACGCGACATCATCCCGCAACGCCAGCGGCGGACCGAGGATCTCGGCGGCCAGGATCGCACGACGCAGATCGTCCCGCCCGCTGAGCAGGGCCTGCGCAGGCGCGGGACCGCGGGCGACGGTGGGCACCTGAGCAATCGGACGGATCGCCTCGGCCACCGCGGTCGGGCCGCGCATCGGTTCGATCGCCGCCGCACGCTCCATCGGTCGTCCGCGGGGGGGCGCCACGGGTTGCGCCTGCCGGCGAGAATCGGGGCGGACCGGCTGCGGACGGGCCTGGGGCTGCGGGCGGGGGGTGGCCCGCGGCTTGGGCGCCGGCTGCTGGCGAGAGGGCACGGGAGCCGGGGCCGCCTGCCCTTGCTGGGCGGCCCGCTTTGCGCGGAGTTCGGCCAGGCGACGCTGCTGGAGTTCGCGAAGCTGCTGGGCCCGCTGGGCCTGCATCGCCGCGAGAGCGCGCCGGCGTTCTTCTTCAGCATCGACCGGGCGGGAGGACTCCACCGGGCGACCGGTCCGCATCGCCTCGAGTTCCATCCGCTGGCGGGCCTGCACCGCCCGCCGCTTGGCACGCTGCTCCTTGATCCACGCGGCCAGACGCCCGAGGGCGCCGAGCCCGCCGATGAGCACAAACGCGATGATCGTCGCGTTGTTGAGCAAAAACTGGAAGAACTGGCTCATCCGGTCTCCATCATACGGACGCGTCCCGCCCCGGGATGCCCGGAGCGATCACCACCCCAAGACCGGGGGCATCGGTCCGCACCATGGGCGTGGCGAACAACCGACTGAGGGTGGCTTGGCTGAGCATTTCATCGGCCGGACCGCACCCTGCACACCGCCCATCGCCGGCCAAGAGCACCACATCCTGGGCGATCCGGGCGGCCGCGGTCAGGTCGTGAAGCACCACCACCACCCCGACCCCGGCCCGTGCGAGATCGGCGAACATCAACATGGCATCCGCCGCGTGGCGCGGGTCCATTGCAGCGATCGGCTCATCCGCGAGCAGCAGGGCGCCCTCCCGCCCGTCGATCTGGGCCACCGCTCTGGCCAGCGATACCCGCTGCCGCTGCCCGACGCTCAGCGCGCCGAATGGAACACGGGCGAGGTCGTCCAGCGCGAGTCGGTCCATGGCTCGATCGACCGCGTCCCGGGATCCCCCCGAACCAAGGGGTCCGAAGCCGACCACGGTCCGCGTATCAAAGTCGAAAGCAACTTCCGGCTGCTGGGCGACCAGCGCGATCCGGCGGGCCCGCTCCCGGGGCGAGAAGTCTCCCAGCGGGCGGGAATCCAGGCAGACCACCCCCTCGTTCGGGCGTTTCACGCCAGCGAGCACCCTGAGCAGCGTGCTTTTGCCCCCGCCGTTCGGGCCGACCACAGCCGTGACGCGTCCGGGCCGGACGATGCACGAGACCCCCCGGAGCGCGTGGCGTCCGCCGGGATAGGTCACATGGATGGACTCGGCCGCCAGCGTCATCGGGCGATGCTATCTCGGGGCGGCGGCGCGGCACCGCCCGTACGATGCCCGCGTGGAGAACGGAATCGACACAACAGCGACCCCGACCGGCTCACCCGGCACGGCGGCCATCACCGGGGCGACCGGCTTCGTAGGGCAGCACATCGTCCGCGAGCTCCTGATGCGGGGCTGGCAGGTTCGCGCGCTCGTGCGATCGGAAAGCAAGGCACGCCGGGTGCTTCCGGAGGGGACCGGGCTGACCCTGGTCAGCGGCGATGTGCTCGACACCGCCGCCCTCGATCGGCTGATGACCGGTGTAGACGCCTGCATCCACCTCGTCGGCATCATCCGCGAAGCGGGCGGGCAACAGACCTTCGAGAACATGCACGCCGAAGCCACCAGGCGCGTCGTGGCGGCGGGTGAGCGTGCTTCCCGGGCCCGCCCGATCCGTCATATTCAGATGTCCGCCCTCGGCGTTCGTGACGGATCGACGATCCCGTATCAACGGACCAAACGCGAGGGCGAGCGTGCGGTCGAGGCGTCCTCCCTGCGATGGACGATCTTCCGCCCCGGTCTGATCCACGGGCACGACGGCGAGTTCACGCAGATGGCGGCCGCATGGGTCCGAGGCAAGTCCGCACCGTGGTTGTTCGTGCCGTTCTTCACGCCGGGTTGGAACCCCTTCGCCAAGGGCGTGCCCGTCGCTCCGGTGTTCGTGGACGATGTGGCGCGCATGTTCTGCGATGCCGTGACGAACGACGCGGCGATCGGGCGGACCTACGATCTGGCCGGGGCGGAGACGCTGACCTTCGACGACATGCTTCGCGTCTACCAGAGGCTTGTGCCGGGCGCCAAGAGGCTCCCGTTGGTGGGCGTTCCGGGACCGCTGGCCGTCCTGCAGGCCAAGCTGCTCGGGGCAGTGGGGCTGGGCAAACTGCTGCCGTTCGACGAGGGCATGGCCCGGATGGCCATGGAACCCAGCGTGTCGGAATGCACGCTGGCCAAGGCCGAGCTGGGCTACGACCCCGAACCGTTCACCGAATCGCTGCGGTCCTACGCGGACAAGCTCTAAACAACCCAAGTCTCTTCAACAACAGGAAACCAACATGGCACTTCAATACCGCGACCGGCTCATCTCGTACATCTCGTCCGATGACTACCGACCCTTGCCGATCCCCAGAGTTGCCAAGGAACTCCGCATCGACGATGTGGAGGACTTCGGCGCCGCGGTGCGCGAGCTGGCGGCCGAGGGTGTCATCGAACTCGACGATTCCGGGCGGATCCAGCTTCCCTTCCGTGCGGACAAGGGCGAGCTCATCGGCCAGTTCCGCGGCACGATGAAGGGTATCGGCTTCGTGATCCCCTCGGACACGAGCCACGGCTCGGACATCTTCATCCCGCCCGACGCGACGATGGGCGCCCTGACCGGGGACATCGTGAAGGTCGCGTACTACCGCGACAAGGGGCGTGAGCGACGCCTGGGCACCATGGAACGGCAGTACGCCGGCGAGGTCATCGAGATCGTCCGACGCAAGCGGGCGAACTTCACCGGCGAAATCATGAAACGCGACGGGCGGTGGATCGTGTTCCCCGATGGACGCGAGCTGACCGACCCGGTGATCGTCCGCGACGCCGAAGCCAAGAATGTCCGCGAGGGCGACAAGGTGGTACTCGAGATGATCGAGTACCCCGAACAGGGCAGCCTGGGCGTGGGGGTGATCGTCAAGGTGCTGGGCGAGGCCGGGCAGCCCGATGTTGAGACGCAGGCCGTGATCGCCGCGTACTCGCTGCCCAGCAACGAGTTCCCCGAAGCATGCGTGGAGCAGGCACGCGACGCGACGGCCCGCTTCGAGGAGGAGATGGACGCGTATGAAAAGGGCGGCATCGAAGCTCTAGACATGCGCACGGACCTCACGGGCGATTTCATCTGCACCATCGACCCACCGGACGCCAAGGACTACGACGACGCGATCTCGATCAAACGGACCGATGACGGTTACGAGCTGGGCATCCACATCGCCGATGTCGCAAACTTCATCCCCATCGGATCCGCGCTCGATCTCGAAGCGCGGCAGCGGGGCAACTCTGTCTACCTGCCACGCCTCGTCATCCCGATGCTGCCCGAGGTCCTTTCCAACGGCATCTGCTCGCTGCAGGAGGGCGTGCTGCGGTATGCCAAGACCGCCATCATCCGCTACGACAAGCGGGGCAATGTCAAGAGCCGTGACTTCTGCCAGAGCCTGATCAAGAGCCGCAAGCGGATGACCTACCTCGAGGCACAGGCCCTGATCGACGGAAACCTCGAGGAAGCCAAGAAACATGCCAAGACCGATACGCCGCACACCGAGGAACTCATCGCCACCTGCCGACTGATGGACGAGTTGGCAAAGCTCATCCGAGAGCGGCGGCGCAAGGCGGGCATGATCCACCTCGACCTGCCCGAGGTCGAACTGATCTTCGACGAAAACGGCAAGGTGATCGACGCCGAGCCCGAAGATGACGCCTTCACGCACACGCTGATCGAGATGTTCATGGTCGAGGCCAATGAGGCCGTCGCCACGCTCTTCGAGAGTCTTGGGGTGCCTGTGATCCGGCGCATCCACCCCGAACCGACGCCCAACGACACCGACGATCTGCGTCGCGCGGCGACCGTCGCGGGCTACAAGATCCCCAAGAGTCCGGATCGCTTCGAACTGCAGGCCCTGCTCGACGCGACCGCCGGCACCGACGCGGCCCGCGCGGTGCATATGGCCGTGCTGCGCACGCTGACCAAGGCGACATACTCGCCCGCCCTCATCGGCCATTATGCCCTCGCATCGCACGCGTACTCGCACTTCACCAGCCCGATCCGTCGCTATCCAGACCTGACCGTGCACCGTTCGCTGGTCGCATACCTCGAGCGGACCGACAACGGACGCAACCGTCCGAGGGACGATCAGGCCCGCGTCGCGCTTGGGCGTGAGCTCAAAGAAGACGAACGCTGTCCGCACCAGCAGGAGTTGGTCGAAATCGGTAACCACTGCTCGAACACCGAGGTCAACGCCACCGAGGCAGAGCGGGAGCTGCGCCAGTTCCTCGTGCTCCAACTCATGGCCGAGCACATCGGCGAGGAGTTCGAGGGCGTCGTCACAGGCGTTAGCCCCAAGGGCGTGTATGTCCAACTGAACAAGTACCTCGCCGACGGCATGATCCAGAAGTCCGACCTGCCGGGCGATACCACCCGCTCCAACCGCCCGCCGACCTGGAAAATCGACGACAAAACCGGGGCCCTCGTCGACATCCACTCTGGGCGCAGCTACGCAATGGGAAACTCAGTGCGTGTGGTCGTGGCGTCCGTCGACCTCGCCACACGCCGGATGGACCTGCAGATCTCCGACGCCGCCAGCCGGGCCGCCGGCAAGGCCAAGCCCGTCAAGGGACTCCAACTCGGTGTCGACGGCCATTTTGGCGGGCTCGGCGATGCCAAGGGCGCCGGCTTCAAGACCCCCGGCGCCAGACGCCGCAACCAAAAGAGCAAGTCACGCGACAAACGCAAGAGCGATCACCGCCAAGACCGCAAGAACAAGGGCAAACGCCAGTGACCCTGCTGGTGAGCACGCCCCCGGAGGAAACCGATGAAATCGCTCGCCGTTTTCGGAATCGCCTGCGTCGCCCTCACGACCGGCTGCGCGTCGATCGGCACCCACGCCTCGCCCCCCGCCGATCAGGACCGCCTGTTGCTCCTGCGGGACTACCTCACCGGGTCGTTCAGCAGCGCCGAGCAGGCCGCACGCGATCAGTCGTACTTCCACATCGTGCTGCATATGACCCCCATGTGGACCTGGCGCGACGACGGTCCGTGGCTGTATGTCGAGCAGGCGCTCGCCCAAGCCGCCGAACGCCCGTACCGCCAGCGCGTCTACAAGCTCGAACGCACCGGCGACGGGGCGTACCGCTCGCGCGTGTTCGTGTTCGAGAACCCGCTCGAGCACGCGGGCGCGTGGAAGTCCGGCAGCCCCCTGTCCGAAATGTCGCCCGACGATCTCGACGAGCGCGTGGGCTGCGCCATTCGGCTGGAGTGGCAGAACGGCGCGTTCGTCGGTTCGACCGGCGGCACCGGCTGCCCGAGCGACCTCAACGGCTCGGCCTACGCCACCTCGGAGGTCGTGATCGAAGCCGACCGCCTGCTCACCTGGGACCGCGGCTTCGACGCCACCGGACAACAGGTCTGGGGCGCGACCAAGGGCGGCTACGAGTTCATCCGCGAGGATTGATCCGGCTCAACCCGCCCACAGCCGCCACGGGAACCCCTCGGGGATCAGATCCTCACGCCCGTTCAGCCAGCCCACCAGAAACTCGAGCGCATCGAGCACCCGCGGCCCGGGGCGGTTGAACATCTGGTTGCCATCGACCACCGCGACGCGCCCGGCGCGAGCGGCGGGCAGGTCCCGGAACCACGCCTGCCCCGCCAGCTTCTCGGTCTCTCCCCACGCCTGATCGAGCGTCAGCCCGCAGGGTGCGATGACCAGAAAGTCCGGCTTCGACGACGCGAAGATTTCCGGAACGACCGCAATCGAGTGCCCCGCGACCCGTTCGGCCATCTGCGGGCCGATCGCCGCCCCGGACCCGGGCCTGGCGACCGACTCGTTGAGCGGGTGGCGTGCGCCGGCCCGCTCGATCAGCTGCACCGTCCAGTGACCGGCGACGAAGATCGGGTCGGTCCATTCCATGAACCCCACCACCGGCCCGTCCGCGTAGGGGTTGACATGTTCCAACGCGCGGCTCTCACGCTCGCGGAGACCCACGACCGCATGCAACGCCTCCCGCTCCAGGCCGCACGCCCGCCCCACCGCCAGGATGTCGTCGAGGATGTCCTCGACCGTGGTCGGGTTCAGACTGAGCACCGCGGGCTTCGGGTCCAGTCGATCGGCGACCTGCCGGACCGTTGCGTGATCGATCGAGCACACCGAGCAGAGGTCCTGGGTCAGGATCAGGTCGGGCTTCAGAGCCGCGAGCCGCTCGGCGTCGAGCGTATAGAGAGGTTCGCCGGAGGCGGTCGCCGATCGGACCTGCTCATCGATGGCCCGGCAGGCATCGGAATCGGCGAAGTCCGCGTTTGTGCGCGCCCCGGTGAGCGCCGGCAGCGATGCCAGCCCTTGCGGAAAGTCGCATTCGTGCGAGCGGGCGACGAGGCGGTCCGCCCCCCCGATCAGGGCGAGGATCTCGGTGGCCGACGGAACGAGGCTGACCACGCGCCGGGCGTCGCCGCGAAGATCGGGGCGCTCGGTGCGTCGGAACCGCGGGTCGACGGGGTCCGCGGGCTGATCATTGTTGATGGTCGGCAGTCGCAACGAACGATCTCCCAGAAACATCCGAGCCGCCCGGGATGGGGGAATCGGACCGCCTCCGGGCGGTCTGAAACCGCCCGTTCGGCTACGCTCATGACGACGGTACGCCCGCGCCGAGGCGGGCAGCGAGGAGCCTTGCTGTGCCCATGATCCCAAACCGGCTCTCCCTCCGCCCCGCCGGGGTGTTGTTGGCCCTGATGGGTTCCCTCTGCGGGAGCGCGTTCGCTCAGATGATCGAGCCGGAGCCGGACCCGGCCCCGGCGATGCTGACCGGCGACTCTGGCCAGCCTGCCGCCCAGCCGCAAGAGGGCCAACAAGACGACCGCGCGGGCCGACCCCGCGGCGGACGGATCCGTCCCGGCGGCCCGGTGGGCGAGGACGCCCGCATGAATCGGCCCGGGCTGCCCCCCGCTGCGGACCCGAACGAGCCGACCGTGTCGTTCGGGGTCTTCTCCGAGCCGATGCAGCTGACCACTCTGATCGACTTTGTCGGCTCAACGCTCGGGCTGAACATCGTGGTCAAGGGCTCTCCGACGGGCGAGGTGGTGTTCAACGCGCCGGTGGAGGTGCCCCGCAGCCGCCTGCTCGATCTGCTCGACGCGATGCTCGAGCAGTACAGCTTCACCATCACCAACGAACCCACGACCGGGTTCTACATCGTCCAGCCGATCTCGGATGTGAAACCCTCGGTCAGCGGTGAGCGGGCGTCGGTCCGCATCATTCCCACGCCGAACATCCGTCCCAGCCAACTGGCGGGCACGCTCGGGTCGACGCTGAGCGTCGGTTCCGGCGCGCCCGCGCCGGGCGGGGCGGCCCCCGGGGGCGGTTCCATCCAGGCCGTCGACGAACTCGGCGTGCTGATCGTGACCGCCCCGGCGCGGGACATCGCCCGGGTGGAAGCGCTGGTGGGCGAGTTGATGCAGATCGATGCCTCCCAGCAGCGGATTCGGTTCGAGCTTGAACACATCGCCGCGCCGGCGGCGCTCGAGCGGGCCATCGGGCTGGTGGGCGGGTCGCCCCAGTCAACCGCCAACGCGTTCCAGCCGCAGATCAATCGCGGCGGGCGATTCCAGGAGAACCAGCCCGGCGGTGTTCCGACGACCACCGGCGGCGCCGGCACGCTCTCGAACCTTGCCGACCGGATGACAGTGGATCCGCAGGGCAACGCGCTCATCTTCCGCGGTTTCCCGGCGGAGGTCGAGCGGGTGCGGGAGATCCTCAAGGTGATCGATGTGCCCAATAAGCTCAAGCCCAAGGAGTACTTCGCCGGTTCGGCGGCGGCGCAGGTGGCCGATATCGCCTCCCGGCGCGGGCTTGGCGAAGTCGTCCAGGTGTCCTCGGACCAGACGGGCAACCTCGACCAGTTCAACCCGTTCCGCCAGCAGCAGTTCGGCCAGCCGAATCAGACGACCTCGACCTCGTCGATCGGCGGACCGGTCATGGTGGTGGATGTGGAGCGTGGGCGGATCGTGTATTACGGCACGACCGAGCAGCAGCAGCAGCTCGCCGAGCTGATGGACGAGCTGAAGACCGACGACGAGCGCGTCGTGATCCGCGAGTATGTGCTCAATCACTCCGACGCCGAGACGGTGGCCGACCTGCTGACCGGGATCATCACCGGGCAGCGGCAGACGGGCGATTCGCCGCTGCTGCCGACGCAGGGCAACTTCGGCACGCGTCAGCTGAACACGCCGCAGGGCAACTTCTTCGCCCAGTTCGCGGGCGGCGATGACGTCTCGGCGGCCTTCGACCCGGACGTGGTCGTGGTGATCCCCGACATCGAGAACAACCAGGTGGTGGTCAAGGCCCCGATCAAGCAGCAGGAAGAGCTGGCCAAGCTGATCGAGCGGCTGGACCGGCGACGGGCGCAGGTGTACATACAGGCCCAGATCGTCGCGGTGACGGACAACGAGGACTTCACCCTCGCGTTCGAGAGCCAGTACCTCCGCGGCGAGTTCGGCATCGGCACCAACTTCGGGCTGAGCAACATCGGTGCCGGTACCCAGTTCACCGATCCCAAGGATGTCGCCGCGGGGCTCGGCGGGCTTACGACCGCGATCATCCGGTCCGACTACATCCCGCTGATCATCAACGCGACGCAGACGGACACCAATGTCCGCATCCTGTCCTCGCCGCAGGTGCTCGTGAACGACAACGAGGAAGCATCGATCATCTCGATCGAGGAGCAGCCGTACTCCACGACGAACTTCGGCCAGACGACGGATACGACTTCGTTCGGCGGCTACGAGACTGCTGGTACCCAGCTCACGGTCACTCCTTCGATTTCCGATGGCGGGTTCCTGCGGCTGGAGTACTCGATTGAGTTGTCCAACTTCATCACCGCATCCGGCACGGGTGATCTGCCGCCCCCGAAGAACACCCGCACCGTGACCGGCAAGGCGACCATCCCCACGGACGCCACCATCGTGATCGGCGGACTGACGGTCGAGGACATGCGGGACACCGTGGTCAAGGTCCCGTTCATCGGGGACATCCCGCTGCTCGGCGAGCTGTTCAAGCGGACGAACAAGGTCAACAACAAGGCCAAGCTCTATGTCTTCCTCACGCCGCGCATCATGACCGACCCGAACTTCAACGACCTCAAGCTGCTGACGCAGGGTCCGCAGTCCCAAGTGGGCGTGGCGGCCGATGCGCCCGAGTTGGAGCCTGCGACTATCCGGTCGATCCAGATGCCCAAGTCCGCCGACGCGCCCACGCTGAGCCCCGAATCGATGAACTGATCCGTCACCCAAGGACCCCATGGCCAAGAAGAACGGCATCATCCAGCGTTCCTCGTCGAAGGCGCCCGAAACCAACGGGACGGGCACCGCACTCGCGCGTGGCGATTGGGACCGCGTGTCTCAGGCGTTCGGCCCGCTGCGGCTGTCGGGCGAGCAGCTCAAGGCCTTCGCACGCATCGAGGGCAGCGACGATGAGCCGTGGGATCTGCTGCTCCAGACCATGGCCCTCGACGAGGCCAGCGCGCTCAAGCTGCTCGCCGAGCGGACCGGGCTGGAGTACCGCGCCGAGCCGCGTCTCGGTGAGTCCGCGTCCCGCTTCTACGAGCTTGTGCCGCCCGACTTCGCACGCCAGGCGTCCGTGGCGGCTGTCGACGCGGACGACGGCCTGTTCACCGTCGCCACCAGCCGGCCCATGCAGCCCAGCGTCATGTCCATGCTCGAGGACATGCTCGACGCGCCGATCCGGCTGATCCTGTCGCCCCGGGCGGCCGTGGCCAACCTGATCAACCGGGGCTATGAACAGCGTGGCGACCTCGTCACCGAGATCGTCGAGGACATGCCGCTCGACGCCAACGCGATCGAGAAGGCCGCCGGGGCCATCGGCAAGACCACCGACCTGCTCGCCCAGGCCCGCCAGACGCCGGTCATCCGGCTGGTCAACCACATCCTCTTCGAGGCCCTCCGGCGCGGCGCATCGGACATCCATGTCCACCCGATGGAGGACCGCCTGGTCATCCGATTCCGCGTCGACGGGATGCTGGTGGATGCGATCAGCCCGCCGCAGACGCTGGCCAGCGCCATCTCCACCCGCCTGAAGGTCATGACCGAGTTGGACATCGCCAACCGCCACAGCCCGCAGGACGGCCAGACCTCGGTCCGCATCGGCACCAAGAAAATTGACATCCGCCTCTCCGTCATACCCACGGTGTTCGGCGAGCGGCTGGTGCTGCGCCTGCTTGACCAGAGCCAGACCCAGCTCGATCTCGACGCCGTCGGCATGTCCAAAGAGCTGCAGACCCGCCTGATGGACTGTGTCGAGCGGCCCAACGGCATCCTGCTGGTCACCGGTCCGACCGGTTCGGGCAAGACGACCACGCTGTACGCGGCGCTGGGGCGGATCGACAGGTCCAGCCGCAATGTGATGACCATCGAGGACCCGGTCGAGTACCACCTCGACGGCATCAGCCAGATGCAGGTCAATCCCAAGCGTGGCGTGACCTTCGCCAACGGTCTGCGGGCACTGCTGCGACAGGACCCCGATGTGATCCTCGTTGGCGAGATCCGCGACCCGGAGACCGCGCAGCTCGCCATCCAGGCCTCGCTGACGGGTCACCTGGTGCTCGCGACGCTGCACACGAACGATGCGCCGAGCGCCATCCCTCGTCTGCTCGACATCGGCGTCGAGCCGTACCTGGTCACCTCGTCGCTGCTCGGCGTGCTGGCCCAGCGCCTCATGCGGCGCAAGTGCGTCGCCTGCGGCGGGACGGGCACGCAGCATGGCAACCAGTGCGAGACCTGCTTCGGCACGGGCTACAAGGGCCGGCTCGCATGTCACGAACTGATGATCATGACCGACGAACTCCGGCGCCTGACCGGAGCCCGCGCCGACGGCGTGACGCTCTACGAGGCGGCGGTCGAGGGCGGATTCCAGCCGATGAAAGTCGACGCAATGGAAAAGGTCCGCCTGGGCCTGACCGACGAGGCCGAGGTCTTCCGCGTGCTGCACTGATCTCCTCACCGCGACAGCATCAGCACGACGAAGCCTGACGCCACCCACGACAGCACGCCCGCAAGCATTGCAACGATGCACCAATCATGCGGATGCGTCGGGTTGCGATCACCACGGCGTGACCGAGCGCCCAAGACCCCTGACCGTAAAGGCCATGCGATATAGACATATCTGCGAGGGTTCACCACACGACCCCCGCGATCATCCCCATCAGCAGCAGCACCGCCATCCCCGCCACCGGGACGGCGATCAGAATCGACAGTAGACCGTTCGCCCCGACGCCCCATCGCATCGCCCGCGACGGACCCGCGGGGTAGCGCCCGATCTCGTGCTCGGCGCGGATCAGCCACGCACGCTGGGCCAGCCCCGCGCCCAGCCCAGCCGCCGCGATGCCGGCGGCCCCGAGCCACCCCGAGAGGCCCTGCCCATCAAGCACGCGCAGCACCACGAGCCCGCCCAGCATGGCCGACCACAGCCAGACGGTCAGTCGCACCGACCGCCGCAGGCTCTGCCAACGCCACGGGCGATCCGCCACGGCGCGCCACACCTGCGCCGCCGTGAACGCGCGCCCGCACTCCGGGCACATGCCGGGCTTGAGACCTTGCAGGTCATACCCGCATCCGGGGCACGGGGCCGGGGTGTGCGCGGCGGCGTGGGGCACGGGTCATCCTTCGCTTTTCAAACCCTAGGAAATGCTGGCGAGCATAGAGCCCGACACCTTCCGCTACATGATGAGTTGCCGGGCCGCGCTGACACACGATGCGGTGCACGCCGACGCCGCTCGGCTCAATCCCCTGCCGAACCACATGGCGTTCGGCGTGATCGACCGGCGCACGGGCGAGGTCGCGGACAGCACGGTTTCCATGAACATCGGCGCGGAGCACCACGGGCTGGAGATCGGGTGCACATGGATTGCGACCCGCTGGCGTGGATCGGGGCCGAGCACCTCGATGGAGCATCCGATGCTCACGCACGCGTTCGATACGCTGGGTGTGATCCGCGTCGAACCGCGGACGGACGCCCGCAACAGCGCGTCGCGCCGGGCCATCGAGAAGCGGGACGCCGAGCAGCAGGGCCTGTTCCGATCGCACATGCTGCTGCCCGACGGGAACCTGCGGGATTCGGTGGTGCATGCGATCATGCGTGACCACTTGCAGGAGGTGCGAGAGCGTCTCGGCCCGGCGACCGCGGAATAAATATCCCTCGCGACGGGGGAGCGTCGCGAGGGACTGAAGAGGAGCATGCGCTGGTGTCGCGGATCGCAAGCGACGGCGCCGCTCAGAGAGAGGGCATGTGATCACCCGCTCGAACGGACGCGGCCCCCCACCCCGCCCTATCGGGCGTCGGGGTTCCCCCGGCTGACAGTGTGTGTTCGTTCCCTCGGGGGCGTGCCCGGCACGCCATCGGCTCCGCCGACAGGGTGGGCATCGGCCGCAATGGCTGGAACAGGTCACAATTTCGTAGCAGATTTTATCGGCACCGGGACGATCGCCCCCCCCCCCGATCAGGCGAGGGTGCGGCTGGACGGCGTGATCGGCAGCGACCGCGCCAGGTCTAGGTATGACTCGAAGTTGCCCTGGGTTTCGGTCGTGGAGTCGCCCCCGAACTTGTCCATAAACGCGGCCGCGACTTCGAAAGCGACCGCGTGCTCCATGACCACGCTGGCCGCGGAGACGGCGCAGATGTCCGACCGTTCGTACTGGGACTGCTCTGGCTGCTTGGTGTTCAGGTCCACGCTGGGCAGACCTTGGAGGATCGTCGCGATGGGCTTCATGGTGCCGGTGACGACGATGGGCTGGCCATTGGTCATGCCGCCCTCGGTGCCGCCCGCGTTGTTGGTGTCTCGGACGAAGCCGAGGTGTGATTCGTTGATCAGGTCGGGGCGGTAGCGGATGGGGTCATGCAGGGCCGAGCCGCGGGTCTCGCCCGCGCGGACGCCCGCGCCGATCTGCACGGCCTTGAACGCCTGGATGCCCATGACGGCATAGGCGATGCGGGCGTCGAGCTTGTCGTACCAGTTCATGCTGCTGCCCACGCCGGGCGGGCAGTTGAAGACATGGCACTCGACATGTCCACCGACGGTGTCTTTGTCGATTTTCGCTTGGCGGATTGCGGCGCGCTGGCGCTCGCTGGTCGATTCGTCGAGGGTGTAGGTGTCCGACGCGTCGCGGACGGCGAGCAGTTCGCGCCAGTTTGCCGGCGTGACCTCGACCTCGGTCCGTTCGTGCTCAATCTGACGGACGAAGCCGAAGACCTCGACGCCGAAAACCTCGCGGAGCAGCAGCGTGCCGATCGAGCAGGCCGCGACGCGGGCGGCGGTTTCGCGGGCGCTGGCCCGCTCGAGCGTCTCGCGGCAATCGGTGGTCAGCCACTTGATGGACCCGGCCAGATCGGCGTGACCGGGGCGCGGGCGATGGACCGGCGGGGTCTTTTCGAGATCGTCGAGCCGCGAATCGCGGTTCTTGACCAGCATGGTGATCGGGGCGCCGATGGACTTGCCGCGCCGCACGCCGGTGAGGATCTCGACGGTGTCGGTCTCCAGCTTCTGACGCCCGCCGCGCCCGTATCCGCCCTGACGCCGGGCGAGCTCGCGGTTGATGAAATCGG
Organism: Planctomycetota bacterium; assembly: GCA_003696675.1. GTDB lineage: Bacteria > Planctomycetota > Phycisphaerae > Phycisphaerales > UBA1924 > UBA6054. Next base: position 47,397 of record RFGH01000044.1, read on the forward strand.
TGTCGATGGTCAGCCCGGCGGGCACGCCCAGCACGGTGGCGACGAGGGCGGGCCCGTGGGACTCGCCGGCGGTCTGGTATCGCAGTCGGCTGGGAGGGATGGACATGGGCGAAGGGTATGGTCGGCCCGCCGGGCCGGGGTCTTCAGAGCTTGCGCAGCACACTGAGCAGATTCGAGTATTGATCGGTCCAAGGGCGGATCCGCTTCTTAGGCTCGTATGGGCGATATCCCGCCTCGATCAGCCGCAGGGCGGTCTCCTCGGACCGCGTCAGAGCGACGAAAATCGACGGAAGCCGTCCGGTCTGCTCGGCGACCTCCTCGGTCACGGCGTCGTTGTAGAGCAACGGGATCGCGTCGTGCATCAGCCCGAGCTGGTAGAGCAGCCCCGAGAGGTCCACATGCCGGTTGGAAATGTGCATGAGCACCACCCCGTCCGGGGCGAGCCGCCGGAAATACAGCCCGATGGCCTCGGAGGTAATCAGGTGCGTGGGGATCGAGTCCGAGCTGAAGGCGTCGGGCATGATCATGTCGAACGCGGGTTCGAGGGCTTCTTCTGATCGTTCGAGCAGCAGCCGCCCATCGCCCAGTCGTACCTCGGTGCGCCGGTTGATCGCGCGGGCGTCGGCGAGGAATGTGAAGTAATCCGTGTCCTCGGCGATGGCCTCGACGACGGGGTCGATCTCGAAGAAAAGGAACTCGTCGCTCGGGCGGGTGTAGGCGGCCGTGCCGCCCGATCCCAGGCCAAGGATGCACACCCTCGCTCCACCGGGGCGCATCGACTGGACCACCCCGATGGTCTTCGCGTACGGGCCTTGGGGGTGGTAGTAACCCAGGGGCGGCTCGCGACGCCCGTCCTCGTCGATCACCTGCATCCCGTGCAGCGTGGTGCCGTGGGTCAGGCGGTGCACCGGCTTGCCCGCCACCTCGCCGACATCCACGATGTTGACGCCGTAGAAGGTCCGCTCCTTGAGCAGGATCTGCGAACCGACCGACCCGAAGAGCATGACGGCGAGCAGCGGGAACGCCATCGCGCCCGCGCAGGCGATGTTGTCGCGTCGGGCCAGAAAGACGAGCGTCGCGCCCGGCACAAGGATCAGGATCAGCGAGATGGTCGGGTCGTCCAGCCGGGGGATCAGCAGGCCGGTGACCACGACGGCTACGAGCGAGAGCGCCGGCAGGCGGAGGCGGGCCAGCCAATAGCCCATGATGCCCGCCCCGTCCGCCCTGGCCGCGACGGGTAGCAGCAGCAGCGCCGCCAGCAGTGTCGCGTGATACTCGTACAGATCGTCGAAGAGCAGCGGCGCCACGATGCCGTTGAACATGCCGCCCATGGCCCCGCCGACAGACATCAGCAAGAAGAACTCGGTCAGTCGCGCGGGGGGCGGTCGGTCGAGCGCCAGCCTGGCGTGCCCGTAGAGCCCGGTCAGCGTGAGCAGGAGCAGCTGGATGATCATCGTGCCGCGTGCAAGGGCCGGGTCGCTCTGGCTGCTTCCCAGCACCAGGAGCATCCACGCCGCGATCACCACCAGCACCATGGGCAACCCGCACACGCGAACGATGCCCGCCGCCTTGCCCGAGAACGCGGCGATCATGGTCAGCAGGTAGATCGCCAGCGGCACGATCCACAGCAGCGGGAACGAGGCGATGTCGGTCGTCAGGTTCATCGTCACCGCGAGCAGCATCGACGATGGGACGAACGCGAAGAACATCCAGGCGATACGCCGAGGCCATGTGATCGGAGCGGGCGCCGGCCCATCGGGGCGCTCGCCGAACTCGTCCAGCCGGACATTGCGCGTCCGCCCAGCGCACCACAGTGCGAGCAGACCGAACAAGGCGAAGAGCGCCAGCCACAGCGTCCGCTGGTTGCCGATCTGCATGGTCGGCTCGACCACAAAGGGGTAGGCCAGCAGCCCGACGAAGCTGCCCGCGTTGCTCGCCGCGTACAGGAAGTACGGATCATGCGCCCACGGATGCCCCGTCCGCGCGAACCAGCCCTGGATCAGCGGGCCGGCGCTGGAGACCGCGAAGTACGGCAGCCCCGCCACCAGAAGCAGCTGGCCGAGCAGCCACGGAACCGGGAACGCGGACGCGTTCTGCGGGGCGGCAGGGGTGCTGAACAACCAGCCGACCACCAACGCCGCCGCCAGCACCACCGCGTGCACCGCGATCTGCCCTCTTTTGGGCAGACGGGTCAGCAGCATGTGGGCGTAGAGATAGCCCGCGATCAGCAGCGTCTGGAAGAACAGCATGCAGGTCGTCCACACGCTCGAACCACCGCCGAACTTGGGCAGCAGCGACTTGGCCACCATCGGCTGAACACCGAAGAGCAGCGCCGCCGCGAGGAAGATCACCACTGAGTAAATCACGGCCATGGTTGTGCTTACAGTAGCGGAATGCCCCCAGCCCCGCACCCCCGTGTCGCATTGGATTCTCGCCGCTTCGATGTGGTCTTCTGCGATGTCGACGGCTGCCTGATGCCCGAGTTCACCGAGCCGGCCGATCTCTCCGCCCTCGTGGCCGTCGCCGAGCACAACGCCCGGGCCGAGCGCGACCGCGACCGACCGATCGTCGTCCCCTGCACCGGCCGCCCCCAACCCTTCTGTGAAGCGGTCTGCAAGATGCTCGGTCGGCTCGACGGTGTCCCGGCGATCTGCGAGCACGGCGGGTGGCGGTACCACTTCGAGCAGCACCGCTGGATCATCGAGCCAAACATCACCGGCGCCGACCGGGAAGCGATCCGCGCGGCCGAGCGGTGGGTCGAACAGGACCTGGCCACGCTCGGATGCTTCCTCGAACTGGGCAAGCACACCGGCGTGACCATCATCCACCCCGATCCCGACCACCTGCACCGGGATCTGCTGCCGATGATCCGGCGGACGGTCGACGAGCGCGGCTGGCCCTTCCAAGTCGCCACGACCTGGACCTGCGTCAACCTGACGCTCGCGCATGTGTCCAAAGGCCTGGCGATCCGGCGGATCATGGACGAGTACGGTCTGGACCGATCACGCTGCGCCGGCATCGGCGACACCATGGGCGACCTGGCCATCCGGCGCGAGGTCGGCTGGTTCGGCTGCCCGAGCAACGCGCTCGACGAGCTCAAGCCGCACGCCGACGCGGTGGCGGACGAGCCGCTGGCGCGTGGCGTGCTTGCTTTGCTCACATTGATCTCAAGCTGACCGAGCTACACACCCCCTCTCAGCCGCGGCAGCAGATCGATCGGGAATGTGGGGTTGCTCACGGGGCGAAGCGCCAGCGCGAGCAGGGCCAGCTCGTCGTCGTCGCCCGCCACCCGGTTGATGCGCAGGTGCCCGCAGCCCACGCACCGGTGGACGATGGCCCATTCGCCATCCCCGCGGCTGGCGATGGCGATCGGCTCCATGGGCTGGTTGCAGGCGCTGCGGCGGTCGCCGACTTTCTCGTCCACATGGCGCGACCACAGGCAGCTCGGGCAATGGTTCCGCTGGCGGGTGCCGAACGATTGATGAGAAACGAACGACTTGCAATGCACGCAGGAAAAGCCGCCGTCGGGGCGGGCGTGCCGGTCTTGATGCTTCAAGGGATGTCCTCAGTTCGCCACAATCGTCGGCTCAGAGCGGACGAGCAGGACGAAAACCGTGCGTTCGCCGGAACGGGCCGACTTCACGCGGGGCGGATCGGGCACACGGTTTGGTCAGAGGACAATGGGTGTCATCAGCCCGAAGAATAGTCCGGGCGTGCCTCGCACGCAAGACAAATGTGCCCGCATGCTCACACCCGCGGGCGGATGCCCAGACGGTCGCACATCGCGAGATACTCGGGCAGGTTCTCGCGGATGAACCACTCGGCCATCAACGGCTCGTACTCGCGCAGCCACGCGTCGCCCAGGTCGAACACGCTGCCCGGGATCACGCCCCGGCACCGGGACGCGCCGCAGCGGCACTCCTGCGCCTCCTCACCGTGCGTGGCGATGACATAGTCCACCGTGATCTCCTCGCCCGGCTCGATCACGCGGTATGCCACGGCCCAGCACTCGCCGTCATCCCACCGCACCCGGGCCGATGGGTCGCAGCTCGAGTTCACGTGCCGACCCGGCGCGGGCAGGTAGACCTGCACGCCGCCGGCGATCTGATCGACATAGACCTCGCGCTCGCCCAGATCCGGACGCTGCGGGCGGTCCGGCCCGAGCGGGTCGGAGTGGTCGAACCGCAGGATGCGCTCCCCCGGCTCGAACCGCCGAGCGGCGAACACGCCTACCCCCTCGATGTCCGACGAACGCACCTCGATGCCCTCAAAGACCCTGATCATGCGGCCTCCGACGACGAACCCCGTTCACCGCGCCGGTCACGCCCGCGCGAGCAGCGGCAACCGTAGCATGCCCCATGGATCCCGACGATCAGGTCTGCCTCTGCTTCCGCGTCAGCCTCCGCAAGATCCGGGCGTACTGCCAGCGGGAGGACCCCCGGGTCGCGAGCCTGATCTCCGAGTGCTTGGGCGCGGGCACGGGCTGCGGCTGGTGCGTGCCCTTCCTCAAGCACCTCCACGCCCAGCACCAGCGGGGCGAGACGCCGGACCTGAAGATCTCGCCCGAGCAGTACGCCCACTCCAGGCTCGATTTTCACAAGACCGGTGAGCGGAACATCGACCCCGGCGCCAGCGAAGACGCCGGGACGGACCGCCCCGACGGCGCATGAAAAAGCCGACCCATCCGGGTCGGCCTTGGTTGCGGCCAAGGGTTGATCAGGCCCCGATGGAGGTCGCGCCGTCTTCGAGTGTGCGAAGACCGAGCCCCATCTCGCCGAGCTTTTCGCGGACCTCGGTCAGCGAGGTGGCGCCGAAGTTCTTGATGCCCATCAGTTCGGCCTCGGTGTGGCTGCACAGGTCGCCGATGGTCTGGATGTTGAGCAGCTGGAGGGCCTTGCGGGCACGGACGGAGAGTTGGAGCTCCGAGACCGGCTTGTTGAGGGCGGCCTCGCGCCCCGAACCCTTGAGCTTCTCGAGGATCTGGCGACGGGCAGCGCGGTGAGCGTCCTCGCGCCCTTGGCCGAGCTTGAGATTCTTGCTGGCGAGCATGCGCTTGATCTCGTCGAGGCTGGACTCGCCGAAGTTCTTGTAGCTCATCAGCTCGGCCTCGTTGATCCGGATCAGATCGCCGAGGGTGCGGATGTTCATCTTCTTCAGGCAGGTGCGGGCGCGGACGGACAGCTCGAAGTCGGTCACTGGGGTGTCGAGCAGCGCCTTGCGCTTCAGCACGTCGCGCTCGTTCTCCTCTTCGATGACCATCGAGCGGGACGCCTGCACATCCTTCATGAACAGGCGGGCGCGGGGGTGGTTGGGGTTGGTATCGAGGATCTGGCGGAGGCAGCGCTCGGCGCGAGCGTATTCGCCGCGGTCCTCAAGCAGCACCGCAAGATTGAGCAGCGCGTTGATGGGAGGGGGGACATGCTCGCACACGCGCTCATAGAGAACGATGGCCTCGTCCTCTTCGCCGGCCAGATCGAGCTGGTAGGCGAGCTTGAACAGGGCATCGGCGTTGTTGGGATCGGCTTGGACGGCCTTCCGCAGGGACTGGATGGCGCCGAGTCGGTCGCCCTCTTGGATCGCCTGCTCGGCGGCCGCCATGGCCTCCTTGGCGGCTTTCGCGTCGGCCTGCACGCCCGACGCCCCGATCACCATGTCCATCGCGTTGCTCATGCGCACCTCCGGTCAGGGCCCCCGCCCGTCGCGGGCTTTGGGGTGAATGGAAGGATAGGCGGGCACCGGCCCGAAGTCGCCCCCGCCGCCGCAGCCCCAGCCGCGGCAAACACTTACGCCATCCCGCTCGTCGGATCCGGCCCGGGCCCGGGGTTGGCCAGCGCCTCGGCCTCGGGGACCGGCGCGGGATGCCCGGGATCGTCACGCTTGACCAGCGACAGCGTTTTCCACTTGCCGCCCAGGAACCGCAGCAGCAGCGCGATGCCCAGCACCGAGATGTACGACGAAGCCCCGATCCAGGGGCCCATCGCCCCCAGGATCGGGGATACCACGATCAGCCCGTAACCCAGCCCGATGATCAGCGTCCAACTGAGCACGATGGTCAGCACGCCGGGCCAGACGGTGTCGCCCGCGCCGCGGAGGGCGGCCGAGGTGATGATCGCCACCGCGTCGAACACCTGGAACACCGCCGCCCCGATCAGCATCCACCCGCCCAAGCGGAGCAGCTCGGCCGTGGTCTCGGCGTCGGTGTCCTTGTTGATGAAGACTGAGAGCAGTTCGGAACGGAACAGAAGGAAGCACAACGCGCAGGTGCCCATGTAGACCATGGCCACCCGCATGCACAGCCATGTCCGGGCGGCGGCAATGTCGAGCCGCCCCGCGCCGATGGCCTTGCCGACCATGGCCTGGGTGGCGATGGAGATGCCCACGGTGGGCATGAAAGCGAGGTGCATCCATTGCAGGGTGATCCAGCCGGTGGTATTGGCGACCACGGCCGCGTTCTCGATCGCCGATTCGGGCTGCCCGAGCGCGATCGCCCGAGCCCGCCCGCCGAGGGGGATCAGCCAGATCATCAGCATGGCCCAGCAGACCAGTTCGTTGATGAACATCAGCCCCGCGGGCCAGCCCACCCGGAACAGGTCACGCAGGCACTGGACATTCAGACGCCACGCCCGGCGGGTGCCGAACTTGGCGGCCATCTTGGGCCCGAGGAACACCGCCAGCGGGATGCCCCATTCGAGGGTGTTGGCGAGCAGCGTGCCGTAGGCAGCCCCGCGAACGCGCATAGGCTCGACGCCGAGCATGCCAGCCAACCCGGCGGCCGCCGCGGTGACACCCTCGAACAGGGGCCACACCGCCATCCACAGCCAGCCGAACGCCCCGCCCGGCGCGTCACCCAGCGGGAAGCCACCGGCTCCGAACACAAGCACAATGCTGGCGAAGATGTTGACCAGATTGGCCAGCACCACCGCGACCATCACCACCCCGGGCTTGTGCAGCCCGAAGAAGTAGTTGTGCAGGCCCTTGGACATCAGTGTGAAGACCGCCCCGGCCAGCACGATCTGGGCGTAGCCGACCTCGTTTTCCAGAAGCGCCGCGTTGTCGCCGTGCAGACGCCCATAGACCAGCGGCACGATGAGCACGGCCGGCAGCATGACCGCCAGCCAGTACCCCACGGCGATCCACATGGAGGTCCAGGCATATGCCGAGCCGCGTTCGGGCTTGCCCGCCCCCAGATTCTGGGAGACGAACGAGCTGACCACGCCGGTCACGCCGACGCAGAAGGTCATCAGCGTCCAACAGAGGATGCCAGCGTTGCTCTGGGCGGCCACATAGATCGGCTCTGGCCCGATCCGCGAGACCATGAGCTTGTCCACGAACTGCATGATCGTGTAGCTGGACATGGTCGCCACCGACGGGGCGGCGATCTTCAGCAACTCCAGCAGCGGTCGGTCGTGCTCGAAATCGGGGGATGTCTCGCCGGCGCGGACCGACACCGTCGGCGCGGGCAAGGGCCCGTCGCCCGGCCGTTCGGGCGGGCTGGCGATCTCTGGCGATGACATGGTGTGGTCCGTCTACCCCGTGCGGTCTGGCGGGGGTGCAGTGTAGCCCGTCGAGGCGTGAAATCAGGCGGCGGAGATGCGAATCAAGACTTCGAGGCGTCGGATGGAGAGTCCGATGTCGTCGGCGTGGCGAGCCGCGCCGCCAGCCGGATCGCGCTGATCATGGAACCGGCGTCGGCCTTGCCGGTTCCGGCGATGTCGAACGCCGTGCCGTGGTCCGGACTGGTTCGGGGCACGGGCAGGCCCAAGGTGAGGTTGACCGCGAGGTCGCGCTCCAGCAGTTTGACCGGGATCAGGCCCTGATCGTGGTACATCGCGACCACCAGATCGAACCGGCCTGCGACGGCCGCGTTGAAGACGGTGTCGCCCGGGAAGGGACCGGCGGCGTCGATGCCCTGACGCACGGCCAGCTCGATCGCGGGGGTGATCAGGCGCTGCTCCTCGTCGCCCATCAGACCGTTCTCGCCGGCGTGGGGGTTGAGCCCGGCGACGGCGATGCGGGGGCGCTTGATGCCCAACCGCTTACAGGCGTCGTGGCCGAGGTCGATGGCCGAGTGGACCGCGCCGATGGTGAGTTGATTGCGGACATCCATCAGCGGGATATGGACGGTGGCGAGCACGACGCGGAGCTTGTCGCCCACGAACATCATGGCCGAGCGGGGTGCCCGGAGCCGGTGGGCGAACAACTCGGTGTGCCCGGGCCAGCGGCCCTTGCCGGCCAGAGCCCAGGCCTCCTTTGAGATCGGGCCGGTCACGACGGCGTCGGCCCGGCGCGGGTCGGACGCGTCGCGCTGGGCATCGGCGATGGCCGCCTCGACCCAGCGGAAACTCAGCGCCCCGCCGAGCTTGGTCGCCCGGCGTTCGAAATCGGGCGTGCCGCCCTGCTCGGTCAGTTCGGGGTCGGCGTCGAACAGCACGACATCGTGGGCCTCGACGGTCGCGCCCAGGTCGGCCCGGCGTGCGTCGACCCGCCACCAGTACGGCTCGACGCCGGCGGCGTCGCAGCCCGCGTGGAGGGCGGCCGACGAACCGTGGATGGCGAAGCGGCCCAGCGAACGGACCCTGCGGTCGGCGAGCGCCCGCGCGATCACCTCGGGGCCGATGCCGCCGGGGTCGCCGAGGGAGATCGAGATGGTGGGACGCGGGCTCACCGGTCCATCGTATTCGGGGCGTCGCGCCGCACCTCGGACACGGTCTTCAGCCGCCCCGGATCCTCCTCCGACCCGACCTCGCGCAGCATGAGTTGGTAGTACCGCACGGCCATCCACCGCCCGAGCTTGTAGCCCGCCGGGCGGATCTCGCCCGCGATGGTCATGCCCATCGCCTCGTGCAGGCGTTCGGAAGCCTCGTTGGGTACGGTCACGCCGGCGAGGACGATCACGAAGCCCTGCTCGCGGAGGGTGTCGAACAGGCGTCGGTAGAGCAGCCGCCCGATGCCCCGTCCGCGGGCCGATTCGGCGAGGTAGATCCCTGCCTCGACCGTCCAGTCGTACGCCTCGCGGACCTTCCACGGGTGGCCCCGGGCGAAGCCGAGGAACGCGCCAGATTCATCCTCGGCCACGATCCAGGGGTGACGTTCGCGACCGTTCCGCCACTGGGCCATGACCGTCTCGGACGGCTCGGGCGCGACGCCGAAGTGAGCCCGCCCGTGGAGGATCTGTTGGTTGAGCAGGTCGGCGATGGGGCCGATGTCCCGGGCCTCGGCCAGACGCAGAACCATGCCGGGCTCGTGCGGGATGTCAGACACGGAAGATGGACCCGAGTTTCTTGCCCATCATGGCCGACGCGCCGATCAGCGTGACCGCGAGCAGCGCCATGCCCCACGCGCCCATCGCGCTGGCGACGAAGATGCCGTCGCCGAGCCGGTTGGTCAGCTCGTAGATCATCTTGGTGATCGGGAAGTGGTCCGACCGCTGGGCGAGGATCAGCGAGTCCGACACCTCGAGCATCGAGAAGCTGAAGACCAGCAGCCCGCCCGCGATCAGGTTGGCCATGATCAGCGGGATGATGACCTTGCGCACGGCCGTCACGCGGCTGGCGCCCAGGTTCACCGCGGCTTCCTCCAGCTCGCCCGAAGTCTGCTCCAGCCCGGCGACCGTCGATCGAACGATGTAGGGCAGGCGACGGATGGCGTAGGCGATGATGAGCAGCGGGAAGGGGTTCGGCGCGGTGCCGAAGACCTCCAGGTCCAGCGGCGTGCCGTCCAGCGGGCCGCCCGCGCCGAAGGGCCAGCGGAGGGTCATCGCGACATACCCGAACGCCATCACCAGCCCGGGCACCGCCAGCGGCAGCATGCACAGTGCGTCGAGCACCGACCGCCCCACCACCCGCGTGCGGACCAGCAGGTAGCCGACCATCACGCCGACGCCCATGTTCAGGACCATGGCGGACAAAGAGAGGATCAGCGAGTTCTTGATCGAGTTGAACGACTCCGGGCTGGCCAGGGCCTGCTGGTAGTGCGAGCCGGTGAACTCGGTCGGCAGGGCGGTGCGGTACCACGAGCCCGGCTGGGCCAGCGAGGTGAGCACCACGCCGATATGCGGCAGCACCGCCACCACGACCACGGCCCCAAAGCCGACCGTGGCCAACCATCCGGCCGGCCCCGACAGGCGGATCTCATCCCCGGCCCGGCTGGCCTTGGAATACATGGCGTAGCCCTTGCGTCCGAACACGGCCTTGCCGAGCACATAGATAAGGATGGCCGCGAGCAGCATCACGACCGTCAGGGCGTATGGCTCGGCGCTGTTCTGGACCTCTTTGAGCCCGTAGAAGATCTGCACGGCCGTCACGCTGTAGTAGTCGAACATCAGCGGCGTGCCCAGCTCGGTGAACGCCCAGATGAAGACGATCGTCGCCCCGGCGAACAGGCCCGGGCGGATCAGCGGCAGGGTGATCTTGAAGAACCGCCGCCACGGGCCGGCGCCCAGGTTCTCGGCCGACTCGTTCAGGGCCGGGTCCAGGTTGGCCAGGGACGCGGTCGCGTTGAGATAGATGATGGGATAGAGGTGCAGGGCCTGGACGATCACCACGCCCCAGAACTTGTAGGCGCCAAGCAGGTCGAACTCCGTGCCGAGCACCGCGTTGAGTGAGCCCGCCCGGCCGAGCAGTGCCCGCATGCCCAGCGCGCCGACGAAGGGCGGCAGGATCAGCGGCACGAGGATGGCCGCGTTGAGCGTCTTCTTGAAGGGGAAGCGGTAGTTGGCGCTCAACACCGCCAGCGGCAGCGAGATCAGGATGCACAGGAAGGTGGTGCAGACCGCCAGCTTGAAGGCGTTGACCAGCCCCCCGCGGAGGCGGGGATCCTCAAAGACGAGCCGGACATGGTCCAGCGTGAAGCCACGCCCGGTGGCAGGGTCCGCGGCGAACCCACCCCGGACGGTCAGCCCGATGGGATAGACGAGGAACGCGCCCAAGATCATCAGCATGACGATCAGGAGCGTGTGCTCGGTCAGGATGCGGACGAATCTGGCAGGCATGGGAGCGACTCTAGGAGCGGCTCCCCGCGCGGTCAGATGCCCGCGGGCGGGGTCAGCGGGCTCGGGCCGAGGGTCTGGATCGTGGCCCGCCCGGTGTCACGCCGGCGCAGGTAGGCGTTCAGCTCGTCCAGGGTGATCCGCTCGATCGACGCCAGCCGGTCCTCGAGCGAGCGGACCCGCCCGATGCGGTACAGATCGCCCGCCAACGCCGACGCGCGAGCGCCGGTCGACTCGCCGGAGAACACCAGACGCGAGCGCATTCCGATCTTGGCCCGGGCCAGCTCGTCGGGCGTCACATCGCCGGTATTGATCTTGTTCAACTCTTCAACCAGCACATCGAGGGCCTCCTGCGCCCGCTCCGGCGTGGTGCCCACATAGCTGGTGACGACGCCGTAGTCTCGATCGGCCCGGTAGGACGCCGACACCGCGTAGCACAACGCCCGCACCTCGCGGACCTGCGTGAACAAGCGTCCGGACATCCCGCCCGAGAGCACGGACACCACGAGCCGCTCGTAATCCGCATCGGCGTGCGTCTCACCCGGTGCGTCCTGCACCATCACGATCTGGCACTGGTTCGATTCTTCTTCCTCATGGGCGTATCCGCGCGCCGGCTCGCCGGAGGTCTGGATCAGCGGCGCGGCCCCCGACCATGAACCGAGCAGATCATCGAGCACGCCGGCGATCTGCGCGGCGTCCACATCCCCGGCGATGCCGAGCACGCTCCCGCCGGGACGGGCGTGCCCGTCCCACCACGACGCCGCGCCGTCCCGCGTGATCGAGGCGATGCCCTCGGCATCGCCGTATGTCGAGCGGTTCAGCGGCTCGGGAAGGTGCCGCGTGCGGGCGCCCAGCACCGCGCGTTCCTGGGGATCGTCGGCCAGCGAAGCGAGCGACTGGAGCGCCAACGCCTTGCTCGGCTCGACCGATGCCTGGTCGAACCGCGGGCGGCGGATCACCTCGGTCAGCAAGCGCAGACACTCTTCGAGCCGATCGCCGGTGGTCGTGGCGGTGACTGCCATGTGGCGCACGCTCGGGTCGATGCCACGCACCACGCCGGCACGATCGAAGGCATCCGCGAGCCCGCGCGAGTCCATCTCGCCCGCGCCGCGGAGCAGCAACTCCGACACAACGGAGGAAATTCCACAATTCTTTTTGGGGTCGTGCGCCGCCCCCGCTGGCAACAGCCAAGCCACACTCACGGACCGCGCACCATCCACCCGCTCGCACGCGAACGGCATCCCGCACGCCAGTGTGATCGGACGATCGGCAACGGAATCAGAAGACGACACAGAGGTGATTTCGGGCATGCGCGAGTCTATGCGCACGCCCGATCCCACCCCGCGCGCCCGATTCCGGCCAGACCGAAACTCCGTGAACGCGCGGAGAACGCGCCCCGATCTTTCGCGATCTTGCCAAGAACAAACGACCGTCAACAGAACCGACACACGAATCCGATCCGATCGTCGGGTGCCGCGGCCGATGAGACCGCGCTCACGGTCCAACAGCCTTTCCACGCGTCGTCACACATCGCTTCGGGCGCGCCGCCAACACCCGCGAAGCGTGTCCGACATCGTCGCGGACATCGCCCAGCGCGTCACTCCGAGACACGCCGACGACCGATTTTGGACACACAAGAAAGCAGCCGACGGGTGACCAAGTGTGCAAACCCGTACTCCTTGGTGTATGGTGACGGCTGTCGTTGGTGCGCACGGATCGCGCACTTTGCTCAAGAAGGTGCGTCCGGCACGACGATGAGTGCTCTGACGCTTTCAGTAGCGTTTGCGATCAATGGAAACGCTCGCACACCGCGAGCCCGGTCCGAAGGGTCGGACCAGGACCGAACGAGGAGTTCAAGCTATGGCGAAGAAAGCCACCCGGAAAAAGGCCACCCGCAAGAAGGCCGCCAAGAAGACCGCAAAGAAGGCCACTCGCAAGAAGGCCGCCAAGAAGACCGCAAAGAAGACCGCCAAGAAGGCCACTCGCAAGAAGGCCGCCAAGAAGACCGCAAAGAAGGCCACTCGCAAGAAGGCCGCCAAGAAGA
>RFGH01000045.1 GCA_003696675.1 Planctomycetota bacterium
CATGCAGAAGGCTGCGCCGTCTGCATGGCACCCGGTGATATTGGAGCTACCTCCTCCCCTTCGGGGCGGGGGGTTGACGGAGTTGTTTTCTACGGGTTGCGCGGCTGCGCCGCTTCACCCGTGGCTACATTCCGGCGCCCCTTCGGGGCTTCAGCCTTGCTCAGTCGAGCCAGTCCTTAGCGCGGAGGCGGGCGGGGACATATTCCTCGGTGACATAGGAGATGTCCTTGGTAATCAGCGATTCGACTTCCATTTTGAAGCCGTTGCCGAGCATCTGCTTGATCTCCTTCTGCCAGCCCTTGTGGTCTTTGAACCATGGATAGGCGGCGATCTGTTTGGCTCGCTGGATGTCGCGGTCGTTGAGTGTGATTTTGACATCGTCGGAGAGGCCGCATCGTTCGTAGTCGATGGCGCGGATGCCCATGAACTTGGCGCTGGGGATGGCGAGGCGTTCGGACTCGAAGGCGAGGGAGATGGAGCCCTGCTTGATGACGGAGTAGATGTAGTGCCCCCAGGGGTCGCAGTCGAGGAGGCAGTAGATGGGGAGGTTGTGTTCCTTGTTGAGGCGGTGGAGGAGGCGGCGGACGCCGCGGGTGGGCTGGCCCGAGCCCTCGGTGAGGATGCAGTTGTGCTGTTCCCAGAAGCGGTCCTCGTTGAAGCGTTGCCAGACGGTGTCCTTTTCGACATGGAGGACGAAGTCGGCTTCGACATCTTTGAACTGGATGACATCGGGTTCGCAGATGGATGGGATGGCGTAACCGCCGGTGCCCATGCGTCGGCAGTTGATTTCGTCGCCGTTGTCGATGACGGTGATGTTGCCGACCATGGTGCCGCGTTTCTTGGCGAAGATGTGGAGTTCTTCGCGGAGCGATCCGAGAGTGACCTCGAGGTCTTCGAGGACGGAGTCGGACTCGGCCTGATCGTCGAAAGTCTTTTCCTTGGTGCCCTCGATGGTGTGGAGGCCTTGGTAGAACATGCCGCGGAGGGATGATGTCTTGTTCTGCTCGATGAGATCGGAGATGCCCTTGGAGTGGAGCAGGGTCTGCATGAACTTGCGGGCCTGTCCGAGGTTGAAGAGCTGGCGGGTGTTCGCGGCGTCGCCCATGCGGAGGATGCCGGCCTTCTTGTCCCATTTGGTGTTGGACGCGGCTCGCGTGGGGACATCGAACTGGGGCTCCTGATTGTTCAGAGCCGCGGCGACGACGCTGCTGGCGAGCTTCCTGATGGCTTCGGCGGTGTGCTTGTCGCGTTCGGTGCGATGGACGGAAACGGGGCGTTTGGATTTGGCAGTGACCTTTTTGCCGGGGGGGGCCTTGGCTGCGGCGGCGGGGGTCTTCTTGGTGGTTTTTTTGGCCATGGATGGACTTTCGCTAGGGTGGGGTTAGGGGCAAGTGCCCTCCCTAAATGGGTGGCGGCGGGCTAATTCCGCGACATTTTCGAGCATTCCGGTTTGCGGTTACCGATACTTCTGGTGTACAATCGATTTGGATCCGAACCTTGGGAAGTCCAAGTAGTAGGATCCCCCAGGGCCTTCGGGCCCCATTTTTCTTTTTGGAGCTTCATATCCGAACTACCCCCAAGCCCAGGGGGTCTTGGTTGGATGCATGCTTGCACAACACGGGCTCTAGCCGTTTTCGGAAGTATGCATTGCCGCCGTGCTTCTTCATGAAGCCGTTGGGCTGTAAGCCCTGCTTGAACACGAATGCACAGCTGTCGGCAGCTTGTACAAAGTACGAGTGCTTGGAGTCTCTGCAGACGGGATCTTCGATGATCAGCTTGATCGGCTCATCGATCGTTTGAATGATGCCGTTTGGTTGTCGAATAAGTAGCTTGTTTCGCTGCCGCATGTCTTCTAAATGACTCTTCAAGACAGATGCGGCGGTGTTGTCCGGAAAAACGAGGCCTCGATCATGCTCATTGGAGCGGTTGGGAAAGTTTCTCCTGCTGATCGTATTCTCAAATCGCTGGAATAATGCATACCAAGCTTTTCGAAAGACGGAATGGCTGTCGGCGCAGCGGGATTTGTCGACTACGATATTGATGACGCGAATAGTGTGTATGGCTGCTATGGCATCAAGATGGTGGCGAAGCACGGCAAGCCGCTCGTGTTTGCGGAGTCGGAGCAGGCTTGTCGGCAGTCTTCGTTGAGCGCTAAACATCTCGGTGGTATGCAGTTCGTCGTCGAGATATATGCCATATCGAGCCTTGAGCCAGTGGCGGAATCGCAGCAGTTCGGTGTTGGCAGAAGCCCAGTCAAGTTCGTGTACTACTAGACCGCTCAAGTAGAAGTGAGTCGTAGGCGAATTCCCGCCAGGAGGAGGTACACCCGGATCTCCCGACTCGTCTACGTACATCAGAAACATGGCTGATCCAATCGTAGAGTGCTGAATTCTCTGTCGTGAATCTCGATTTGGTCAATGGCGGTCAGTCGTCGAAGAGACCGGAGGTCGAGCGTCTCTTGATAATCTTTTTGACGACCTTCTTCTTGGCGGGGGCCTTCTTCTTTGTGTTGGGGGCGTCGGACTTGGGCTTGGTGGCGACGGGGGCGTCTTCAACGATGATGGGTTTGCCGTTCTCGCCGATGATGACGACATCGTCCTGTTTTGCGAGGCGGCCGCCCTCGTCCTTGATGAAGCGGCCTTCTTCGTCGAGCTGGGCGTCGGCGATCTCGGTGCGGGCCCGTGCCTGTTCGAGGAGGGCGTCGTAGATCTGCTTGGCGTCGGAGCCGGTGATGGCGTTGCATGCCTTGGCGATCTCGCCGATGTAGCGTTCAAAGACATCGCGTTTCTCGCCCTCACGCTTCATGCGTTGGCGTCGGCGGACATATTGGCCGAGTTTGCGGCCGCACTCTTGGAGGGCGAGTTTCATCTCCTTGCGGATCTCGTCGTAGTCGGCGATGGCTTCTTTGGATTCGCTGGTGAAGGGGACCCAGACGGAGGCCATGTGGATCATGACGACGAGGGGGCCGATGGGGGCGGCGCCGCGGGGCTGGGAGAGGCCGTAGTTCTTCCAAGCGGTCTCGGTGACGGCTTTGAAGGCGGAGCAGGCGGACTGCTGGTAGAGGAGGGGGACGCGGTTGGCGAAGCGGATAACGCGTGCGGAGCCGTCGGCGGGTAGGTTGCCGCCGAATGCGATGGCTGCCTCGATGAGGAAGGGGCGGCCGCGGTAGACGGTCGGGGTGCGTGTGGATGCGGTGTAGAACTCGGCCTGGACGCCCTTGACCATGCCTGCGAGCATGGTTTTGACGCCGATGGGGGCGAGGCAGTTGGTGGGGGGGTTGGGGAGCTTGGTCTCCTGCATCGCCTTGAAGAGGGCCTCGGCCTGGGCGTGATCGATGTCGCCGACTCTGGTGCGGACGGGGATCTTGGCGTCCTGGCAGAGTTTGGAGGCGGTGGCAGGCGAGACCTTGGAGAAGCGGTCGGAGAGGAAGGAGACGATGGTGGGGTTCTTGTGCTCGTGCTCGGCGTCTTTGAGCATCTGGAGGAGCATGCCGAGTTCGATGCCCTTGGGGTGGGGCATGATCTCCTGGGTCTCGGGGGGCATCTCGTCGGTCCCGCGAGGGTAGATCACGACGCCCTTGTGCTCGGTGGTGTTGATGGCGGCGAGGGCTTCGAGGTGGGAGGGGGCGTTGGCGGTGTC
>RFGH01000046.1 GCA_003696675.1 Planctomycetota bacterium
CAGTGCCCCCCCGCCCGCGCCAATGCCTCGGACGCCTCGGCCAGAAGGGTCAGACGCCCGCCGTAGGTCTTCTGCAGGTTCTCCGGCGTGAACACCGCTCCGACCGGACCCGCCGCGACCACCCGCATGTTCAGCAGAATCACATGATCGAAATACTCGCTCACCGTCTGAAGGTCATGGTGCACCACCACCACCGTCTTGCCCGCCGAACGCAGTTCCCGCAATACTCCGACGATCGCCCGCTCCGTCGCGGCATCCACGCCGGCGAACGGCTCGTCCATGAAGTACAGGTCCGCCTCCTGCGCCAACGCCCGCGCCAGGAACACACGCTGCTGCTGCCCACCGGACAACTGGCTGATCTGCCGCCCGGCCAGCGACCGCATCCCCACGCGGTCCAGGCACGCGAGCGCCGCCTCTTTGTGCGACTTCGACACCGGCCGGCACCATCCGATCTTCCGATACCGCCCCATGCACACCACATCCAGCGCCGACACCGGGAAGTCCCAGTCCACGCTCTCCCGCTGTGGCACATACCCGATTCGTGCGCGTGCGGCACGGTACGGCATCCCCCAGAACTCCACGGTGCCCGATGCCAAGGGGACCAAGCCCAGGCACGCCTTGATCAGCGTGCTCTTGCCCGCCCCGTTCGGCCCGACAATCGCGATCAGACTCCCGGACCCGTCCGCGTTGAGCGGCGGAGCGTCGTAGTCCACATCCCAAAGCACCGGCTTGCGCTGATACGCGACGGTGGCCGCGTGGATGGACAGCGGGCTCTCGGCCGAGTGCTCCGGCCGGTCCGCCAGCAACGACCCGCCCGACATCATGCCACGCCGCGCGTTCATTCGCTCAACATCCCACGCATCCCGCGGGCCGGCGCTTCGCCCCCGAGCGCCCGCGCGATGGTCGTGACATTGTGATCGATCATGCCCTCGTAAGTCCCCTCGTAGGTTCCCGGTTCGCCCATCGCATCGCTGAACAGCGAGCCGCCGATCACGACCTCATGCCCCCGCGCCCGGGCGCCGGCCACCAGAGCACCGATGTTCCGCTCCGACACCGTCGATTCGACGAACACGGCCTTCACATCCCGGGTCACGATCAGGTCCACCAGCCGCTCGATGTCCCGCACGCCCGCCTCGGACTCGGTCGACAACCCTTGGATGCCCACCACCTCGAACCCGTACCGGCGCCCGAAGTAGTTGAACGCGTCGTGCGCCGTCACCAGCACCCGCCCCGACTCCGGCACCGTCCCCAGCACGCCTTCTGCGTACGCGTCCAGTTCCATCAGCCGAGATTCGTACGCGGCCGCGTTCGACGCATACTCCGCCGCGCCGTCCGGGTCGAACTCGCTCAGCCGGTCCCGCACCACCGCCACGCACGCCGACCACGCCCGCGGGTCCATCCACACATGCGGGTCGGCGTGTCCCTCGAACTCCGCCGGCTCCAGCAGCACCGCACCGTCCAGGGCCTCGGTCACGGCATGCACCCTCGCTCCACCGGTCGTGGCCCGCACCAGCGTGTCGGTCATCTTCCCCTCGAGCAGCAACCCGTTATAAAAGATGATGTCCGCCTCCATCAGCCGTGCGACATCGCTCCGCGTGGGCTTGTAGAGGTGGGGGTCCACGCCGGAACCGATCAGCTGCACAACCTCGGCCCGGTCGCCCGCCACGGCGCGGGCCATGTCCGCCACCATGCCGACGGTTGCCACGATCACAGGCCGATCAGCATCAATCGAGTCTGAATCCGGCCCAACCTGCTCCGAACCGGATGGCCCGCAGGAAGCAACCACCGCCACACAGACACCGATCAAGACCCGCCACCACAACCGAGGCCCGATACCGAAGCATTGTTTTGTAGCCATTGCTACATTTATGGTAGCGTCCCCCGCTCCCCGCTTCAAGCGCGCCCCGGCTTCCCCCGGCCGTCGGCGATCGCCCGGAAGCACGCCAGCGTCTCCGGGCTGACATGGTGCTCGATGCCCTCCGCGTCGATCGCGGCCGTGCGCTCGCTCACTCCGATCGCCCGCAGAAACCGCAGCACCACATCGTGCCGCTCGCGGCAGGACTCGGCCAACGCCCGCCCCGTCGTTGTAAGCTCAATAGGCATCCGGGGTTGGGTGGTGATCAGCCCCTCCCGCTCCAGCCGGCTGGTGATCCGCACCACGGTGACATGGCTGACCGCAAACCGCTCCGCGAGATCCTTGACCCGGCACACACCCGCACCGTCGATCAGGTCGGCGATCGCCTCGACATAGTCCTCGGCCGTCTCGGCGGCGTGATCGCGCCGCGTCCGCTCATGCCCGGCCTGGATCGATTCACCACGCAACGCAGCCTCCCGACCCGAGTCTCGCGCCACGCAAGCCTACCCGCCGGTGACCGACCCGGGCCAAAAGAAGAGCGGTCCGAACAACAGAGGTCCAGACCGCCCCGAGGGACCAAGAAAGTAGTTTCCTAAGGCAAAGCACCCATTCCGAGTTCTCAGCCCGCTCACTAAGAGCGTACCGCCGAACAAATCGCTTGTCAAGCGAAAGCACTTTCTGCTTGTGCACTTTTCCCGCTTTCGTGCATTCTTGACGCGACCATCCCATCGACGCCGGCCCCCTCTCCTCCCGCAAGCAGGGGGTTGGCACCCCTCGCTGCCCGCTACCATCCGCTCGACCCACCCCCATCCCCCGGAGGAGACCTCTTTATGCTCACCCGACCCCTCGGCCAGTCCGGCATCCAGGCCTCCGCCGTCGCCCTCGGCACATGGGTCATGGGCGGCTGGATGTGGGGCGGCTCGGACGAGGACGAGTCCGTGGCGGCCGTCCATGCCGCCATCGACGAGGGGATCACCCTGATCGACACCGCCCCGATCTACGGCTTCGGCCACTCGGAGGTCGTAGTGGGGCGGGCCATCGCCGACCGACGGGACAAGGTCGTCCTGGCGACCAAGGTCGGCATGGTGCCCAACGCCCCCGGCGGGCGACTCGCGTTCCGCTCGACCGCCCTCGGTCCCCACGAGCACGGGCACATCCCCGTGAACATCTATAACCACCCCGACTCGGTGCGGGCCGAGGTCGAACTCAGCCTCAAACGCCTCCGCACCGACCGCATCGACCTCATCCAGACCCACTGGCAGGAAGAAGAAACCCCCTTCGAGGACACGATGGGGGCGTTGGTCCGTCTCAAGGAAGAAGGCAAAGTCCGCGCCATCGGCGTGTGCAACGCCACCCCCGAGCAGATGGACCGCTACCGCGCCGTCGCCCCGCTGGACTCTGATCAGGAGAAGTTCTCCATGATCGACCGCGGCAAGGCCGACTCCGGCCAGAACGCCTATTGCGCCGAGCACAACATCGCCGTGCTCGCCTACTCCCCGATGGCCCTCGGGCTGCTGACCGGCAAGGTCGGCCCGGACCGCGAGTTCCCCGAGGGCGACCTGCGCCGCGGCAAGCCCCGCTTCGAGCGGGACAACCGCGTCCGCGTCAAGGCCATGCTCGACGCCTTCGAGCCAGTCCGGGCCGCGCACAACTGCACGCTCGCCCAACTCGTCATCGCCTGGACCGTCCGCCAGCACGGCGTGACCCACGCCCTCGTCGGCGCCCGCACTCCGCAGCAGGCCATCGAGAACGCGGCCGCCGGGCGGGTCGACCTGACCCGCGAGCAGGTCGAACAGATGAACGCACTGGTGGCGAAGCATGCCCCCGGAATTGTGTAAAGCCGATCACCCGCGAGCAGAGTTCTTCGTTGTCCGGTTTCTCCCCGCTCGGGTTCGGGATCGATCAGCCCGCTTGATCCTCACGCCCCGACGCCCCCGACGCTGTTGATGTTCTTCGCCCAGAACGAGATGGTGATCCCGTCGCCGGGGTTAACGGTACCGATGTCGGCCTGCTTGATCTCGGCGGCCGTGCCGGTGGTCAGTTCAACGCCCGCGGAAGCGGTGCCGGCGCCGAAGGTCGTCTTCATTCGAATCCTCCCGCTCTTTCCGTCGGCGTCCCCTCCAACCACCACGCGACAGTGGAGCGTGAGTCCGATCACAGTGATGTCACTGCTTTGCATATTTCAAGAAGGATTGGGATGAGCACGAAGGAAGTATGGATTCCGACACGCTCGTCTCATGGCTCCCTTCCCAATGGGGCGTTAGGTGTCCGAGGGTTGGTCGCGTCCGATATGACACACACTCTCTTGCCCCGCTTGCCCACCCCCCCGCACCTCCGTCCCGTCCAATCGGGCTTTCCCGACTTTCCCGGCTCCCGCCGCCGTCACTGCCGACACTGAGGGATGAGGTGTGCCATGCGAACCCTGGCGAGCATCGAATCCGAGGACGGCTGGGAGGCGTTCATCCGCGGCATGCACGCGGCGTTCGCCACCGATGTGGGAGAACTGATCGCCATCGGCGTCGTTGCGCTCTTCCTGGCCCTGTTCGCCATCAACATGAAGGTCGCACGCAGGCTGGAGCAGCGCGAGCAGCGGTGACTGGGCTCACCGCCGCAGCAGGCACCACGCCCCGGCCGTCAAAGCCCCCAGGCTGTTCGACACCAGGTCCCACCCTGTGTTGACATAGCCGCCCACGCCGTTGTTCGGCTCGATCAGGGTGATCACGAACTCGATCACCTCGTTGAGTGCCCCCAGACCCATGCCCATCAGCACGGCCGCCGAGGACAGCGGCAGCCCCGGACGGGCTTGGAGCAGCGTGCGGGCTGCTTCCCAGCAGGCCACGGTCGCCGCGAAGAAGCCGAAGGCGTGGGTGACCTGATCGTAGCGGGGCAGCATCGGATGGGCCCGGAACGCGTAGAGCACCGTGCGGCTGGTGTCGGTGTCCGCCCAGCGGGCCGGGATGGACACCGTGCCCCCGAGCATGTGCAGCAGGCCCCAGACCGCCAGCAGCCACAGCGCGGTCCGGCTGAAACGCACGCGGGCGTGCAGCGCCATCACCACCGCGATGAAGACCACCATCGCCCCGGCGTAGATCAGGAACTCCTTGCTGCCGTCGCCCTCGATCTGATTGCGGCGCAGCAGGATCGCCGTGCAGATCACGAGGTAGGACAGCACGAAGAACACGAGCCCGCCCGGCAGTCTGGATCGCCCACGCAGTTCCGGCATGGACACAGCCTACCAGCCCCGCCCTGCCCCCCTCCGCCCCGTTGTCCAGTCTTTTCCTGCTCCCCTGGATCACGATGCGAACGGGGCGCGGTTCGTGCGCTTCGTTCGGGATCAGGAAGGGGGGTGGATGTCCACATCTTGTGCAGATTGGGTCATAGGACTTGCTTTGTGGGTCAAAGTGGGCGACTATCCCGCAAATGACCAAGCGAGGACCGCGTGGACACCGTGGGCAGGACGCCCGAGCCGGCTTGATCCGGGTGACCGGCCGAGCGGCCACCGAGTGGGCGGAGCCCGGAACCGATCGCACCAGCCAGTCACAGGGGATCGACAAGCGTGCTGTTCACCGGGCAGGCCGAAGCGACGATCGACGCGAAATCGCGCCTGGCGATCCCGGCCAAGTTCCGCTCACGCTGGAACCCGGAGAAGGACGGCTCGACCTGGTTTTGCGTGCCATGGGTCCGGACAAAGTCGCTGCGGCTCTACCCCGAGCGGGTGTACGAGGAACTCTTCCGGGCCGGGAGGCGGGATCCGAGCCTCACACCGGACGAGGACCGGGCCGAGCTGGAACTGATCCTGCACTCCGCGACCGAGCAGGTCGATGTAGACAGCAGCAACCGCATCCGGCTGGCCGGCTGGCAGGTCGAGGCGCTGGGGCTGCCGAGCGAGGTGGCCGTGCTTGGGGCGGGCGACCGGCTCGAGGTGCGCGACCGCGCGTCCTGGCAGCAGGAGTTCAAGGACAAACTGGGCGCCATGGCCTCCCTGGCCGATCGGCTCGGGAGGACGCGGGCGACCTGACCCACACCGCACACACACTCGGGCCCCGGGGTCTTCCGGCCGGGCCGATCGCACAGGCTTGATCCACCCAGCGGGACGCACAGAGGCGCCCGCACCCACCCGCCGGGCCAACGCCCGGCAACAACCAGGATGGCCATCCGGGGCGGGCGAGCACCGACCCACCACGGACGGCGGGATCCGCAAGGACGCGGAACCCATCGGCCGCTCAACCGAGCGCACCCCGACTGGCCCACCCTTTGAGCTGCCGCCCGACCCACCACCGGGCGGCCGCTCGTTTTTGGACGCCCAGCACCCCCGGGACCCCGGGGGACCCCGGCTCACGCCGATCGGCGGGAACCGCGCTCTCGCCCTGCCCGAATCGACAGGCAAGGGACGCACGAGATTGCACCACCACACGAGGGGCAGGGAATGACATTTCGCAGGAGAGAGGGCTTCACCCTCATCGAGACCGCGTTCGTCGCGGCGGTTGTGGGCATCATCGCGGCCGCGATGGGTCCGGCGCTTCACAAAGCGCGGCTCAACGCGCGCGGTGCGGTCAGCGCGTCGAACTTGATGCAGATCGGGCAGGGCGCGGGGATGTATGCGCAGGACAACGGAGGGAAGATCTTCAGCTACTCGTGGCCGGGTTGGCAGCGCAATCCCAACGGCAAGGGATTCTTGAAGGTCTATCACAAGCTTCCCGACGGCTCGACCATCTCCACGATCTCGGACCTCGAGGCCGCTCGCGCGCAGGAGACCGAGATCATCTGGCGTCGGCTCGGGCCGGACTTCTGGGATCACCTTGATCCTCTTTATTTCCCTGGGAACCCCGCACGGAGGCGGATCGGTCTCGTGCTATTGGACTATCTGGATCGAGATCCGGGGGATGAACTCTTGATCGATCCGATGGACTCGAACCAGCTGACCTGGGCCGCGAATCCATTTGATTATGGCCCGGGCAGTTCGGTGCCGTATGCGAACGGAGACCCGGGCTTCGGATATGATTACGATCCGTCTTGGGCCGGCCCGCAGTTGAGGGCGCGTTGGACGTTCAGTTCGAGCTATTTAGCGACCGTGAGCGCTTGGCAGCCCGACGGGCTGTCTGACGGGATTTTCTGGGTGCCGGTCGCGAGTACGCCTCACATGATGACCAGTTTCATGTTCGGTAATCCGACCGATCCAATGCGCACCTCGGAGCTGAGACGATTCTCCGAGGTCCGTTTCCCGAGCGCGAAGGTGCACTTCTTTGAGGAGTTCGACCGCGAGCAAGCCGGCAGTCCGTACTTCAGCTACGACCACGCCCGTCCTGACAAGCTGATGTTCGACGGCTCGGTGAACGCGTGGGCCTCGGGGGATGCCATGCCGTCGTGGAACCCGCGGAACGGCAAGCAGGAGTGGCGGCAGACCTATGTGCCCCTCGATACCTTCCCTGTCCCGCTGGGCGGGCTCGGCGACGACACGCTTTTGAGCCAGCGCTACCGCTGGACGCTGGGCGGGCTTCAGGGCATCGACTACCCCCGGCCGCTGATGGGCAGCAACCGGCCGTGAGCAGGCGGCTCGTTCGACGGTCCCAACAGACGATGCGCATGCCATGAAAAACGCCCGCTTCACAGCGGGCGTTTTCGCATCCGGTTGCCGACGGGCGGGGTGGGTCCCGATCAGCCGTCGTTCTTGTCGGTCACGCGCGAGGCCTTCTTGATGATGACCGGCTCGACGGGCACATTCTGGTGCGGGCCCTTGTTCGTGGTGGGCACGGCGACGATGGCGTCGACCACGTCCATGCCCTCGACGACCTTGCCGAACACGGCGTACCCGGCGCCGTCGCGGGGGGTGTCCAGGAACTTGTTGTCCGCGACATTGATGAAGAACTGGGCCGTGGCGGAGTTGGGCTGGTTGCCGAGCCGGGCCATGGCAATCGTGCCGCGCAGGTTCGACAGCCCGTTCCTCCACTCGTTCTCGATGCCCTCGCCCGTGGGCTTCTGGGTCATGTCCTTATCAAAGCCCCCGCCCTGGATCATAAAGTTGGGGATGACGCGGTGGAAGATCGTGCCGTTGTAGTGGCCCTTGTCGACATACTCGAGGAAGTTGGCCACGCTGATCGGAGCCTTCTCCCGGTTGAGTTCGATGTCGATGTTGCCCTTGGTCGTTTCGAGTCGGACGAGCACGGTGGCGGGCTCCTTGGCTGCGGAATCGGCGGGGGATGCGCCGCCCTCGCCGGCGGGTTGGGTGAATCCGTAGGCGGCGACGAGGGTCGCGAAACCGCCGATGATGCCGGCCGTCATGGCGAACAACTTGTTGCGCGAGGTCGATCCCGAGCAGCAGGACGAGCAGAACAGAGGCATGGGCACTCCTTTTCGGCGTCGGGACGGGGCCCGGACCACGGTCGTGGGGCGCTCGCCGCGCCCTCCGCTCGGAGTGTAGGAACGCGGCCCACGCGGGTTTCATTTCTGGGCCACGGCAAGGCGGTTCTCGGGCCGGGGGGTCAACCCAGCGGTCCCATCCGGACCGCGGGCCAGCGCCCCACCACCGGTCCGTGGGACCGCCCGCCGGGCGATTGGCACCGTGGTTCTGGTCCGGAGGCCAGCCCGATGCACACCCGCCGCCCCGCACGGGGCTTCACGCTCGTCGAGATCCTGATCGTCGTGGTGATCCTCGGGATCCTCGCGGCCATCGTTGTCCCCCGCTTCGCGGGCGCCAGCGACGAGGCGCGGCAGGTCGCGTTCATCACCGAACTGAAGACCTTCGCCGACGCCGCGGAGTACTTCACCGCCCGCGAGGGCGCGTTCCTCGAAGACTCATCGACAGGCGACATTCCCGCCGGCTTCGAGGACTACATCAAGACCGACGGGTGGCTCGACGGCACACCCATCGGAGGGCGGTGGGACGCGGAACTCAACGAGAACGGCATCACCTCCGGCATCGGCGTGCACTTCCAGGGCGACAATCCGGGCGATGACTTCATGCGCCGGATCGACGAACGCTTCGACGACGGGGATCTCTCCACCGGCGTGTTCCGCCAACTCACCGATTCGAACCGCTTCTACTGGGTGATCGCCGAGTGAGCGTTCAAGGTTGGTCTTTGATCCGTGCCGACACGACCAGCCCGACAAACAGCTCGTAATCGGTCTCGAGATCGACATGCCGCACGATCTGGCAGTCCATCCACACGCGGCACCGATCGAGGATCGGCGAGCCGGTGACCAGGGTGCGGTCGGGGAAGGTGTCGAACGGGTCCGGCGCGTTGGTCTCTCCCCTGGCCGACACCGACGACTCGGCGTACTGGAACCGCTTGCGGATCAGCTTGTCTTCCGGATCTACCAGACCGACGGCGAAGCACCGGGAGTCCCGGATGATCGGATCGATCGCGTGCCCCTTGCGGGCGGCCACCACGATCAGGGGTGGGGCGACGCTCGCCCGCATGACCGAGTGCACCAGCATGCCGGCCCGCTCGCCGTCGTAGGCGCTGGTCATGAGATACAGACCCTCTGGCAAGACCTGCAACGCCCGGGCGATCACCGGCGACACTTGTTCGGCGCTCGCCGAATCGAGCTGGTCGGTCTGTTCGTCTCCCACAGGCGGCCTCCCCGGATCTGTTGCTGTTAGTATCGGGGCGATCGCTCCCCTTCAATAGGTACGGGTGTCAGACCGCTTCGGACTCGGGCGGGTTGCGCGATAAAACCCCGCGAACGACCCCCCGGATCGCGTGGCGGAAGCGTTCAGGCCCGAATCGCTCCGCATTGGCTCGGCACGCGACCGGATCGCTCGGGGGCATCGACCGCAGGGCACTCGCCAGATCAGGGGGGGTGACGCGGTCGAGCAGCCGCCCCGTCCGCCCGTCGAGGACGGTGTCCATCGCCCCTCCCGCGGCCAGGGCCAGCACCGGCGTGCCGCAGGCCTGGGCCTCCACCGCCGTGATGCCGAAATCCTCGATCTGCGGCATCAGGAACACCCGCGCCCGTCGCATCGCGTTCCGCACCGCGATGTCGTCGGCGTCGGAAACGAAGCGGACGCGTGCGTGCGGCGTCCGGGACGCGAGCGCCCGCAGCGTCGGACCGTGGGATCCCCGCCCCATGACCACCAGTTCCGTGCGGGCGAGAGCACAGGCCTCGATGGCCAGGTCCACGCGCTTGTAAGGCTCCAGAGCCGAGACGATCAACGCGAACTCCTCGCGTTGGACACCCGGGTCAGGGGTGAAGAAGTCGGTGCGCACGGGCGGGTGGAGCACGACTGCGTCCCGCCCGTAGGCCGCCCGGATCTGGTCGCGCGTGTGGTTCGAGTTGGCGAGGAACAGGTCGACGCGCCCGGCGGTCTCGCGGTCCCAATCCCGGAGTGGATCACGGAACAGGGCCAGCCCGGCCCCGCGCAGCGCCCCTTTGAGCCCCCCGAGCGTGTAGGCGTCGGTCTGCGACCACAGGTAGCGGGCCGGCGTGTGGCAGTAGCAGATGTGGGGCACGCCTTTCGGAGGACGGATCGACTTGATCGCGCTGGAACTCGTCGAGATGAGCAGGTCGATGGGGTCGTGCCGGTGGAATGCTTCCAGCGATCTCGACAGCGCCGCGACCCCGGCGGGATAGGCCGGCAGCAGCCAGCGCCGGAGCCCGGCGGGCAGGGCGTTGAGGGGAGAGGTGTGGACCGGCAGGGCGTCGATCGCGGGTCCGACCGGGATGCCGCAGTGGAACATGGTCCAGAGTCCGGCGGGGTGTGCGTCGGGGGCGAGGGCGTCGGCGATGGCCTCGAGGACCAGCTCGCCGCCGCGGCGGGCGACAATCCAGTCGTGGGCGAGGGCGACGGCGGGGCGTCTTTGCTCGTTGGAACAAAGAGATGGGCTGGTGGGGTCTACCATCGTCGAGCAGGCCGGGAGCGGGGGGCGGCAGGGAGCGGCTGAGTGGAGGACTCTCGCATGCGAGTGACGGAGAACGCGACGCCGGCCAACCGGTTCGGGCTGGATTACCGCGCCGAGTCCGCCCGGCTCGGCCCGCCGGTGTGCCCGATCGTGGACGCGCACGCCCACATCAATGGCGAGCGGGCGTCGGCAGTGTATAAAGAGGTCTGCGATCTGTACGGCATCGAACGGGTCTACTCCCAGACTCAACTCGCCCAGGCCGACGCGGTGCGAGCGGTGCTGGGCGACCGCGTGCGGTTTGTGGCGATCCCCGAATACATGCACAAGGACCGGCGGTGGGCGTTCACGGAGGGATTTCTCGAGAACCTGGACCACTGGCACGCCCGCGGGGCGAGGATGGTCAAGTTCTGGGGGGCGCCGCGCCTACGCGATTTCACCGAGCCGCTCGGGCTCGATCCGAGCGAGATGGCGAACTTCGATTCCGATGCCCGGATGCGGGTGGCGGAAAAGGCCAAGCGGCTGGGCATGTCGCTGATGGTCCATGTGGCCGACCCGGACACCTGGTTCGCGACCAAATACGCCGATGCGTCTCGGTACGGCACCAAGCGTGAGCAGTACGAGTCCCTGTCGCGTCTGCTCGAGCAAACGGGCATGAACTGCCTCGGCGCGCACATGGGCGGGTGGCCTGAAGATCTTGGTTTTCTGACCGAGTATCTCCAGCGGCACCCGAAGCTTGTTTTGGACACCAGCGCCACCAAGTGGATGGTGCGGGAGTTGAGCGTGCATCCGCGGGACGAGCTGCTGTCGTTCCTCGAGCGGTTCGAGGGGCGGGTGCTTTTCGGGTCGGACATCGTCACGAGCGATGAACACCTGACACCGAGCTCGAGCGAGGCGTTCGGATCCTCGCTGGCGTCCAGCGAGGCAGAGGCGTTCGACCTGTATGCCTCGCGGTACTGGGCGCTCCGCGTGATGTGGGAGACGGGCTATGACGGGGAGAGCCCGATCGCCGATCCGGACCTGGCGATGGTCGATCCGGTCCGGTTCGACGCGATGAGTGCGCCGCGTCTGGTGGGACGGTCGTTGCCCCGCCCGATGCTGGAGACCTTGTATCGGGGAGCGGCGCAGCGGACGCTCGACCGGTGGTACGCCGAGGATTGATGGTCCGCTTTCGCCTTGGGATCGGACTTTGCGGGGCGGACTGGGCGATCGGGAGGGGCTTTGGGGTGATGCCCGGGATCCCCGCGGGTGTGTTGGGGCGTTGGGAAAGGCTCCTGGCGTGGGGCATTCGGTCCGACTCGGGGGCGGTCTGGTTGGGGACTGGGTGTGGGAATCGCACAACCTTCTGGGGTTGAGGCTTTTCCGGTCGCCCGCCCGGCGGTAGACTCCGGGGTATGCTGGCGGACCGTCGCCGGCTCGGTTGCGCGGATCGGGCCCGAATCTCTCGCAGTCATTTCGCTCTCGGGCTCGGAAGAAGTGTGGCCAAAGCCATGACGATGAAGCTGTATGTGGGCAACCTGCCCTACTCGATGACGGACTCGGAACTCGAAGGTCTCTTTGCGGATTTCGGGCAGGTGTCCTCGGCCAAGGTGATCATGGACCGTGAAACCGGGCGCTCGCGCGGTTTCGGGTTCGTTGAAATGGAAGACGAAGGCGGTCGCGAAGCGATCGAGAAGATGCACGGCCAGGATTGCGAAGGCCGCGCTCTCGTCGTCAACGAGGCGCGCCCCCGTGAGGATCGTCCCCGCGGCGGCGGCTTCGGCGGTGGTGGAGGCGGCTTCGGCGGCGGTCGTGGTGGACGCGGCGGCTTCGGCGGCGGCGGACGCGGCGGATTTGGCGGCGGTGGTCGCGGCGGCGACCGCGGAGGCTACGGCGGCGATCGCGGCGGCTACGGCGATCGTTATTGATCCCAGCGTCCCAAGACTCTTCACGACGCCCGCTCCCGCGGGCGTTTTTTCTTTTTTTGCCCGTTCCAAGCCGCCTTTCCCGGCATTGTGCATCGCTGTGCCGCGTTCGGCGTGACGGGATGCAAGCGATCACGCATCACTCCCAAGCAGTGAGTCCACGCCCGGCCGATTCTGCCGGGTCCGAGAACGCGGATGGCATACAGCGGGGATCGGATGCTGAAGGCACAAGCCCGACAGGGTCGAAAAACCAGGAGCATGAGCATCGCACGGGCCCAGCTCGATTCCGCACTCGCCCGTTCCCGTCACGATGACGGCGTGGTGGCCCCGGGGGAGATCTTCCCTTCCTCTGAGATCGGATCGCTCGCGGACCTGCTGCTCGACGATGAGCCCTCTCGGCGCGGCGGGATCATCTGCCCGTGCTGCCGGGGCTGCACGCCGCGTGTGGTGCGTGTCCGTCCGGGCGGCGCGAAGCGCTGGTTGGCGGTGTGCGCGATCTGCGCCGGGCGGATGCTGGCCGGTCACCCGCAGACAATCGTCGGCGGGCGGGTTCGCCCGCGCCTGAAGCGAGCGGGCTGACGCCGCGTCAGTCGCTACTCGATCGGATCGGCCGCAGCGCTCAGGACACGGACAACGCGGGCGATGCGCTCGGCTTCCGGCTCGTTGTTCTTTGCGGCAAACGACACGCGGAGCGTGGTCGGGCCGAGCAGGTCTTCGAAGCCTTCACTGGCGCGGCTCAGGCGTGTGTGCGCGTTGCGCAGCGTGCCGGAGGCGGAGTTCTTCCTGAGCGACTTGCCGGGCAGCAGGAAGCCCGCGCCGTCGTACACGCCGACCTGTCCGCGGGCGAGGACCACCACGCGGGCCGTGGCATTGGCAGCGGTGGGTTCGATGGGCGTGCGTCCGGGCTTGGGGTTGAGGAAGATGTGGATGTGAACGAGGGTGCCGGAGACTTCCGGAGGCGTGTCACCGCCCGCGATGCGGTCGAGTGTGCTCGGCGAGAGGTCGGTCAGATACACATCGGCGGTGTTTTCGTCCGTTACGATGGCGGCGCGGTTGGGCAGGCGCAGTTCGAGCTCGCGTGCCGTCACATCGGAGACCATCGCCCCCGAACCGCCCGAACCTCCCGCGCCCAGCCCGGCACATCCGGCCAGCGGCGTGATGGTCAAGGCGAGGAGCATCGGCATGGCACAGCGGGAAGGATGGGTCATGGCCCGCAGCGTAGTCTGATCGTGGCGTCCGTGTCCGGTTCGCGGCTTGTGCGATTTCGCCCGTCCGTCCATGATCGGGGAACATTGTCAGCGTTGCTGCGGATGACTGGGTAGGGGAGTATGACCATGCACCACACACGACTCGCCGCGGTTCTTCTTGCGACGGTCGCCGGAGCGGCGGCCGCCCAGTCTTCGTCGGGAGGGGCCTCGGAGGGGGCTGGCGGCTCTTCGGGTCAGCCCGCCCGCCAGCCGAGCGGTGTGCGTGCACCGGCCAACGATGTCCGTTCTCCCGGTGGCGGGGTTCGTGCCCCAGGCGGCGGGGTTCGTGCCCCGGGTGGCGGGGTTCGTGCCCCAGGCGGCGGGGTTCGTGCCCCGGGTGGCGGGGTTCG
>RFGH01000047.1 GCA_003696675.1 Planctomycetota bacterium
CCCAGGAAGCCCTCGCCGCCCTCCTCGCCCTCGGCGAATCCCGCCCCGACGCCGAACGCAAGGTCCACACCGCGCTCGCCAAAGCCGGCGCCGACGCCGACGCGAATGAACTCATCGGGGCGGTATTTGGTGGGTAAAGCAATTCGCATTTGACAAGGATCTGCCTCCCCAGTACTTTGCATACACAAAGGGGGAGCACCATGTATCAAAAGTACATCGCTTTGGCAGCCTTAGGCTCATCTAGTTTGATTTGCACCACGATGGCGCAAGCCCAGACTATCGAACGGCCGCAGGTTGTCTTTGAGCATGCTGGCTGGGCTTTCCAGCCGGTGTGGGACCGAGGCGAGGAGTCGCTTGCCGGGTTCTACGCGTACCCGACAGCAGATGTGATTTCTTTGCCCGGAAACATTGTACGAATCTGGTTTGAATCCAGAGAAGACAATGCTT
Organism: Planctomycetota bacterium; assembly: GCA_003696675.1. GTDB lineage: Bacteria > Planctomycetota > Phycisphaerae > Phycisphaerales > UBA1924 > UBA6054. Next base: position 448 of record RFGH01000047.1, read on the forward strand.
GGGGGGCCTATGCCGTGGACCCCAGCGACATCGCATCAACTGTCGATCAGATTGAAGACGCCGGCGGAGAAGGCGGAGTAATTCTTCTGATCGAAGAAGTGCTGATTGAAGACCCTTCCATGCCCATGTCAGGACCGGCCGGGCCAATTACTGCGGGTCTAATTCAGAGTGACCCCATGATCCCGATTGTCGAGAATGCTTCGCAGCCGAACCTGCTCACACAACTGCTGGCTTCCGTCGGATATGCTGCCGCACCAAGCCTGTCCGCACCACTGTCGACCAGCAGCAACGCTGGCACTGTGAGCGGTGAAATGAAACAAGCCCTAAACTGCCTGCGCGGGGAGATAGATCCATTTGCCAGCATGACGAACTGCATGGTGTGCCGTTGTAGCACGCACTTCACCGGTTACACCCCAACTCCGCCGGGAACTTGGACCGTGACATCATCGATCCGCAATGGCAACCGTCGCTGCACCTACAGACGAAATGGCACCGCCTCGTACTGGAAGACAGGAGAAAAAGGTGAGCCCCCTTGCGTCTCCTGCGCGGTGGGCTCAGCCACTGCACCCATTGGCCCGGTCCCGGTCCGCGAGGTGGGCACCGCCTATGTCGACGGTACTGGACCGTGCCCTCCCAATCCCGAATCGACCTATCTGGTGATCCGATAACGAGGGATGTTCGGCCAGGCCGATCCCCTGTTCAGGGCAGATTCGATCGATTCGAACTCACTTTAAGTTGGATTGCTTAGAGGCGCAACGCTCTAAATCGGGATAATACTCGCGAGCGCATGCACGCGCTCCCGCACCGGAGAGAAAATGGCTGCTCACCTTGTCGCTTTGATTCTGGCGGCCGCATCATCCGCTGATGTGCACCAGACGCACAACACGCCGAACACCGCGTCGCACATCCTCATCGAATTCAACGGCTGGGAGTTTCATCCGATTCGGCACCGCGCGTCGGATTCGTTGCTCGGGTTCTACGCCAAACCGGGCGATGAAGTGAAGCTCCGACCGGGCAATGTCTCACGTCTCTGGTTTGAATCGATCCCCGACGGATCCTGGACGGCTCACGCCGTGAACCCGGCCGACCTTGGCTCTCTGCTTGACCACATCGATCTGCTCCTGGGGGATTCGATCGTCATCGAAACACTGGAGTTCGATGCCGACGACAACACGGCCGCTCCTCCCGCGTCGAGCCCCGCCGGCCCGATCTCGAGCGGTCTGGTTCAAGGGGATGCCACCGAGCCCATCGCGAACATTCTCCGATTCGCGCACCATCCTGCCGCCATCGCCGAGCGTCTCGCCGCGATCGGATATGCCTGCCCTCCCAACCTTTGCGAAGTGCTCCTCGACACCAACAACGCCGCGGTGGGTGGCGAGCTCCTCGAAACGCTCGGATCACTGCGTGAAAGTGTCGAGCACCCTGCCAAGTAGCACCGCTCTCAAGCCATCGCCGGTCTCCCAAAGAACCGTCACGATGTGGCTGTCACTCCAGACAGTTCCACGGCTGGTGTGAGTATGCGTGTTCATGATGGCGCTACAGCGCGCCGGATGCTCCACCCGGGTGCCACGGCTTGACTCGCAAGCCGTGTCTTTATCACCCATGAACGACCCCAAGCCCCTCCCCGCCGTCGAAAACACCACCC
>RFGH01000048.1 GCA_003696675.1 Planctomycetota bacterium
ATCCAGGACATGATCGAACCCGCATCCGCGCACAATCCGGCTCCTTAACGGTCGACTCGGTCGTGTCCCGTAAGGTGGTGTAAATTTGGCTCCCCGGCCTTGGCTTGAGCCGGTTCATATGGATGCGATCTTTGCTGCATCCAAGGTGGCATCTTTGCAGCCCTTGGCGACGGTTTCCAGAGTCATGTAGCGCCGGGTTACGGCCCACTCGTCGTTCTGCTCGAGCATCAAGGCACCGACGAGGCGAAGGATCGCGGCTTCGTTCGGGAAGATACCGATGACGTTGGTGCGCCGTTTAATCTCCTTGTTGAGGCGCTCTAGAGCCGATTCGATCTATTCGTGGTCATATCCTGCGGTGGCGAAGTAGTTTCGGCATTCGCCCGGCGGGAAGCGGTCGATGGCCTCGGCGATGGCGTCCCAGAGATCGTCGATGGTTCGGGCAGCGGCTTTGCGCAGCCGGGCCTTGAGCTTGGCGAAGGCCATCTCGATCGGATTGAAGTCCGGCGAATAGGGCGGCAGATAGAGCAGGCTGGCGCCGGCCGCCTCGATGGCCTGGCGCACCCCGCCGACCTTGTGGGCGGGCAGATTGTCCATGACGACCACATCGCCCGGCGTCAGTTCGGGTACCAGGACCTGCTCGACATAGGCTCGGAAGCACACGCCATCCATCGGCCCGTCCAGCACCATGGGCGCGACCAGTCCCGAGCGCCGCAGACCAGCAGTCAGGGTGGTGGTCTTCCAGTGGCCGTGCGGGATCGGAGCGCGACACCGCTCGCCGCGTGGCGCGCGGCCTCTGAGACGGGCCATCTTGGTCGACGTGCCGGTTTCGTCGATAAACACCAGTCGGTCGGGATCGAGATCGAGCTGACCCTCAAACCAGAGCTGCCGGGCGATCAGGACGTCCATGCGCGCCTGTTCTGCGGCGTGCGCGGTCTTTTTTTGAACGTGATGGCGCGTTTCCTGAAAAAGTGCCAGACCGTTGAGGGCGCGGCGCGGATGCCATGCTCGCCAGCCAGCCGGTCGGCGATCTCGTAA
>RFGH01000009.1 GCA_003696675.1 Planctomycetota bacterium
CAAGCTTGCGGATCGTGCATCTACAATTAGTAGCTGGGATTCTGGGTATACAACAATTCGAAGTACGTTTGGACGGCAAGCCTTGCCAATGACTTGGGACTTCGCAGAAGGAAATCCATTCTGCGAAAGTACGGGCAATTGGACCGCGAATCTTGAATGGGGCGTCAAAATAATTCAATCAGCCGCCGCAACGGTAGTTGGCGTTGTTCGACAACTCGACGCAACCGCGGGCGCAGCGTATTCGGGCGGAATCATCTCCACCGACCCGCCGTACTACGACAACATCGGCTACGCCGATCTGAGCGATTTCTTCTACGTCTGGCTGCGGCGCACGCTCAAGGATGTGCATCCGCAACTGCTCAGCACGATGCTCACGCCCAAGGCCGAGGAGATGATCGCCAGCCCCTATCGACACGAGGGCGACAAGGCCAAGGCCGCGCGGTTCTTCGAAGAAGGGCTGGGCAGCGCCATCGGCCAGTGGCGCTCGCGCGGCTGCTCCGACTATCCCACGACGATCTTCTACGCCTTCAAGCAGGCGGAGACAGACTCCGGCGGGACGGCGTCCACCGGGTGGGAGACATTCCTGACCGGCGTCATTGACCACGGCTTCGCCATCACAGGCACATGGCCCATGCGAACAGAGCTGGGAAATCGAATGGTGGGTATGGGAACCAACGCCCTCGCCTCATCCGTCGTTCTCGCCTGTGCGCCGCGCGACGCGGCGGCGCCGATGGCGACTCGGCGTGAGTTCCTGACCGCCCTCAAGCGCGAGCTGCCGGGCGCCCTGGAGAAGCTCCAGTCGGGCAACATCGCGCCGGTGGACCTGGCGCAGGCCGCCATCGGGCCGGGCATGGCGGTCTTCAGCCGCTCCAGCAAGGTCGTCGAGTCCGACGGCGAGGCGATGAGCGTTCGCACGGCGCTGACGCTGATCAACCAGATTCTCGATGAGGTCCTGGCGGAGCAGGAGGGCGAGTTCGACGCTGACACGCGCTGGGCGGTGGCGTGGTTCGAGCAGTTCGGCGCGCAGGAGGGCCCGTTCGGCGTGGCCGAGACGCTGAGCAAAGCCAAGAACACGAGCGTGCAGGGGCTGGTCGAAGCGGGCGTGCTCGCGGCGCGCGGCGGGAAGGTCAGGTTGCTGACGCGCGACGAGATGCCGGAGGACTGGGACCCGGCGACGGACCGGCGGCTGACGACATGGGAGGCGGCGCAGCACCTGATCCGCCGGCTCCAGAACGAGGGGGAGCAGGCGGCGGCGGAGCTGCTGGCCCGGCTGGGCGGCGACTACGGCGAGATGGCCCGCGACCTCGCCTACCGGCTGTACAGCGTCTGCGAGCGGAAGAAGTGGGCGGACGAGGCGCTGGCGTACAACGGGCTGGTCATCGCGTGGCCGGAGCTGTCGCGCCTGGCGCTGCAGGAACGGCGGGCGCCCGCCGCGGCTGACGCAGGGCTGTTCGGAAGCGAGGCGTAAGGCATGGCGATCACAAACCACGATCGGGTCGGGAAGGCGCTGGAGTCGCTCGCCACCGGCTTGAAGCCCTTCGTGCAGCGCGAGCTGGAGAACCAACTCGGGGATGGCTGGGAAAACGCGGCCAAGGACCTGCTGCGGGGGTCGTCAGCGAACGTCAACTGGGACGATCCGAAGCTGCTGCTGGACGTGCTCTGCGATAAATGGAACGCTGTGTTCCGCAAGGTGCTGGGCGCGGCGGAGCGAACGCTGGCGTTCGAGTTGCGCGACGTGCGCAACAAGTGGGCGCACCGGGAATCGTTCACCGGGCGCGACACGCTGCGCTATCTGGACAGCGCCTCGCGCCTGCTGACGGCGGTCTCCGCGGCTGAGGAGGCGGAGGCGGTCGACCGACTTTACAGCGATCTCCAGCGGACGCAGTTCGAGGAGCAGCGTCGCAGCCAGATGCGGAAGAAGTCGTTCCAGCCGACGGAGGGCAAGCCGCAGGGGGGGCTGCAGCCGTGGCGGGAGGTGGTGACGCCGCACCCCGACGTGGCCAGCGGCAAGTACCAGCAGGCGGAGTTCGCCGCGGATCTCTGGCAGGTGTATCAGAAGGAAGGGTCGGACGAGTACAAGCACCCGACCGAGTTCTTCCGCCGGACGTTCCTGACGGTCGGACTCTCGCAACTGCTCAAGGGGACGCTGCTGCGATTGGCGGGCAGGGGCGGCGATCCGGTCGTGGAGTTGCAGACGAACTTCGGCGGCGGCAAGACGCACTCGATGCTGGCGCTGTACCACCTGTTCAGCGGCGCGCCAGCGGCGGACCTTCCGGGCGTGGAGGACCTGCTGCAAGAAACCGGCGTCGAAATACCGAAGCCGGTTCGGCGCGCAGTGATCGTGGGCACGAAGATCTCGCCGGGGAAGCCGCACACGAAGCCGGACGGAACCGTGGTGCGCACGCTGTGGGGCGAGATCGCCTGGCAACTGGGCGGCACTGAAGCGTATGAGATGGTCCGGGAGGATGATGAGAATGGAACAAACCCCGGTGACACACTGAAGGAACTGTTCAACGCCTATGCGCCGTGTTTGATTCTGGTTGACGAGTGGGTGGCGTACGCCAGGCAGCTGCACGAAGGAAGCGATCTTCCGGCGGGGACATTCGACACGCAGTTCACATTCGCGCAGACACTCAGCGAGAGCGTCAAGGCAGCCGATCGGGCAGCCTTGGTCGTCAGCGTGCCGGCGTCGGACAACGAGATCGGCGGTGAGTGGGGGCAGCAGGCGCTGTCGCGCCTGAAGAACGCCATCGGGCGGGTGGAGTCGTCATGGCGACCTGCGAGCTCGGACGAGGGATTCGAGATCGTGCGCCGGCGGCTGTTCCAGCCGCTGAGCAATGAGCAGGCGGTGGCGCGCGATGCGGTGGCGCGGTCGTTCGTCGATCTGTATGGAGCACAGCACCAGGAGTTCCCGAGCGAGTGCCGGGAGGCGGAGTACGAGCGCCGGATGAAGATGGCGTATCCGATCCACCCGGAGTTGTTCGACCGTCTCTACAACGATTGGTCCACACTGGACAAGTTCCAGCGCACCCGCGGCGTGCTGCGACTGATGGCCTCGGTGATTCACGCACTGTGGGAGCGGCAGGACTCGAATCTACTGATCACTCCGGCGACAGTGCCGATGGATGATCCACGCGTGCAGTTCGAGCTGACGCGCTATATGGAGGATCAGTGGTCGCCGGTCATCGACAGCGACGTGGATGGGCCGCATTCACTGCCGTTGGAGTTGGATCGGGAGAATCCGAACCTCGGGCGGTACTCGGCCTGCCGGCGTGTCGCGAGAACGATTTACATGGGTTCCGCGCCGGTTCAGCAAGCCGCGAATCGAGGAATAGATGAGCGACGAGTCAAGCTTGGGTGCGTTCAGCCGGGCGAGAGCGTCGCGACTTTCGGCGATGCCCTACGTCGACTGACGGATAAGGCAATGTACCTGTACGTCGATGGGAATCGGTACTGGTACTCGACGCAGCCGACGGTGTCCCGGCTGGCTGAGGACCGTGCGGCCCAGTTGCACGAGCACGATGTGATCGACGAAGTCGTCAAGCGACTCCGTCGAGAAGCAAGTTATCGTGGCAACTTCAGCAAGGTGCATGCGTGTGTGTCCAGCGGTGATGTCCCGGATGATCGCGAAGCGCGTCTCGTCATCCTTGGCCCGGAACACCCGCACACGAAGAATCAGGATGACAGTGCGGGTCGACGGGAGGCGCAAGCGATCCTCGACATGCGTGGCTCGAGCCCGCGGAACTACCGCAACTCCCTTGTGTTCTTAGCAGCCGATGCGACACGCCTGAGGGAGCTTCTGCACGCGGCACGGCAGTACCTGGCGTGGTCATCGATCTGGGATGAGCGGGAACAACTCAACCTCGACAACTTCCAGTCGAAGCAGGCCGAGACGAAGCGACGCAACGCCGACGAGACGGTCAAGGCGCGCATCCCGGAGACCTACCAGTGGCTGTTGGTCCCGAGCCAGCCTGACCCCAAGGCACAGCCCGAGTGGATCGAGATGCGCCAGCAGGGGCAGGAGACGCTAGCCAATCGAGCGTCGAAGAAGCTGACCAACGAAGAGCTGCTGCTCACGCAGCTCGGTGGCACCCGACTTCGGCTCGAGCTGGATCGTGTGCCCCTGTGGCGAGGGGATCACGTCGGCGTCAAGCAGTTAATGGACGACTTTGCGACGTACCTCTATCTTCCACGACTGCAGAGTTCAGATGTCCTTATCGCTGCCGTGAGGGATGGGCTGAGTCGGCTGACTTGGAAGAGCGACAGCTTCGCTTATGCAGAAGGGTGGGACGAGAAGGCCAAGCGATACGTCGGACTGCAATCCGGAACGAGCGTGCGGGTTATCGCAGACGGCCAGAGTCTGCTGGTGAATCCAGGTGCGGCCAGCACGCAGATGGATAAGGAGACAGCGGCGGCTGCAACCAGAAACAGTGACGGCAGTGCGGGTGCAGAGGAGGCGGGGACCACACTAACCGAGACTCCAACCGGCGACCCGTCCCCAGCAGGAGGAAGCGGCGACGGTGAGCCGACGTCAATGAAGCCGGTCTACCGGCGGTTTCACGGTTCTGTTCAGCTTGATCCATTGCGAGCCGGTCGAGATGCGTCCCGCATTGCGGATGAGGTCATTCAGCACCTCTCCAAGCTCGTCGGTGCGGATGTCGAGGTCACACTAGAGATTCAGGCCCGCTTGTCGGAAGGCGCCTCTGAGAAGACGGTGCGGGATGTCACGGAAAATTGCAGGACACTTCGGTTTGACACCTTCGGATTCGAGGAGGCGTGAGGTGCAAACGCTGCTCGAGGATGGGAGAGCGTTCGTGTGGAATTGCCAATGCGGGTGACGTGACCCTCTCACCCCGGTCCGGCTCGAGGGCTAAGTATCCTCGGGTGCGGGCCACGGAAGGAGGTCACTCCGATGAGCAGGAAGCGGTACACCACCGAGCAGATCATCAACAAGCTGCGTGAGGCAGACGTGGAGCTGGCCAAGGGGCAGAAGGTGCCCGAGGTCTGCCGCAAGCTGGCGGTCCACGAGCAGACGTACTACCGCAGCGCCGCTGGTCCTCGGGCTGGCGGAACTGCCCGGCGCGTCCGTCTGGTCCGACTGCAATCCTGCACTGGCGCTGCTCGCCGACATCGCCTCGCTGGACGATGGCGGCCTGAAGGTCGACCTCGCGGGCGCTTGCGAGCGCCCGCACTCGTCAGCCGATGCGCTGACGTCGCCGCTCGATCGCAGCGCGGTGTACACCGCGCTCCGCCGCGAAATGGGCCCAAAACCGCGCCAACCGACGAATCGCTTGCAATACGTAACCCCCGTGTATAGCGTGGTTTTCGTTCCCGGGTTGGCTGGCGAACCGCTTCGTAAAGCTCAGGTCTCCGGTTCGAGTCCGGAAGGTGGCTTTTCACGCAAACCCCGCCGTAGTCGCGAGTTGCGACGACCCGTCGATCGGCGATAGACGCGGCTGCTGATGAGTCGTCCGCTGCGTTCCAACCGTTTTGGCGGCGTCCCGAGGCGTATGGCCTGATGCTATCATTGTATCTGGCATCACCAAGAGAGTTACGCCAACCATCCGCCACACGTCCGAGATCGACGAGGTGATCGAAGGCCACGGCGGCTGCCCAGACGCGCATGTTTTTGAGAATGCCGATTCGCGGCGGGGGAACGTTTTCCTATGAAGCGTCGGCGAAAAACGAAAAAAGCATCCTCGGGACGAACTGGACTGGTGATTGATCTCCACAGATATACGGCGCTGCAGGCGAGGGAGAAGATTCGCAAGACTGTTGAGAATGCTCAACGACATGATGTCATCATCTGCATTCACGGCTACGGGGCGTCGGGCAAAGGCGGGGGGCTGCGTTCGGCGGTTCGTGAATATATATACAATGAACTGTTCTGCAAGGATAGAGCGATAGGTGGATGCGTGCATTGCGAGGATCTACTCAACCCGAGAGAAATGGATAATCCGTATTACAAATTACATATCGATCAGTACCATAAGGCCTTGGAGACGCGTCCAAATCTCAAAGAGTACGCCGGGAACCCCGGTGTGACTCTACTGATGCTCTGAACACGCGCCTGGGAATGAGCACGGTCCACAATTGAACAGGCTTTCATCAAACCGCTGTCATTTGTCGTCGTGAAACCGCGTGTCGAGCTGATGCAGCGGATCGCCCGCCCAAATACGAGCCACGGGGCAAAGATAGCTGCAGAGTCAGGCCCGTTCCTACGCAAGGAGGCGGCCGGTGGTGCCTCTGTAAAGGCGGCGAGATCGTGGGCGGGTGGGGTGCGTCCTGATATATCCCGAGGAGCGCGTCGCCGTCTCAATGGTGTGCAGCGAGACCTTCTCGTCGTTCGGCCGCGACGACGGGCTCACCGTCGGCGAACCGTTCCCCCCGGCGAGCGAGCGCCGACGCTCGGGTTCGGGCGCGACACGCCCGGTCGTGGTGATGCGCTCCGCCGCGGGGCGTTGTCTCACTCGAGTTTGAACTGCCCGAGGACGCCCTCGAGGGCGGTGGCCTGGTCCGCGAGGCGCTGGACCTCGGCGGCCGCGGCGCTGGAGCGCTCGTCGGCCAGGCCGATCATCTGGGCAATCTCTGTGACGCGGCGTTTGACCTCGACGCCTGTGGCGCCCTGCTGCTCGGCGGCGGCGGCGATCTGCCCGATCATCGTCACCACCTCGGAAACGGTCGTGACGATCGAGGTCAGGCTCTCCTCGGCGCGGTCGGCGAGCTGGGTGGCGGCGGTGACCTGGTCGGCGCCGGTGCTCATCTGCTCGGCGGCGGCGCGGGCCCCCTCCTGAATCTGGCGGATCGAGGCGCTGACCTCCTCGGTGGCCTTGGTGGTGCGCGTGGCGAGGCCCCGGACCTCCTCGGCGACGACGGCGAAGCCCCGGCCGTGCTCGCCGGCACGGGCCGCCTCGATCGCCGCGTTGAGCGCCAACAGGTTCGTCTGGTCGGCGATGTCGTTGATCAGAACGATGACCTGTCCGATCTGGTCGCCGAGGGCGCTGAGCTCATCGACGCGCTGAGCGCCGACGCTCACGACGCTGGTGACGGCTTGCATGCCGTTACGGACGTCGCCGACGAGCCGCCCACCGTCCTGGGCGGCGGCGCCGGCGTTCTCGGCGTTGGCCGCCACCCCGCTGGCCTTGGTCGCCACGTCCTGCACGCTCTCGGCAAACTCGTCCATCGCACGAGCGATCCGGCCGCCCTGCTCGGCCTGCTCGGCCATGGACTCGGACATCTCGCGGTTGGACTCGGAGATCGTGCGGACGCCCTCCTGCACACGGTCGGCGAGCTCGCGCACCTTCAGGATCGTACCGTGCAGACGCTCCACGAAACGGTTGAAGGCGTCGGCGAGGTCGCGGAGCTCGTCCCTACCGGTGATGTTAGTAATGCGCGCGGTAAGGTCGCCCTCGCCCTCGGCGATATCGACCAGCCGGGCGCGGATGGCGCTGATCCGCCGGACGAACCGCCCGGTGAAGACCCACGCGAAGAGCAGCAGCGCACCCGCGGCGACGGCGCCGACGGCGATCCCCGCCCGCATGGGCAGGTCGTGGATGGCGCGCTCGCGCTCCAGGCCCGCGGCGACCGCGTCGCGCAGGGCGACGTTCAGGACGCTGAGCCGCTCGTTGAGCCCGCCCAGCGCGTCGTCGACGTACATCGCATGCTCGAAGACGGCCTCGGCGTCGCCGGCGCCGACGGCGCCCTCAAACGCCTCCCACTCGGTGTCGAACGTGTCGATCGCCGACCCCACGGCTTCGATGGGCTCGGCGTCGAGGCCGATCGCGCCCAGATGCGAGCGCACGACGCCGAGCTTGGCCTCGAGCTCGCGGCGCTGCACGCGGGCCGCTTCGAGCGCCTCGCCCGGGCGCTCCGACTCACCCGTGGCCATGACGGCGGGGCGCAATGACTGGATCAGTTCGACGGCGGCGTAGTTGGCCTCGCGGGCCTCGACGGCGCGGGTGACGCCGGCGACGGCCGTCTGGAGCCGACCGATCGCGACGCTGACGATGGCGATGTCCGCGGCGAGCAGGGCGACGGCGACGCCGAACGCGATCATCAGTTTCGCGCGGATGCGCATGGTGTGCTCCTCGTCCTCCCCGCGGCCCGGTGGTCCGTTGTTAGCCGCCGATCTCGAACAGGACCTTGACGCCGTCGGCGCCCTCGGCTTCGCTCTTGGCGACGACGCCGAACGCGCCCTCGCTCTTGGCGACAAACTTGATCATCATGGACGCGCTCGACACCTCGCGCGGCGGCGTGGCGCCGGTCTTCTGCTTCTGGTCGATCCAGTGCTGGGCGAGTTCGGCGGCGGTCATCTCGAGCACTTTGTCGCGGAACGCGGTGTGCTCGGGGCTGTCGGCGGGGCGGTCGAAGGGCTTGGCCTCGGCGCCGCCGGGCCAGTCCGTGCGCTCCTTGAGAAAGAGCTGCTTGACGACCTTCTTGGCCGCGTCGCCGGGCTCGCCGTAGCCGTTGCCGGCGTTGACGATGACGACGTAGGGCCCGTCGGCCAGAGCGGCCGTCTCGGCGCGGGTCGCGCCGGCGAGTGTCGCGGCGACGGCGAGGGCGGCGACCGCGAGGACGGCGCCGAGCCGGGCGCGATGGGTCATGCGGGTGTTCATGGTCATGGCTCCTCGTGCTCGGCGTCAGAAGCTGATCGTTGCGGAGACCTGGGCGACGACCACGTCGTCGGACAGGGCGTTCAGGTGCTTGAAGATGAGTTCGGCGCGGAGGCGCACCATCGGAACCGGCAGGTAGTTCACACCGACGACGTTCTCGTACCCGCGGGACAGGCCCTGGCCCGGGTCGAGGTAGTCGAACCGGTAGAACGCGATCCACTTCTCGGTGAGCCGGAACGCGGGCTGGGTGTAGAAGGCCATGCGGTCGCGCTGGCCGTCCTCGAAGGAGTAGAAGAACTCGTTCTTCCAGAGGATGCGGCCCTTGTCGTACAGCAGGTCGCCGCCCACGGTGTTGTAGGAGTTGGACACCAGGCTGTTGGGCCCGACGATGCTGACGTTGCCGATGCCGGCGGGCCCGGCCGTGCGCTGCCCGTGGCTGAAGTTCCCGCCGACGGTGAACCCGGTGTCGGTGATCCGCAGCGCGGCGCGGCCGCCGAGGATGAAGTCGCTCGTGTTCATGGTCGTCGAGCCGACGTAGGCGTTGTACGACAGCAGGCTGTTGTTCTCCGCCCCGACGTAGAACTTGCCGTGGACCTGGGCCCCCAGCAGGAAGTTGGGGAAGATCGTCGACCCGCTGAACGGCCGCAGGACCTGCGGCTGGTTCACGTCCAGCAGCACGGGCGGGAAGTGCTCGATGTTGATGATGCCGTGCGGCGTGATGAACCGGCCGGCCTGGATCTCGAACTGATCGTTCACGCGGAAGTTGGTCCAGGCGATGATCTGCGGGATCCGCAGGGCGCTGGGCCGGAAGAAGGGCATGTTCGGGTTGGTGACGTCCAGGTCCGCCTCGCGGAGGAAGCCCTGGGCGAGGAAGATCTCCCAGTCGTCGGTGACCTGGGCCTTGATGAGCAGCTCGAACTGCGTGTTGTTGAAGGACGCCGGCTGCTGCCCCCCGCCGAACGCGGCGCTGAACGACTGGGTGATGAACCCGCCGATGTCGAGCTGGATGGCGTCGAAGGCATGCGCCACGGTGCGGCTGCCGACGCGCTCGTCGAGGTCGAAGACAATGTTTTCGAGTTCGTCCACGCGGGCGGCGATGTCGCCTCTGCCGCTGGGGGCAGAGGACTCGACGCGCGTCTCCAGGCTGCTGAGCCGGTCGGACAGAAGACGGATCGTCTCCTGCGACTGGCGCAGCTGCTCGCGGAGGTCAGCGACCTCGCCAGCGGGCTGCGCCAGCGCGGGCGCGGCGGCCGCCGCAGCGGTCAGCACGACGATGAATCGTGAAAGGTGTCCGGTCATGCCGGCGTCTCCGGTCTGGAGTTGATGGAGCTGTTGTTCCCACGCGGGGGCGGCGTCTCGGGCGCCTCGGCGGTGGGGACGTCAGCTGACGGCCACCGGGACTTGTGCGGGCGCTCCGTGAAATCACGAAATAACCCGCGCGCGGACATCCGCGCGGCAAGCGCGGCTTCAACACATCGCTGGTTTCTGTGCGTGTGTAACCGCGCCGCGGGCGCGGCAAAACGCCGCGGCGGGCCGCGGCGTTGGGGTTGCGGGTGTTGGGCCGGGCGCCGCGGCGCCGGGGGCGGCCCGCGACGCGCTGCACGATCG
>RFGH01000049.1 GCA_003696675.1 Planctomycetota bacterium
AGCCAGCCGCCGAGCAGCATGACCGAGCGGGCGCGGGTCTTCGGTGTCAGTGTCATCGAGAATCTCCTTGCTGAGCGTGTCCACCCTCAGCGGACGCGCAGAGGGGTGTGAGATCGCGCGTTCACCACACCAGCATCATGGTCTTGCCGGAGGTGGCCTGCATCGCATCGAGCACCCAGTCGCCGGTCTCTGGGTGGAGATACCACCGACTCTGCCAGTTGCCCAAGCGGCCGTCGCGCAGTTTCACGATGATATTGGCCTGGGCTACGACCAGTGAGGGCAAGTCCGCAAGCCACGAAGCGGCCGACCGCACGGGCCGGACGAACTCCATGCCGTAGCGCCCGCCGTCTGACCACCAGTAGTCGGGGTTCTCTGGAGCGTTCTTGCCGACCAAACCGTACCGATCCAGTTCAGCGGGGGCTCTGGCTCGAGTGATCAGGATTCGGCATCCCGACTCTCCGACGCCGACCTCATCGATCAGATGATCGAACCGCCGCAATCCATCCCAGACGACCCGCGCCAGATCGAGGCTCGACAGACCAGGGTCGAACTCCTGTTCAAGAAAGTACGTGTAGAAGACACCCGTCTGCGCGTTTCGGCGGCGGATTTCAATCGCCGTCGGGTTCGTGGCGTCCGGCTCGTTCCATGCAAGGTCTGGTGAGCGATCAACCAAACTCACATACGCGCTCGGTGTATCCTGTGCACGTGCCCACGCGTGGTCCGCGATGGTGGTCAGCAAGGAGGCGTGTTGAACCTCATCAGCCACACCGGATGGATCGAGCAGCGTCGGCGCCCAGGCCGCCGCGAGAGCGCTCGGACCCGTTCGCACGGGAACGAATTCGACCCGCTCGGCCCATTCCTGATCACGCAGCGCGAAAGAGCGTGTTTCCTCGCTCAGGTCTTCGAGTTTCCCGCCGTCAAACTGATAGGCATACCCAGTGCGAACAAGTTCGATTTCGCCCGCGCTCACATCAGTCGCGGCGGTCCCGGGCGCCGTCGCATGGCGATGCTCTGATCGGCCCGTGTAGACGACGGCGAATACGGCGACAGCCGCCACCGCACCTCCGGCATACAGCAACGCACGCGCTTTGTTGATGGCCATGACGGTGTTCCTTATCGTGGAATCAGAAGCGCAGCTCACGGTTTCGGCCACAGAGACACGGTTCGTCGGCTCCGCCTGACTTGTCTCGGGCGAGAGCGGCTGTTGATGTGTGGCTTTCAGGCCGACCAGAACCGGAGTAGTTTATTTTATTTTACAGACACTCTGAATGTTGCACGAGCACTCTTGATTCGGACAGGAGCCGCACACGTCCTTGCAGAGGTCATTCTCGTCACCTCCTCCGCACCCCACGCAGCCCGTCCCGGACTGGGCCGACGCGGCGCTGACGGCCAGCCCGGCGGCGGCGCCCAGGGCGACGCACACGGCGAGCCA
>RFGH01000050.1 GCA_003696675.1 Planctomycetota bacterium
CCCCTACGAGTGCGCCTGCGGCCGACGGTTCACCTTCCGCGACGACGCGGCCGGCCAAGTGGCCCGATGCCCCGGGTGCGGGGCGTTGTTCACAGTGGCAGGCGACGCCTCGCGTTCGGGTCCTGCGTCAGAGACGATCGCGTCTCAGATCGCGATCCCGCTCGAACCGAGCCAACGGGAGCGCGCCGCGGCGGGTCGTGGCCCCGCCGACGGAGGGTCGGACGTCCGGCCGGGCGACAGAGGCCCGGAGGGCCCCGTGGTGGAATCCATGTCGGCGGCCGAACGGGCGCGTGTTGGACGAGTTCAGCGGCCGTTCCTGCAGGACGTGGTGCGGTCGTTCACCATGTTCGGATCGCTGTCGAATCTCATGTCCTTGATCGGGTGCGCGGTATTCCTTTTCGCGGCGGGCGCCCTGGCCCTGCTCCCGATGTTGGGATTGATCTCTCTGATCGGACAGTTCATGGTGTACGGAATCGTCGCCGCGTTCCTGATGGAGATTGTTCAGACCACCGCAGGCGGGGACGACGAACTGCCCACCACCCAAGTCTGGGGCGGGGTGTACGACGGGATCATCGTGCCGCTCGTGCAGCTGATCGGCGCGACCACGTTCGTCATGCTGCCCACGATTCTTCTGACGATCTGGATGTCGTGGACCGGCGACGCATCGCCCGGGAGAGTATTCCTCAACGAGTTCTTTCGCTGGGCCGGTTTATTTATGTGGCCGATCGCCATCCTAGCCGTTGCGCTCGGCGGCCTCACGGCGCTTGCGCGGTTTGATCTACTCGTGCGAACGGTCCTCAAGACACTCCCGGCGTATGGCGTTGTGTTTGCGCTCGTGGCGATCGTGGCTGCGGTCGAAGGGGTCTTTAGCGACACTCTCGAAGGCGATGTGATCTTGACCGCGGTCACGGAGGAGCCATCCCCGCTGTACGTCGTCGCGGTGATCGCTGTCTTGAGTCTGGTCGGCGCCTGGAGTTCGATCGTGACGATGCGCGCGATCGGCCTGTATTACCGCCATTTCTCGCACCGCTTCCCGTGGTCGGCGGGGTGAGCGGGGCCGTCAGTCGACCGGGTCACGGAGGGTGAGGCCGAAGTCGTTCATCCGCGC
>RFGH01000051.1 GCA_003696675.1 Planctomycetota bacterium
CCCCCTGGCTCCGCAGCCCCGCGGCCACCGGGATCACCGAGCACGAGCACAGCGGCATCGGGATCCCCAGCAGGCTGGCCTTCACCACCGCCCCCGTCCCCCGCCCCCCCCGATGCCGCATGAACCACGCCCGAGGGACGAACGCGTGCACCAGCCCGGCGATCAGCAGCCCGACCAGCAGCCACACCCCGGACTCGACCAGGATGTGCCAGAGATCAGCGAGAAAGCGTGTGAGTAAGACCATGTGCCATCATAGGGTGCTGTTGAAAAAACAGTGAAGGCTCTCTCAACTTGTGTGTGGCTGATCGTCAAAGCTGATACGCTGCTCCGCAAGGTCTCTGGGCAACCATCGAACGGAGCCGGGCCCTACCACCCGAAAGGACTTGTATAGTGATCGTAAAGTATTTGACTTCATTCATAGTTTGCTTGGCGACCTCTATCTCCGGTGCAACTGCACAGACGGCATATCTTGTGTTTCCGATACCCGGGATCCCACCAGAAGCTGTATCGAGTTCACTTACAGGCGTCTCAGACGATGGTGTATGCACAGGCGTTTGGTTTGATGACCAAGGCCATCCGACCGCATTTACCTGGGTGCTCGACAGTTCCGATCCGGTGGCTGTCGGTTACCATAACGAGGGGATGTGGTGGGAGAGGGAACGCGGCGATATCAACGATAAAGAACACTGGGCGAACTCGACTAAACAGAGGACTGCCTTTCACACGAGCACAGTTCGCACGCCTGCATATTGGATCCCTGGATCCGCTCAGTTCAGCATTGGGCATCTCGGTGCGGAGCGTGGTTCATGCCGAGGTCTCAGTGATAATGATGAGGCGGTTGGTTGGTCGGAAACCACAGCACTCGATCCCCATGGTAACCGGATTGTCTCCGGCTTCACGTGGAACGCTACAGATGGCATGAGCCAAGTCTCGGGACTTACCACTTTCACGCACTTCTCGATCAATGACATCCATCCAAGTCTGGATATCACGGTCGGCACAGCGTGGGACTGGAGTGGGATTGTTTCCGAATCACAACTCCCGCCTCTCGGAACGGAAATGCATGCCGCGGATTCATCCGCTGTGATCGTGATCGCCGGAGTATCCGAGCCGCTCGATAACCGTTTACCCACGACATCGGACTGGCAGATCACTGGTGCCAACGCGATCAACTCGCACCAGTGGATCGGCGGCTCGGCTCAAGGAACAGACGGCATGATCCGGGCGGTGCTGATTGTGCCAAACAAGGCCGACACCGATCGTAACGGCGTAATCGAGCCATTGGATCTTGCTGACTATCTAGATGATTATACATCCGGGCATATCACCGCCGATCTGAATGGCGATGGTGTCATCGACGCGCAAGATATCAATCATTATATTGAAAACTACAACGCTGGTACTGGATCAGGTACTACCGGCTCGATCGGATCGGGCGGCACAGCATCCCCTACACGCCCAACACCAGTAAATTGCCTGCGAAGCGCGTCTAGCTCGTGCAGTGACTAACGGTGTCGGCAATGGAATCAGGATAATCCTGGAAAACACAACGAAGACTGCAATCCATCCTGCTTTGGATGTGGAGGTTGCGACGATAACAACCCGAGTCGTCCCGATGGAGCGCCTGGTTGGCCCGGCGATGATCCTCGAAACCCGTCCGCACCGGACGGTGGCCCCGGCGGAAAGGGATGTCCAGCAGGTGTGATTCAAGATAATCCGCGTCCTGGTCACGGCGGAGACGGCGGAGATGGAGCCGAGCCAGATGGCAAGGGTGGTCCGGGTGGGGACGGGGGCGAAGCCACCGAGGGGTCAAACGATACTGGTGGCAATGGTGGGGGTGGCGGTGACGGCGAAGGTGACGGTGATGGTGGTGATGGTGGAAACGGCGGTGAGGGCGATGGAAGCGGTGCCGGTGGTACAGGAGGCGATGGAGGTGACGGTGGAAGCGACAGTGGCTCTGGCGGCGACGGGGGCAATGGGGGCGGGTCAGACTCTGGCATCGGTGGGAATGGCGGCGGCGGCGGCGATGGCGGTGGTAACTTTGGTGAGGCTGGTGACGGTGGAAATGGAGGCGGCTCAGGTTCTGGGCCGGGTGGCACCGGTGGGAATGGCGGGGGTGCTTCGGACGGGTCGGGAAAAGCTGGTGGCAGTGGAGGTTCCGGGGGTTCGAGTGGCTCCGGTCAAGCAGGTTCGGGAGGACAAGGTGGGCCCGGTGCATCTAACAGTTCTGGAATCGGAGGCACTGGTGGAGTGGGTGGCACTGGTGGTACAACGAACTCGGGCAACCCTGGTACCGGAGGTCAGGGTGGCCAAGGGGGAAGCGGGAGCCCAGGATACAACGGAGGCACTGGCGGACAAGGCGGTGCAGGAGGCGGATCCAACAACGGCACTGGTGGTCAGGGTGGTCAGGGCGGACAAGGTGGTACCGGAGGCGGCTTGAATAAGGGCGGTACCGGTGGCCAAGGCGGCGCCGGCGGAAACGGTCCTGGCGGCCAAGGCCCAGGCGGCAACGGCGGTGCCGGGGGTAGTAACGGAGGTTCGTGTGGCGGGGGCGGCGCTGGAAGTCCTCCCGGTTCTTCCTGCCCGGACCCCTAATTCCCATCCCGAATCCAGATGAAATCCTCCACGCCGTCCCAGCTCCGGGGCGGCTTTTTTGTCCCTATGATCAAGCACGACTGAACCCTAAATCGAGTATCGACCATGCCGTACACCCTCAAGCCCGACCAGGGCATCACGCCCGACTCGGATAACATCAACTACCTCGACGACCATGTCGACACCGGCGACCGCTGGGTCCTCAACTTCGGGCCACAGCACCCCGCCACCCACACCACCCTCCGCCTCGTCCTCGAACTCGACGGCGAGCGCATCGCCCGATGCACCCCCCACATCGGCTACCTCCACTCCGGCTTCGAGAAGCTCGGCGAGCACCTCGACTACAACCAGTATGTGACCATCGTGTCGCGCATGAACTACCTCAGCCCCATCGCCAACGACATCGCCTGGCACGGCGCCGTCGAGCGGCTCTTCGGCATCGAGATCACCCCCAAGTGCAAGGTCCTCCGCACCATCATGGCCGAGATGGCCCGTATCCAGGACCACCTGCTCTGCTGCGCCGCCGCCGCCCTCGACCTCGGCGCCCTCACCGGCTTCCTCTACGCCTTCAACCCACGCGAAAAGATCTACGACATCGTCGACTACATCTCGGGACAACGCTTCCACCCCGACTGGACCCGTGTCGGCGGCGTCATGAAGCCCATCCCCGACGAGGAAGTCTTCCGGCGCATGGTCCGCCACTTCATCGACGACGACCTCCCCAACGCCCTCAAGGACCTCGAGGGCCTCGTCAACCGCAACCGCATCTTCATGGACCGCACCCAGGGCGTCGGCGTGATGTCCAAGGAAGACGCCATCGCATGGTCCATCTCCGGCCCCATCGCCCGCGCCTCCGGCGTCCGCCGCGACATCCGCAAGGACGAGCCATACCTCTGCTTCCAGAACAACTGGGACGGCGAGGGTGCCGAGCCCGTCAAGTTCTCCGTCCCCATCGCCACCGACGGCGATGTCTACTGCCGCTTCCTCGTACGCCTCGAAGAAATCAGGCAGTCACGCAAAATCATCGACCAACTCATCGACAACATCCCCGACGGGCCCCTCGACGCCTTCGCCGACTCCAAAATGGTCAAGCCCTCCAAGGACCAGGTCTACGGATCGATCGAAGGCCTCATCCAGCACTTCGAACTCATCATGACCAACCGCGGCTGGCAGCCCCCCGTCGCCGAGATCTACAACTGCCACGAGACCGCCAACGGCGAACTCGGATACTACATCGTCTCCGACGGCGGCAAAACACCTTGGCGCGCCCGCACACGCCCACCGGCCTTCATCAACTACTCCATCATGGCCAAACTCACCGAGGGCCACCTCCTCTCCGATATCGTCGCCATCCTTGGATCGCTCAATGTGATCGCCGCCGAACTCGACCGCTGATCCCGGACGCGAGCGCTGCAAAGAGTGCCCCGGGCTTCAGCCCGCGCGGTCCTACGCGCACAAAATCCCAAAGTGGCCGACCCAGAGAGCCCCGATCGACAGGGAAGGGGATGGCGACCACTCCCAATCTCACGCTGCTACCCCGCCACCCATCCCGACATCATGTAATACAACGGGATTCCCAGCGTGATGTTGAACGGGAATGTCAGCCCCAGCGCCATCGGCAGATACAGCCCCTCGTTCGCCTCGGGGATCGCCATCTTCATCGCCGCCGGCACCGCGATGTACGACGCGCTCGTCGCCAGGATCAGAAACAGGAACCCGTCCGCACGCCCCATCCCCAACGCCACCACGCACGCCAGCCCCACCAGCGAGTTCATCAGCGGGATCGACACGCTCAGCAGCGCCGCCATCCGCTTCGAGCCGGTGATCGACCGCAGTTGCTTGCTCGCCGTCAGCCCCGAATCCAGCAGGAACAGCACCAGCACCCCGTCGAACAGATCCTTGCCGAACGGCTCGAGCTTCTGCCACCCGCTCTGCCCCGTCAACGCCCCGATCGTGATCGAACCAAGCAGCAAAAACACCGGCCCGGACACCACCGCCTCGTGCAGCAGGTGCTTGACCTCGCCGCGTCGCTCACCGAACAACTGACGCACCGACGAGTCCTCGCCCATCGCCCGGTACAGCATCACAGCCGTCACGATCGCCGGCGCCTCCATCAACGCCAAAGCCGCCACCAGGTGCCCGCCGAACTCGATCCCCTGGTTCTCCAGAAACTTCTGCGCCGTGATGAAGGTCACCACCGACACCGACCCGTACGCCCCCGCTGTCGCGCACGCGTCCGCCACCCCGAACCGCGCCAACCGCAGCAACGGCGCCGTGTACAGCGGCACCACCGCCGACAGCACCATCGCCACCACCAGCGGCAGCAGCGTCTCCCAGCTCACCCCCGCCGCCCGCAACGCCACACCGCCCTTGAACCCGATCGCCCACAGCAAATACAACGCGAACAGCCGCGACAACTCCCGCGGGATGTCCAGGTCCGACCGCACCAGCGTCGCCAGCATCCCTAGAAAAAAGAACAGGATCGGCGGGCTGAGTAGGTTGTCGATCAGCGGCGCTAGATCCATCGGGCGTCGGCTCCTTCCGGTTTCGGGGCCGAGGATACCCCGCCAACCACCACCCCGCCCACCACCAGGAAGAAGA
>RFGH01000052.1 GCA_003696675.1 Planctomycetota bacterium
CGACCCGCGGCCAGGGCGTGCAGTGGCAGTTCACCCACACCGGCAACTGGAGCAACCGCCCACCCGACCCCGCACCCGGGTCAAACCCCGCCCCGGATAGGCCGATGACCCGAGGTGAGGAGCCAAGCCATGCTGTCACATCCCACCGGGCCGAACACCCCGCACGCCGATCCCGAGTTCCAGGAGCTCATCGACTACTTCATCGGCATCCTGCCCGAACGCGTTGCGCAGATCGAGGACGCAGCCGCACGGTCTGACACCGCGGCCCTCCGCACCTTTGCCCACCAACTCAAGGGATCGGCCCCCGGCTTCGGTTTCAACGACATCGGACGCCTCGCCGCCGACCTCGAACGCAGCATCGACCAGATCGCATCGGAAACACAGTCGCTCGAAGCGGTCCGATCGCAACTCGACGGCCTCCTTTCGCTCTGTCGTTCCTATTACCGAGCCGCCTGACACACCCGGAGCGCCGCCTCCCGTGACGGACCTGAACTCCGACAACCAGACCGACCAGCTCCCGCTGGTCCTGATCGTCGATGATTGCCCGGCCATTCACCGGCTGCTGCAGGTACGCCTGCGCTCCGAATCCGTCAGAATCATGAGCGCGACAAACGGGCGTGAAGCGTTGGACAAGGCGGAGATCTTCAACCCCGACCTCATCCTCCTCGATCTCGGCCTTCCCGGCATGGACGGGTACGAGGTCCTCCGCAGCCTCAAGAACAACGCCAGCACCCACGAGATCCCGGTACTCATCGTCTCCGGCAAACGCGACTCCGAAGACAAGGTCACCGCCTTCGATCTCGGCGCCGTCGATTTCGTCTGCAAGCCGTTCGAGATGGCAGAACTCCGCGCCCGCATCCGCGTCGCCCTCCGCATGCAGCGGCTGGTCCGCATGCTCGCGCAACGCGCACAGATCGACGGACTCACCGGCCTGAGTAACCGCACCCAGTTCGACCGCCGCTGGCGCGAAGAGTTCGAGCGCGCCAGCCGCTCAGGACACCCGCTCTCGCTCGCCATGATCGATCTCGACGAGTTCAAGTCCATCAACGACACCTACGGCCACCCCGCCGGAGACGCTGTCCTCTCCGGCATCGCCCAGATGGTCCAGCACGCCGTCCGTGTGTCGGATATCCCCTGCCGCTTCGGCGGCGAGGAGTTCGCCATCATCCTCCCCGAGATCGGCAGCACGCAGGCCGGACTCCTCTGCGAGCGGATCCGTAAAACCGCAGAGTCCATGGAGTGGCCACGCCACCCCGCCCGTCGCGTCACCCTCTCCGTCGGCGTCGCCGGTTCCGACACCGTCTCCGGCCACCGCCCCGAAGACTTCATCGAGCTCGCCGACAAACTGCTCTACAACGCCAAAAGGTCCGGTCGCAACCGCGTCGTCCGCGGCGACCTCGGCACCGGCCCGATCCGTATCGCTTCCTGACGCATATCATCCCGCGTGCCAGACCCCTCGTCCGATGAGCAGAGCCGGCGGCTGACCCGTCTCGAGGAAGCAGTCGCCTTTGTCGACCACACCTCCAGCCAGCTCAGCGCAGAGATCGCCGCCATTTCCCGTGAGATCGCTGCGCTCTCACGCCGCCTGACAGCCCTCGAGAAGCAGATGCTCGACCTGACCGACGCCGTCACCGAGGCCCCGCCGGTCGTACCCCCGCCCCACAGCGCCGGCCCCGATGTTCCCAAGGATCCGCTCTAAGCCATCACGCGGACAGAGAACCAATGAACCGTCGAATCATCAAACCCCTCGCCCCGCTCGCCTTGGCGGCATTGCTCACCCTGCCCGCCTGCGGCCAGAAGCGCAGCAGCGCCGAAGCCCTCCCCCCCGAGCACGCCGACCGCTTCGGCCTTACGCCCGATGCGCAGGATCCAACCCAACGCAATCTAGAAGCGGGCTATTACCGATGGAAACAGGCCCCAGAAACCAAGGGCACCTACTCACCCAACTCGCCCAACCGACGCAAGGTCGGCGGACCCAACGACGGCTGACGGTTCAGCCCACCCCCGCCGACGCGAGCACCTCTTCGAAGTCCATCGCGCTGCCCGGCTCACGGGCCTGGGACCACTGGACCTTCAGACCATCCCCGTCCTTCACGACGATCACCGTGCCACGCTGCGACACATTCAGGTCGCCCCAATACAGCCCGTATCCCTTGCAAACTGCCCGGTGCATGTCCGCGAGGAGCGGATGCTTGAACCCCATCTGGTCCGCCCAGGCCTTCTGCGTCGCGAAGCTGTCGCAGGAGATGCCCACGATGGTCATCCCCTGGTCCGCCCACTTGCTCATCTCCTTGGTGATGCACTCCATCTCCGTACTGCAGACCGAGGTGAACGCGAGCGGATAAAAGCACAGCACCACCGGCCCGTTCTCCGCCGCCTCCGAGAGCGTCCACTCGTTCCGGTCCTGATCCATCAGGGTGAAATCCGGGGCGGCATCGCCGGGCTTGAGCACCGAATCGCGGGAAGGCAGGCTGGTCGTCGGGGGCATCTTCGGCTCCTTGGCTGGATTCTCGCCCCGTTGCGGGCGGCGTCGGGTATCCTAGTGGGTCAGCACGGCACGGAGGCGCCCATGACCACACTCGCGGAGCGGTACACGGAAGTCAGACAACGCATCGCCGACGCGGCCCACCGCGCCGGACGCACCCCCGATTCGGTGTACCTCATCGCGGTCACCAAAACCGCCGAGCCGGAGGATATCCGCGAACTGATCGAGTTGGGACACCGGGACTTCGGCGAAAACCGGGTCCAGCAGCTCGTCCAGCGAGCATCGATGGCTCAGGAGTGGTACGACCGTGCCCGTCTGCTCGCCCGTTCCGCATCCGGCAAGGCGCCCTTCGATCCGGACAAACCCGTCCGCTGGCACATGATCGGGCACCTTCAGCGGAACAAGGCACGCAAGGTCGCCGACCTGTGCCGCCTCGTCCACTCGGTGGACTCGCTGCGTCTCGCCGAGGAGCTCCAGCAGTGCGCCAACAGGCTGGATCGTGACATCGAGGTCCTGATCCAGGTCAATGTTTCGGGCGAGGAATCGAAGCAAGGCCTGCCCAGTTCAGCCGCGGGTGCGCTGGCCGAGCAGATCGACACCATGGTCCGCGTGCATGTCCGCGGGCTGATGACGATGGCTCCCTACTCGGAAAACCCCGAAGATGCCCGCCCGCACTTCGCGCGTTGCCGCGAGCTATTCGAGGAGATGCGTAGCCAAGGCTACGGGGAGGGCCGCTTCGACCTGCTGTCGATGGGCATGTCCGGCGATTACGAGGTCGCGATCGAGGAGGGGGCCAACCTGGTGCGAGTGGGCAGCGCGATCTTCGGTGAAGCGTCTGAGCACGCCGAGGAGCACGCGTCGGCGGTGGAGGACTGACGACACGGGTCCGCCATCGCGGGTCAACCGCTGATGTCGCCCGCGGCCAGGGATGCCAGGCGTCCGCCGCGGGTGCGGGTGGCATCCATGGCCCGCTGGAGGTTCCGACCCGGGCACTCGGTGCGTGCCATTTCACGGTGGGTGCGGATCTCGCTGAGGGAGATGCCGAAGCGGCGCATTTCGGTCGCGATCAGCCGGTCGAGAGATTCCACGGCCTTGGGAGAAGGCATCTGATGCTCGAAGTTGCCGAGCAGCACGATGCCGAGGTTATTCTGGTTCTGATCCGCGACATGGGCCCCCTGCAGGGTGAGCGGTCGGCCCTGCCAGACGCGGCCTTCGGCGTCGATGGCGTAGTGGTAGCCGATGTCCGCCCAGCCGCGGGCGAGGTGGGAGCGGCGGATCGAGTCGAGCCGGGCGGCGATCTTTGCGGGCGATCCGGTGGCGGCGGCGTCGATCGCGTCGTGGTGGACCGTGATGCGGCGGATCATGCCCATCGGGTCGGCGAGCCACGGCTTGGGATCCCCCTTGGCCCACTGCTGGCGTGTATACACGCCGGCGGGGACTGAATCGGTCAGCGTGCCCGGGCGGACGGCGACGGCGTTGCGGTCGGGTGTCCATGGGCGATTGACGACGATCGGGTCCTCGGGGATGGGTTCGCCGAGGCTGCCTCCCCGGGCCTTGACGCGTCGTTCGGCGGCGGTGGAGCAGCCGGACAGAAGGGCGGCGATGCCGATCCCGGCCACACCCGCGCGGGCAATGGACAGCATGGCGTCGCGACGGTCGGTGTGCTTCGGCTCAGGCATCTGGATCGGTTCCCTGCTGCAATGCTCACACATACCGATGTCATCGGCCCAAGTGTGTTGGAGAATATAATCGTTCCGGTCCCGCGTCGTTGGGATATCCGCCCCAAACCCTTGTTCAAAGGCGGCTTGTTGCCCGGTTCTCGATCCCTCGGACGGGGGGTGGCGGTTCGTGCGCGGTGGCGTGTGGGGGACTTGGCCGCCGGCACGGGGGATTTTCCTCCACTCCTGCGTCGGGCGGGTGCGGTTTCGGCTACCCTCTGATCGAACACTTCGGAGGAATCCAAGATGAACAAGCAGTTTCTGAAGGGCTGGACGGGCGTCGGTGTCGGCGTGCTGGTTGGTCTGAACGGCATGGCGTTGGGCGCGGACACCGAATCGGCGGCCGAGCGGGTCGCGGCGGCCCGTGCGGCGTACGAGACGGCGCTGGCGGAGCTCCAGGCGGCCGAGGCCGAGCTGGCGGCGGAGTCCGCGGGCGGGGCGGTCGTGACCGCCGACACTTCCGGCGAGCGGTTGAGCGGTGCGGACCTGCGTCTGGCGCAGCCCGAGGGCGCGCCGGCGGAGCAGGGCGAGCCGGGTTTCTTTGACTGGGACGCATGGGAGAAGTCGGTCGATCTCGGGCTGGCGGGTTCCTCGGGCAACTCGGAAAATCTGAACTTCCGGGTCCAGTTGGGCGCTGAGCGCAAGACCTCGAAGATGGAGACGACGGCGACGCTGCTGTACCGGCTCGCGTCGAGCGACGGCGACAAGACGGAGAACCGCTTCCGTTTCGACATCCGCAACGACTGGCTGCCGCCGGAGGGTTCCAAGATCCGCTGGTGGGCGAAGGGCTCGTACGAGTACGACGAGTTTCAGGACTGGGACAGCCGCGTGAGCGGGGCCGTGGGTATCGGCTACGAGTTCGTCAAGAACGACAAGCACACACTGGTCGGGCGGCTGGGTTTCGGCGGTTCGCAGACCTATGGCGGCGCGAACGATGACTTCCGTCCCGAGGCGGTCGCCGGTCTGGATTATGTGTATGCCATCAAGGATGGCCAGCAGTTCAAGGCCGGGACCGAGTTGCTGCTGGATGTCTCCGATGTGGACTTCTACCGCCTGAACTCGTATGCGCAGTACGAGGTGCTGGTGGACGCGGAGAGCAACATGGTCTTCAAGACGGGCGTGGCGCATCGCTACGATTCCGAGCCCGGCGCGGGCGCGGACAAGTCCGATCTGGACTATTACGCGACGCTGGGATGGAAGTTCTGAGTCGCGTCCGCCCGTCCGGCTGGGGAGGCATGCGATGATTCTTCGCGACGCGGGCAGGCCCCGCGTCGCGGCCTTTTTGTCGGTTGGCGCATATGATGCGTCATGCAGACCGATCCATCGACGCAGGTTGATCCGCAAGCCGTTCCCGAGGTGGTTGACGCGGTGCCGCACAATCAGATCGCCGATGGCTTCGGCGAGGTGGTCAAGCGGGTCAGCGACGGCGACTTCAGCGCCGACACCCTGATTCTGCTGTGGAAGACGATCGGTCAGCCGGTGCTGCTGGCGCTGGTGCTGATCATCGCGGTGCTGATCGGAGCGGGGTGGGTTCGGAAGATCACCGAGAAGGCCTGCCGGCGGGCCAAGGTCGAGGAGACGCTGGCCCGCTTCCTGGCGAATCTTGCAAAGTACGCGGTGCTGTTCGCCGGCGGCGTGGCGATCATGGGGACGCTGGGGATCGAGACGGCGAGCTTCTCGGCGGCGCTGGCCGCGGTCGGCTTCGCCATCGGCATGGCGATGTCCGGCACGCTGGGGAATGTCGCGGCGGGCGTGATGCTGCTGTTCTTCCGCCCGTTCAAGGTGGGCGACGCGGTGAACGCCGCGGGCGTGACCGGCAAGGTCTACGAGATCAACCTGTTCAACACGGCGTTCGATACATTCGACAATCGCCGGATCATCGTGCCGAACAGCGACCTGTTCAACAAGAACATCGAGAACATCACCTTCCACCCAACGCGGCGTGTCGATGTGAATGTGGGCACGGAGTACAGGGCGGATCTGGACAAGACGCGTGAGGTGCTCATGCGGGTGGCCGAGAGCGTCGAGGGCGGTCTGAAGGATCCCGCGCCCGCGGTGGTGCTGCTGGAGCTGGGCAGTTCGTCGATCAACTGGGTGGTCCGGGTGTGGGTGAACACGCCGGACTTCTGGGATGTGAAGGATCGTCTGACGCGGAACATCAAGGTTGCGTTGGACGAGGCCAAGATCGGCATCCCCTTCCCGCAGATGGATGTGCACTTGGACGGGGTGCTCAAGCGGCTGGCGGAGAAGGACGACTGAGGTCATCCCCCGGTCCCGTTCTCGCCCGCGTTTTCCCGGCGCAGGCGGTCGAGCCATTTCGACCAGATCGAGAGCACGAGCAGCATGTAGAGGCGTTGGCTGTGGTCGCGCCCGTGCCAAGGGTTGATGGATTTCTCCCCGGCGGCGTCGTGCTCTTTGAGCATCTGTTCGACGAAGCCCATGTTGATGTTGACGCCCGCGTCGGCGAGGCCGGGGAAGGGGTCGGTTGAGCGGAGTTGGTCGTGGAGGAGTTGACGCATTCGGCCATAGTCGGTGCGGAACCACTCGCCGATGGGGATGGCGAAGCCTTGTTTGGGGCGGTTGATGATGTGGTTGGGGAGGTGGTTGCGGGCGACTTGTTTGAGGAGGCCTTTGCGTTCGCCGTTGGGCATGAGGATGTCGAGCGGCGTGCGGAGGGCGGCGTCGACGAGGTCGCGGGCGAGAAAGGGGGCGCGGACTTCGAGGGCGACGGCCATGGAGGCGGTGTCGGTTTTGCGGAGGATGTCGTTGGGGAGGTAGTGCTCGAAATCGTGGCGGAGGGGATCATCGACGGCGCGGAAGGTGTCGTCGCCGGTGGGCTGGCCGTCGAGTTCTGGGATGAGGCGGCGGAGGTCGGGCGTTGGGAAGATGGCGAGCAGTTCCTCGTATCCGGCGTAGCGGGCGGCGGTGGCGAGACGGGCGAGGTAGGTTGTGCGGCTTGACGGCCTGCGTTGGTCGAGCAGGCCGGTGGGGATCAGGCGGAGCAGTCGGCGTCGTCGGTTGAGGGCAGAGTTGATGGTGTGGCGTCGATAGCCGCCGAAGAGTTCGTCGCCGCCGTCGCCGGAGAGGGCGACCTTGACATGTTCGCGGGCGGCCTTGCAGACCCAGTAGGTAGGCAGCAGGGACGAATCGCCGAAGGGCAGGCCGAGTTGTTCGATGAGTTTGATCAGGTCATCGGCGGGGTGGTGGTCGCAGTCGAGGATAGTGTGGTCGATGCCGATGGCTTTGGCGGTGTCGGCTGCGGCGTCGGATTCGTCGTAGTCCGGGTGGGGCATGCGGACGGTGAATGCCTTGATGTCGGGGCGAGATTTGTGGGCGATGGCGGCGATGAGTGCGGAGTCGAGGCCGCCGGAGAGGAAGAGGCCGAGGGGGGCGTCGGCTTCGAGGCGGGAGGTGATGGCGCGGTGCAGAATACTGGTCAACAAACCCTGATTTGCATGACCTGTTCCGCGGATGGGCTGGCCGTCATTGGTCGATTCGAGATGGGTTGTCGTCGTTGCCGAGTATCGCGGGATGGTGTCTTTGGGGTCTAAGCCGGCGTGGCGGGGTGGTAGTGGCTTGACTCGCTTCGAGATGAGATCAGCCGAATAGCCGTTGCGGATCCATTCTGTGGTGGCCGGTCTCAAATCGACGACGGTTCCCATCTGTGTCAGGTGTCTCGCTATGCGCTCTACTCCCGACGGCGTGCTTCCGAAGGCCAACTCGTAGCCCGCAGGAAGATCGTTCTCGTGAAGGCTCCGCTGTTTCGGGTACATCGTGCTGTAGTAGAGCGGCTTCTCGCCGACTGGATCTCTTGCGAGGTAGATCGATGCCGCAGCCCGATCCCAGACCGCGATGGCGAACATGCCTTCCAGGTGTCCTGCGAGTGGGATACGCAGATCGGGCACGCCTGCCCACTCCCGCCAGCCGTGTACCAGCACCTCCGTATCTGAGTGATCCGTTTCAAAGTGGTGTCCGGCGGTCTCCAGTTCTTCGCGCAGTTCCCGGTGGTTGTAGATGCAGCCGTTGAACGCCACCGCAACGAGCGGCCCATCTGGTGCGGCGTCGTGGGCGAGGATGGGCGTCTCGCCCGGGGCGTAGGTGAGGTCGGGGCGGAGGCGGGAGCCGTCGTGGACCATGGGCTGGTGGCCGCCGGCGTGGTCGATGATGCTCAGGCGGCGGTGGACGAGGGCGACATCGACGATCGTGCCGTCGGGTCGGGAGGCTCGGTCGCGGAAGCGGGCGCCGCCGTCGGGGCCGCGGTGTTTGATGGATTCGTCGAGGGTGTCGAGCCAGAGTTCGGGGATGGCGTCGAGGGGGTGCGGTGGTGGGCCGTCGGCGGAGTTGTGGAGTTTGAGGATTCCGGCGATGCCGCACATGGTGGGGGAGTGTATTGGGGATCGGGGGATTCGTGGGTGATGTCCGTCGTGCTTGATTCTGCGACTTCCCCCTCCGTCACGCTGCGCGTGCCGCCTCCCCCGTCAGCGACGGGTGAGGATGCTTTGTGGCGGAGCAGTGCGCCGGCGGCGCGGCGGACGGTCTCGGTGTGGGTGGCGGTGGTGGGGGGCTGGGCCGCGATGGATTCGAGTGTTCGGAGGGCGAGGTCCTCGCGGGCGGGCTGCTGGGCGAGCAGGCGGGCGTGGTGGACGGTGTGCATATGGGCGACGGCGTCCCGATAGGCGGCGGATTCGGCGATGGCGGCGAGTTGGTCGAGCGCGAGGTTGTGCGCGTGGCAGATGTCGAAGATCGATATCTGTGGGTTGACCATGTCGACGAAGAGTTCGGTGGTCAGCCGGGGCGTCGGTTCGGGGGTGTTGTGTTGCATGGCCCGAAGGTACCGGTCGGGCGGCGGATGGCAACGGCGGCGGCGCGCATCACCACAAAACAGCGCACAAACCCGGTACATAGGACAAAGAAAGTCGGGCGAAACTAGGCTTTCGGATCACCGTGGGCGGCCCGCTCGGCCCGGGCGCGGCGGCGTTTGCGGATGCGTTCCTTCTTGGCGTGGAGCTTGTCGTCGAAGGTGCCGGTCTGGTAGCCGATGATGGTGTGGAGGATGCGTGTGATCAGGATGGCGGTGAGATAGGTGAGGACGAAGGCCCGGCCGATCTTGAGGTCGGTGTGGTGCTGGAGCAGATACATGCCGCCGATGGCGATCAGTGCGAAAATCGGGACGAGGGCAATGCGCTCGGCCTGGACGATCAGGGCATCGGCGAAGAAGCGTTTGACGCGGGCGCGGTCGACCGGCTCGGGTTCGCCGGGCTTCCAGTGGTTGGCGAGCCAGTGGAGGGCGAAGTAGACCGCTCCATCGAAGACCATGTCGATGAAGTAGGCGGCGAGCGAGATGAGGAACTTGTGCTCGCGGCCGATGAGTTCGGCGGTCCAGGCGACGGGGAACTTGGCGAGCGCCAGGGCCAGCAGGCCGGCCATGGTGACATTGACATTGATGTTGATGACGCGCTTGCGCTGGTAGAGTTTGAAGAGGCGGAGCGGCATCGCGCGGATCGTACCCGGGTCAGGGCGTTGGGGGGGCGGCGTCGAGCCGGGCGCGGGAGATGGCGACGGCGTCGGGGTTGATGTCGGCGCCGATCGGCGTGCGGGCGAGGCGCCTGGCCGCGACGAGGGTGGTGCCGGAGCCGCAGCAGGGATCGAGGACGGTTCCGCCGGGCGGGCAGCAGGCATTGATGAGCAGTTCGAGCAGGGCGAGGGGCTTCTGGGTGGGGTAGCCGGTGCGCTCGGCGGCCATGTTGTTCAGGGTGGGGATGTCGAGGACATCGGTGGCTTTCTTGAGCTGGCCCCGCATGCGTCGGCTGGTGGCGGGGACCTTGGGCGGCTTGAAGTAGTAGCGGTCGGGTTCGAGGCAATAGAACAGGATGTCGTCGTGCTTGCGGGCGAAGCGGCGGGGGGAGGAGCCGCCGAGGCCGTAGGACCAGATCAGGTGGTTGACGAAGCGGTCCGGGCCGAGGAGGTCGTCGAGCAGCAGGCGGGCGTGGTGGCTGGTGCGCCAGTCGATGTGGAGGAGGATGCTGGCGGTGGGCTTGAGGGCGGGCAGGGTGGCAATGATGCGTTCGCGGAGCCAGGCGATCCAGTCGGCGGTGGTGGGCCAGGCGTCGGGGTAGGCGCCGGCGCGGCCGGTCTGGGGTTGCCCGGTGTTGAAGGGGGGATCGGTGTAGAAGAGGTCGATGCAGGCGGGAGGTAGTGTGCGCGCGAGATCGAGCCAGTCACCGTGGGTGACGGGATGGGTGGTTGGCTCGGTCATGGGGGATCAGGATGGGACGACGGGGGCGCGGCCGACGGAGTAATAGTGGAAGCCCATGTCGCCGAGGTGCTGGCGGCGGTAGAGGTTGCGGCCGTCGAAGATGACCTTGGACTTGAGGGCATCGCCGAGGCGCTTGAAGTCGGGGCTTTTGAACTCGGCCCAGTCGGTGGAGATGACGAGGGCGTCGGCACCGCGGACGCATTCGTACATGTCGTCGACGAGTGTGATGGTGTCGCCCATTTCTTTACGGACATTGTCCATGGCGACAGGGTCGTGTGCCCGGCAGATGGCGCCGTAGCCCAGGGCCTTGCGGATGAGGGTGAGGGCGGGAGCCTTGCGGATGTCGTCGGTGCGGGGCTTGAAGGCGAGGCCCCAGAACGCGATGGTCTTGCCCTGGAGTCCCTGCTCGCCGCCGAAGTGCTTGATGATCTTGTTGAAGAAGAGATTGCGTTGGCGTTCGTTGGTGCCGTGGACGGCGTTGGAGATCTGCATGGTGACGCCGGCCTTGTCGCCCATCATGATGCAGGCGAGGGTGTCCTTGGGGAAGCAGGATCCGCCGTAGCCGAGGCCGGGGTGGAGGAAGGCGTGGCCGATGCGTGCGTCGGCGCACATGCCCTCGCGGACGCGGTTGATGTTGGCGCCGTAGGCCTCGCAGAGGTTGGCCATCTCGTTGATAAAAGAGATCTTGGTGGCAAGGAAGTTGTTGCTGGCGTATTTGACCATTTCCGCGCTGGGGATGTCCATAACGAAGATGGGGTGTCCGTTGCGGACGAAGGGGTCGTAGAGGTCGCGGAAGATCTCCCCGACTTCGGGGGATTCGACACCGACGACAACGCGGTCGGGCTTATTGAAGTCGTTGATCGCGTCTCCTTCCTTGAGGAACTCGGGGTTGTCGGCGACATGGAAGGGGATGTCATCGCCCACGATCTCGCGGATCCGGTTGCGGACGCGGAAGGTCGTGCCGACGGGCACGGTGGATTTGACAACGACGACCTTGGGCTTCTGGCTTGGTCCGAGGGTCTTGATGACCGCGCCGATATCGTCGGCGGCGGCGTCGACATAGGAGAGGTCGGTGTGGCCCTTGTCGTCCGAGGGGGTGCCGACGCAGATAAAGATCATCTCGGCATCGCGATAGGCGGCCTGCTTGTCTGTGGTGTAGCTCAAGCGTCCGGCCTGACGATTCTTGATCATCATCTCAGTCAGGCCCGGCTCGTAGATGGGGCAGATGTCTTTTTCGAGCTTGGCGATCTTCTCGGGGTCCACATCGAGGCAAACGACCTCGTTGCCGGTGTTCGCCAGACACACGCCGGTGACCAGACCGACATACCCCGTCCCGACCATCGTCAGCTTCATGCCGCAGTCCCTCCTGGAGAGGCGGATCGTAGACCCCGGACAAGTCACCGGTCGGTCCGGGCGACCCGACCCCTGCACGCCCGTACGATGGTCCGATCATTCTCGTCTTCCCGGAGTAGAGACATGCCGCAGACGGCCGCCAAGCCGAAGAAAAAAACATCCGTTTCCGCCAAGCCGGGCCAGAAGCGCAGGCCCGGCAAGGGGCGCGCCGGGTCGGCGAAGAAGCCCCCGGCCCTGACCGCCCGGACCGCCGATCGCCACGAGCTCTACCAGCTCTCGGTGCAGAATGTCGAGTCCGAGATCGACTTTGTCGATGCCGAGTTCGAGCGGCTCCGCGGACGCAAGGCGGTCCGGCTTCGCGAGGACTTCTGCGGCACCGGGAACACCTCCTGCGAGTGGGTCCGCCGGCGGGAGGGCAACATCGCCGTCGGGCTGGACATCGACCAGCCCACCATCGACTGGGGCGTGGCGCACAACCTCTCGGCCCTGAGCGACGAGCAGCAGGCCCGCGTGCGGTTGCTGAACCGCAATGTCCTCCAGCCCGGCGACGCGGTGGGCATGGACTGCATCCTGGCG
Organism: Planctomycetota bacterium; assembly: GCA_003696675.1. Lineage (GTDB taxonomy): Bacteria > Planctomycetota > Phycisphaerae > Phycisphaerales > UBA1924 > UBA6054. Next base: position 12,389 of record RFGH01000052.1, read on the forward strand.
ATGAACTTCAGCTACTGGCTGTTCAAAACCCGCGAGGAACTCAAGCACTACTTCCGCCAGGTCCGCTCCTCTCTGAGCAAGGACGGCGTGTTCTTCCTCGACCACTATGGCGGCTCCGAAGCCATGAGCGAGATGGTCGAGAAGCGTCCGATCCGCGCTCCGGGAGGCCGCAGGTTCACCTACGAGTGGGACCAGGCGTCCTACAACCCCATCACGGGCGATATGACCTGCCGGATCCACTTCCGATTCCCCGACAAGACGCGGATGGAGAACGCCTTCGAGTATCACTGGCGGCTCTGGACGCTGCCGGAGATCCGCGAGCTGCTCGCAGAGGCTGGCTTCTCCAAGATCCATGTCTACTGGGAGGGCGACGAGCTGGATGAGGACGGTGAGCCGACCGGCGAGGGCAATGGCGTGTTCACGCCCACCATGGTCGGCACAGCAGATCCGGCGTTCATCAGCTACATCGCCGCCGAGCGATAAGGAGGCCCCGCGTGCGAGGCGTTCTTGATATCCCGGCCCATCTCAGCGGCGTGCAGGAGCTGCTGGGCGATGCCCTCGTCCGAGTCGAGCGGGCCTTCGACGAGCAGCTTGAGTCCGACCTGCCTCCTGTGAACGACCTGTGCCGGCACATCGAACGCTACCGGGGCAAGATGCTCCGTCCTTCGCTGGCCGTGCTGTGCGGTGCGGCCGTGCGTGATGATCTGAGCGATGCGCTTTCCGCCCGTGCGTTCGGCGCCGTGGCGACCGAGGCGCATGTGCGGGCCGGCGCGGTCTGCGAGATGGTCCACATGGCCACGCTGGTGCACGACGATGTCCTCGACGAGGCCGAGATCCGCAGGCGTGGGGCGACCGTCAACGCCCTGCGAGGCAATGAGCTGGCCGTCATCCTCGGTGATTACCTGATCTCTTCGGCGTATGAGCTGTGCTCGCAGTTCGGAACGCCCGTACCGGCGAGGATTGTCGGACGGGCCAGCACGGTCATGTGCGCCGGCGAGCTGCTCCAGCTGCACACGCGCGAGAACGCCTCGCTGGACGAATCGACCTATTTCGAGATCCTCGAGCGCAAAACCGCGGCGCTCATCGGCGCGTCCTGCGAGCTGGGCGCCATGTGCACCCTCGGCTTCGATCAGGAGGACGACGACCGTGTCGCGGCGGTGGGGCGGTACGGGCGCTTCCTGGGCATCGCTTTCCAGATTCAGGACGACCTGCTCGACCTGACCGGCGAGGAGTCCGTCGTCGGCAAGTCCGTCCGCAAGGATCTCGAGAAAGGCAAGCTGACATTCCCGCTGATCCACCATCTGGCCAACGCGGAACCCGAGGCCCGCGGCCGGATGCTCCGGCTGATCCGCCCGCCCGTATCCGACGAGTCGGCACGCCTCGTCCGTTCAGCCCTCGACGCCACCGGATCGATGACGGCCACACGCGAGCGGGCGGCCGCACTCGTCGAGAGCGCAAAGAAAGCCCTCGGGGTGCTTCCCGAGGGCCCTGGCAGAGACATGCTCTCGTTGATGGCCGACGCGGTCGTCGCCCGATCGCACTGAATGGGGATCAGCCCCTGCGCCGGCGCGCAGCCGCCAGACCCGCGGCGCCCAGCAGCCCCAAGCCTGCGGGCGACGGGGTCACCGCGAAGTTGTCCATGTCAAAGGTCGCCACCAGCGGGGTATCCAGCCCGTCGGGTCGGTCCACGGAGATCTGGAGGTTGCCCACCTGGGTCATCACGCCGGCGAAGAAGTCCGGTCCGGGCGCGCCCTCGGGGAAGTAGAACGGGTTGTTGAAGTCCAGATCGAACGACAGCGTGGTCCACACGCCCGACTCGACCGCCACCGGGGCGATCACCGCGAAGCCCGGGAAGTTGTTGCTGCTCGCGACGCGCAGGGCGAAGGTCAGCGCCTGCCCGGCGTCGTGGCGGATGTCGAAGCTCACCCGGTTGATGCCGCTGGACAGATAGTTGCCCACGAAAGCATCCCCGGAGGAATCGAATCCGTCCTGCCCACGGAAGAGCGTAAGCCCGAAGGGGCCGGCGCTGTTCACATCGACCTGATAAGACACAAAGCCGGACGCGTCCCATGCGGGATCCGTGCTCGCGCCAGTCTTCCAGTTCGAAGCGCCAACATCAAAGGTCTCGGTGAAGGGGCTGACAGTGCCCGCGGCGGCCGCGGAGGCCGTCACGGCGATGGCTGCGATCGTCGTACGCATAATCGGATCTCTCTTTCTGCGGGGCGAAGCCCCGATGATCAAAACAGTCGTGCCCCCCGCCACGAACACGGCGGAGCACACAAGTGGGGGTCACGGTGTCGGCGCGTTGTACGCGTCGATGAACGCGAGGATGTCGAAGATGTTGAACTGGCAGTCGCCGGTCAGTTCGGCCAGCGGGGACTGGGCGTTGTAGTCGTCGATGAACGCGAGGATGTCGAAGATGTTCTTCGTGCCGTTGTTGTCATAGTCCCCGATCGGTCCCGTCCGCACACTCGCCTCGATCCGGGGCTCGAATCCCAGGATCTGGGCGATGGGGTTCTCACGGGTGTACCAGATCGGGTAGGTCGGGTCGCCGGTCGGCCCGGTGTCGCCGCCCGAGGCGGGGTGCAGCGACGCGATGGCGAACCGCAGTTCGCCGCTCTGCAGCCCACGGGCGAGGTAGGCCCGCGTCGCCGCGTCGCATAGATCGATCTCGAAGGTGAAGGTCGTATCGAACGGCACCAGGTCGCCGGGGGCGACGCTGTCGGTTTGACCGACACTCATCGGGGTCAGGTCAAACTCCGCGGTCAGATTGTTCGAAGCGTCTGTCGCGTTGCCGTCCGTGTCCACGATGGCCATGAACGCCGTCCGCGCCTCCTGGGCCGGCGGGACGACAGGGTTGAACCCGAAGGCCGTCGTCTCCGTCCAGGTCGCGGCGGTGTAGCCCTCGCGGTAGCCCACAGGGTACAGCTCCACCGGACGCCCGATGTCGGAGTCTGGGACAAGATTCGGATAGCCGCCCTCCTGGCTCTCGTAGGTGTTCTGCTGGTCGTAGGTCGGGTCGTAGCGGAACTGCCGGTCGTTGCTCACAGTCGCCCGAACGGTGATCGATGCGAACCGATACTGCTCCAGCGGCAGCCCCGTCGGGATCTGGGCGCCGGTCGCGAAGCCCACGATGAACTGGGCGTCGTGGTCGTCGAAGCCCTCCAGCCGCGGAGCGCCGAAGGTCGAGGCGTTCAAACGCGTGCCGGGCGAGCCGTTGAACGGGTACATCCAGCGGTCCAGCGACGCGACGGCGCTGAAGTCGATCAACTGGGCGCTGGTGGACGGTGCGAGCACGGCGGCGCACGCGAGGGAGATGAGGGGGGTACGCATGGTTTCGTTCTCCCGGGAGCGGCAGGATTTGCGCGTCCTGGATCGTATTTTTTCTCTCAGGCAGGAGCCTGGCTTGCCACGCGGGACGGCGAGCGGCGTATCATTGCGACTGAGTCTCAATATCGTCAAGTCCAAATAGACGACTTTTTCGTCTGAAAGATGTGACAAACTCAAACCCGCGGCCAATGCTTTGTCGAACTAGGGATCGAAATGTCCGCAAATAGGCCCCACACCCCCGCCTCCCGTCGTGCCGGCTTCACCCTTATCGAGATGCTGGTGGTCATCGCCATCATCGCCACCCTGATCGGCATCCTGCTCCCGGCCGTGGGCAAGGCCCGGGAATCGGCCAAGGCCACCAAGGAAATCGCCGGCGCCCGCCAGCTCATGCTGGCCTACCAGCTCTACGCCAACGACAACCAGGACCGGCTCCTCGTCGGATATGTGCAGAACGAGGTCTACGCCAGGATGCAGCAGCGCAACGAGCTGCCCCGCGACGCCGGCGGCGAGACGATCAGCGGGCTGCCCGCCCGCCGGTATCCCTGGCGCATCGCCTCGTACCTCGACGGCAATCTCGACTCGATCTATCTCGACAAGCGTGTCATCGAGGCCCTGGCCGACTTCGAGGGAAGCGACCTCGTCTCGACCGCCAGCCACGAGCTCCAGTACCTCGTCTCGCTGTTCCCCAGCTTCGGCGTGAACTCCTACTTCGTCGGCGGCGGGGGCTACGAGGGCGACAACCTGCCCATGAGCGCCACCGGACGCCGCTTCTTCGGCGATTTCCATCTCGCCAAGATGACCCAGCCGCGCAGCCCCGCCACGCTCATGGCGTTCGCGTCGTCCCGCTCCACCCCGGGCGCGTTCCTCTCGGGCTATGGCGTGGTCAACGGCGGGCATGTGGTGTTGCCGCCCTATATCTACGAGACCGCCGGGCGAAAGTGGGAAGAGTTCTACGACGAGTACGCCGAGAACCCCCTGAACAACTCCGGCAATGTCTCCCTTCGCTTCTCGGGCAAGGGGGCGGCGGTCATGCTCGACGGCCACGCCGAACTGATGGGTTGGGAGCAGTTCAACGACATGCGCCTCTGGGCCGATCAGGCCGACGCGCCGGACTGGACCATCCGACGCATCGGCCCCTGACCGGGCCGGCGAGCACGCGCCGGGCGTGCGCCGGGCTGGATCGGCTCCTACCCTCGTCCCAGCCATGACCACCACCCGCATCGACCTGATCGAAGACCTCCGCTGGCGCGGCCTGCTGCACCAATGCACCGACGAAGCCGGGCTGCGCGACCACCTCGCCGACCCCGACAACAACCCCCGCAAGGTCTACATCGGCTTCGATCCCACAGCCCCGTCGCTGACCATCGGCAACCTCGTCCAGATCATGAACCTCGCCCGCGTCCGCCAGGCCGGGCACATCCCCGTCGTCGTCATGGGCGGTGGCACGGGCCTGATCGGCGACCCGTCCGGCAAATCGGCCGAGCGAACGCTGATGACCTACGAGACCGTGCAGGAGCATGTCCGCTGCCAGCGCCCCATCTTCGACGCCGTGCTCGGCGCGGTGGAAGGGCCGGACTACATCGTCTTCAACAACGCCGACTGGCTGATGAAGATCAGCTACCTCGACGCTCTGCGCGATATCGGCAAGTTCTTCTCCGTCAACATGATGATGCAGAAGGAGTCGGTCAAGGCCCGGCTCGAGAACCGCGAGCAGGGCATCTCGTACACCGAGTTCTCCTACATGATCCTGCAGGCATACGACTTCGCCTATCTCTATGAACATGAGGGTGTGACCGTCCAGGCCGGCGGAAGCGATCAGTTCGGCAACATCGTGGCCGGTGCCGACCTCATTCGTCGCAAGCACGCCGCGCGTGACATGGAACCGCCGCACGCCTTCGGCCTCACCGCCCCCCTCGTCACCAAAGCCGACGGCGGCAAGTTCGGCAAGACCGAGTCCGGCGCCATCTGGCTCACCGCCGACCGCACCAGCCCCTACGCCTACTACCAGTTCTGGCTCAACGCCTCCGACGCCGACGCCGCCAACTGGATCAAGGTCTTCACCTTCCTCGACCAGCCCACCATCGAGTCGATCATCGCCCGCCACGCCGAGAACCCCGGCGCCCGCGAGCTCCAACGCACCCTGGCCCGGGAAGCCACCCGCATCCTCCACGGCCAGTCCGCCATGGAACAGGCCGAGGCCGCCGGCAAGGCACTATTCTCCGGCGACATCTCCGCCCTCGACGAGCCCACCCTCCGGGAGGTTCTCGCCGATGTGCCCTCGTCGGAGAAGGACCGCAACGATCTCTCCGGCGGCTACGACCCCGTCGAACTGCTCGTCGAGACCGAGCTCGCCAAGAGCAAACGCGAGGCCCGCGAGTTCATCGCCAACGGCTCGGTCACGGTCAACGGCCAAAGACTCACGCCGGACACCCCCCTGACCACGGCGCACCTTCTCCACGGCTCGCTCATGGCCGTCCGGCGAGGCAAGAAGAACTGGCACCTGATCCGGTGGTCTTGATCGTTCCCCCGTCGTAACCGCTTTTCCGGCAAGGGCTTCCGCATTGGTCCGGTTTGTGGCATACTGGTATCAGTCCGGAATCCCGCGGCCGTGCGCCGCTCGGGGCGGCGCCCGTCCGTGAACGCAACGGAGGCAACGCTATGGGCACCGTCCACGACATCCTCGCTCGCAAGGGCTCGAGCCTGCACACCGTCCACCCGGGCGACGATGTGCTCGCCGCGGCACGCCTGATGAACGACCACAAGATCGGCTCGGTCATCGTCATGATGGAAGGCTCGATGGTCGGCATCCTGACCGAACGCGACATCCTCACCCGCGTCGTCGCGCAGGCACGCGATCCCAAGTCCACGCGGGTCGCCGAGGTCATGACACGCAAGGTTCTCACCTGCCGCCCGACCACTCGCTTGAACGAGGCCCGCAAAGTGATGCGCGAACAGCGCATCCGTCACCTTCCGGTCCTCGACGACAACCGCGTGGTCGGCATGATCTCCATCGGAGACCTCAACCACGCCGAGCACGACATCCTCGTCGAGACCATCCAATCGATGGAGATGTACATCGCCGGCGGTTCGGCGACCATGGTGTGAGACCGGGGTCACGCCGACCGCATCAGCCGCCGGATCGTCTCCGGTGATTCGCCCTGGCCCGTGCGGCAACTGAGCAGCGCAGCATGGGTCATGGCCAGCACCGCCGGATAGTCGATCGGCGCGTGGCCCGGCCCGACACCAGCGCACAGATTCGCCAGCTGCGTCGCCAGCGCGGATTCGCCCGGTTCATCGTCGGTTGTGGCGATCACGGTCTCATCCGGCTCACCGCTGGCGTGCAGCCAGACGAGCCGTTCGGGCGTCAGCGTGATCGTGCCCTCCGGCCCGAACAGCCGAAGATCCATCCCCGTCCGCGGCGTCTGGTCCGAGAGGTGCAGCGCCAGCGAACGCCCGTCGGCGAATCGCAGGTGCGCCGTCAGGTCGCCCGACAAGCCCCGCAGCGACTCACCGGGCAGGATGTGCAGACCACGCCCGCTCGCCGGCGTCACCACGCACGCGTCCACCGTCTCGGGCACGCCCATCAGCGTGCGGGTCAGATCCATCGCGTCGAACAACCGCGCACCAAGCGATGCCAGCGTCGAAGGCCCGTGCATCCGCAGCGAGCCGGTCCGCGCCACGCCGAAGGTCTCGAGTGCCGCGTGCAGCTCATCGATGGCCCGCGTCCGTCGCGTCCGCGGCACGAACCGGATCAACTCCCCCAGCGAGCCGTTCTCGAGCGCTTCGACCCAGTTCGAGCCCGCCAGCTCCATCGCCTGCGCCGGCACCGGCTCGGTCGTCGCGACCGGCACCGCGCGCTGCCGCGCCAGTTGCAGGGCCGTCAGATCCTGATCGATGTCGATATGACCGAACACGCCGGGCGCGGCGATCAGAACCAGGTCCACCGCCCCGCCTGTCAGCACACCGCGGAGATCGTCCGCCAGCTCGGCGCCGATGGCCCGCGCCGATTGGGAGGACTGGCTCGGCTCCGGCGAGCCTGCCAGGGCGGGCACGATCCCCGCCGCCGCAAGCACGCGCGACACCACCGGCGCCTGGTCCGGCGTCAGCCAGCACGCGGCTCGGGGAGCGGCGTCGCCCATGGCCCCATCCTACCAGAACCCCCGAACCGCCGGGCCGCCCGCACCGATACAATCATCCGACAGGCGCCGCCAGACGGCCGCTCGTCGGGACCGGGCTCGCCCGACCCCGACGGGAGGAAAGTCCGGGCACGACAGGACACGGTGGTGGGTCACGCCCACCCGCCCGCAAGGCTCCGAAAGGAGGCGGCTGAGGGCGAGGGAAAGTGCCACAGAAAGCAAACCGCCGATGGCCCGGTCCGCCGGGCACAGGCAAGGGTGAAAGGGTGCGGTAAGAGCGCACCGCCCGTCTGGTGACAGACGGGGCACGGCAAACCCCACCGCGTGCAAGCCCAAGCAGACCCCCATGCCCTCGGGCATGTCCCTGGTCCGGGGATCGCGGGGTCGGGTCGGGTGCTGGGGACTTTGGTCCCCCCGGCGTCGGCAACGGCGTCCGGCAGAGAAATGGCCGTCCGAGCCACGAAGGTCCCGCCGAGCCCCCGTCAAGGTGGCGGGAAACCACGGGGCGAGACAGAACCCGGCTTACCGGCAGCGCCCAGCCGCAAGACGCACCCCGCGGGGAACCCCTCCGCGGGGTGCGGCCTTTTTTGACCCTCGTTCATCCAGTCATACTGACAACTGTGCGTCACCGCTCACAACATTCCGATGTGTGACGCTCTTTACAGCACGGATGTACTCATTATCCTACACCTCCTTTCAATAATGGGGTGCACAATGAAAGTATGGGTCTGTGCGTCGATTCTTCTCATCGGCGGGATGTCTGGCTGCTCAACGATCATCAACGGGACCACGCAGGATGTTTCGGTCAGCTCGGATCCGCCCGGCGCACGTGTCACAGCCGATGGAAACGCGGTCGGCGTGACACCAGTGTTGCTGGAACTCAAACGAAAGGACAATCACATCATCACAGTGTCGATGGACGGCTTTCACACCGAGCAGATCGCTGTGACAAAGGTGCTGAGCGGCGCGGTGGCGGGGAACATCCTTGCAGGTGGGCTCATCGGATGGGGCGTTGATGCCGCGTCCGGAGCACAATACAAGCTCAAGCCGGACACAATCGCTGTTCAACTCAGGCCACTCAGGGCCGGTGAGGTCGACGTCCGAGCCTCCGCGGGAATCTCACCCGAAGATCGCCTCCGTCAGCTCGACCAACTCAGAAGAGACGGCATCATCACGCAACAGGAGTTTGATGCGACAAAGGCCGAAATCCTGAAAGACATGATGGGCTCACAAGATGCCGTACCGAATACACCGGTATCAAGAGCCGAGCCAATCCCCGCAACCAACTCGAACCAAGACGGGGAAACATCGACAGCCGCAACGAGCTGGCTCACCGAAAAGGTTGACAAAAACGATTGAACTCCAAGATGCGGAATCCCGGACTGCGGTGCTCTCGCCGCGTCGCACGCCCCGCGATCGGACGCGGGGCGTGTTTCTCATCGGCGAAAGCGCCCTCACGCCAGCCACAACACCATCGCCCCCGACGACACCACGCCCCAATTCAGCCACCGACTCAAGAACTCCGTCGTCCGCTCGGTCGGCGGCCCCATCATGTCACGAATCGCCCCCGCCCGCAACCACGCTCACCGCCCGCACCTGGCAGAACTGCCGATGCCCCATCGGCCCCCCGTGATACCCGATCCCCGACTGCCGCGCCCCGACCCACGGCGTGCCGGGCGCGCCGCCGATCCCCCGGTTCACCCCGATCATCCCCGCCGTCATCCGCCGTGCCACATCCCGCGCCAAGGACTCCTCGCCGAACACCACAGCCCCCAGCCCATATTCGGTGTCGTTCGCCAGTTCGACCGCTTCATCGACCGAGTCCACCGCCATCACACACGCCACCGGGCCGAAGGTCTCGGTCGTCATGATGTCCATCGCGTGCGTCACGCCGTCGAGCACGGTGGGGGAGATGAAGCACCCCTCCCGCGTCTCGTTGCCGAACACCACATTGGCGCCCTTCGCCTCCGCGTCCTTGATCTGCCCGATCACATGCGCCTTCTGCCGCCCGTGGATCATCGGCCCGATGACCGCCCCGTCCTCGTCGCACGCCCCGACCGTGAACGACTTCGCCTGCTCGACGAGCTTCTCCAGGAACGGCTTGTGCAACTTCCGATCGACATAGATCCGCTCGGTCGACACGCACACCTGCCCGCAGTTGCGGAACGAGTTCCGCGCCGCGAACGCCGCCGCCTTGTCCAGGTCCGCCCCCTCCAGCACCAGCAGCGGGTCCTTCGAGCCCAGCTCCAGAATCACCCGCTTGAGCCCGTTGGCCGCCTCGCGCATGATCGCCTGCCCCGTCGCCTTCGACCCCGTGAACGCGATCAGGTCCACATCCGCCTTCACCAGCGCCGGCCCCTGCTCGCGCCCGTGCACGACCTGCAGCACGCCCTCCGGCAGAAACTCATTGAGCACGTCCGCGTACGCCTGCGCGATCAGCGGCGTCTCCTCGCTCGGCTTGAGCACCACCGCGTTCCCCGCCACCAGCGCCGGCAGCACCATCCAGTGCGGCATGAGGATCGGGAAGTTCCACGGCGTGATCGCCGCGCACACCCCGTACGGGTCGTGATACACCGTCGTCTCGACGCCCTCCCCCTTCAACACCTGCGGCCGGACCGCCTCGGCGATCTCGTCCACCTCGTCCGACAGCCGATATCCGCACCCCTGCACCTCGCCGATCCCGTCGGCAAACGGCTTGCCCTGCTCGCGGCTGAGCAACTTGCCCAGCTCCTCGCTGCGGTCCATCAGCACCTGCCCCGCCGGCCGCAGGATGTCCGCCCGCTCCTTGGCCGTCATCGCCCCCCAGGCCTTGGAGGCGGCGCGGGCCTTGGCGACGATGCCGGGGATGGCCCCGACCGGCGTCAGCGGCACGGAGCCGACGACCTCGCCGGTCGCGGGGTTGATCGAGTCGAGCGTGGCGGTATTCGTCAGGGTGGTCATACCCAAGGGTAGGGTTTACCACCAGTTCATGGCGCCGGGCAAAAGCCGTGAGACCAGGATGCCAACCAAGACGACCGAGACCGCGACAAGCCCGCAAGCAAATCCGATCCTCAGACGCCTCCGCTGCCAGCGCGTCGCGCGGTAGTCACACGCTCGCGTCGGCATCTCCCCAAAGAAGACCGCGAACGCACCCAGCAACAGCGCGATGAAGGAGGCCGGGACGAGCATGACGATCGACAGGACACCAATCCAGAACGCAGCATGCGACTCCCACCCGGCCCCCGGGAGGTCAGGCCGCGGGTCAAACGGCGTCGCACACTCCGGGCACAGATCCCCGGCGGCACGGTCGTGCATGTCATAGCCGCACGCGAAGCAGGTTGTCGATCGTGCTTCGGACATCGCCTACCACCAGTTGAACAGATCCGGATTCCGGTGAGACAGCGCCATGAGTGCAGCAAACTCCACGATCGAGAAGTAGGCGAGCCCGGACGCCAGCCTCATCCGCCTTCGTGCGGCACTCGGCACGCTCAGATGGGCCGAGTTCATGCGAAAGTCATACGCGAACAGCAGAGCCATGAAGGTCAGCACGATGCTCAGGAACGGGATGAAGACCATCGAAGCGGCGGCAAGCGATGCCCCGAGCAGCGCGGTATTGGACAGGAGCATCGCATTGCGCTCGCGCGGCAAGCCCTCGAACGGTGTGCCGCACTCCGGGCACAGATCACCAATGGCCCGGCCCGTCATGTCATACTCGCACTCGTGACAGGTTTTCTCCGGATCGGTGCTCACGCCCGCCCCGCCACCAAAACAATAAAACTCTCGTCCAACTCGTCCTCTGCGTCGACGACGGGCTGGACGTACGCGTTCCCCTCGTCGTCCCACGCGTCGGCCAGCTTCGCGAACACCTCCGTCCTCGCGAACCCCGCCTCGATCATCGCGTCCCGCAGCTCCGGCACCGACCACAGCCGCCACTCGTACACGAACGCGTCGAACATCTCGACCTCGATCACGCCCGCCTTCTCGACCCGGAAGTGGATCACATCCGTGACCATCCCGGTCAATGGGTCCGCGTGCCGCTGCTCCCAGGTGTACCGGCACAGATACCCGCCCTGCATCGGGTGCGGCCGGTGCACCTCGCCGGTCAGGAACGCCGACTCCCCGCCGTAGGCGTCGCACACGAACACCCCGCCCGGGTTCATCCGCGACCGAGCGTGCTTCAGGTACGCCACCAACTCCGCCCGCGTGTGCAGATACCCGATCGAGAAGTTCCCCACGAACAGCACATCGCACGCGTCCGGCACGGTGCGGACATCGGAGACGACCTTGGAAACCCGCGGATGGTCCGGGTGCTTGCCGAGCGCCTCCGTGTCCAGATCCACCGCGACGGCCCGCGCCCCGTCCCGCTTGCACCACTCGTACGACAACGCGGCCGTCCCGGCGAAGTCCTCCCCCAGCGTCCGCGGATCCTTGCCGTGGATCGCCCGCAGCAGCGGCGCCAGGTGCTTGGGCGACTGGACGCAGAGTTCGTAGAGATCGTGCTTGTCGAAGTCCATGCCCAACCCCGTATCCATGTCAGGGCCCAACCGGCATCGGGGCGGGAACCGGCCCGGCGCCGCCGCCGGCGATCCCGAAGCCGACCAGCCCGATGATCGCGAAGATATACAGCACAAACAGCAGCAGGATCAGGCTGCTGACCACGATCCCGATCCAGCCGCACACCCGCCCCGCGGTCGCCATGCCCAGGGAAGTGACCGGCGCCGTGCCCGCCTGCACCGCCACCCGCGCATGCTTGGCGAAGATGACGGCCAGAATGCCGCACGGCAGACCGAGCAACCCGTAGGACATGCACCCCACCACGAGGGCGCAGATGCCCAGCACCATCGACGCGATCGCCTTGCCCTGCTTCTGCGTGCCCGGCCCGGCGAACTGCTGCACCACCGCGCCGCACTCGGGGCACCGCTGACCCAGCGGCACGCCCACGATGTCAAACCCGCAGGAAAGACACCGGTTGCCGTACGGGACCCGTGCCGCGGGCTGGGATGGTTCGGGCGTCATCGCGTGCTCCTGTGGGCCGGATCATAACGCCGCCGCGATCAGCACGGTCACGATGACTCCGATCACCGCCGCCGACGCCCCGAGAAGGATGCCCCCGATCGCCCCGGCCAACGGGCCCGCGTGCGAGTCGCGCCGCGACCGCCGGGCCACGATCGAACTCACGCCCACCCCGACCGCCCCGATGCCCAGCACCACCGCCACCACCC
>RFGH01000053.1 GCA_003696675.1 Planctomycetota bacterium
CGGCGAGATACAGACGCCAATTGTGTTCCAACCAGCGGTGCAGGCTGATCAGTCGTGAGACCTCAACTTCGATTACGCGCCGGAGAAAGCGGTTCCAACCAGCGGTGCAGGCTGATCAGTCGTGAGACAACTTTTGGCTCAGCTGGATCTAATGCTTTGTTCCAACCAGCGGTGCAGGCTGATCAGTCGTGAGACAAGCAAAAAGGAAGACAGCAATCCTCTAGGAGTTCCAACCAGCGGTGCAGGCTGATCAGCCATGAGACCCCACCTAGGGTCCGGACCCATAAAAGTGATTCCCTCGGCGGCGGTTTTGTGATTCACGGTCTGCGAAGGGAGACCGATGATGATTCGAGACCATTTTTGGCTGAATGACGAGCAGTTTGCGCGGCTTGAGCCGCTTCTTCCCACCGATACGCGTGGCAAACCCCGGGTTGATGACCGCCGGGTGATCAGCGGGATTATTCATGTTCTCAAGTCCGGAGGCCGCTGGGCCGACGCGCCGGAGGTCTACGGGCCGCGCAAAACCCTCTACAACCGGTTCGTGCGCTGGGCCGCCAAGGGCGTGTGGACCGATATTTTCCATGCTCTGGCGTCGGCTGGCGGTCCCCCGGCCCAGGTCCTGATCGACTCCTCGGCGGTGAAAGCCCATCGCTGCGCCAGCGGCGGAAAAGGGGGGAGCGCACGCAGGCGATCGGCCGCTCACGCGGCGGGCGAACGACAAAGATCCATGCCCTGAGCGATGGCGAGTGCCGGCCCATCGCCTTCCTGCTGACGGGCGGGCAAGTGGCTGATTGTACGGCCGGAAATCTCCTGCTGGAGCAAATGCCGCCATCCCCGATCCTGCTTGGCGACAAGGGCTACGACTCAAACGCTATTCGGCGCCAGGTCGAGCAGCGCGGCACGATGCCGAACATTCCGCCGAAGATCAACCGCCGCTGGAAGAACTGCTTCTCGCCGTTTCTCTACCGCGACCGCAACGCCATCGAGCGCATGTTCTGCCGCCTCAAGGACTTCCGACGGATCGCTACCCGATATGACCGGCTGGCCGTCAATTACCTTGCCGCCGTCTGCCTCGCCGCTAC
>RFGH01000054.1 GCA_003696675.1 Planctomycetota bacterium
GGCGCGGAGAATCCTGGCGACCTCCCGCGCCCCCATCCCGCCCAGAAAGAACATCACCGGAGCCGCCACGATCGCCGGCGGCAGCGTACCTTTCCCGAACCATGCGGGACCGGAACGCCCCTCAAGCCATTGGTCAAGCCATGCCAACCCGATGAGGGCGAGGATCAGGATCGGTCCGAGTGTCAGACGCTGTCGCAGCACGGGCGGGAGCATATCGCCCCCGATCAGGGGGCGTCGGAATCCAAACCTCCAAACCGACGCTGGCGCTGCGCATACGCCCGGATGGCCCCATACAGGGCGGCTTCGTTGAAATCCGGCCAGTGATCGGGAATCACATAGAGCTCGGCGTAGCTCAGCTGCCAGAGCAGATAGTTGCTCAGCCGCATCTCCCCACCCGTCCGAATCAGCAGGTCCGGGTCGGGCAACCCGGCGGTATCCAGACACGCCTCGAACACATCGTGGGTGATGCCGTCCGCCGAGAGTTCGCCACGAGCCACTCGCCCCGCCAACACCCGTACCGCGTCGAGAATCTCATCCCGGCTGCCGTAGTTGATCGCCAGGCACAGCGTCAGCCCGGTGCAGTCAGCGGTCGCTGCGCAGAGGGTGTCTAACGCGCCAAGCACATCGCTCGGCATGCCCTCGCGACGCCCGATCACCCGCACGCGTATGTTGTTCCGCTTGAGCTCGTCCTGCTCGCCCTGACAATAAGCCACGCAGAGCCGCATCAACGCCTCAACCTCTTCGGACGGCCGACGCCAGTTTTCGCTGCTGAACGAGTACAGCGTCAGCACTTCGACACCGACCTTGACACACCCCGCAATGATCTCGCGCACCGCCGAAGCACCGGCCCGGTGCCCGAAGATCCGGGGAAACCCCCGCTCTTCCGCCCAACGCCCGTTGCCGTCCATGATCACCGCGATGTGCCGCGGGATGCGGGCAGGGGAGACATCGGGCAGCAATCCCACAGGATCGGCCTGTGGGAACTTCGCGGTGATCCGCTCGAGCGCCTTGCGGGCCTCGAGGCTGATCGCCGAATCCCTCGCAGCGGGGACGCTCACGAGCCGCTCCCCGCCGACACGCCCGCCTCGCGTTCGATGGTCTGCTCGCGATCGGGGCCTACGCCGATGGTCCGCACCGGCACACCCACAAACGCCTCGATCCGCTCGACATACCGCCTCGCCGACTCGGGCAGGTCGTCAAAACTCCGCACGCCCGTGATCTCGTCCCCGAAGCCAGGCATCGACTCATAGACCGGCGTTGCCTCGCCCAGCTCGAAACCGTCGGGGAGAAACCGGTCGGTCATGCCCGAAGGTGTCCGATACGCCGTACACAACTTGAGTTCGTCCAAGCCCGCGAGCACATCCAGCAGCGTCAGCCCGAGCTCCGTCGCGCCAGACACCATCGCCGAATATCGCAACGCCACCAGATCGATCCAACCCACCCGACGCGGCCGCCCCGTGGTCGTGCCGTACTCCCGCCCGCGCTCGCGGATGCGGTGCGCGGTGTCATCGAACAACTCCGTCGGCATCGGGCCACCGCCGACCCGCGTCGAATACGCCTTGACCACACCAATGATGCGCCCGACCCTCTGCGGCGGTAAACCGGTTCCTGGCCCGATCCCCAGGCTCGATGCGTTCGAGCTGGTCACATACGGGAATGTCCCGTGATCGACATCGAGCATTGTCGCGTTGGCGCCCTCGAACAGGATGCTCTTGCCGCCCCGATCGAGATCGTTGAGCAGGTAGGTTGTATCAACGATCGACGCCCGCAGCCGCTCGCCCAACTCGAGCATTCGCTCGGTCAGCGCACCCGCGTCGAACTGCTCCGCATCCCCGGGGTGCAGCGACCGGAAAATCGCGTTCTTCATCGCACAGATCAGATCGAGCTTGGACCGGAGCAGCTCGGGACGGAGCAAATCGCCCACCCGGATGGCCGTCGCACGCTGCACCTTATCGGCATAGGCCGGCCCGATGCCGCGACGCGTCGTCCCGATCGCCGCGACCGCCGTCTTCGGCGCACTGTCGGGGGCCGACGGCACGGCCGTCAGCAGTTCCTCACGCAAACCGTCCTCGGCCTTGTGATACGGCAGCACCACATGCGCACGGTTCGAAATCCGCAGCGAGGACACATCCACACCACGGGCGCTCAAAGCGTCTAACTCCTCGATCAGCCGCTCCGGGTCCACCACCACCCCGTTGCCGATCACCGCCAGCACACCCGGGGCGAGAATCCCCGAAGGCACCAGGTGCAGCGCATACCGCTGCCCGCCCACGACCACCGAATGCCCGGCGTTGGCCCCGCCGTTGTACCGTGCCACCGCGTCAAAGCCCGACGCCAGCCGATCAACAAGCTTGCCCTTGCCCTCGTCGCCCCATTGCAGCCCGACGACGGCCGAGTGCGGCCCAAAGCCGTGCGATCCGCCTCGGTCCGAGAATCCGTTCAAGGGTCGATCTCCTGCCAGGGCCATATGCCCAATCAAGGGTACGCAAAGGACCACGCCCGCGTTCGCCCGGTATTCCAGCCCGCACAAACGGACAGCATGTGCCGACGGAACGATACGCGGAGTCGCATCCACCCCGATACTGGCCGATATTCATCCCGAGGAGCCGTCCGATGTCCGACACCCCGGTCCGAATCCGGTGTCCCAACCTGACCTGTCGGAAGGTGCTGGCCGTCCCCCAGATCGCCCGCGGAAAGACCGTGCGCTGCCGATCCTGCGGCACCAACATCCGCGTGCCACAGAAGCCGTCGGCCACGAAGAAAACAGAGCAGGCAGAATCCGCCTCGAACGAGTGAAACACCGATCACAGCGGCGGCTGCTCCTCGTCATCATCCAGGAAATCGAAGTCCATCAGGCTCGACTCATCCGCCGAGCCGCCAGATGCCTTCGCCTTCACCGCGCCCTGTGAGGGCTTGGGCTGCGAGACGGTGGTCGGGGCGTTCGAAGACGGCTCCGGCAGCCCGTCCTCGTAAAGAAACTCGGCCTCGATCTCCTCCGGCTCACCGTTCACCTGAATCAGGAACACCTGCCCGCCCACCGACAACAGATCCCCGGCCGCCGCGGGATGGCTGGTAATCTTCTCCTGATTCAGGTATGTCCCGTTGCTCGACCCGAGATCCTTGATGGTGATCGAACCGTCCCTGACCACGATCTCGCAGTGCTGACGCGACACCCCGGCGATCGGGATGCGGATCTGACAATCCTCCTGCCGCCCGATGACCGTCCGATCTTTCGAGAGCTTGACCCGCTGCGTCTGCCCGTCGGCCGTCACTCGCACAAGCGCCACTTCCACCGCGATCTATCCTTTCGCTCCCGACCGCGCCATAAGCCCGCGGACGACCCTCGGAGATACCATTCCCTTGCCCGACGATATCGCCATCCGGCTCCCTATGCAACGATCGCTCGGCACAGCCCGGCAGCCCGCCGAGGGAATTTCGCCCCTCCTCGCCCGGGAGGGCCATTCCCGCCCACGCTCCCTCTACATCCACATGCCCTTCTGCACCCATAAGTGCCACTACTGCGATTTCTACTCCATCGTTGACACCCGCGACCGCCAGCAGGCATTCACCGACCGCCTGGTCCGGGAACTCACCACCCTGGCCGCACTCGCCGGCCCGATCGACACCATCTTCGTCGGCGGCGGCACCCCAAGCCTGCTCCGGCCCGACCTCTGGCGGCGCCTCCTCGCCGCCCTCGATGACCACTACGACCTCGCCGCACTCCGCTCGGGCAGCGCCGAGTTCACCGTCGAGTGCAACCCCGAGACCGTCACCCCCGAGCTTGTATCCGTGCTTGTGGAGGGTGGCGTGAACCGCATCAGCATGGGCGCCCAGTCGTTCGACCGCCGCCACCTCCAGACGCTCGAACGCCGGCACGACCCCGACCGACTCCCCCTCGCATGCCAGCACATCCGTGCCGCCGGCATCACCCGACTCTCCATCGATCTCATCTCCGCCGTGCCGGGCCAGTCGATCGATGATTGGGACCGCGACCTCCGCACCGCCCTCGCACTGCGAACCGAACACATATCCGCCTACACCCTCACCTACGAATCGGGCACCGCCATGACCGCCCGCCTCCACCGCGGCGAGTTCGCCAAAGCCAGCGACGACCTCGAAGCCGACATGTACGAACACACCGTTGCCGTCCTGCGCGACGCAGGGCTCGACCGCTACGAAGTATCCAACTACGCCCGGCCCGGCGCCGAGTGCCGACACAACCTCGCCTACTGGCGTCAGGACTTCTGGCTGGCCGCCGGCCCAAGCGCCAGCGCGCATGTCGCAGGGTGGCGTTGGAAAAACACCCCGCGGCTCGACGAGTATCTCGGCACCGACGACGACGGATTCGCCCCGATCTGCGAACTCGAGCAGCCCGATCCTACCCGAGCACTGATGGACCGGCTCATGACGGGCATCCGCCTCCGCGAAGGCGTGGACGCAGCGCGGGCGATCCGAGACGCAACCCGGATCGGCAAAGAGCAGGAACTGCGCGCCGCCGTACACGCGGCAGAAAAAAACGCGTGGCTAACAGCATCCGGGGATCGCTGGTCACTCACCGACGCCGGCTTCCTCTTCGCCGACCGAGTCGCCGCCGACCTCATCGGCGCCCTCATCTGAAACCGTGTCCCGCTCGTCAAGATCGGGCCTAGGCAGATCCAGCCGCTTGAGCAGACTCCGCAGATCCTTGGGCCATGCGCTCCGCACATCGATAGGCTCGCCCGTGACCGGATGATCGAACGCCAGCCGGTGCGCATGCAACGCCAGCCGCGGCGAGGCGTCGTTGGTCCGCCGAGGACCGTAGGTGTCGTCACCCAGCACACCCGCACCGACCGAGGCCAGATGCACCCGAACCTGATGCAACCGCCCCGTGACCGGGCGGGCCTCGATCACAGCCCCGAGGTCCGACTCGCTCAGCACGCGGTACGCCGTGAGCGCGGGCTTGCCGCGGTTGCTCAGCCGCGCGGTACGCGTTGATGTGTATCTGTCCTTGCGCTGAAGCACTTCCTCGATCGAACGCCGGATCACGCCCTCCGGCTCGCGCGGGGCCTTCATCGTAACCGCCCAATAGAACTTGCGGGTCTCACGCTGCTCGAACCGCGCCCGCAGCCCGTCATACGCCTCGTGCGACAACGCCACTGCCAACACGCCCGATGTCTCCCGGTCCAGCCGGTGCACCAACCCATGGTCCCGCGCCACGCCCAACTGACGCAGCCGATCACCAAACCTGGCATAAAGCCCGTTGAGCAGTGTGTCATGCTCATGCCCGATGCCCGGCATCGTCACCACGCGGGCGGGCTTCTCGACCACCACCAGGTGCTCGTCCTGGTACAACACCCGGAAGGTCACCCGCTCGTTCGGCTCGATATGGCTGCCCAACTCGCTCACATTCACTCCAGATTTTCGTGCCCTAGGGCGGCCCGATCGAGATACCACCGCAGAAGCCCGCCGTCCGGCACCACGCCCACGGCATCGGCATCGGCGCCGAACCGATCGAGCACCGGCTTCGCGCCGACGCCCGGCCCGACCACCATCACCAGCCGCGACCCGCGGATCGCCCGCACCGTGAGCCCCACGCCCTCGCCATCTTCGGTCGGGCCCACCAGCCGCCCTATCGGGTCCTCGTGCCCGCGCACCGCAGCCTCCGTCGCCGGCAGCACCACGCAGTCCAGACGGTCGTGCCCGGGCTCGCGGGTCCCCAACGCCGCGCACAACGCCCGCTCGTACCGGGCGTCCGCGTCGTGCAGGTGCCCATCGATCCCATGGATCTGTTCGGAAGGCAGGTCCGACCCGTGCAGCAGCATCTCCCCGATCTCCGCCAGCCAGTGCCCGGCATCCTCCGGCCCGATCCGCCGCTCCCGCGTCGCCCACACATGAGTCCGCGACCACGGCAACCCCCGATAGTTCGGGTCCGTCATCAGCCGCAGGATCAGGTGGTGCGCCGCCTCCCCCGCGGGCATCGCAAGGTGAAAATCCCCAAAACTCCGCACGCAGGCATGAGCCTGCATCATGATGTCCGCCGCCGCCGCCGCGATCGCGTCGTCCAGACTCGGACGCACCACCACGCTCCCCGGCAGGGGCGGAGCAACGGGACCGCTCTCAAGCTCGTACGGTTCGGACACGACCCAATCATTGCCCCCCCCCCGAGCCGCCAGCAACAAACCGCCCCACCC
>RFGH01000055.1 GCA_003696675.1 Planctomycetota bacterium
CCTTCCCCATTCCCCCCACCCCCTTTTTTTGTGTTGGGCGAAACTGTAGCACTTCCCTATGCGTAAAAAATGGTGTAAATGTGAATAAGTGTGGGTTGTTGGATGAATGGAGGAAAAGGAATGGGACAGGAAGCGAAAGGCGTGTTGGATGCTGGGGCGGCAGCGATGGCGGTGACGCAGGACACGGAGTGGTGGTTTCGTCATTGTGCGCGGATCAAGGTGAAGGATGGGCGGGAGGTGAATGCGCCAGTGCCGAACGTATTGCAGGAGCGAGTATTTCGGGCGTATCGGAGGGCGCAGTTGAGTGGGAAGGCGTGTTTGATCATGATCTTGAAGCCTCGGCAGAAGGGGGCATCGACGATCGCGGAGGCGGTGTGCTACCATCACATGCGTCGTTGGGGTGGGTTGAATGGAGTGGTGATGGGAGACATACAGGCGACGAGCGACAAGGTATTTGAGATGTATAGGCGGTATGCGGTTGGGGACCGTTATCCGTGGGGAGTAGTGGGGATGGGGTGCGAAGGTGTTGAAGTGGATGGGGGAGTTGGTAGTGTGAAGAAGGGGTGCAATCTGACGGACTCGATCGAGTTGGTGAATGGGTCGAAGTGGTGGAAGGAGACAGCTGGGTCGAAGAATGCGGGGCGAAGCGGGACGGTGCAGGTTTTGCACATGGACGAAGTGGCGTTCTTCACAAACGACAGCGGGAAGGACCCGACGACAGCGGTGTTGGGGTCGTTTTACCAGGATGGTCCGATGTCGCTGGGTTTTGCGACGAGCACGCCGAACGGAGCGAGCGGGTGGTTTTACAACACGTGGCGGAGTCGTGGGAATGGGTGGGAGAAGGTATTTGCGGCGTGGTATGAGTTTGAGGACTCTGTGCGCGAGTTCAGTTGCGCGGAGGAGCGGGAGGAGTTTGGCGCGTCGTTGACGGATGACGAGCGTGCGGAGCGTGAGTTGTATGGGGTGAGTCTGGAGCAGCTGAATTGGCGGCGGCACACGATCGAGACGTTGTATGAGGGGGATGTGGACAAGTTCCGGCAGGAGTTCCCGAGCAACGACCGTGACTGTTTTTTGCTGAGCAGTCGTCCGCGGTTCAGCGTTATATCGTTGCGGAACCTGCGAGTGGAGACGGAGAAGCAGGACAAGGAAGGTGTGCGTGGGGTATTGTTGAGGCAGGGGGAGCGTGAAGTGACGTTTCGTGTGGACAGCGGGGCAGGTTCGCTTGGTTTGCGGTTGTGGGAGGAGCCAAAGATTGGGTGTCGGTATGTGCTGGGTGTGGACACGTGTCGAGGGCGAGACCAGCAAATGGGGCACGGGACGAGTGCGAACCCGGATTTTCACAGCGCGCAGGTGTGGCGTGCGGAGTATATGGACCCTGTGACGCGGCGGTATTTTCGTCCGAAGCTGGTGTGCCACCATCACAGCCAGGTCGAGGCGGACGTGTTGGCTGAGATCGTTGAGCTTATGTCGTTGTATTATGGGGGTTGTCTGGTGGTGCCGGAGTTGAACGACGGTGCGGGGTATTACTTGGTGAAGGTGTTGCATGCGGCCGGCGTGCACCTGTATCGGCGGGATCGGTCGGTGCGTCGGATTGGGGCGCGGACGCCGACAGAGCAGGAGCGGCTGAAGCCATACGGATGGAACACGGACAAGGCAACGAAGCGTTGGGTGATCGATGCGCTTGTGCCGTTGGTGCGGGACGAGGCGATTGAGTTTTCGGATTTGCGGGTGCAGCACGAGTTCGAGACGTTTGTCGTGAACAAGCACGGGCAGGCGGAGGCGAGTCCCGGGGAGCACGACGACTGTGTCATGGCGGCGGCGCTTGCGCTGTATAACATCGGAGCTGGGACGGAGTATCGCCCGCGGTATTTGCGGAGCACAGACTTGCGGAGGCTGGCGCGCGACCCGAGCTATCTGGCGCCGGGCGGGTTTGTGCGCGGGTAGCTGCGGTGGCGGACGCAACCTCTTGATGTGCATGGGGTGAGCGTTGCCTATCGGCAACAAGATGCCGCTTTCCCAACCCATCCTTGACCGCCCAGACAGCAAGCTGCAAGCGATCCTGCTCAAGCCGCCGTCAGCATGGACCGAAAAGGAGCGCAAGCGCGTGGCGCAGCGCCTGTCGGTCGAGCGGGAGCACGGGCTTGGTCCGGGGAATGCGAATTCGATTTTCTACGACCCTGCGTATGCCCAGGCTGCGCAGGAAGGGGCTGCGCAGGAAGGGGCTGCGAAGGAAGGAACTGCGAAGGAAGGGGCTGCGAAGAAAGGGGCAGAGGAGGTTCCTGGAGCGACTGGGACGCCGATTCGCGGAGGGAGCAAGGCGTTCACGGACACGATGGACAACTTTGCCGCCTACATGCAGCGGATTCGCGACGGGGCGGTTGACGTAAATTTGCGCGGGCCGCGCCGGCGCTTGAACATCCAGACGCCCGGCAATGCTTACCGCGCGAACAACCCGGCGATCGCGTTGACGCCGGAGGAGCGGGCCCGTGGAGCGGCGGTGTTTGTGCCGCCGGCGGCCTCGCCCAGCCCTGCCCCATCGACTTCCGCTGCGCAGAGCAACCAGGACACTGCCAAAAAGAAGCCTGACACGGCGCCAGCTCCGAGAGCGGATGCGCCGGCACAGGAACAGCCGAGGACGGTGCAGTCGGCAGTCACATCCGGCGGCCAGGGATCGCCGAAGAATGACGTAGCCCCGATTTATTCGATCAAGGGACTGGGCCAGCAGCTGCCGGGGATGGTCGCGGAGGGGGCACGGGAAAACCTCCGGGCTGGGATCAATCTCCTCGATACGCTTGGTCGCTACGGCGGCAGCGTTGTCCGGGGGCTGTGGAACGGGAACTATGCCCCGATTCCCGCAGGGCAGGGTATTGTCGAGCAGACGGCGCGTCGCATCGGGCTGCTGCCCGCAGAGCCCACCCCGGTTGCCGACTCCGCCGGGGGATCGGGCACCCCCCCGCCCGTTCTGCGGCCGCCAGCGCGGTCGGCGGCGCGCAGGAAGGAACGGCAGGCGAAGGCCTTCGCTGCGCCGTTCAACCCGTTCGCCAACACGCTGCTGTATTGACCTTGAGTTGACGAGTGCAGACACGCGAGCCCCCAGCCGTCCCCTACTTCAACCCGTTCGCGAAGCGTGATTCGCCTGCGCCCGCCTCCCCGCCAGACGACACGGTCAATCAGGTCATCTCCGGGCTGACCAGGGCGAGGACGGACGCCGAGCGCTACCGCAAGGCAGTTGCTCTGCAGATCGAGGACTTCCTCAACAAGGAGGGCGCGGACCTGTTCGAGCGCGACGCGTCCGGAAAGCTGTTGCGCAGCGAGGACGGTTCGCCCGTCCCGAAAATGGAGACGCAGATCGAGGAGCTGCGGCGGAAGGCCGCGGCAAGGACGGGCCTGATTTCCGGGGCATTGTCCCCTACCCGCTCCCGAGGCGATCCGACTCCGGAGGCAATCGAGGCTCAGCGCCAGCTGAAGCAGATCGAGCCTGTCTACCGGCTCAAGATGGAGCGATACCAGCGCATGCAGGAGGAACTGCGGCGTGCGGAGCAGCTCGAACGCGACGCCACCATACAGATCGGCGAGCTTGCCAAAACACGCATCCCCGGCTTCGAGGTGACCGGCGAGGATGTGCTCGCGGCGGTGCGTGCGGTCAACCGCAAGCGCAACGGCATGCGCGTATCCCTCGACGATATGGCGCCGCCTCCGCAGCAGAGCCGTGCGACGCCCTCCGCCCGGGAGCGTTTGCGCACACCATCCCCTGACCTGCTCCGCCGCCTCGACGAGAACCGCACCGGCGGCCCGAAATATCCAGTGGGCCAGCCGGTTGCCCAGCCCGCTGCGCAGTCCGAGCAATATCATTCCGTCGAACAGGTCGCCCTTGAGCCGCAGCGCCGCCTCGGCGCCCGCATCGGCGCGCTTTCCGCTGCCCGGCTTGCCGGGAAGGCCCCGGCCGACGAGAACCAGGCAAAGCGCATGCAGAAGGAACAGGCGGTCCTCATGGAGGTCGCCGCCAAAAAAGCCAAAGCGCTCAAGGACATTCCGCTGCGCACCAAGGTTGCCTCAGCCCTCGGCTCGCTCGTGCAGGGCCTTGCGGAGCTTCCAGCCGGCGTGTCCGACTGGATCGCCATCACCGCCAAGAAAATCGACGATGCGGCGCCCGAGTTCATGCGAGCCTACAAGGACAAGGAATTGGAAAACCTTGCTACGGCTCGCTTCGCAAAATGGATTCGCGATACGGTCCGGGAGATCGCGCCGACCGACCCGCAGCTGGCGGAGGATTTCTGGTTCAACAAGGTTCCGCAGGCCGTCGGTTCGATGCTCTCGTTTATCGGAGCTGGTGCCATTACCAAGTCGCCGGTCATTACGCCAGTTGTGCTCGGCGGCGCGGTCGGCGGCGCGGCAGGCTATGCCGATGCCAAGTCCAAGGGAGCGGACGACGAGACCGCGTTCCGCTCGATGCTCCTGAATACTGCGGTCGGCACGACCGAAGCCGTGCCGATCAGCCGGATGCTCGCGCGCCTCAACAAATTGTCGGGCGGCCGCTTCGGCCAAGTCTTGGTCGATGCAGGGATCGAAGGCGCAGAGGAATGGATTCAGGAATTTGCCCAGACGACAGCCGGCAACGCGATTGCGCAACAGCTCTACGACGAGCATCGCGACCTCTTCGACGATGCGCTCATGTCTGGCAATGCCGGCGGCGTTTCCGGCGTGCTTGCCTCCCTGCTCATTTCCGCCGTTGCCGGACGACACGGCCAGAACAACACGCAACCTCCAACACAGAAAGGACCAGACGATGCCAGGCAAACGCAAGTGCAAGGGCAAGGGCAAGGGCAAGGGCCGGTAGCCCCCCCACCCCAGCCCGCAACCGCGGACCAATCTCCGCAAAAGCCGCAGGAAAGCGGAGCCATCTACGCTGTCGGTAGTGCCGAATCGCCTGATCCACAGGCATTTCTGTTTTTCGACAAAAACGGCGGCGAGCCGCAGCGCATTGTCGCCCCATCCGTCCGCCTTGCCCGAGAGCAACTCCCGGAAGGCTTTCAGATCGATCGCGTTGTTGCCGACGAACCGTCCGAGGCCGAACGGCACGAATACTTCAGACGGCAGCAGGAGACCGGCGCACAGGTCGCCGCCGAGCCG
>RFGH01000003.1 GCA_003696675.1 Planctomycetota bacterium
CCAGCCGTCGCCCATGTCATTCGGCCCATGATCGCCACGCCTGAATGAATTGTTCGGATCACCGTGGGTCCGACTCATATCCCAGTAGGGCTCGCTGGGTTCGCCTGGGTCGTGGCGATCGTTGTTGTTCACGTCAAGGAAGGTGAACCAGCCGTCACGGGCGCCCACGGATGTGTCATCAATGCCGACGTTGTAGGTCTTCACGACAAGCACGCCGTTCTCCGCGCGCAGGCCCTTGTATCCGCCTAAGGTGGGGATGGCGTTGGGGTCGCGCGACAGTCCGAACGGCTCATTGTACGGCTCCAAATGGATGCGGATCCGCACACGCAAAACACGCCGCGCCTCCACCGGCTGGCGCTGTGAGACGGGCGCCTCTCTGCTGAGGGTCTGCGTCCCGGTGTTGTAGGTGGCCCTGACCGAGCCGTCGATAGTCGCCCGGTGGGTGCGGTCGTCTGTCGCATCGTCGGGCACGAAACCGTCGGCGACGACGGACCACACCGCGACATCATCATCCGGCTGATCGCCGATGGGCAGGTCGGGCGACACGAGCAGGAGAGGCTCGGAGAGGAACTCGCCGGTGTCGGCGCCGGCCTCCGTGAGGGTGAGCATGGTCTGATCGTCATCGGTCTGGCCGGTCGCGAGCAGGGTCTCGAGCCCGGCCTCGATCGTGTCCTTGGCCGTCGCGTCCGCATTGGCGGCGTCATCGACGACACGGATCATGAAGCGGTCCGGATCGCTGTCGATAAATGTCGTGGGGACGCTGTTGATGAGCAACCCGTTGATGAGGAGGCCGTCGGGGCCCGGGGTGTAACCGGTCAGTTCCGTGGCTGTGCGGTCGTCACCCCAGTGGCCGATGTCGAGCCACTGCTTGCGCGGAAACATGTCCTGGATCATCGGGCCAACGATGTCGACCTTGACGATACGCACTTCGAGAACTGCCGTGCAGCGCAGCGCGTTCCGATCTGCGCTGACACGAACTGTAAACACGCCAGCCGCATCGAGCGCCGTCAGCGAGATCGACGAACCTGTCAGAGGCGTATCCACGACCACCATGTCCGGCGTCGCGACCACCTCCCACACGACGTTGGTTCCGCCGGGCGAGAGCGTATACGAAGCGGAGGTCTCGTTCCGCAAGGTGTCAGGCCCAACGACACTGATGTCACACTGTGGTGGTGGCGGCGGGTCGCAGGCGTCGCCGAGGCCGTCGCCGTCGGTGTCGGCCTGGCCGGGATTGAAGGCGTTGGGGCAGTTGTCGGTCGCATCGGGGACACCGTCGCCGTCGCCGTCGTTGTCGGGGTTGCCTCCGCCCCCGCCGCCGTCGCCGCCGTCGTCGGGGACCGTGCCCGTGCCGTCGGTCCCGTCGCCCGGGTAGCC
>RFGH01000004.1 GCA_003696675.1 Planctomycetota bacterium
CACGGCGTACGACAGCGCTGCGGTGAATGTCGGCCTCTACGCGCAAATGGAAGCCGGAGAGATGCGGAAGCGCCTCGTCGCCGCGGGCAAGTGGCCGCCGCCGCAGCCGTGATCCCGACAATGAAGGAGAGCGCTATCCGGGCGCTGGCGCACGAGATCGGCCACGCGCTGACGAACCGGTTGGACGTCTATTTCACTCGCTATGTGTTCTTTCCTCGAGCGCCAATGCCGTTGCAGCCGGACACGGACACGCGGACGATGCGCCGGCTTCTGCACGAATACGAGGGCTTCGCGCGAACCGAGCGCGACCCTGAATGCCTGGTCTGCTCGGGCAACCTGTATTTCGCGCCGTCGGCCAGCGAAGGAGGTCAACGACGATGATGAAGGCAACGATTGCTGTTCTCGTCGTGCTGGCGGCGTGGCGCGCTGCGCCGCTGGCGCTTGCGCATGACGTAGAGAAGCCGCCGCCGTTGACGCCGGCGCAGCTGGAGGAGATTGATCGGATTTTCAAGACGCCCACACGGATTGGGTATTGGCAGGACGGGTCGCCGGTGGACCCAAACGACGCGGCCGCGTTCATCGATTTCCTGAGCAGAGCCAGCGGCCACGAGGGCCCACCGACGAACCTGTACAAATCGGTCGCGGTGGCGCCGGCGCACTTTGCGCCTGCGATCCGGGAGGCGTTCAGGCATGTGCCGCCGACGCTGGAGGCGTACATCGAGGATAGTGAGCGCCCGTTCGGGGAGAGACGCGAGTACTACTGGCCGCTGAAGCTCGTGCCCTACCTCGGTCGTGAGCTCGCCGAGCCGATCCTGCGTAAGTTCGCCGACGCGATCTTACCGCTGGCGCTGGAGGCCAGGCGCCGGTTTTTCGAGGTGGACAAAGCGTATTGGGCTACATGGGAAGCGGCGGGTCGGCCGGTGGGCGACGCGTGGCGGAGAGAGCCGAATGCGGCGCCGGTCGTGGAAGAGTGGGAAGTGACCGCCAAGGCGTCGACTGCGCTGGCCACCGTGTGGGGAGGGGCGGTTCGTGTCGCCGGAGAACTCGGTTCGCCCATCTTCGTCGATGACGGCGTCGCGATGCTGGTGGAGGATGATCCAATCCTGCATCATTGGGGCGTGTGGATGGCTGGGTACATGGTCAAGTTCGCCAATGAGCGTCCCGAAGGGGTGGCGGCGCTGCGGGCCGAGGCGGCGCGCCTGCGAAGGTCGGAGGATCTCGATGACCAGCTCTCCGCGGTCTCGATCGAGATCGCCCTGGATCCCGCGCGGGACGCCAACACGGATCCAGAACTGCGTCGGCTCAAAGACCAGATCAAAATCAAACGCCAGCGCTGAGTGACCGACCGGGAACCCGGCGGCCGTCACGGCCGAACCATGATTGAGGCCGACGATGATCCTTCACCGCGCCATCCCCACCCTGATCTGTGTTCTGACAGCGTTCGCTGCGCCTGCGCGTGCGGGTCCACCTGGAGCCCTACCTCGACACGGGGTACGTGCAGGTGACGAATGATCCGTCGACGCCGGAGCCGATTGAAACGATTGTCGGCGCTGGCGACGGCGCGTTCAGCTTCCAGGACGACAACGGCAACGGCGTCCACGACCCCGGCGAGCCCAGCGAGCCCTACTGGGATATGAGTCGGACCCACGGTGATCCGAACAATTCATTCAGGCGTGGCGATCATGGGCCGAATGACATGGGCGACGGCTGG
>RFGH01000056.1 GCA_003696675.1 Planctomycetota bacterium
CGTCATCTGCTCCGGCATTGGCCACCTCCTGCCGCTGCTGCGCGGCGAGTTTGTGCTGATCCTGCATGACCAGCCGGTTAACGTAGTCGCTCAGCGAGCGCCCGTCCGCCTTAGCCAGTGCCTTCGCCAGCTCCAGCACGCCCGGCCTCCACGATATACCCTGAGTTTTCCGCCGTTGCACCTCCATTTGTCGCACATGTTGCTACTTTGCGCAGACGCGTCAACCCCTATTTACATCCCCCTATCCAGTATAGGGGAATCCTTGATTGCTCACCCTTGACGCCCGCCTCTGCTTGTGTTCGCAACAATTGCGCCGATACTAACAAATATGACTCAGTCTCGACCACTCCACACGAAACAGCCGCGCCGCTCCGGGCGCACCGTGACGCACGGTGTGTCGTTCCGGCGCGAGACCCTGGCTGCCGCGCGGCAGCGAGCCAAAGAAGAGGGCATGAGTCTCTCCACCTACATCGGCGCCCTCGTCGAGCGAGACGCCCTGGCGCGCGCCTCGCTGCGCGTCGCCCTCCCCGACACGGTGCGCCTCGCTCAACTCGAGCGCCAGGTGGAAGAGCTCAAAGCCCACTATGGTGCGAAGGAGACCCAACAGCCAGACAAGGCTGACCTCATCGCCGAGGCCCTGGCGAAACTCCTCTCCCGGCAAGACAAAGGTTGACTACGCACAATGTGCGACAAATGCTGGCTGCATGGCCAGCTTGAGCACCACCTACTTTGTCTTCGACGGGCCGCGCGAGATCGCCGGCCCCTTCACCGAGGCGGCGGCGGCCATCGCCTTCGCTGAGATGCGCATGCGGGACGCAGACCCCTCCTCGCCTGAGCCGGAGCTGCGCGTTGAGGCGCACAAAATTCAGCTCCTCCACGAAACCATCTGGCCAGCGCCGCCCGCGCAATAACGAAGCCCCTGACCGTTGAGGTCAGGGGCTCGGTGGTAGTGAGTGAGGCTTTCGCCGTCTCCAGTGCCTTTCGGCGCAAAATTGTTTTAATCCGCGCCCGCTCGCGGGCGAACAGCGCCACAATCGCCCAGCCAGAGACTCATGTCAAGTCAACTTTCGCCTGCCGCGCGCAAAATCTTCACGGGCTTCAATCCGCGGATCCTCGACGCATACCAGCGCACCGTCGTCTCAGTCCCTCGGTGACCGAGAAAATTGGCGGCGGCAACCAGCCCCTGCTCGTCGAGCACCCAGCTCCCCGCCTGTCGGCGCAGGTCATACGCCTCTCGACCCGGAAGCACCCCGGAGAGCCAGCTATTAAGCCGCCGGGTTGCGAGATTGTGCCGCTCCGTCGCAGTCCCACCCGGCAGCAGCCATTCCCTGCCTGCCAGCGCCTCGACGCGAGCCCAGACCTGCGGCGGCAGCGGCACCCGGCGGCGCCCCCGCACCGTCTTTGACACCCGCACATGCACCCACGCACCGGCGCCGTCCCGCTCGAGCCAGTCTCGCCGGGCACGGGCGACCTCACTGTTGCGCAACCCGCCAAACAACATCAGCGCCGCCGGCAAATACACAGGATCCTGCTCCGCCCACGCCTGCTCCAGAGCCGCCAGCAGCGCGTCAAGCTCCTCACGACCGAACGGCCTGAACTCGCAGTCGATCTGCACCCCCTTGAACCTCGGCGCGCGCATGAACGCCTGCAGCTCAGGCACATCGATCTTCGCCAGACGCCAGGGCTCCGCCGACGCAAACACGCTGCGTGCCTGGTTGAGCGTCGAGTTTGCGCCGAAGCGCGCGCGCTCCACCACCTCCGGCTCAGCACCGTGCACCTCGCGCAACCGCGCAAACTGAAACGCCCGCACCAGCTCGGCCGTCAGCACCGTCACCGGCTGCGACGGGTCCCAGCTCCGCCCCTGCCCCAGCTCGACCACCCGCCTCAGCGCGCTCACGTTATTGCGCCGCGTTCGCCGCTTCGGGCGATCGGTCGGCCACCGCAGGTAGGCCTCGACGACCTCCCCCAGCGTCGCGCAGCGCCGACGGCTCGCCTGCCGATCGACCAGCGCATACTCCCCGGCGATGACCGCCGCCCAGTGGTCCCGCGCGCGGCGCACGGCCAGCGCGCGGTTGCCCGTCTTCGTCGACCAGGTATACTCCCGGCCCTTGATCACCTTTCGAGATTGCCAGATCCCACGCCGCAGGAACATGTATCCCTCACTCTTGTTCTTTGCCATAGCTACCACCTCTCTGAGACCGGCAAACCGTGCACCGGAAAATGCACCGGTTTGCAAAAGTTTTTGTTGACACCCAGAGATACAACCAGATACAACCTTGGCAACATAAAGTTGCGACAAAAATCAGGACCACGCCACACAAACGCCTGATAAAATTCGTCGCAACTTGCTGAAACACAACACTTACGCGCCCGTAGCTCAATTGGATAGAGCGCCTGACTACGGATGAGCGTATTACAGAGGGTAAAAGGTCTCATGCACCGGAAAATGCACCGGTTTGCGATTTTTCTGGCGGGCGCGGCGATCGTGCTGCTCCTCGGCACGGCTGCCCCTCGATCCGAAAACACCGCAACGGCTCAGCTGCCGGTGCAGCCGACCGCCGGCCAGGTGTGGGGACGCTACACGGTCGTCTCGGGAGGGACTCCGATGGGCGCGCAGATGCTCTGCCTGGACACAGTGACCGGGCGCACCTGGGTGCTCGGTGTCACGCAGACGCCCGACGACCCGCCGCAGCGGCGCTTCATCTGGATCCCCGTGACCTTCGGGGCGGACGAGTGAGCGTCACCGCCGGGTGAACGGCTCTGACAGCCGCCGCAGGACCTCGACATTCGACGCGAAGGCGACCTTCTCGCCGCCCTCGTCGTTGAGTTCGAGCGCCTCGAACAACGGCGAATAGACGTTGTTATACCAGATACGGAGCTGCTGCCAGCGCTGTTCCTGCAGCTCGCTCCGGAATTTTCCAGCCGACCGGAGAAACTGATACTCCCCATAGAGGGACTGCACCTCCTTAGGCAACCGCACGCGGATCTTCGCCCGACCGGCGGCCTCACCCTCCTTCTGGGCGTCGATCAGCTCGCGCACGCCGCGATCTGTCACCCCAATGAGCCGGTTGACCCCTGGCAGCGCGCTCACCGTCATCTCCATCACCGTCTTTGCCTCGGGATCCCAACGCACCCAGTTCTGCACGCCCGTCTGGTTATACGTCCATCTGAGCATCTTTCCCATCGCCGCCCAGCCGCCTGCGAGGTATTCCGTATTCGTCAGGACGTGGTTGCCGCGGAAAGAGTCCACCGGGTTGCGTCCAGCCAGATACTCTCCCCACTTGAGCGGGATGTCGATGGCGGGGTTGATCCCCGGCACCTGCCCGCCGGCGAACCCCAGCAACTGCTGCCACTTCGCGCCCTCCTTGCCAGCCATAAGCTGCACCGACTTGTGCAGTATGCCTCCGAGGAGCCTATCCGTCTCGTCCTCGGGGATGCGGATACGCACCAGGCGCTTGCCCGTCACCTCACCACCATCCTGCCAGCCGAGCGGAACCACCAGGTAGTTGGTCTTGTTATACTCGCTCTCGTAGTCGTAAAGCTCCTTGAGTTCCTTGCCCAGCCACCCGGCGGCGCCAGCGGCTGCCAGGAGCCGCAGGATACCGCTGCCGGCCGCCCACCGGAACCACCACCCGGCGGCACTCTTCCTGCTCCGCGCCCGCTCCGCATCGGCGAGGAGCCCCTGGGCGAACACGTTGAAAAACGGGAATATTGTATTCACAAACCGGGTCGACCGACCCTGACGGCGGAAGTTCGGCACACCCACCAGGTTGCGCACGACCGCCGCCACCTCCGACGGTGGCAGGCCATCCTTCTGCGTCTTGGAGCGATACACCGACATCTTGGGGATCATCTCCATCGTCAGTCCGGCATACTCGACCGACCGCAGCAGCTTGCGCGCCGGCTGGAGGGCGTGTGCGAGGAGGAACTGACGCCGCTCCGCCTCCGGCAGCAGGCGGAATCGCCGCGCCAGCTCGTTAATGGCGTCGTTTTTGCTCGCCCCCTTGACAAAGGAATCGAGCGGCGTGCCGATCGCTCCGTTGAGCATCATCTCGCGCACGAGGGGATTCGGCCGTCCTGCAAGGTAATCCCGCGCATCCCGCGCCGCCTGCGTCATCGGCACCGGCAGAGGCGGCAGGAGCCCGGCGGTCAGGGCGTTGACCGCTTCGACGCTCAGAGTCCCGAGGTTGGCGAGATATTCGCCGAGCTGCCGTGCGCCTTCGCGAAACCCGACATTGCGGTTGGTGCGGCGAATGTCGCGGAGCGGCCCGGTCGCGAGCTGGAACGCCGGATTGAAGGTGATAAACAGCGGGTAAAATATCTTCCGCCACGGCCAGCTGATCAGCTGGACAATGGCAGAGGCATGCGCGGGTGTCACCCCCTCAAAAGCCCGCGCCACATCCCGCGGCACCCAAAACCCAACGGGCTGGCCATCCTGCAGCGCCTCAAGGACGCCCCCGGCCGGATCCGGGTTGGGCGCCGCCCGAGCGCCAGGGCCGGACCCCATCATCCGCGCCGGCTGGATCTCGTGCGGGAAATACTCCTGGAGAAAGCTTATCGCCGTCCACTTTGCGCGCTGCAACTGGTTGAGCCGCAGGATACTGGCCAGCTTGAGGTAAGTAAACAGCACCGGGTTGCCGATGTCCTTGAGCGTGCCCTTCTGGGGCCGCATCGACGCCGGCACCCAGTCATACATATACTCGAGCACCTGAAACGTCGCATACGTGCGACGCTCATCCTTCGCCCAACGCTCCGCCGCCGCCCGGGAATACGTCCCGACCTCGACCGCCTCCTGCACAGCACCCCAGACCTGGTTATGGAAAGCCTCCTCTGCCGCCTCGATCACCGCCCAGCGCTCCGGACCGTGCCGCTGCCGGAGATACTCCAGCTGCGCCGCCGACGTCTCCGGCGTGTGCCCTTGCGGGTTCGCCATTTGCGCCCGGCCCTCCACGTCGTGGACGATTCGCCGGTGCAGCAGCACCTCGCCGAGGTCATGCAGCGTCAGCCCGGCTGCCTCCACCGGCTTGACCACCTGCTCCCAGAACGCCTGCGTCATGAGGTAGACGCGCGAGTCCATCGCCAGCGGATGCTCGTCAAACACGCGCATCACGGCCGCCGCCGCGTCATTCCCTGCGCGAGCCAGCGGTCGGGCCCGATCCACAATGGGCGAGTAGATATCCACCAGTTCCTGCTTCACGCGCTGCAGGAACCCCTGCCACGAATCACGCAGCCGATGCCGCTGCTCGACCATGCGCAAATACATCTCGTCGCCGCGTGCGAAGGCGGCCATCGTGCGCGCACGCCGGGCCGCGTGCTTCTTGGCAAACCCCTCGCGTGGCGCGTGCAGGAGTTCATGCATCTCAAACAACGCCGCCTTGACCTGCGGCTTGGCATCCAGCCTTGACCAGAACATGGCCCAGGCCGTCGGCGCCATTGCCTTTGCCGATGCCGGATCCACCAGCACGACGCTCAGGAAATCCGCATACAACTCCTTGCCCGACTGCCGGTAGCGCAGATATTTCGCCGGCACGCCCTCACGCCCGAGGAAGGGTCGCCACCAGTCGCTCAGCGCGACAAGCTCCTCTCGCACCCGCTGCTCCGTCGTCAGCCCGCGTTCCTCGATCAACCGCGCCAGCAGCTCCCGGTAGCGCTGCGCCGCCGCCTCCCGGTCCCGAGGAAACGCCTGGTCAGCCTGCCGCCGAAGGCGCCGCCGCTCCTCGGCCCGGACCGGCCCGCCAAGCGCCTCATCACCCGGCCGCACCGGGAAGGTCGTCTGCAAAAACTCGCGCAAGGTCGCCAGCCGGCCCAGCAGATTGCCGCGCTTAAGTGTGCGCTGCGGCAGGTAATCCACAAGGTGGCCGATCTCGTGCGCCAGCACGCGCACCGCCACCGCCGGGTCGGCAAACACCCTCGGGTGCAGGCCGATTTTCCCGCTACCGCTGCCGTAAAACATGCCCAGCGCCCGCGGATAGCTGCGCATGAAAGGCACGTCGCCGGTCAACTCCTTCACGAGCCAGACCAGCTCCGGCATTTCTGCCGGCTGGAGCTTGTCGAGCTGAGCGAATTCCACCGGCACATCGGTGTCGGTGTGGATCGCCAGCGGGGCGCCGCTCTCCGCGTGAAGGGCAAACCCCATTGACTCCTCGACATCGCCGCTGACAGCGGCTTGGGGCGGCTCGGCGCTCTGAGCGGCCGCCCTGGCCGGCGCCGTCACCCGCTCTTGCGCGCCCGGACCGGGCAACGCCTCGCCGCCCAGTGCCGCCATCGCGGCCGTGCTGCCGCCGCCGCTTCTGGACGCGCGCGCCGTCTGCCCCTGCCCGATATCCGGCGCCGCGGGCGCTGCGCCATCTGGCAATTGCAAGGGTGCCACCGCCGCCACGAAGTCACTCCCCGTAGTGATAACCATCTCGTCACGACTCGGCGGAAGATGCAACGTCACCTTCTCGGCGCCCAGTTTGCGCGCCTGCTGCGCCAGCACCCGCATGTAAGCCGCGTCGACCAGCGCGCGGGCGGGTTCCCCCGGACGCACACCCTCCGAAACATAGGCCCCGCCACCCTGCTTGGACGTATCCGGCGTGCTCACACCGGCCAGCTTGCCGCCCCGCTCGTGCAGCAGCATCAACTTCGCAGGCGTGTCCGGTGCCTGCGACAGATCCGCCTGCGTCGCCCAGCGCTCGAGATCCGCCGTGGACACCTCCATCGGCGTCCAGCCCTTATACGCCTTCGCACGGCGCTCAACTGATACCTTGCCCGACGGCTCAAGCCGCAACCAGGCAGGCAGCAGCTTGTCCAAAGTCACCCCGGCGCCACTCGCGCCAGTCACATGCTGCCCCCACGGTTTGGCCGCGCCGCCTGACGCCGCAAACAAATACGCTTTATCCGTGGCGACCGTAAACGCCCCATCCTGCCAGGGCTCCTTGAACTCCCAGTCAATCCGCGAGGACGGCTTCACTCGCAGCGCGAGTTTCGCCACTTCGACAACCTTCTTACCTGCCGGCCGCTTGCGCGCCACGGGCGAAAGCGTCGACTTCCCTCCGGACCGGGGCGGCGGGGAGACATTCCCGAACGGCGACGACACCGTCACCTTCTTTTCGCCTCTTTTGCCCACCTCAAACCGCTGGCCCCAGCGCTTTGCGATCGCCTCACCAAACCGCTTCAGCGCCGGCTTGCTGTTCGGCACGGTAAACGTGCCATCGCCCGGCACCTCGATCGTCACCCGATCGTCGGGTGACGCGACCGCCTCCGGGGCCGCCCGCAAAGCCTGCTCCACCGCCTCGAGGACGAATGCCTTCTGCACGCGAAACTGCTTGCGGTCGACCAATTGAGAGACCTTGCGGTCCGCAGCCGGGGTTGTCTGCAACACCGTCCCGCCGGGCGGGGCGTCGCCATTGGCCACCTGCACAGGCAGCTCGCCCGCCGTCGTCTGCACCTCCGCCACCGTTTCGCGCGCCGGCCGCTCCTCCGCAGAGGCTGGGGGCTGCTCCCGCTCCGGGCGCGCCGCCAGTGCCTCATCCACCGGCGTCGCCACCTCCGGCACCTCGGTCAAGGTCCGAAGTCCGGCATCCGCATCCACTGGCGGAGCCGGGATCCTCGCTGGTGCGGGCGGTTGAGCCGGGAGCATCGCGCGAGATTCCGCCGGCGTCGCCACCTCCGGTGCCTCGGGCACGGTCCTCAACCCGGCGTCCGCATCCACCACTGGCGGGGTCATCTCACGCCCCGGCGTGGGCGAAGCCTCGTCCACCGACCGGACGGGCGGCTGCGAGTCAGGCGCGGGCGACGCCGCACTCTGCTCGGCCGCACCTTGCTCGGCCGCCACCACGCGCCGCGCGCGCTCAACGAGCTGCTCCTCATACCAGTCGCGCAAATCCGCCCACGTCTTTCCGCGAAAGCCCAGCTTGCGCGCCTGCTCAAAATACCACTCGCGCTGCGCCGCGCTCACCTCACGGGCCGCCAGGGCTCCGCCCAGCGCGCCGAGGAACCCGCCAAACAGAGCCCCAGCCAGCCCGCTGCCACCTTCCGCCCGTTCAAAAGCCGCGCCACTTGCCGCACCGAGCGCCGCGCCCGTGCCCACCTGCCGCAGCACCGTGCGGGCCGGGGTCGCGCCCACGCCGCCGGTGATGGGCGCCAGCGCGCCCGTCGCCGCCGCCACCGCCGATGCGGTCACATTGGGCTCGGTCCGCTCGCCCTGCAGGTATTCATACGCCTGCGCCGCCGCCTCACCCAGGCCCGCGCCTGCCGCACCCAGTCCGGCCATGCCCAGCGGACCGGCCGGCGCGCCCACGATGACGCCACCGGCGGCCGGCACCACACGCAGGCCCGTGCGCACCATCTCGTCGAGCATCGAGCCCCGCTCGGGCAGCTTGAGCCCCTCCTTGAATTGATGCTGTCGTCGCGCAAAATGCTCCTCCAGCGCCGCCGCGCCCGGCGACAATGTCCGCTCGCCCTGCGGCGGCTCCCGGGGAGGCTCGACCTCGCGCGACAGCACCGCCTCAAGCCGCTCCAGCTCCTCGCGCGAGAGCGCATCAAGGCCCTCCACGCGCGCCCGCAGGCCCAGTTCGAGCGCCTCCAGCTCATCGCGATCATACGCCTCGAGGGCGCCAAACATGAGGTCGTTGTCCACCCTGGCTGTTGCCATCTGCGTCGTCTCTGGCGGTTCACTGCTCCCCCGCGCCGCGCAACTGCTGCAGCCTTGCCCGGACGGCCTCCAGCATGGCGGCCGGATCCGCGGCGCCGCCGGCCGACTGCCCGGTCAGCCGCTCATACTGCTCCAGCAGGATGCGCAGCTTGTCCATCTCCGCCTGCAGCGCCTCCCGGCGATTGGGCGCCGGGTTGATCGCCCAGGCAGGGCCGGCCTTCTCGCCACCGTCCTTGAGCTTGCGGCGCAGCTCTGCGATGCGCTCCTGCGTCGCCGCAATCTCCTTTGCCAGCTCGGCGCGCGAGGAGGCCGTCATGGCGTCCTCGAGCCCGGCGCCCTCCCTGACCGGCACCCAGCGCTTGCCGTCGTAGTAAAATTTCCCGTCGGCCGACATGGGCGGGCCTTCGCCCGGCCCCGCCGGTGCGTCATTTGACGTCACCAGCGGCTGCGCGGCCACGTGCGAGCGCGATGCCTGCGTCACCAGCAGCGGCGGGGCGCCCTCCGCCTGCGGCGGGATCACCGTGCCGGGTGGCGTCAGATCCATCGGCGTCTTGCGGCGGGCCTCTTTCTCGTCCAGCGCCAGGCGGCGGCGACGCTCCTCCATCTGCGCCGCGGCCTGCATGGCCTGCAGCGCCGACGACGACTGCATCGCAGCGGCCTGAGCCTCGGCCAGCTTGCGCAGACGCGCCTCGTTGCGCCGCTGTTCGGCCGCCGACGCCAGCTCCCTGAGCAGAGCCATCTGCTCCGCGGGCTCCAGCGACTTCGCGGCCTGCTGGAAGTCCTTCAACCGCGTCTCATCCGCCACGCCGGCCTCGCGCAACAACTCCGCGCCCGCCTTGGCCATTTGTTCGGCGCGTTCCTTCTTCTCCCGCTTGCGCGCCAGCTCCTTCATGTTCTCGGCGAGCTTGGCCACGCCCGACTGCAAGCCAGAAGCGAGGAGTTCCCCGCTGCGCACCTGGTCGGCCGAGAAAAGCTGCCAGGGCAGCGGCGCATTGTTAAACCCAAAGCTCATTACCTTGACCTCCTTTTGTTAACCACCAAGCCCGACGACCGAACCTATCATGTCGAAAATCGATCCGAACAGCGACGATCGGTTGTTCGCCGACGCGATCGACGCCTGCATCTGGTTGGCCGCGTTGCCCTGTATGATGCCGAGAATGTCGCTCGAATACGGATTAAAGAGCTGGGGAGTGCCCTGGTATTGCGTCTGCATGCCCAGAAAGGACGGCGTCATCCCCGGCGCCACGCTGCTCCGCCCGAGCACGGCCAGCATCGGGTCCTGCGCGGTCGAGGCGAGCAGGTTGGCCGCGTTGCCCGCATAGGCGCGGTTTTCCGCGCGATTGCGCAGGAAGTTTTCGACATTGTAGATGCCCGTGCGGTTGAGCAGGTCCGTGTTGAACCGGCTCCGATCCTGGTCGGCGGCAAACTGCGCCAGCGCTGCCTGCTGCTCCAATCCCGCCTGCTGCGCCGCCCGCTGCGCCGCCAGTTGGGCCTCGAGCTGTCGCTGCGACTGCCAGTGCGCCTGGTTGCGGGCGGCCAGCGAGTCGTTGAGCTGCGCCTGCGCCAGATCCCGAGCCTGCTGCTGCCCGGCGTTGAACTGCGACACCTGCGTGCGCTGCGCCGCCTCCTGGGCAAACCGCTCCCGGTCGGCCGCCTGGTTGGACTGCTGCGCCGCGAGCTGCGCCTGCTGGTTGGCCAGCCCCGCCTGCAAACCCGCCTGCTGGTTGGCCAGCCCAGCCTGCAAACCCGCCTGCTGGTTGGCCAGCCCAGCCTGCAAACCCGCTTGCTGGTTGGACTGCTGCGCCGCGAGCTGCGCCTGCTGGTTGGCC
>RFGH01000057.1 GCA_003696675.1 Planctomycetota bacterium
GATGAGCACGGGGGGGGTGGCATCATCCGGTGATCGGAACGCAACGGAGCCGTCCGATGCCGAGATTGTCAGAGGTGGAGCGGGGCGGGTTGCCGGTCCGGCGTGAAAAGCGATCTCCTCGAAGACAAAGGCCTTCGCCGAGGGGAATGCGACATCTGACATCCGTGCGACGCGGAAATCGGAAGCGACCAACCCGGCCGTTCGATCGCGGGCGAGGCTTTGCGGAGCAATATAGAAAGAGCGTGAGATCGGGCGTGCGAGCGGCAGCCAGAGATGAGATGGGTCGACGCCGGTTTGGGTTGCGGCCCATGCGGCGGTCTCGCGCGTGATGTTGTCCAGCGGGCAGAGCAGGGGCTCGGCGATAAACGAGCCGCCGTAGTCGTCGAGCATGGGCTGGACCCAGAAGTCGCCGGCCGCGAAGGCGGCTTCGGGCGGGAGGATGCGTCCGTCCGGCGTGGTCAGGACGGTCCCGTTCGGCATGGTGGTGCGCCGGAAGGGAAAGGGAACGCGGTCGCGTTCGGTGGCTGCGTAGGCGGAGATTGAGAATGCCATTTGGCGGACCTGGCTCTCGCAGCGCACCCTGAATGCCTTGAAGCGCACGGACGCGAGGGCGGGCATCATCAGCCCGGTCGCAACGGCGGTGATTCCGATGACCACCAGCAGTTCGACGAGGGTGAACCCACGGTCTTGTTGGGTGGCGGGATTGATTCGGTCGTTCACGCCATTACCTTACCATTGACAGGGGGGGGGGGGAGGTATTCTACAAAAGAGTTCGATCTTTATCGGCCAGATGGAGGTACTGATGACGCCTGGTATGAAAGCGGTTGCGATATTCGGTGTTCTGTTGACACTGGTCTGGATGTCCCCGGATGCCGCGGCGTTGTGCTATGTGCTGCGAACCCCCCATGTTGGGTACATTCCGCTCGTCGAATCCGGTCCGGCGGGATGCACGGCGTTCGCGAGCAACGGCTGTTCCACTTACTTGCATTGTCCGCCCGGATCGAGCTGCGATGTTGTTTTGCTCGGCCGAAAGCCATGCACGAGAGCAACAGCGACTGTACCACTCGACATCTACACCGGTGGTTCGCCGCTTACGACGCAGTGCTGCACGAACAGAACCCTGCTCGGCCCGTCTCCGACTGCGACTTATACCGTGCCCGCTGACACGCCGGGCACGGGCCGGTGCTTCATCATTATTGGCGGTCTCAAGTGAAAACGAGTTTCATGGCGGTCTGGTCGAAACCGCGAAATGTCGCGTTGCTGCACGGTGTGTACGCGCTCGTTGGCCTCTGTGGTTCGGCGGTTGCCGCGCCGCTGGATTGGAGCATGTTCTCGCTTCCATTCGGCTATGGAGGCGAGGCGGTGATGGCGTACAACGGGCGTGACACACAGAATATCGCCTTTGAAGTGGCCCGTGACTGGGTGCGTCGCGAAGCGTACCTGATCCTGGGCGATCTGGGCGAGTCGCTGATCGACGCACGCTTGAGCGGATATGTCGAGTCTTGGACGGTCGATGCGCGGTCTTTGACCGCCATCCGGTCGAACCGTTTTGCGACCGAGTTATCCGAAGCGGGCGAGTTGGATCTGTCGCCGATCGGGGCGCTGCGTCCCGTAATCGAGCGGGAGCTGGACGCCGAGGAGATCCCGGGCGAGGGCCATAATGCGTCTGCGCGGACGATCAGGGTCGTTCTCGAGGACGGGTCGAGGGCGGAGTTCGATGTGGTTGGGGGCGATGTCGCCGCGTACCGCCGTTTGGACGAGGGGGGCACGGCGCAGGTCGAGGTTGCGTACCTGGACTGGAAAGAACTCGTTGGGGGCGGACGGTATCCGGGTCGGATTGTGACGATACGGCAGCTGCCCGACGGTACGGGCGAGGCCGTGACCGAGACGCGGCTGGTCGATGTGCATCCGTTACGCCCCGGTTCGCAGCCCCCAGCCTTCCGCGTGCCGGAGGGGTTCAGCGTCATCGACCACATCGAGGGCGTGTCGAAGCGGGCGGACGGGTCGGTCATCGCACCGATCGTGGCGGAGGGAGACGCCGAGCCCCGCTTCGCGCCCGTCCCGCCCACCGGGCGACGCGCATCTGGCGTCGCGTACTGGAAACTTGTCGTCGGGGCCGGCGTTCTGATGGTCCTGACCGCGGGGATCGTGGCGAAGCGAAAGTAGATGCGGACCGAGCCGCACCGTGTGTGGATGATCGCCCGGGTTGGGCCAGCTCCCGGCTCGATGCCGACGGTCAGAGTTGCTCGATCGTCTGGTTCATGTTCTCGCGTCCGGTGCCGCCGGCGACGCCCCTGCCGGTGCCGGGGAACTGTTTGATGTGGTTCTGTTTCGGGATTCGTCCGGTGCCCTTGGCGTTTGGGGAACGCTCCGAGATGATGAAGTCGGAGTTGGGCAGGGTCTCGGTGTAGGCGAGCGCCGCCTCGGCCGCCTTGGCCATGGT
Organism: Planctomycetota bacterium; assembly: GCA_003696675.1. GTDB lineage: Bacteria > Planctomycetota > Phycisphaerae > Phycisphaerales > UBA1924 > UBA6054. The sequence continues at coordinate 2,444 of RFGH01000057.1, forward strand.
GTCGTCGGCGTTCTCGTGGAGGCGGCGGAAGCAGTCGTGGATGGCCAGTTCGGCGAGATCGAAGAAGTGCATCGCGGCCGCCTTGTTGCGCTCGAACTCGAGCCCGGATTCGCCTTTCTTGATCTCATGGTCGAGGCGGGAGAGCGTGCAGTTCCAAGCGTGGATGTAGATCGCCGCATCGGCGAGCCTGGCCTGGATGCATTGACGGGTGACAATGGCGGCGTCGTGTTTCTTGGATGCGATCTTGAACTGGTAGGTCAGCTCGCTGATGAGCTTGCAGACGCGTTCGGCCGCGGGTCGGAGCGAAGGATCGACATTGGGCACGGCCGGGGCTTTGGGGCGCATGCCGAGGAAGACTTCCATGCCGAGCGGGATGGCGGCTTTGATCATGGGGATGGAGAACTGCTTGTTGTCGGCCATTTCCTTGATGCCGAGCATCTTCTCGGCGAGCTGCTTGCCGCCGTAGGCGAAGATGAAGGACTGCATGACCTCGTTGGCGCCCTCGACGATGGTGTTGATGCGCGAGTCGCGGAAGATGCGTTCTATCTCGTTCTCGGTCATCATGCCTTCGCCGCCCATGATCTGGACTGCGTCGTTGACGGCCCGCCAGCCCATCTCGGAGCAGAAGACCTTGCAGATGGCCGTTTCGACCATGATGTCCTCATCGTGGCGGTCGAGCATGCCGGTGGTCATGTAGAGGACGGATTCCATGGCGTAGGTGAGGGCGGCCATGTGGGCGATCTTCTGCTTGACGAGCTCGAAGTCGGCCAGCGGACGCTGGAACTGGTAGCGGGTCTGGGACCACTTGATCGCCTGGTCCATGGCACGCTTCGCGCCGCCGAGCATGCCGGCGGAGAGGGTGCATCGGCCGTAGTTCAGGCAGGACAGGGCGACATTGAGTCCGCGGCCTTCCTTATGGAGAAGGTGGTCGCGAGGAACTTTGACATTGGTGAAGCGGATGCGGGCCTGCCATGTGCCACGAATGCACGCCTTCGAGCGGTTCTTCGAGAAGATGTCGATGCCTTCCATGTCCGGATGGCAGACGAGCGCGGTGACTTTCTCTTTCCCGTCTGGCATCTTCTGCTTGGCCATGACGGTGAACAGACCGGAGATCGCGCCTGAGGTGGCCCACTTCTTCTCGCCATTGAGGATGTAGTACTCCCCATCATCGGAGAGTTGGCAATAGGTCTCCTGTCCGCCGGCGTCGCAGCCGACCTGGGGCTCGGAGAGACAGAAGGCGCTGAGCCATTCACGGGCAAGTTTGGGAAGCCACTCCTGCTTCTGCTTCTCGGTGCCGAAGAGCATGACGGCCTTGCAGCCGATCGACTGGTGTGCGGAGACCAGAACGGCGGTGGAACCGCAGTACTTGCCGATGGTTTCAAGGACGCGGTTGTAGCTGGTGATGCCCATGCCCAGCCCCCCGTATTCCTTGGGGATGGTCATGCCGAGAGCGCCGATGTCGAAGAGCTTCTTGATAACCCACTCGGGAATGTACTGTTCCTGATCGATCTCGACGGAAGGGTGCTCGTTTTTGAGGTAGTCTTCAAGTTCGGCGACGAGGCGGTCGCACTCGGCGGTTTCTTCAGGCGAGGACTTGGCGATGTCTGGGTAGGGGAAGAGCAGGTCGTCGCGGAGCCGGCCCCAGAAGTAGTTCTTGACCGCGCCCATCGACTTGGGCTCCGGGCCGAGCAGGGTCTCAGCGTCCGCGATCATCTGCTTGTCGCGCTCGGAGACGCCCTTGAGGTTCTTGAGGTCGGCGTTCTTGACATCGGCCATGGGTGGGCTCCTCGTGGCCCCCGCGGTGCGGGGTTTGGATCGGTCCGCGCCCGGTTCTCGGGCGTTGCAGGTTGTGGTCAGTTCTTCGCCGCAGGTTTCGCGGAACGGGCGAAGAACGATTCGATGGCTTCTCGTGCGGGTTGGGTGTGACGCAGCCGGACGAGCTCGTTGCGTTCCATTTGCAGGGCGGCCGTCCAGCCTTGGGACAGCCCGACGGCGACACAGCCCAGAACGGCGTCGCCCTCGGGCGTTTCGGCGAGTTCGGCGCGGGCCTTCTCGAGCCCGCGTTGGGCGTCCGGGAGATGCTGGTCGGCTCCGACCCAGTGCATCGGGGTGCCGAGATCGGTGTGTCCTCGCTGGGCACCGATCCAGTCGGCCGCGGTCTGGATGAGATCGTCGCGGTTGGAGCAGGTGGCGTCGAACATGCCGAGTTCATCGGCCGTGTGAGCGTTGAAGGGGACCCCGGTGGCCGTGGCGACGATGGCGGTCCTTGCATCGATGCGAGCGGGGAGCAGGTTCGTGCCACCCCAGCCCGGGCAGATCTTCAGCCCTGCCTCGGGAAGCCCGATGGGGTATGGCTTGGCATCCTTGTCGACGAGGCCGATGAGCCCGTCGCAGTGCATGGCCAGCTCGAGCCCGCCGCCCAAGGTCGCGCCGTGGATCGCGGCGGCGGTCGGGCAGGGCAGGTCTGCGATGCGCTGGAAGACGGAGGCGCCGAACTCGAGGTACCGATGCAGGGAAGGATCGTCCATGGCCATGATGGCCTTGAGATCCGCGCCGGCGACGAAAGCGCGTGGGGCGGCCGATTCCAGAATGAAGCCCGCCATGTCTTTCGGAAGCCTGCCGAGCGCCTCGTCGAGCCGACGCAGCAGCGACTCATCGATCACGACCACGGGACGGTCGCCTTGTTCGAGCGTCAGCACCACAACAGGGCCAGCGGAGGAGTCGATGGTGCGGATGGGGAGCGGCTGCTCGGGCATGATCACCTGACTGCCGAAGTGAGTCGGCGGCGACGGCGACCCCGGAGCGTCCCTCACGCCCGGGAGATCCCGTCGGGGATCGAATCGACCGTCCATTCTATGCCCGCCGGTGGGCTTTGAGGACATCTTTCGGTTGGGTTGGGCGGATTTCGGTCGAAGCGAAACTACTTGACCATGCGGGACTTGAGGGCGGCCTGAGCCTCGGGTGTGGCGAGGACGCTGGCGCTCAATTCCGCGCCCCGTAGCACGGCTTGCGGATCCTCGGATCCGTCGAGCCTGTTCAGCAGCGACTTGGTCGCGGCCAGCGCTTTGGGACCGCCGGACGCGAGCCGGGTAGCGATGTCGTGGGTGAGTCCGGCGAGTTCATCGCGCGAGCCGGCGAGGAAGTCGATCAGCCCGATGGCATGGGCCTCGGTGCCGGACATCACGCCGCCCATGAGCAAGGCTCGCCGGGCAGGCCCCGGCCCGAGCTTGCGGACAACCCAGGGAGCGATGACCGCGGGGCAGAGACCGAGATCAACCTCCGGAAAGCCCAGTTTGGCATCGGCGTGGGTGATGGAGAGATCGCAGACACAGGTGAGTCCGCAGCCGCCGCCGATGGCCGCACCGTTGACAGACGCGATTGTGACGAGTGGAAGGGCGCGGAGCCGGACAGTGAGCTCGGCAAGCCGGGTGAGCAGACGCTTACCGATGCTCGCGTCGCCGGAGCGTTCCACGAGCACGGCCTTGAGATCCATGCCCGCGCAGAACGCCTTGCCCGCGCCGGTGATGACCAGAATGTGCGACCCGCGTGCATCGCGTTCGAGTTGCTCCATCGCCGCGTGCATCGCATCGAGAAGCTCGAGCGACATGGCGTTCCGGGCATCGGGGCGGTTGATCGTCAGGGTGGCGATCGGACCGTTGTGCTCCAGGAGGGCTGCGTCGTTCATGGCGGTTCCGTTCGGTCAGGACCAGAGGGCGGTCAAGCGGTCGCGTTCCTCGTCCATGCCGGTCAGTGCGAGAGACGCGCGGAGCGCGTCGTCGGCGTGGTCGGTGCGGGGGCGGGCAAGGTCGTTGAGCAGGGCCTTGGTGGCGGCGACACCCATGCCGGGCTTCGTGGCCAGGTGTCGCGCGATGTCATTGGCGCGTTCGCGGGTGGCGCCCGGGCCGTCGGCGAGCTCGTGCACGAGTCCGATTCGGAGGGCGTGATCCGCGGTGATGAGTTCCGGATCGAGCAGGCGGGCGCGGGCCGGGCCGTCTGGGATCATCGCGGTCAGGAACGGGGCCGACACCGCCGGGGAGACGCCGATCTTCACGACCGGGTATCCGAGCCTGGTTTCCCGCTCGGCGACAACGATGTCCGCGCCCCCGAGCAGGGCGCAGCCCCCGGCGACGGCGGCCCCGTGGGCCGCGAGCACGACCGGGGCGCCGATCGCCCGCATGGCCCGGACTGTGCGTGAGAGCCCGGTCAGCAGACATCGCATCGTTTCGCCCGTGGCGTCGGCGGCGCAGATCTTGAGATCGAATCCGGCGCAGAATGCGGGCCCGTCACCCGACAGGACCACGGCGCGAATATTGTCCGGCATGCGATCGAACACACCGGCGAGCGATTCGAGCATGTCCGGCGTGAGGGCGTTGCGCTTCTCCGGCCGGGCCAGCGTGACGGACGCGAGGTCGCCGAGGATCTCGAAGCGGATCATCGAATCAACTCCGCCGCGATGCGGTCGGCCTCGCGTTGGGCGACCTGGTCGATGCCCGCCGTGAAGCCCATCGATTCGATCGTTTGGACAAGCGTGGACATGGCGATGTTCCCGGGGGCACGATGATCGGGCGTCGATGCGTACGGGCAGCCGCCCAAGCCGCCGGATGATGCGTCGAACGACCGCACGCCGAGTTCGAGCGCAACGCGGACGCATTCCGCGGCGTGTCCGAATGTGTCGTGCAGATGGAGCGTCAGGGACGGATCTCCAAAGTCATTTGTTGGGCGCCCGGCGAGTCGGTCGATGACCTCCAGCACGACCCCACCGATCGAGTCCGGCGTTCCGGCTCCGATCGTGTCCCCGAGATCGATCTCGTCGACGCCGATCTCCAGAAGCCGGCTGGCGACTTCCGCGACGGCGGTGGGGGGGATGTCCCCCTCGAACGGACATCTGACAACGCACGAGATGTACCCTCTCACGCGGATTCCCTGTTCGTGGGCTCGGGGCACGATCGGACGGAACCGTTCGATGGTCTCGGCGATGCTGGCGTTGGTGTTCTTCTGCGCAAAGGTTTCCGAGGAGGCCGTGAAGACCGAGACTTTGTCGATCAGGCGTTCGGTTCCGTGAGATTCCTGAGCCTCGCGGTTCGCGGTCAGGGCGGCATCGAGGCCGCGTTCATTAGGCACGAGTGCCGAATACAGCACTCCCTCCGGTTTGTCAACGGCAAGCCTGGCGAAGAGTTCGGGGGCATCGCCGAGTTGGGGAATCCACTTCGCGCTCACGAAACTCGAAACTTCAACCTCGGCGACGCCTGTTCGCTGAATCGCTCGCACGAGATCGGCCTTGCGCTCGACGGGCACAGGCACGGACTCTGCCTGGAGTCCGTCGCGCGGGGCGACATCCGTGATTCGGATGCGATCACCCACCGGCAGGTTCCTTCGCCGGGGCCGGCCCGTCGGCAGCGGGTTGGCTTGCTGTGTCGGACTCGAGCGCCTCTTTCGCCTCGTCGTCATCTCCCGAGAGCTTCAGAAACGGGATGGTCGAATCGATGTTGTTGATCGTCTTGCGGAGCGAAGCGAGGTGTTCGTTGGTTGCGTTCAGTTGGGTCTGCAGGTCGCTGAGTTTCGTGTTCGTCTGATTCATCTGTTCCTGGAGACTGATGATCTGTCGGTTGATCCCGTCGAGGTTGCCGTCGATGCTGACGAGTCGGCCCTCGATATTCCCCAGGTTCGTGTTGGAGAGAGCGATCTCATCGTGGATGTCCTGCACGATGCAGCCGGGCAGGCAGGCGACCGCGACGAGCAGCAGGGGGGGGATGGTACGCATTCGGATCTCCTTGGCCTCGTTCCGCGGATCAGACCTGCAACACCCCGGTCTTGAAGGGCTGGTCGTAGTTCCAGCCTTGGGCGGCCGCGTCGAGTGCGGCTATGAGTTCTTCGCGGGTTTTATGCGGCTCGATGATCCGGTCCACCCAGCCACGGGCGGCCCCATATCGGATGTCCTGTTGCTCGTTGTAGCTGGCTCGAACCGCGGCGAGGATCTGGTCGTGGGTCTCTTTGTCGATCGTTTCGCCCTTGCGCTCGCGGGATTTCTCCTCGATCATCGCCAGCGTGCCGCAGGCGGATGCCGCGCCCATCACCGCGCACTTTGACCCCGGCCAAGCGAAGGCCAGGAACTGGTCGAATGCACGCCCGCACATGGCGTAGTTGCCCGCGCCGTAAGAACCTCCCAGAATCACTACGATCTTGGGCACGACGCAGTTGGACATCGCATTGACCATCTTGGCGCCAGCGCGGATGATGCCGCCCTGCTCGCTATCGCGACCGACCATGAAGCCGGTCGTGTCGTGCAGAAAAATCAGCGGAATCTTGCGCTGGTTGCAGTCCATAATGAATCGGGCGGCCTTGTCCGCCGAGTCATCGTAGATCACCCGTGGCATGTTGGTCGATTTGCTCGGGCCGGCTTTGCCGCCGGGCATCTGGCGTGTTGTCAGCTTGCCCTGATTCGCGACAATGCCGACCGCGTGCCCGCCGATCTTGGCATACCCGCACACCAGAGACTGGCCGTATTCGGGCTTGTACTCATCGAAATCAGGCGCGAGCGAGGTGTGTCCGTCCGCGTTCGGCTCGCCTCTGGCATCCACAATGCAGGCCACGATGTCTTTCGCGTCGTACTGCTCGCCCGGCTTGTCCGTGAAGATGTCGTAGACATCGTCGCCCGAGCGAACCGGTTGCTGCTTGTGGCGGGCCGCCGGGTCGATGGCGGGCCGGGCAGGGGGGTACTTCGCCACGAGCGAACGCAGCCGTCGCAGACAGGCCTCGTCGTCCGGTTCGCGGAAGTCGATCGTCCCGGAGATCTGGGCGTGCATCTTCGCGCCCCCAAGATCCTCGTCGGACACATCCTGACCGATCGCGGCCTTCACCAGCGCCTGGCCCGCCAGGTACAAACCCGAGCCCTCGGTCATCAGCAGCGTGTCGCAAAGGACGGGCAGATACCCTCCCCCCGCGACGCAGAAACCCATGATCGCCGCGATCTGAGGAATCCCCGCGGCGGAGATCACTGCGTTGTTGCGGAAGATGCGACCGAAGTCGTCCGTATCGGGGAAGACATCTTCCTGCATGGGCAAGAACACGCCGGCCGAATCGACCAGGTAGATCAACGGCAGGCGGGCGGCCATGGCGACCTGCTGGGCCCGGATGATCTTCTTGCAGGTCATCGGGAAGAACGCACCGGCTTTCACCGTGGCGTCGTTGGCGATGATCATGTGCAGCCGCCCCTGAACCGGGGCAATACCGGTCACGACACCCGCACCCGGGGCGCCGCCGTGCTCCCTGTACATCCCATAGGCCGCCCAGAGTCCGAGCTCCTGGAAGAACGAGCCCGGGTCGATCAGGCGGCTGATCCGCTCACGGGCGGTCAGTCGGCCCTTCGCGTGCTGGCGTTCGATCGCCTTCGGTCCGCCCCCGAGTTCTATCGTGGATGCCTGGGTCAGGAACTCCTCGGCGAGGGACTTCAGGCTTGTCGTCGCGGTGGTCATGCGGCTTTCACCCTCGGTTCACGGTGCGGCAGGGGGAGCGTGGTAGGGTATTCGCGAATGTTGAGCGCGACGGAGCAGTTCTGGCAAACCCGGACCCGTTCATCCGAAGTATGATGGATCACGGAGGGCGAACGCTCGTCGACCTCCGTGTCTGTTTGAACAACCCGGTCTACGGATGGCCGGGGACGAAGTGACAGAGATTTCCCGCGAGCGTGAAAGGTCACGGTTGACCAACTTCCCGATTCCGGCCGGTTCCGCAAAGGGCGGCGGCAAGCTACCTATCGCAACACACGCCGATCTGGTCCTCGATCCCACCCGGGCGGTGCGGATCGCGACGCTTATCACGATCGTGCTTCCGCTCATCGGACTGATCGCGGGCATGATCCTGCTGTGGCCGATCGGCTTCGGCTGGACCGCGCTCGGTCTGCTCCTTGCTTTCTATGTCTTTACGGGACTTGGCATTACGGTGGGCTTCCACCGGTATTTCACGCACAAATCATTCGAGACCAGCCGGGTGATGAAGTGGATCTTGGGCATCGCCGGGTCCATGGCCTGCGAGGGTTCGATCCTGTATTGGGTCGCAACCCACCGGTGCCACCACCAGCATTCGGATTCCGAGCACGACCCACACTCGCCGCACCACCATGGCAAGGGTGTGTGGGCGATGATCAAAGGTGCCTGGCACGCCCATGTCGGATGGATGCTGCCCGGAGAGCAACCCAATGTACACCGCTACGCGCCGGACCTGGCCCGCGACCGCAATGTCCTGTGGATGAGCCGGCTGTTCCCCCTCTGGGTGCTACTCGGCTTGGCCATACCGACCGTTCTGGGTGGGGTGATCACCCTGAGCTGGTCCGGGGCACTGCTGGGCCTGATCTGGGGCGGGCTGGTGCGGGTGCTGCTGGTGCACCACATCACCTGGAGCATCAACTCGGTCTGCCACATCTGGGGCAGCCGCCCGTTTGCCAGCCATGATCACAGCCGCAACAACCTGATTTTCGGCATCTTTGCGTTTGGCGAAGGCTGGCACAACAACCATCACGCTTTCCCGACCTCAGCCCGGCACGGCCTGCGATGGTGGGAACTCGATACCTCCTACATAGTGATCAAGGGGCTGTCGTGGATCGGCGTCACCCGCGATGTGAAGGTGCCGAGCCGCGAGCGGATTGAGGCGAAAAAGAAGGCCGCGTAGACAGATTCAAGGGTCAGGTTGATCCGCGTCGCGGACGGCTATGTCGCCACGAGCAGCATGAGTTTTACAGAACATATATTCTCGGACCTAGAGCGTGCTCGCTCCTGCCGCCCTTGGCTGTGTGGTCAGCCGTGATTTGGGGCATGCACCCGCAGCCGCACGGGATGGGATTTGAAGGTCAACAGATCGTTCGGCCCGGGTGTGGCCGGCAGAATGGACGACGGCCTCGGGCGTTCGCCGTCGATCTGGAGATTCCCGGGGCGGGTGGCGCGGATCTCGAAACGCTCGGCACGGATGCGCTGCAGTCCGGATGACCTGAGTTTGCAGCGTAGGAAGTTCCATGCGGTCCCGAGCGAGGTGCTTGACGGCAGAAGCGCGAGATCCAAACGCGCGTCGGTAGGGTCCGCGTCGTGATTCGGGTCCATCCTCAACGCGTAGGCCGGGATGTTGGTGACAATCGCGGTCCCGGTGAACTGCTCCTCGATGGTTCGGTCGTCAGCACGAATGGTCAGGTGGGATGGCCTAGGGCGAAATGTTTCGTGAAGGACCGGTCGGACATAGGCAAGGTGCCCCCCCTTGCTCCCGCGAATGTCCTCGACGCGATGGATCACCGACGCGTCGAGCCCCAGCGAGCACATGAGGCAAAAGGGGACACCGTTTACATTCCCCAGATCGATTTCGAGCGGGGGGTGTTGCAGCTCGAGGACCTGAAGGGCCCCCAACGGATCCCTCGGCATGCGGAAGTACCGGGCAAAGAGATTCTCGGTGCCGGTGGCGAGGTGATAAATCGGGACACCGGCATCCGCGGCCGGGCCGGCTGCATGGTGAATGGTTCCATCCCCTCCTACCACCACGAGCCGATCGGATCCCTCGGCCGCGCCGCGGATGTCCAGATCCGGCGTGAGATCCGGTCGGAAAACGGTGTGCCCTCTCCCGCGGAGCAGGGCATCGAGCGCTCCGGCGAGTCCGAGGGCCTTGCCCCGCCCGGAGCGTGGATTGGCGACGATGGTGACGCGCATCGGGCGGATCGTTGCACCGATTGGGTGATTCGGGGCGGACCGGGCCTGTGAAATCTCAGCCGGACGCGTCGAGGGGCAATCCCTATCATCCTGTCTGATGCGACCAATGGTGCGAAGCGAGAGCGATGTTGAAGGCGCAAGGGCGGCGGCCGAGCTGGTGGTTGAGACGCACCGCGCCCTCGCCCGATTCCTCCGCGACGGGCTCACCCTGGCGGAGATCGACGCTTTCGTCGGGAAGACGCTGGAAGGGTTCGGCGCGTCGAGTTGCTTCTATCGGTACAACCCCGGGCGCATGCCGCCCTTTCCATCGCAGTCGTGCCTGAGTGTGAACGAGTGCGTTGTTCACGGCACGGCGGGGTATCTGACAAGGCCCCTTCGGCAAGGGGATCTGCTCAAAGTTGACATCGGGGTCAAGTATCGCGGCTGGATCGGCGACGCGGCGTGGACATATTCCTTCGGGCAGCCGAGCGAGGTCAATCGGAGGCTGATGGAATCCGGGAAAGAGTCGCTGCGTCAGGGCGTGCGACAACTTCGACCCGGAAACACCTACATGGAGTGGGCGAGGACGGTCCAGCGGGTGGTGGAAGACAAGTATGGATTTCATCTGATTCGGGGGCTCGGCGGACACGGGTACGGCCGCGCGCTCCACGCTTCGCCATGGATCAGCAATGTCGTGCCGAGCTATCCGGGCGAATGGCCGGATGGAAATCTGCCCTGCGAACCGGGCACGCTGATTGCAGTCGAGCCAATGATCGCGGTCGGCACGGGCCAGACGCGGCAGGGCCGCAAGCAGTGGCCGATCTTCGTCGCAGACGGGTCGATGTCTGTGCATTACGAGCACGATGTTCTGATCTCCGAGCACGGGCCGGTAGTTCTGACGGCGGGATTGGAAGAGATCGAGGATGTGATCACACGATGAGCCGGATTGAAGCTGCCTTTGCCGGGCTGAAAGAACGCGGGCATGGCGGGCTGATGCCCTTTGTGTGCGCGGGGGCCCCCACGCTCGACGCGTTGACGGAAGTTCTTCCCGCGTTGAGCGATGCCGGCGCGGTCGTGATCGAGGTCGGTATTCCTTTTTCAGATCCGATCGCGGACGGGCCGGTGATCGCTGCTGCGATGCACGATGCCATCGGGCGGGGCATCACCCCGACCAAGGTTTTCGATCAGGTGCGAGCCGTGCGGGACCGGGTGTCGTCCGGGCTCGTGGCGATGGTGTCGGTGAGCCTAGTTCATGCCATGGGCGGAGGGGCGGCCTTTTGTGAGCGTGCCCGCGGGGCGGGCTTTGACGGCTGCATCTTTCCCGACGCCCCGCTGGAGGAGAGCGAGGAGCTCGGGGCGGCTTGCCGGGATCACGGCCTGACCTGCTCGCTCCTGATCGCCCCCACCACTCCTAAGGACCGTGCGCGGCTGATTGCCGAGCGGTGCACGGGCTTTGTGTATTTGCTGGCCCGTGCGGGGATTACCGGGGAGCGGAGTGAAGCGCCCGAAGTGGCGGATCGAGTCCGGATGCTCAGGCGAGTAACGGCTCTGCCGATCGCCTGCGGGTTCGGGATCTCGACCCCGGACCATGTGCGGGCCGTGGTCGAGCACGCCGATGCCGCCATCGTCGGCACCGCGCTCGTCCGTCGGCTTGAACAGGCTGGCAACGGCTCCTTGAGACGAGTTTGTGAGGATTTTCTGGCCGAGCTCTCGACCGGGTTGGTGTCGTTGGGGTGAAGGATATCTTGGCGTGGGCATGACGGATATAGAGTTTGGGCCGTCTACCATGCTCACCCCCGGGGCAACCCGGCTGAGCAAGGACGAGGAGCGGTCGCATGGCGATGCCGGATGGGTTTGTGTGGGGTGTTGCTTCGGCGTCGTACCAGATCGAAGGTGCTACGAATCGTGACGGTCGATCGCCGAGTGTGTGGGACGAGTTCTCGTCCTCACCAGGGAAGACCTTCGACGGTCACACGGGCGAGGTCGCTTGCCGTAGCTATGAACGCCCCGAGGAAGACGCGGATCTGATCGCGGGGCTTGGGGCGACCGGGTATCGACTTTCAATCGCGTGGCCTCGGGTGTTGCCCGACGGCACCGGGCGGGTCAATGAGGCCGGCTTGGCCTACTACGACCGTCTGATCGATGCATTGCTCGCGCGGGGCGTGGAGCCTTGGGTGACGCTGTTCCACTGGGACATGCCCGCGTGCCTGTATTACCGCGGAGGTTGGCTGAACCGAGATTCGGCGTCTTGGTTCGCTGAGTACACCCGCGCCGTGGTCGATCGGCTTTCGGATCGGGTCTCGCGTTGGTTCACGCTCAATGAGCCGCAGATTTTCCTTGGTCTCGGCCACAACGAGGGCACCCACGCTCCTGGTCTGAAGCTTTCACGCAAAGATGTGCTGCGGGCGACCCATCACGCGTTGCTGGCTCACGGAGAGTCGGTGCAGATGATCCGGGCTCGGGCTCGCACGCCGAGTCAGATCGGCTGTGCCCCGGTGGGCAATCTGAAGTCGCCCGCCACAGAGAGCCAGGCGGACATCGACGCAGCCCGGTCGGCGACCTTCATGGTGCCGAGCGACGGATGGACCTTCAACTATTCGTGGTATTGCGATCCGATGTTGCGCGGGCATTATCCGGAGGATGGGCTTGCCCTGTTCGGTCGGGATGTTCCGGCGTTCACGGACGCGGACATGCGGACAATTCACCAGCCGCTGGACTTTTTCGGTGTCAACATTTACAACTCGGAAGTCGTCCGTGCCGGCGAGAATGGGCCGGAACCGGCCAAGCGGTACGAGGGCTACCCGATCACCATGTTCCGTTGGCCGGTGCAGCCGGACGCGCTCTACTGGGGGCCGAAGTTCCTCCAGGAGCGTTACGGGTTGCCTGTGGTGATCACCGAAAACGGGCTCGCATCAATGGACTGGGTCCACGCCGACGGAAAGGTGCATGACCCGGGGCGTATTGACTTCCTGACTCGCTACCTCTGCGAACTTCGCCGGGCGATTGCGGACGGTGTTGATGTTCGTGGCTACTTCCAGTGGTCCATCATGGACAACTACGAGTGGGCCGAGGGTTATGCGTTGCGGTTCGGGCTGGTCTATATGGATTATCAGACCGGCGAGCGGATTCCCAAAGATTCGTATTACTGGTACAAGAACCTGATCGCTTCGAACGGGGCTTCCCTGCCCGAGCGGCCGCTTCCCCTCCGATAAATGCAGGCCGGGGACGGGCGCCTCGGAACTGTTACAGTCTTGCTGGTTGGGTTCCGTCCGGGAGGCATGCCCTTCTGTGGACCTGTTTTCCCCTTCACTGGCAAGGAAATGGCATTGACAGGCGGCTGTGGTCTGGTACATTGTCCGTAACAGTTACGCACTGTCTGCGATCCCGGTCGGTCGGGTCTCGCGGTTCACCGGACCACTTGAAGAGGGAGTTCATTCATGGGCATGCTGAAGATCGGAGCGGCCGCGCTCCTCGCGATGACGGGCGCCGCCAACGCGCAGAATCTCCTCACCAACGGAAGCTTCGAGACCCCGGGTCCGGGCTTCATCCTGTTCCAAGGGTGGGAGAACTACAACAATGTGTTTGCCGATGTCTCGGTTGAAGTCCCGGCGTTCGACGGCACAACTTCGGCCAAGATGTTCGGACAGTTCGGGGGCGTGCAGAGCGACCAGGTCTTGCTGCAGACCGTCACGGGAATCAATCCCGGCCAGTCCTACACCCTGAGCGCCCAATTGTGGCACAACAGCTTCGATGCCGTTGCCCCGGGCAATCTCATTCTGTTGCAGATGGTGTTCCAAGACGCCGGCGGCAACGCGATCGAAGTGAACGAGGTCGAGGCCCTGGTCCCGAATGTCACCCCTACCGACCAGTGGAACGAGGCCACCCTGACCGCGATCGCTCCGGCCGGCACCAGCCAGATCCTGGTCGCGCTGCTCCATCTCCAGCTCGACGGTGTCGCCCCCGGCGCGAGCTTCTGGGACAATATTGTTCTCGAGGAAGGTGAGCCCCAGGTTTCGTGCCCCGCCGATCTGAACAACGACGGCGTGCTGAACATCTTCGATATCCAGGCCTTCCTGAACCTGTACAACCAGGGCTGCCCGTAAGTCCTGATCTGCTGAGCAAGCAAGCAGCGAACGCCGGAGCAATCCGGCGTTTGTTGTTTTTTATGTTCGGCGTTCGATGCCTTCGGGCATCCAGCGGGCAGGCCCGGAGCCGGCTTAGCCCTTGACCGCCCCTGTCGTCAGGCCCGAGATGAACTGCTTCTGCAGCATCAGGAAGAGCACGGCAACGGGTGCGATGGAAACCACAGTCCCTGCCATCATCAGCCCGTAGTCGGACCGGTAGAGGCCGCGGAGCTGTGCGATGGCGACAGACAGAGGCTGCTTGTCCGAGGATTGAAGCACGATCTGGGGCGAGATGAAGTTGTTCCACATGCCTAGGAATGTGATGAGCAGGAACGCCCCCACCATCGGGCGGATCAGGGGTAGGGCGATGGCGAAGAAGATCTCCACCTCCGAGCAGCCGTCCATACGGGCTGCCTCGAGCAGCTGGTCCGGCACCGACTGGGTGACCGCCTGTCGGAAGAGGAACACGCCGAACGCGGGGGCGAGGAATGGCAGGATCAGCCCCGGCACGGTGTCGAGAAGCCCAAGGTGATAGAGCAGTTCGTATCCGGGCGCGATCAGCAGCGTAGGGGGCAGGACGATCAGGGCGAGCACGCCCAGGGTCACGCCGTTGCGTCCCCGGAAGCGGAACTTTGCCAGGGCATAGCCCGCCGCGGCGCAGATGAGCGTGGCTAGGACGGCGGTCGTGGAGCTGTAAAAGACCGAGTTGAGGAAGGCCCCGCCGAAGCCAAGGTCAAAGAGATTGTGGTAGTTCTCGAGGGTCAGCCGGTCCCAGCCGATCGTGCCCGGTGCGTCGCCCGGGGGCAGGAACATCGAACGCGAAAAGTCTTCCTTGTTCTTGAGCGATGCGAGGATCAGCCACAGGAACGGGACCAGCGTGACCACGGCCAGCACGCCGAGGAGGGTGTGCAGCAACGCACGGCGCCAGAGTGGGGTTCGGCGTCCGACGCTCATGCCTCGTCCCTCCGCACGATCCAGAGCTGGAGCAGGGCCAGGCCGATCAGCATGATGGCGAGGACCCAGCCGATCGCGCTGGCGTACCCGAGGTCGCCGACCTCGAAGCCGGACTGATAGAGGTACATCACGACCGTCAGGCCCTGGTTGCCCGGTCCGCCGCTGCCGTCGAGCAGCACGTAGGGCAGCTCGAACAGCTGCAGGCTGCCGATCATGGAGAGCATGACCACGAACGAGCCCACCGGGCGGATGGCCGGCAGGATCACATGGCGGAATCGCCCGATGGGGCCTGCGCCGTCGATCTCGGCGGCTTCGAGCAGCGTGTCGTCGACGCTCTGGAGTGCGGCCAGGAAGTAGATCATGTTGAAGCCCACATACATCCACAGGGAGATCAGGATGAGTGTGGCCATCACGTGCGATTCGAGCCAGGGCAGGTCGAGCCAGGAGCCGAGCCCCGGGGGTGTCCAGGCCCAGCCGAGCAGCGTCTGCAGGGTTTGGTTGATCAGGCCCGCCCGCTTCTCGAACATCAGCCCGGCGAGGATCGAAACGAAGACCAAGCCCATCAGCTGGGGGCTGAAGAAGATCAGGCGATACACCCCGCGTCCGCGGAGTTTGGGCGAGTTGAGGGCCATGGCGAGCAGCAGCGCGAGCGGCAGCTGGATGAACAGGCTCCCCAGGGTGTACACGACCGTGTTCCGGACCGCGGTCCAGAACACCGGGTCGGTCATCATGGAGGTGAAGTTGGCCGTGCCCACGAACGTCTTGGTGCCGGGGCCGTATGTCTGCTGGAACGCCAGAACGGTCGATTGCACGAGCGGGTAGAGGACAAAGACCAGCACGATCAGCGCGAACGGGGCGAGGAAGATCCAAGCGGCCCGCTGGGGAACCCTGCTCTTTGCGATTCCGGCGGCCATTACTGCGGTCCCCCGTCTTCGGTCCGGACGCTCGAGAACGCGTTGCGTTCCATCACCCGGGTGATGCTCGCCTGGGCGCGGTCGAGCAGTCGGGCCGCTTCCGACCGGAGGCTCTCGGGTTCACCGGTCTGCGTCCGCTTCGCATAGTCGGCGAGTTCAACAGCGGCGTCACGGAGCAGGAACACCGCTTGGCGGTTGTAGGGCGACGAAGTTCGCACCGGGACGGACGGGGCCTGCTCGATATACAGCGCCCCCTTCGGCTGGTTCGAGAAGAACGGGTCTGGTTGGTGGTAGACCGGATCGTCCCAGAGCGAGCGGACGGGGCTGATGATGTCGGTCAGCTCGTACATCTGGCGGGCCACTTCAGGCGAGGTATAGAGCAGCTTGGCATACTTCCAAGCCAACTCGATGTCCGAGCCGTCCTTGGGGATGCCCAGCATGGTGCCCCCGCGGACCGAGGTTCGCCGGCCGCCGGGCTCGAAGGCTGGCAGGGGAATGACCTTGACCTTCCCGGCGAGCTGCGGGATTTGCAGCTTCCAGATGGCACACATCCAGTCCGGGCAGAGGTAGCCGATCGCGTAGCCATCGATCCGCTGCTGATGACCGGTGGCGGAGAAGTCCTCGATGTCGACCGCGACCCGATCCGGTCCCACGCACCAGGAGACGATCTCGGCGAGCAACTCGGCGTTGCGCGGTGCGTTCAGCACGGGCCGTTCGTCGGCGTCGAAGAGCTCACCGCCGCCCTGCAGCATCAGCACTTCGATGTTGTCGAGCTGCGTCGGCCAGAAGGAGAGCGCCCAGCGGTCGGGTTCTCCGTCGTTGTTTGCATCGGCCATGAGCGGGGCGACGGCGGTGAAGTAGTCGTCCCAGGTCTCGACGGTGCTCAGGTCGATGCCCGCGGCTTCGACGATGTCGGAGCGGTACGCCAGCAGCACCGGGTGGACATCGTGCGGAAGACCGAAGATGCGGCCGCGGGATGTGACCGGGCCGAACGAGGGCGGATTGATCTCGTCGAGCAGCCCCTCGGCATGCAGGCGATCGGTCAGGTCGAGGAAACCGACCGACTCGAGCGGCCCGGTGAAAGCCCGCCCGATCACCGCCCGTTCCACTTCGATCAGATCAGCGGTTGGAAGACCGCCAAAGAAGCCGGACATCATCCGGCGTTCGATGGCTGCGATGCTCATGAGCTGCATGTCCAGCGGACGGCCCATATCCGCCGCGTTTTCGAGCAGGGGGACATAGAGCTGACGGTGCTCGGGCGAGAAAAGCCAGAAAACAACCGCATCGCTCGCATCGCTGGAGTGGTGTCGGGCTTTGAAGAGCACGCCCATCGAGGCGAGCATCAATCCGATCATCACCCAGAGACCGAGAGAGAGCCCCCGGGCGGAAGTGACGATGGTGATTACTCGCATGCCGGCGGCTCTCCGCGAAATGGAAGAGGGGGCCATGGCCGTTGGGCCGACGGCCCCCCTGAGGGAAACCGTGATCAGCGGCGGCGACGCGTGGCAGCCAGCCCGCCAAGTCCGAGCAGGGCCAACGAGCCGGGGGTCGGGACGGTACCGAACACCACATTGCCGAATGGGGCGGTGTCGGTGAACCACACATTGACCCCGGTCACCTGGATACCCCATTGCACATGGCGGGAGGCGTCGTTGATGGTCGTCAGCGAGATGCTGAATGAGCCGGAGGCGTCGATGTCAGCGAACACATCGACCGAGGATGAGAAATCGGCGGCGAAGTCGCGGATGAAGACGCGGACATTATGGGCGTCGGTGAAGGAGTAGGAAAGGACATTGCCCGAGAAGGTCACGGTCTGCCCGGCGAGGCCACCGTCGACCTGCTGGTAGAGGTTCGCCTCCATGATTTTGTTGCCGGGTGCGCCGGGGCCGCCGCCGCCCTGGTACCAGAACGGGTCGGGGTCGCCAATGGTGTTGGGCGACATGGTCAGGGTGTTGGCCCCGTCATCGAAACTGGCGACAAGATCGGCGATGCCCCATGGGCTGCCGAACACGAATCCACCGCCGTTGGCGGGCAGTTCGAAGACATTCATGTAACCCAGCCAGGGGGCGTCGGAGGGGTCGATGCCCACTGAAACATCGGCGGTGGCGGTGCCTGCGAGGGCGGCAACGGTCAGAGCAAGAATCGTTGTCTTCATGGCTTTTCTCTCTTCTCACACGAGGGTTATGAGTTCAAACGGAACTCAGATCACTTGCACGATCCGGGTGTTGTCCTCGACCCGGATGGCGGCGACGGGGGGGAATGCCGTGCTCTCCTGCACGGCCAAGGTGGTCGGACGGACCTCGCGGAAGGTGCCGGAGGCTTCTCCCTTGAGGGTTCTGGTCAGCCAGCGTGCGGCCTCGAGTCCGAGCGAGCGGGCGTCTTGGCATACGGCCGTGAACTGCGGGTAGGTGCGCAGGCGGATGTCGCTGTCATCGAAGCCGATGATGGACAGGTCCTTGGGCACTCGGATGCCGAGTTGGAGGCAGCGGTGCAGGGCCCCCACAGTCGAGAGCGGGTTGGTGAAATAGATCGCCGTCGGTGGGTTCGGTTGGTCGAGCAGACGGAGCAGCATCATCGCGCCGCCCTCGGGGCTTGCCTCGGCGCGGACGATGAAGGACTCTTCAACGGGAAGTCCGGCCCGCTGCATCGCCTCGCGGTATCCGGCCTCTCGATCGCGATGGTCGGAATCCGAGACGCGGTGGATGGCCAAGCCGATGCGGCGGTGGCCGAGCCCGATGAGGTGATCGACCGCTGCGCGGGAGGTATCGCGCGAGTCGGAGTCGATGTAGTTTACCCGGGGGTCGTCCGAGCGGTCGGCCACGAGCACCATCGGGAACCCGTCGTTGGCGATGGCTTCGGCCAGACCGTTATCATCGAGGGCCCGCACAATGACGCCACGAACTCCCTTGCGGTTGAAGAACTGTTCATAAGTCTCGTCGGCGTGCTTGTCGCGGTGCACATTCAGAAAGGTCAGATCGAAGCGACGCTCGCTGACCCCTTGGAGGATACCGGCGAGAAGCGCCGCTTCGAACGCACCGAGATCGGCCTTGACCGGCTCGTTGGGGTAGGCGAGCCCGATGACATTCGTGGGCTTTCGGCCGACGGATGGTTTGTAACCTGACTTGTCGGCTGTCTGGAGGACGCGTCTGCGCATCTCATCACTGACGCCGGGGTGGTTGTTGAGCGCGCGGGATACCGTGGCGACCGAAACGCCGAGCTCTTCCGCGATGGCCCGCACCGAACTCATTCAGGGATTCCCATCCAGATCGCGTTCAAGGGCATAATCCTTCTCCGACCAGAGAACTTCATAGGTGCTCTTGGCGGTATTTTCGTCTATCTCCTCAAAGAGCTGCTCCGGGCCGAGACGAGAGACATGCCCGTCGACGAAGGCGATGTTCGCGGTGCCGTCGATCGCCTTGAGATCACCGCTGCGGGGTGGGTGACGATAGTAGGGAAGATAGCTCGTCGGCATGACATTTGGGTCTGCGCCGAGCTCTGGCGAAGTCGGATTCGCGCGCCAGTTGCTGTTGTTCTGGAATCCGTTGAATGTGATGGGGTCAAGCCCGTTCCCGCCGCCGAATCGCTCAGCCGGGAGCTCGTATCCGCCGATGGTGGCTCCGCTGAACCAAGTGATATCCGCTCCATCGAGCAGTTCGGAGCGGAAGAGGCCCCAAGCTTCACCGAAGAGCAGAGTCTTGCTTGCGCGTGCGCTCGAATCCGTGAATGCCTGTCCCTTGTTAAAGGTGCGCTGATTTGACTGGTAAGTGCCCGGCTTGAGGAATCGTGGCAGGCCCGTCGTCGGGTCGAGCCCTGTGACCTCAGCCGCGGAAGCCGCCCAATAGTTCATGGTGTACGACCGACCCGCATCGGGGTGATTTGGGCATTCCATGACGCCGCCGCCCACGGTCTCATTCATCACATTCGTCGCGGACAGATTGCGGAAATCTTCCTGGGGAAGATACTGCCCGATGCGGTTCACATCGTACCAGACCATGTTCTGTCGCCCGTTTTGAGGATCGATCACGAACTGGCCGCCCAGAGCGGGCGGGAACCGCCCCCGATAGTCGGTGGCGTACACCAAGGCCGCCTGAGCGATGCTGCGGATATTGTTCTGACAGAGCAGGGTCTTGCCGCTCTCCCGGGCCTTTCCGATGGCCGGCAGGAGAATTCCGATCAGCAACGCGATGATCGCGATGACGACGAGAAGTTCGATGAGCGTAAACGCCCGCGTTCCGGCGGGGGTCCCTCGGGATTTCATGTCTCAGGCTCCCTCTGTGTTTCGGCCCGGGTATGCGGGCCTGCCTGACGAAACAGTTACACCAGTGTGCTGCCAAACCCGCCCGTTGTCAAGGGGGAGGAACCCGGCACGGTCAAAGTTTCGTCAATAGCGATAAATCGTTGAAAATACTGGGCTAGCGATGTTTGTGCGTCCGGCATTGAGGCACGGCCGCCCGTAAAAATCGGTCCAGACCCGCCCGAGACGAGGTGACACCTGGGCACGCAACAGTTACGCTATAGGCATGAAGACCCCCCTCGCCGCCGGACTTGTGCTTTCTCTGCTCTCGGGCTGTGCCTCGGTTGCAGACACCCCGTCGTGGAGCTCACTCGGGGAGCCGAGCCAGGTCAGTTTGCGCCAGACCGAGGCGGGCTTTGAACTGATCCGCAACGGGGAGGCGTTCTTCGTCCGCGGGGCCGGCGGGGTCCGATATCTCTCGGAGCTGGCGGATATGGGCGGGAACGCGATCCGCACCTGGGACGGTGAGGGGATCGATTCGCTGATGAACGAGGCCCATGAGCTGGGCTTGGCCGTCCAGGTCGGGATCTGGCTCGAGCACGAGCGGCACGGGTATGACTATGACGACCCGGCGGTGCGCGAAGAGCAGCTGGCCAAAGTTGAGCGGCTCGTGACCCGCTACCGGCATCATCCCGCGTTGTTGACCTGGGGGGTGGGAAACGAGGTCGAGCTGGGCGGGGACTTGGGCAAGGCGTTGCGGGCGATCGAGGAGGCCGCCGCACTGATCAAGCGGCTGGACCCCCACCACCCGACGGTCGCCGTGATCGCCGAAATCGGGGACGACAAGGCGGCCCGAATCGCGGCGGAATGTCCGAGCATCGACCTGATCGGTGTGAACTCATACGGGGGCATGGCGAGTGTGCCCGAGCGGCTTGTGCAGCAGGGGTACCATGGCGCGTACATGATCACGGAGTTCGGGCCACTCGGTCACTGGGAGAGTGCTTCGTCCGAGTGGGGTGCTCCGTACGAGATGACCAGCTCTCAGAAGGCCGACTTCATCGCTGGCAACTACGCCAGAGCCGTTGAGGCAGAGCACCCTGGGGCATGCGTTGGCTCATTTGCGTTCCTGTGGGGGAACAAGCAAGAAACCACAGAGACTTGGTTCGGGCTCTTCCTGCCGACCGGGGAGAAGACCGAGTCGGTCGAGCGGTTGGCAGAGTTCTGGAGCGGGCGACTGGCCAGCGAGCATGCTCCCAGGGTTCGGGCCATCCGGCTGGGATTGGAGGCTCCTGGTCGGGTTGAACCCGGGCAAGCCTTCAAGGCCGATGTGTCCGCCGATGATCCGGACGGTGATCGGCTTTCCTTCGAGTGGCGTGTGATTGCCGAGTCGAGCGACCGAAAGACCGGTGGCGATGCCGAGGCGGCGCCACCGGTGATCGAAGGCTCGGTCCTCTCATCGCAGGGGACGACGGCCACGCTCAAAGCGCCGGTCGAGCCGGGCGCCTACCGCGTGTTCGTGACCGTACGCGATGGCAAGGGGTGGGCCGGAACTGCCAACTTGCCGTTCCGGGTTGTCGGCGAGGAGTGAACCTGCGTCTTCCTCGGGGGGCCGTTTACGGGCAGCCGAGGTAATACAGCGAGAGATAGCTCGCGATATCGAAGAAGTTGAGGGCGCCGAATGGCTCGGCAAGGTCGGCTGCGGGATCTTGGTTGTTATACAGGGCCAAATAAGCGGCGAGATCGAAGAAGTTGAGCGAGCCGTACGGTTCGGCGAGATCAGCCGGGCACGACTGGGGAGTCATACGGAGCCAGTTGACATTAAACTCGCCGGTCGTGCCGACCTTGGCAAAGCGGAGTGTCTGAGGCCCGGCTTCGAGGGGGATCGAGGCGATGACGGTCTGCCAGGACTGCCAGCCGCCGGTGACGGGGACCCCGATCGGACCGGTGAGATCCTGTCCGTCGCGTTCGATGCGGAAAGAGCCTCCTGTGGACTGCGACGCCACGCGGGCTTCCAGCAGATAGACGCCGGCCGCTTCGACATCAACGGTGTACTCCAGCCATTCTCCGTTGCGGAGCCAGCCGATGTTGAAGCCGCCTTCGGAGCAGATCTGGACATCCACATCATCGGCTCGGTACGCGGAGCCGTTGTTGCCAGCATCGGTGTCGTAATAAGCCTCGCCGGGATAGCCTATGTCGTAGTCCTCTGATTCGATCTGTCCCGGGATGGCATGGGGCGTGCCGCCGAAGGGGGCCTGTTCGCGTCGGAATACGCGGATGTAGTCTACTTCGAGGGTCTGCGGCCATTGGGAGGATCCGTCGGGATTCCCGGGAAACGCGCCCCCCACCGCTACATTGAGCAGGAGATGGAACTCATGATCGAACGGCGCGCGAGCGTTTCCTGAGCTGGCGGCGGAAAACCACTGGTCGGCGTTCTTGGTGGAGTAGAGCTGGCCGTCGATGTACCAGCGGATCTGGTCCGGATCCCACTCGATGGCGTAGTCGTGGAAGTTCTGTGAGAAGTCGGTGCCGTTGGCAAAGGAGCCGCCGGTGGATGCATTGTTCGGCCAAACCGACCCGAAATGGAGTGTGCCGTATATGCGATCGGCGAAGTTCACGGACTCCATGATGTCGATCTCACCGGACGACGCCCAGCCGCCGTAGGGCGAGTCGGTGGGCAGCATCCAGAGTGCGGGCCAGATCCCGCGGGTGCTTGGGAGCTTCATGCGTGCTTCGACGCGTCCCCACTTAAACTCAAACTTGCCGAGTGACCGGATCCTGGCGGAGGTGTAGGACCGGCCGCCGAAGGACTGCTCACGCGCGATGATTTTCAGTGTGCCGTTGGAAACCTGAAGATTGCCTGACAGATTGGTGTAGTACTGCAGTTCGTCGTTGCCCCAGCCCGCGGGAAGCCCGTAGGCGGTTCCAGTCCCGATCTGTACCTCCCAGTTGTCGGGGTTGAGCGAGGTCTGGTCGAACTCCTCAGCCCAGATCTGGGTCCATTGGGCGTTCACTGTGGCTGCGAGCAAAAGGGGCAGCACGATGGCCGCTGCGAGATAGCGCATGTCGGGCTCCTATCAGGTCCGAGGATATTGAACCACAGTTTCTGGCCGGTTGCAAGCGTAACAGTTGCAATCCTGGCAGCGGATGGGATGGTCGGCTGGCGTTGGGCTGAAATTTTACGGATGATCGTTTACCTCATTGACGCTGCGCCGGTTCATGCCCGCCGAAACAGTTACGGCGGGCTTTATGCGTGGGGTGACCGCCGGATGTGGCGCTGGCATCCGTGAATGGCATCTGTCGGTCCCATATGGTCCATCGGGGTGTTGCCAGTCTGATTCCGAGCAGAGCCCCGTGGCGGTGCGTTCGCGGCATGCCCGGTTCGTGAGAGCAGCCTCTTGGGGGTCGGGTGCGTCCGGTCGATCGGTGCCGCTTGCAGAAGGGGATATGATCGTGAAAGGGCCCCGTAGCTCAGCGGTTAGAGCAGGCGACTCATAATCGCTCGGTCCTCGGTTCGAATCCGGGCGGGGCTATTTCCGGCGGGATTGTGAACGCGTTTTCATTCTCCGGCAATGTCCGAGCGTGGTGTATCAGCGGATCGTCGGCGTGTTTAGAATGATGCACGACTGTTGCTCACACCAAGCGGGGACACTGCATGCGAGTGCTGATTATCGAGGACAACCCGAAGATGGCCGGCGCGATCCAGAAGGGATTGCGAGCGCACGGGTACGCGGCAGACGTGTCGCATTCCGGATATGAAGGTGAAGATCTGGCGAGTGTCGAGCCGTACGACCTGGTCATTCTGGATCTGATGCTGCCGGACCGCGACGGGGTGGACGTTTGCCGGAACCTCCGGCGTCGGTGCGTGGACACGCCCATACTGATGCTCACGGCGTTGTCGGGCACGGATGACAAAGTCGCCGGGCTGGACGCCGGTGCTGACGACTATCTGACCAAGCCGTTCGAGTTCGAGGAGTTGCTCGCGAGGATGCGGGCGTTGCTCCGTCGCGGCGAAGCGACCGAGGGCCGAACGCTCCGATGTGACGACTTGGAGCTGGACCTGTACACCCGCTCTGCGCGACGCGGCGAGAAGGAGATTGAGCTTTCGAACAAAGAGTTCGCTCTTCTCGAGTATCTGATGCGGAACCCGAACCGCGTGTTGTCCCGGACACAAATCGCCGAAAAGGTCTGGGACATGAACTATGAGCCGGGCAGCAATGTGATCGACGTGTATGTGTCGGCGCTGCGGAAAAAGCTCGATCGCGGCTTCGAGCGTGAGCTGTTTCACACGATCAAGGGTGCTGGTTATCGCTTTGGCGTGATGGATTGATGCGTGCCCAAGCGGATTTACAAATTTGTCAAGAATAATCCGCGGGTTTCTCTGCGGCTTCGTCTGACGCTGTGGATCTGCGTCATCTTTACGATCATTCAGTGGGTTGCCGGCGGGGTCTTCTGGCTCTACGAGCGAGACGCCATCAATCGGATCAATTTGGATCGCCTTGCGGAGCAGGGCGGTATGATCGTATCAGATATCCAGCCCTGGCTTCCCGATATCAGCATCGCGCTGCTGGATTCGAAGATCAACGACGCCAATCTCGCCGGCCGGTTCGAACGCTTTTACGTTGATGTGTTCGATGCATCGGGCAGGTCGATCATTCCCGAACGGGCCACGGCGGTGGATCCCGAAACAATCCCCATCGACCGTGCGGTCCGGCGAGGGGTCGCGATGCCTGTTACCGGTGCGGCTTGGAACCACGAGGTGATCAGAGAATCGCCTGCCGAGCTCTGGGCCCTGCTCATGCCCACGACTGGGCCTGACAACCGAGATTACGTCGTCTTTGTGGCGACATCGGACCAGTTAGTCCAGGATCAGCTCGGGTTGGTGAGGCAGATGCTGTTCACTTGGCTGCTGGCCGCCCCGGTGGTGGCCTGTGTAAGCGGCTGGTTCATTGCCGGGATCGCGGTTGCCCCGTTCGCCAGACTGCAAGATCTCGCCAAGCAGTTCAGCCCCGACTCGATCGGTCGATCGATCGATTTTGAGTCATCCAACGCAGAGGTCTCCGAGCTGGTGGCTCAGTTGGATGACTCGCGCCGAAGGATCCACGAGGCATTCGCGGCGCAGGAGCGGTTTCTCTCCAATGTGTCGCACGAGATCAAGACCCCCATCGCCGTGATGCGGATGGAAGCCCAGACCTTGGACCTGAAAGGCGCTAAGGAAGAAGTCGTGTACTTCGTCGACTCGGTGAAGGAGGAGATGAAGCGTCTGGGCAACCTCGTCGAGAGTTTTCTTACCCTCACACGGATTCAGGATGGCAAGGGTCTGGTCCGCGGGAGACGGTACGTCGTGAACGATCTCGTCATGGATTCGGTGGAGCACTGTGCCGTGATGGCCAATCAAAACAGGGTCTGGTTGCGTCCTGAGCTGTTCAGCGATGATGCTCTGCTCGACGCGGCTGTGGCTGGCGAGCCGGAGCTGCTTACCACGATGCTGGACAACCTAATCCGCAACGCGATCCGGTTCTGCCCCCCGGAAGCGGGGGTGCGAGTGATGCTGCGGGCGACCGATGACGCGATCCAGATCGCCGTTCAGGACGAGGGGCCCGGCATTCCCGAAGACAAGATCGCGACGATCTTCGACCGTTTCTCCCAGGCGGGCAACGACAAGCGGGCGGGGCGCGGCCACGGGCTTGGACTGGCGATTGCCCGGGGTATCGCAGAGTTGCACGGCGGCACGATCACCGCCCGGAACATGGCTGAGTCCGGTTGTGAGTTCCTGGTGATTCTGCCGCGGGCGGATCGAGGGGGTGAGCGCGCTACGACACCGGAGTGAAGCGGAACATCCCAATGATCCAGCGGGACTGGCCGGCGACCTCCGGCTCGGGCTCGGCTGCGATGCGGAAGAAGTAGTCCCGGGCGACGATAACGGGGGCGGAAAAATCTATGCGTCCGCCGGTGGCGACGGCTTCTTGGGCGGCCGCGCGGAGGCGGGCAGCATGCTCCTCGCCGAGCAGTTCAGCAAAGGATTTTGGCGTGCGTTCACCGGTCAGCGCACCGATGGCACGGAGTGCATCCGCGAGCCCGATTTGCCACTCAAAGATGTCGGCCGAGGCTTCCCAGCGGCAGGCAACTGCTCCAGCGGCGGCGAGGGCGGAGCTGAACCTGCGGGAGCGGGCTGTAATCTGAGCGGAGCGTTCCTCAAGTTGGGCACGGGCATCGGCGAGGTCCTTGGCCATGACTCGCTCTCGACTGAGCTCGCTGGACAGCTCCTCGTTCTCTAGCTTCAGGCGTGGAAGAGACATGATGCTGGGAAGGACCCCGGCAAGAGCAACCGCTGTGACCACGGACACCGCTGCCGTGATCACCTTCATGAGCGCGCTGAGCCGGTAGAGGGGCTCGTAGAACATCAACGATTCGACGAGGTGGGTCAGGCCGCAGGAGATAATGAAGAAAACGAATAGGAGCCAGATGAGGGCATGGGGCATGTCCCGGCGGCGGATCACGATGACAGCCAGAGCAGCGGGAATCGCTGCATATGAAATGAAGATCACGAAATCCGCAATCATGTGTGTCCAGGCGAGTCCAGTCGACCATGCGCCGCAGGCCCAGCGGGGAACAAAGTCACTTGTGTCGAAAAGCTTCTGGAAAAACTCCATGGCGTGATCCTCGCGTCGGCCGGGCGTGTGCCGGCTGGGAGCATGATATGAAGCGAACCCCTTGCGGAAAATGAACTAGGTTTCATTCTGGTATCGGGCTCGCTTCACACTCTCCTGCGAAAGGTTTCGTGAAGGTTTGGGCCGGAAGGACTGTGCGATGCGTTTGCGAGTGCTTGGACTGATCTGTGTCGTGGTAGCCCTGCTGAGCGGGATCGCTCTGTTTTCGAACATGCAGGGGAGCGGTCGAGCTTGGCTCGACGGCGTATTTCTTGTGGCGATCGGCGCGACGTTGATGGTCATGCTGGCTGCACTGACCAAGGCGGCCGGGCGCTCGATCGACGCGAAGATTGATCAGCAG
Source organism: Planctomycetota bacterium (assembly GCA_003696675.1). Classification (GTDB taxonomy): domain Bacteria; phylum Planctomycetota; class Phycisphaerae; order Phycisphaerales; family UBA1924; genus UBA6054. Next base: position 29,340 of record RFGH01000057.1, read on the forward strand.
CGACTCGAAGTGGCCCCGGAACGGGATGACCAACGCGATGATGGTCGTTCTGGGGAGTGATCACGGCGCTCGTTCAGCCGTCCGGGGCACTTGAGCGAAAATGATCGGTGTTTCACGGAGCGGTCACCGGGTGTTCACCGGATGATGCGAAAGTTGTGATGTCGACGCACGGGAATCGTGCAGTCGACCTGATGCGGCGCACGCCGTGTCACACAATCAGCTTCACCACAAGGAGAGCACCCATGCAGTTCAAGTCGAATCGAGTTCACTTCGTGCCAGCATCGCTGGCGATCATTCTGGCCGCGGGATCCTCGGCCGCCATTGCTGGTCCGGACGGAGCCGCAAAGGACAAGCGGCAGGCGCAGAAGTACATCAACGGCCAACAGGACGGGAAGAGCACACTGAAGGCATCCGATGTCCAGGCCCTTCACTTCGTCCGCAGCGGCGAGCTGATCGGGGCGAAACTCGAGAACCGTGCCGGTGAATCGCTTGGTTCGATCGAGGATTTTATTGTCGAGCGTGGTTCGGGCAGTATCGTGTTCGCGGTCGTCAAGTCAGGAGACTTCCTCGGCCTGGGTGGCAAGTCGTTCGCGATGCCGTACCGGGATTTGGCGTTGCGGAAGACCGACAATGTGTTCACAGCGAACATGACTCCGGAGCAGGTCGAGCGACAGACCGAGTTTCTTCCGGACGACTGGACCGACCTGATCACCACCGACTGGATGAAGGAACTGGGCGCCTGGGTCACCGGGGATGACGAGAAGTCCCGTGATGAGAAGATCCGTACCGCAGTGATGGAGCAGGACGGTCGTCCGCTGCAGGGCCAGATTGTGGCGATCGACCGCAGTGGTTTCGGCGATGCCGAGCACGCCTCGGTGACTGTCCAGACCGAGTCGAACGAGCGATACATCATCGTGCTTGGGCCGAGCTGGTACGTGCTCGGCAGCGAGAATGCGCCGTACCGGGGTCAGCGGATCGACGTGGTCGCAGTGAATGTGGACGGGATGTGGTACGCCACGGAGGCCCGGATCGATGGCAATACCATCAAGCTCCGCAATGATGACGGGACCAGCACCTGGTCGACTCATGAGAGCACCGATACCCCCCGCTACTTCCTGCTGAGTGACCTGATCGGTCGGTCGGTCGAGATCGCCAAATCGACGAGCGGCGAGGTTCAGTCCGCCATCGTCGAGACCCGCTCGGGCTCGGTTGCGTTCATTGGTCTGGATCCGAACGAGAACTTCCTAGGGATGGCGGACACGATCCGGCTGACTCCCTGGAGTGTGATGCGGGTCGACAGCCGTCTTGGCGTGTCGCTGGACACCAGCCCGGCCGATTTCGAGGAAGGGATGCAGGTTCCCGAGAGCCTGGCGGAACTGACCTCGGTGGCGACGCTGGAGCAGGCTTATGCCGCATTCGGTGTCAAGCCCGCGTCGTTTGAGCGTCGCGAGCATCGCTGCGAAGCGCGTCCGGCCAAGGACCGCGTTGGTGACGCCTGGGGTCGTGACGCCAAGATGATCAAGGCGTTCGCCGACGGTGAGAAGATCGAGTTCGGCGGAACCGTGCGGGAGCAGGCCATGCGGTCGGTCGCCGGTGGCGCTGAAGACGCTTGGGTCATCACGGTGGATACCGAGACCGGTGATCGGCGTCAAGTGATCGTGGCGCCGGGTTGGTTCAAGAGCCGCCAGGCGGGTAATTTCCAGCGTGGCGACCGTGTCGTGGTGCAGGGTCGTACCGCCACGATCGGCAACGAACAGTGGGTTGGTGCGTGGATCATCAAGCACGGGGATCGCACTTACACCTTCTGGAACGGCGAGAACCCTGTCTGGGTTGACTGATACGCTGCGGCGATCCCCTCTGGCGAAAGCCGGGGGACGCCATTCGGTGCAACGCAGACCGCACGGATCGAGAAGGAGAGATTGAAAAGGAGAGATTGAAAAGGAGTTTGATCATGTCATCCGATCCAGCCAAGGAACGTCAGAAGAGTCAGGTTGTCCTCTCGAATGAGGGGGAGACGGAGCGGGTCCGGCAGATTCTGCGGTACGAATCACCGGAGGGCGAACCGGCCCATCCCGAGCTGACCCGTGCGGGCATCATGCTCATGATCGTGGCTTCGGCAGCGCTTGTGGTGTTGATCGCTGCCGTCGTTGCACTGGTGTGGAGCCTGGCGGCGGGCTCGGTGGTGCTCGTGTTCGGTATGGGGCTGGCCTGCATCGGCAATCCGGTGATCTGGGCGGCCATCATGCGGATGGGCGAGCGAGAGGACGCTGACCGTCGTGCGGCCGACGCCTGATGCACGATGCCCGATTTGTTGATTCAACCCGATTTCACGGACTGTTCACAGGCATCTAGGCCGGGACAGGAAGATTGATACTGAACAGAGCGGGCCGAGTGCGTCCCGCAGAACCACACGAAAGGAGTTCTCCGATGTCCACCATGTCCACGACCAACCGCGCTCCCGAGGAACGCAATGTCAAGGCTTCGATCGCGGAGGTCAAGCAAGACGCCGCGGCGATCCGAGAGGATCTGCGTCATCTCAAGAAGGACGCGGCGCAGCTTTCCTCCCACGCAACGGAGCAGGCCATCGATGCTGTCAAGCACACGGCTGAGTCCGCCACCGACCTGGCGCGCCAGTCGGCCCGCAGTGCGAAGCGGTACCACGGCGCGATGTGCGAACAGGTGTCGGCTCACCCGACCGCCGCCGTGCTGCTGGCCTTGGGTGCCGGCGTCATCGCGGGCCGGATCATGGCGAGGCGGTGATGCGTCGTGGTTATCGAACGCGTCAAAGAGTTGCTCGAGGGCAGCGGGGAACTGCTCCGGGCGGAGGCCGAGCTGGCGGGCAAGCGTGCCAAACGCATGCTCGTCAGCTCGGCCGCGTTCGCGCTCTGCGGGCTGGTCACACTCACCGGCATCGGGCTGATGCTCGGAGCCCTGGGAATGCGGATCGCGGCCGAGTGGGGCGTGGTCGCGGCTTTGGGCACGATCGGCGGCGGGCTGGTCGTCCTGGGAGGGATTGGGATCATGATCGCAAAGGGAATCGCGGGCCGTTCGGACGGTGGCGATGATTTCGCATATTCCACGGACCAGCGTGATCCGGAGGTCAAGGCGGAAGATGCCAAACAGCAGATGGAGGACGCCGTGACCCCTGACGACGATCGGGATCCGCTTTCGCTTGAAGGGCTGGGGCAGTCGGCCGTGGATGCGGCTCTCCGCAACCCGCTGGCGGTCGGCAGCGCGGCGTTGCTGGTGGTGGCACTGCTCGGGCCACGCCGGACCTTCCGGGTGGTCAGCAAGGGGGCGGCCGTGGTGGGCTTGGCAACATCCTTGATGGATGCGCTGTCGACCGACGACGACTCGGAGGTTGAGACGGTTCAGCGAAACGGTCAGTCTGCTCGTCCTGCAGAGGGCACCGCCCAATCCCAAGGTGCATTCTCGACGCATCGCCGGTTCTGATCGACCGACATTTCACTAAGCAAACAGCCCGCGGCGACGGCCGCGGTTTTGTCTATTGGGCGATTGTTTCGCCCGAGCAGGCGTTGTAGACGAGCTTTGATTCGGGCTTGCGCTGACGGTCCGCGTTTTCCCAGACGGGAGCGGTGTTCAGGCGGACGTCGGCCAGCAGGGGCAGGTGATCGGAACCGATGTTGGGCAGCCGTCGGAGCGACACGATGCGAAGGGCTGTGGACAGCATCACATGGTCGATGGGGTAGCGGATGAGTGGCCACGAAGCTGGGAAGGTGTTGAATGTTCCTCGTCCGGTCCGAGGATCACCCAGGCCGCTGATACGCTTGAAGTGCTCGGTGGTGCGCGACCAGCCGACGTCGTTGAAATCACCGGTCACGATCCAAGGCAGCTTGTTTACGGCGGAGCGCACACGCTCTGCGGCGACATGGAGCTCGATGTCGCGTTCGGTGCTGTCTTTGCGGTCGCCCCGTCGGCTCGGAAGCCCGGGCGGTGCGGGATGCAGTACACCGATACCCACATCGATGCCCTGGACCTGAGCTAGCCCCCATATCGACGGCCGGTCCTGGCTGACGAGACATTCCACCTGGGTCGCCCTGAGTGGGACACGAGCGAGCAGGGCTACGCCCCGTCCGTCGGGTCGCGGTTCAATGACATGCCACGGGAAAGAGTCGGCAAGAGCCTCTAGCCTTGGTGTCCAATCGTCGGTGTTCTCGACGATGGCGAGGACATGGGGGCGCTGGGCGATAAGCAACTCGAGGGCCCGATCTGGGTCGCGGTTGGTGTAATCCACGTTAGCGGTGACAATCCGAAGGGTGCCTTCGGCCGGTACTTTCGTGTGGGATCCCGTGCGGATCGGTGCTGGCGGGATCTCCACGGAGACCAGGGGCGTCAGTCGGATGGCCCAGCTCGTCTGGATGGTCACCGCCAGGCCCAACAGTGCAAACAGCGGCAGGCTGGCCCACGCCCCGGGCAGACTCTGCCCTGCGAGGATGAGCGCAAACCCTCCGGCGAGCAGGGCGGCGCCAATGGTAAGTATCTGCGCTCGAGGGAAGTCGCAGATTCGGCATTGCCAGGCTGTGCCGGGCATGGCAGACAGCAGTGTCGTGACAATGACGATGCTCGAGACAGCGACCCAGGTGGTACTGAAGATCATGAGTATCACAGGATCTATCCCTTTCGAGGGTGGCTCCGTCGTACAACACACCACCAGATCCGCGAGTGAGGACCTGGCTGGCGCAACAAGAATGGCGACGGAGGCGAACATTCGCACTCCGCCGCCTGGGGACACCGTTGCGGGGATCTCAGCGAGTCAAGGATTAGGCTCGAGCGTCCCGCATATCCCGAATCTGATCGTGACGGGCCTTCACGCTTGCATACTGACGCTGCAGAACGTCGTTGACGGTGCTGCCGGCGGTTTCCTTGAGCATTTGCTCGTAACGGCCCTTAATAGCGTCTTCACCGCGCTCGGCCTCAGCCAGAACGGCATGCTCGTCGCCTCCGGAGACCGTGCCGCGAATATTCATCCACCAGCGGTGGACGGTGCCTTTCAATGAGCCAGAGTTCTCCGGGTCTCGGCCATTGACGCGAACGAGGTTCTTGAGTTCGCTGGCGAAACGACCCCTCTCATCACCGCATTCGCGAAAGAAGTTGGCGATCTGCACATTCTCAATCTTCTCCGCAGCGTCGGAGAAGCCCTTTGAGCTGTCGATGTTGATCTCGATCAAGTTCTGAATTCCAGAGATGGACTCTTCTGTGAGATTGCTAACCGTTTCCATATTCATATCCTTTCGGTCACGTTTTCGGTCCGTTCAGATTTTGATTGCTTTGCGTCTCGGATAGCAGTGTGATCAAGGCTCGTCGACGGCATCCTCGATGTCGTCCGCGACATCATCAATGGCGTCGCCTGCATCGTCGACTGCGTCATCTACGGCCTCCCCGACATCCTCTGCTGAGTCCACGCCGTCGTCGCAACCAGGTAGGACGATCGTGGACGAAGTCAGGGCAATGAATCCCAAGAGTTTCAGAAGTTTGGCAGGATCAAGTTTCATGGGTGTGTCTCCCTTCGGTATGTGGTGGTTGAGCTGAACTAGATCTTGATCGTCGTGTTGCCCCTGCGGAACAGGCCGGCGATCAGGGAGAGCAGAAACAAGACGACAAAGACGAAGAACAGGATTTTCGCGATCGAAGCAGCGCCCGCGGCGATGCCACTGAAACCGAAGATCGCGGCGATGATGGCGATAATAAAAAATGCGAGTGCCCAGCCGAGCATATTCAACTCCTTCTGTGTGTCCGCGCGGCGTGCCGTGCGGCGGTCCTAGTCTTTAGAGGGGTGCGGGACGCTCCCGCGACTGCCCTGCGTGTTCGGACGAATATTCAGTGTCACGGATGACCGGCTCGTGACCGGCCGATGAATCCACGCTTACTCTCGGGATCAGTCCTTGGCGTCGCGAGCAGTGTCCGAGATGGCGTCTCCGGCCGCTTCGATATCCTCGCCTACACCCTCGGTGGTATTGCACGCAGTCAGCATCGCGCCGCTGGCGCCAAGCATGGCGATGGCAAAGACCGTGGACAGACGCGAGACGATGTTCTTGAGATTCTTCATGGGTTGTCCCTTTTCACGGGTTCGGAAGGCCTATTCCTTCCGCTGTCATGACTACTATCGGCTGGGCGTGTGGGACACCCCTGAACAGGGCATGAAAGCAAAATCATCTGTTCAGTGGCATGTAATCGGGCTAAAACAAAGCCGGGGCGGCTATAAGCCGCCCCGGCGCCATATCAGGCTGATGACCTAATCAGGGGCAGCCCTGATTGTAGAGTCCGATGTAGGCCTGAATGTCGAAGATGTTCAGCGTGCCGAAGGGAGCCGCCAGGTCCGCCGCAGAGCAGGGCAGATCGGGGCAGTCGCTCAGATTCGGGACCTGAACACCCTGGAGGTGGCCGGGCGAGCCGTAGGCGAAGCCCAAGCCATTGAAGACCGTAGTCGGGATCGGAACGCGGGCACCGTCGATCGGAGCGAGCGAGTCAGCCCAGACGAAGCCGTCGTCGTTGGAAACAGCGTTGTAGTTTCCGGGGAGGATATAGATGCTCCAGGCATCGTCCGCGGGAACACCGGAGCTGTCCACGGGCTAAACAAACGCATCGTCATCGTAGTTGGCGATGTCGGTCGGCTTTCCTGACGCGTCAACGATGCGGAGAATCTCGTTGGTGAAGTTCGGTGTGACCTGCCCCCAGTCCTTGTACCAATGTTCAACAGTGTAGCAGCCGACTCTCCCTCCGCTGCTGAGGCGTGCGGAGCGTAGCGGAGCACGGCTCAGCAGCGATCGTTTCCGGGGCCGGGGGCCGGTATCCCAAAGCGGAATGGGGTCTCACCGTGTTGTAGTGTAGTGATGTCTCCACCGCTCGATGAGCACCCGGGCCTCGTGCAGCGTGTCGAAGCGTTCCCGGTCGAGCAGCTCATCCCGCAGCTTCCCGTTCATGCTCTCGACATACCCGTTCTCCCACGGGCTTCCCGGTTCGATGTACAGCGTCTTCACCCCGACACGACGCAGCCAGGTCCGCACGGCCTTCGCCGTCATCTCAGGACCGTTGTCGGATCGGATGTGTGCCGGCACGCCACGCGTCGACATCAGCCAGCTCAGTCGCTAGAGGACATCGTCGCTCGTCAGCCGCCGGGCGACGTCGATCGCCAGGCACTCACGGGTGTACTCGTCGAGCACCACGAGCAGACGGATCGACCGGCCGTCCGCCGTGCGATCGTGCACGAAGTCGTAGCTCCAGACATGGTCCTTGCGTTCCGGCCGGAGACGGACACAGGCCCCGTCGTTGAGCCAGAGCCGGCTCCGTTTGGGCTGCTTCTTAGGCACTTTCAGGCCCTCCCGCTTCCAGATCCGCTCGACGCGTTTGTGGTTTACACGCCAGCCCTCATGCCGCAGCAGCGCCGTGATGCGTCGATACCCGTACCGGCCGAAGGCCGAGGCAAGCTCGACGATCCGCCTCGTCAGCGGTGTCTCGTCGTCCCGCTCGATCGGCGCGTACCGCTGCGTCGAACGCGGCTGCTTCAGCACCCTGCACGCCCGCCTCTCGGGACACGCGGTACCGGCCACGCAACGCGTGCACCGCCTCGCGTGTCTTCCGCGGGCTCAAAAGTTTCCCGAGGCGATGTCCTGCAGCATCTGCTTGTCGAGTGACAACTCGGCGACCAGGTTCTTGAGCCGGGCGTTCTCCTTCTCCAGATCCTTGAAGCGTTTCGCCTGGTCGGTCTTCAGCCCGCCGTACTCGCGACGCCACTTGTAATAGGTCTGGTCCGTTACGCCGATCTGCCGGCACATCTGCTTGACCGAGAGCCCCTGGGACAGGTGCACCTCCGTCTCACGCAGCTTGTTGACGATCTGCTCCGCCGAATGCCGTTTCCGAGCCATGCCTGGTCCTCCGTGATCCAGATCCCAGACTACGAGACTGGGAATGGATCAGGTTGAGGGGGGCATGCCAATGTCTCCGGACGATGAGCATGCGGACGAAACATTCGAGCGTGTGTTTGGTCCGACTGATTACGATTTCTTCCACGGAGATACATTCTTCATCGTGCTCGACAGTGTCCGGTGGAACGGATTCGACGGGTACAACAACAGTGGAAGGCCCAAGAACGGGAACTATGTCGGCGCGGTGTCCGACCGCCAGATCGCATTCGTTGAGAACCTGCTCCGGCATGTCCCTACGGACTCGCTCGTGGTCATCGCCACCCATATCCCCCTCAACGGGGAAGATCCGCGAACCACCACGGCCAACAGGGACCGGCTCCTGCGGGTCTTGTCAGGTCACTCTCGCACGCTCTCGGTCTCGGGCCACACCCACATGCAGCGGCACTTCTACTTCGGGTCTGCAGACGGATACGAACCAAGGGCGGGAACCGAGCACCATCACTACAACGTCGTGACCGCCTCGGGCACCTGGTGGCGCGGCGCAGAAGATGAGAGAGGTATTCCGCACACCATGATGCGTGACGGCGCCCCGAACGGGTACGCGGTCCTTTCATTGACGGCAATCGATACTCGATCCGGTACAAAGCGGCCGGTCATAGCGAGTCCTTCCAGATGAACATCCACGCCCCCGACCGGGCCGCGGGCGGTGAGGAGTTCTCTGTCAACGTGTTCAATGGTTCGCCCAAATCCCGTGTGGAGTATCGCATCGGTGAGCAGGGTGGCTGGTCCCTGATGCAGTTCACCCCAGGGATCGACCCGCGCTACAAGACCCTGGCGTAGTCCGACGGGACAAAGCAACGCGGGCGAGGATTGAATCAGCCCGCCGTTTCGCACCATCTCTGGTCGGCGCGGCTCCCGGACGAGATCGTGCCCGGAACGCACTGGTTGTGGGTTCGGTCGACGGACCCGTTCGGGCATGAAGATCTCGCAAGTCATCCGATTCGCGTGTTTGAGAGCCCGTCCAAGCCGGTTGTGATCAGGGCTGAGTGATTAGGATCTCAGGCCTGAACGTCGAGATCGGCCACGACCATCGCATGGTCACTCACCTCGAGACCGCTGGCTCGGTCGATGTGGCAATCCGTCACAAGTTTGGTGGCTGACCTGTTCGCCAGGAGGTAGTCGATACGCCAGCCCCGATCCAGGGCTCTCGCCTGTCCGCGGTTGGACCACCACGAGTACGGCCCCTGCACGCTGCCGTATTTGTCGCGGACGATGTCAACCCAGCCTTGATCGAGCAAGTCTGTGAACCATGCACGCTCGTGCGGCAAGAATCCCGAGTTCTTCTCGTTCGCTTTGGCGTAGTAGATGTCACGCTCCGTGTGTGCGATGTTGAAATCGCCTCCGAGGATCGTCGGTATCCGGGACTTCGCCAAAGCTTCGGACCAGCGAATAAAGAGTTTGAGCCATCGGTCCTTTTCTGCCTGGCGGTGCTCACCCGACGATCCGCTCGGCAGGTAAACGCTCGCGAACCGGACGCCGGCCACGCGCGCCATCACAACCCTGCCTTCGGTGTCGGGCTCCCCTGCTCCCTTCGCTTCCACCTTGACCTCATGCCTGGACAGCATTGCCGTGCCGGCGTATCCGGGCTTCTCCGCAGGATGCCACACGGTGTGCCATCCCACAGGCTGTTGCCATGGTGGTGGCACCTTGTCGGGAGTCGCCCGAACCTCCTGGAGCATCATGAGATCCGGAGCGACGCGTTCCAAGTGGGCATCAAAGCCCTTGCGGGATGCGGCTCGAATCCCGTTGATATTCCAGGTGCCGATTCGCATGGTCGGTGACTGTACGCCTCACTATGCTCCTGCATGCAAATGCCGAGAGCTGCCATCGTGATGGGCGGGATCCCTGCGACCAATATGGCTCTGTTCCATCGAACGCGCTTTATGGTTGGGGACCCGACCGCGTACGCAGAGGTCCCCGCCCCGGACGGTTCCTGGAAGCGGGTCTTTGTCTGCAGAGACATCGAGCTGGAGCGTGCTCGCCGCTTTGCCGCGGCCGATGAGGTGTTCTGCCCATCGGACCTTGCCCCAGAGTCCGGTCTTTCGGGTGACCGTGAAACCGCTACAGCGCAGGCTCTGGTCGAGCTGCTCAGGAGAGAGGGTGTTTCGGAAGCAGTGACCGATCGATCGTTGCCATTCAGCTATGCGAATGAGCTGATGCAGCATGGCATTCGTCTCTCGTACGATCCCGATCTCGGTGTCCGGGATCGGAGATCGAAAGGTGACGACGAAGTCGCCTTCTTACGAGAAGCGCAGTCGCTCACCGAAGGTGCGATGCGAATGGTCTGCGAAACCATCGGGCGAGCCAGTCCGGATGCGAAGGGGATCTTACTCCATGAAGGGGCTCCACTCACATCCGAGCGAGTTCGACGCATGATCGACCTGTACTGTCTCGAACGCGGCGCATCGACCCACTACGGCTCCATCGTGGCGGGTGGGCCGATCGGTGCGGACTGTCACCATCGAGGGGGCGGCCCACTTTACACCGAACAGCCGATCATCGTCGACATTTTCCCGATGGTCAACGCTACCCACTACAACGGCGATTGCACGAGAACTGTTGTGAACGGCGAAGTCCCACCGGTTGTTGCTTCCATGCACGCCGCAGTCATTGAAGCAAAGCAGGCGGCGGAGGAGGCGATCCGTCCCGGTGCGACCGGTGAACAGGTTCATCTAGCGGCCATCGGGGTGATCGAGCGTCACGGGTTTGCTTCGGGCCTTCCCTCCGCGGATACCGACCCATCATTCATCAGTATGGTACATGGAACCGGTCACGGCATTGGGCTCGATGTCCATGAGCCGCCCCTCCTCGATCGCAAGGGGCCCGTGCTCGTTGAGGGCGATGTGCTGACGGTCGAGCCCGGGCTTTATTGCAAAGCGGTCGGAGGGGTCCGGGTTGAAGATATGGTGGTCGTTACCCGAGACGGGGTCACCAATCTGAATACGCTGCCCACCGGCCTGCAGTGGGCATAACAGCAAACCAGAAACGGCCATCGACGCTTCTCGATATTTACTTCGACTTGCCCTGAGCGGCAACGGCGGCCATCGCAGCCTCGACTGCCGCCGCATCGCCCAGATACTGCTTCGACAGCGGCCGCAGTGATCCGTCGAGTTTGTAGACCAGCGGCATTCCAGTCGGCACATTCATCTCAACAATGTCTTCGTCCGAAATGCCGTCAATGTGCTTGATCAACGCGCGGAGCGAGTTTCCGTGGGCCGCGATGACAACCCTTCGGCCAGCCCGGATCTTTGGGCAGATCTCTTGCTCCCAATAGGGGACGACCCGCTCCACGGTGTCCTTGAGACACTCGGTCAACGGCAGCGAAGAACGCGGCAGATCGGCATACCGCCGGTCGTGGCCGGGCCACCGCTCGTCGCTCATCTCAAGCGCGGGCGGCGGGATGTCGTAGCTGCGGCGCCAGATCTTGACCTGCTCTTCACCGTGCTTCGCCGCTGTCTCCGCTTTGTTGAGCCCTTGCAATGCGCCGTAGTGTCGCTCGTTCAGCTTCCAAGAGCGGGTGACAGGGATCCACATCAGGTCCATTTCTTCGAGCACATGCCAGAGTGTTCTGATAGCCCGTTTCAGCACGGAGGTATAGGCCTCGTCGAACTCGTAGCCACCCTCTTTCAGGAGTCGGCCGGCCGAGATGGCCTCTTGGTGCCCCTTCTCCGAGAGTGGCACATCTTTCCACCCCGTGAATCGATTCTCTTGGTTCCAAATGCTTTCGCCGTGGCGAATCAGGACAAGGGTGTGCATCACTGGATCTCCGTATCGCTTGGTTGATTTTAGCCGCGGAATAGCACGCCACGCACGGAATCCAAGGCGGGTACACAATCTGTCACGGACACCCGCGAACAAGCGTCAACATCTCTATCGAATCCGAGTTCCACCAGCCGCGCGGCATGCGGAGATTGAGCGACGGCTCCGGCCACGCCACCCCAGCGTTCGACCAGCTGCAACGCCTGCTCACGGACACAAATCGCCCTGGATGTGAGATCCCACCCGCTCATTCGCGCGGCCAGAAGCCCGGCTGCCAGTTCGTCTTCGAGCGAGCGATGGCCATCCGTTCCGGAACACATCAGGCAGGCGTCACGGTCGGTGTTGCTCAGCCAATGCTCGACGCTTGCCAGGTTCGTGAGGCTCAGCGTCAGCACAGTCTCGCTCATATGCCTGGCCGTTTCCAGGGCTGCGGTTCCATTGGTGGTTGTCAAGACGATCCCTCGTCCGCGTACGGTACTGGAGGTGATTTCAGCGGGCGAGTTGCCCATGTCGAATCCTTCCGGACGCAGACCGGATCGTTCTCCCGCGATCATGAGTTCTGGATGCTCGATGCGTAGATGTCTCGCTTTCTCAATCGAGCGAACGGGCCAGACGAAGTTCGCTCCTGCATCAAGCAATGCCGCGATCATCGTCGTCGCCCGAAGCACATCGATCACGACGATCACGCTCTGGACTTCGGGGTGCGTATCCGGCGTCGTGACGATATCAAGTGTGGGCACACTTACCTCTGCGAAAGGGTAATGCCACCCGGAGTCATTGGAAACCATGCACTTTCCAACTCCGTCGCAGAAACGGTATCAGGAAGAACCGTATCCAGAAGCGTTCTTCGTGCGTGGCGGATCTCGGAAGGAGTCAGTTCGAGCAGGTCGATGGCCATGATCGTCCGGGTAAGCTGCCACAGGGTTTGTCTGAGTCCCGGATCGAGATTCTCTGCAAATCCAGCGACATCCTTTGGGCGTCCAGATTTATTCCACGCCACCCAGAGCGTTCCGAGTTCTCGTCGGACTCGGGTCGTCTCGGTACGTTCTGCCGAATCAGCAGACACACGCTCTCCAAGCAACTCGATATACGAGCGCGTCAACCGGCGAACGCTCTTCCGTGACAGACGGTCCATCGTGAGCAGGGCGACTCCGTCACCGGAGCGATCGATCGGTCCGGCATCGCGAATAATCGATCTCGGACCCAGCCGTTCCTCGGATACCGTCGCGTCGGCCATCGTCCGGGTCGCGAAGTTCAACTCCCGCAGCACTTGCTCTGCCGCGAGCAATCGCTCGTCGATCCGGAACTCAACCGGGACCTCGTTGGCGAATGCTTCGGCGAGGTTGGCCTGAGAGGCAGGGCCGGGACCCGAAGCGAACGCGGCTAGGTCGTATGCGTACAGCAGGTCCCCTGTCCCCTTGAACATACCCACAAACCGATCGATTCCGGCGCCCCCCTGAATCACCTCGATCGGCAGCGACCCCGCCGACCCCGAGCCGGACTCATTGGCGAGCACCGTCGGGTTATAGCCCATCATCGTGCCGACGCTGTCGGCGGCGATCGTGCCTTGGATCAGGATGTCACCCATCGCGATCAGCTCGGCGCCCTCGTCCGCCGTGCCGGGGTTATCGCGGTCGCCCTCGTTGTCCTGGCCATCGATGCTGCCCGCCACACGCCCGAGCAGACGCACGAGGCCGCCTGAGCCGAGCGACCGCAGTGACAGATCCCCCACCACCGTGAGATCGCCGACCTCGATCACCGTCGAGCCGGCGCCCTCGGCCGTCATCGCCAGCGACCCGAAGCTCGTGATCTTTTGTCCGCGTCCCGTTCGGATCGAGTCCGTCGCGACAATCTGGAACAGGGTTGACAAATCCGTCCCACTCAGAGAGGTCAGATCCAGCCCCGCCATCGCGGCGTTGGCGAACAGGAATGTCGCCACGCTCGGCGAGCCGGCGAGGTCCGATCCGAACCGAATGTTCCGGAAGGCGCCGCCGTACCCATCCCCCAGCCTCGGTCCATCAACGAGCGGGGCCACGCCGATCGAGCCACGGAACTTGAAGGGGGTCCGTCCCTCACCCACTCCGGCCCAGGCCTCGCCGTCATACTCAAACGCGATGTCGGACTGGCCGTACACCTCGGAGTACACGCTGTCCGCGAACAGCGCCGTGCCCAGGCCCGTGTGGAACACCACCGAGTCCCCGAACACGCTGACCGGGGCGTAGAAGTTCATGCCGTCGCTCACACGCACATCGGCCCCGATCCGGATCAGGTCCGCCGCTATGTCCAGCGTGCCGACGCGTCTCTCACCGGCGTCCCCCACACCCCCGGCCAGCGTGACGATGCCACCCTGCGCGTCGATCGTCAGGTCGTGGTACTCGCCCGCTCGCGACAGAACGGTACCGGTGGCTTCCATGTACCAGCCACCATCGAGCGACAGGCTTATATCCCGTGTCAGTGTCGTCACCCCGTCGAGCAGGATGCCGCCCAAGGTGGCTGTCAGATCCGCCCCGAGCGTGATCGCCCCCATGTCGCGGGCGGTCAACTCGATGTTTCCGGCATTCACGAACACCTCGCCCGTGTTCGAGATGTTGCGCGACCGCACAAGAATGCTGTTCCCCGCCGCCGACAGCGAGCCGCCCCCCAGGCTCAGCACCTCATTGATCTCGATCCGTCCGTTGGAGAACGGGTCCGCCGGCGCAGGCTGGTTCGGGTCGCCCGCTACCAGCACCAGGCTCAGCGAGGAGCCGTTCGTCGCGTATGCCCCGCCGTGCAGAAGGATCGAACCCGCCGCGTTCAGTGTCAGCGTCGAGCCGACGCCCGAGGACAGCAGGAACGCCGCCGACTCCATCTGCACGATTTCGCCAGAGCCGTTTCCAAGAGGGTTCAGCGTTGTCAGGGTCACATCCATCCCAGCGTTGAGCGCCTGATTGATCAGGTTCACGCCCACCACGGCCGTGTCTGTCTGTCCCCAGCCGCCAAGTGACCCGAGCGAGCCCGGCGCGATGATGATGTTCGTCGGGTCAATCAGCCAGTGCCCACCACGACCGTTGATGGCCCGGGCGTCGACCATGCGGCTGATCCGCAGCCCGCGCAGCCCTGATGTCTCGATGAATCCCCCATTGCCCGCGACCACGCCGCCCCGGGCCGAGAGCTGCCCGTCGATGTTCGTGAACGAATCGGACCACACTACAACCGAACCGCCATCTCCGGCGATGAGTGCATCGGCCCGGACGACCGAATCCGCATCGATGTCAACATGCTGCGAGCGATCCCCATTGATGTCCGCGTGCGGGTCGCCCCCGATCACGATCGATCCGCCGCCGGCACCACCCGATGCATCGACAGTTGCCCCGCGCAACTCGACAGAGTGGCCCAGCAGAGTAATGTCGCCGCCGCGATCGCCCATCTGCGCGAGGATGTCGCCCGATACAACCGTCCTCCCGGAGCCGCCATGGACCGTCACCGCCCCCGCATCGATGGCGCCCGTGTTCCAAGCTGCCAGGGAGAACACATCGCCCGCCGCCAGATCCAGCCCGCCGTCGCCCGACGATCCCAGCAGGTCCGCGTCCGTCGTCGGCACATCGATCTGCACAAACACACGCCCGAGATGTTCCCCGATCAGCACCTGCTCTCCCGCGGCCATGACCACAGTCCCGTTCGGTGCGGAAATGGTGCCGTGGTTGGCCACTCGCCCCCCGATCAGGGTGATAAAGTCGCCCCGGAGGTGGCCTCGATTCTCCACGATTCCACGGGCATCGGTAAACCGGTGAACGCCGCTTATGAAGTCGGCGTTTGAGATATTTCCGGCGGCCGCGTACAGAGCGCCCACATTGACCACCGAGCCGTTCCCGAAGATGACCCCCGATGGGTTTGCGATAAAGACCTGTCCGTTCGCCAGGAGATTGCCCATGATCTCAGTGGGAACGCCCGATGTGATCCGGTTGAGAACCCGCGAATCAATCCCCGGCATCAGGAACTCGACCGTGTATCCCGCGTCGATGTTGAAACTCAGCCAATCAATGATCGTGAGATCACCCGTCAGGATCCGCAGGTAGTCTTCGCCGAAGATGAACTCTGCAGACCCGTGAACGACATCGCCGCCGTCGGGGTTCGCCCGGGCGATCTGTGCCAGTCCGCCGGTCGCCATGAGGATGGCGAGCGTCAGTGCGCGGGTTTTCATTCGGATCTGTGCCATCCTGTCCTCCCGGAGCGTCGCTCCTCAGGATCAAATCTCAGAACAGAATCGTGGCCGAGAAGTGCAGCCGCGAATCCCCCACATCAACCGTGCGAGCAGCGCCGACACCGATCGGCGTCAGTGCCATCCCGTAATCAAGTCGCAGTGTCATGTTGCGCTTCAGCCGGGCCTCGATGCCCAGGCCCACGCCGACAAGAGTCTCGTCCCGCTCAAAGAATGGTGCGTCGTTCGGGGACACCCGTGCCGCATCGATAAAGCCCTTGAGAATCACATCCCAGTCGGCACCGCCGTATGGCCGGGTGCGGCCCGCACGAAATGGCCGGCCGAACAGAGTCACCGGCTCGGGGGTGATCGATCCTGCCCGTCCGAGGTGATAGCGATACTCAGCGGAGCCGATCACCACGCTATCCCCCACCGCGACCGACTCTGGGTAGCCGCGCACGGTCGAGAAGCCTCCGGCCACCATCTCGAAGTTTGGAACGAGCCGGTAGTGAAACGCGTACTGACCACGGACCGAGACCGCCAGCTCGTGCGCGAGCGTCATGCGATCCGGCCCCTTCTCGCCACGGAACCCCGCCGGGTCGAACAGGGGCTCGAGGAACCGCGAGTGGCTCCACGAGGACTTGAGCACGATCCATTCGTCATCCACGCCGAAGCGGCCCAGCCGCTGCACGCCGATCTCATCCGTGCCCGCGATGCCAGCCAGATTGCCTTCAAAGACGGTCTCGAATGCCGTTTGCTTGAGCGGGGTGCCCCGCTCCCATCGCAACCCGATGTATGGCAGCAGGAAATCTTCCGAGCCTTCGATCAGAAAGATCCGGTTCTCAACATCGATTGATTCGAACCGAAGCCCAGCCACGAGATCCAGAAAGCGATCGCCGTTCTGACGGAGGTTGTAAGCCACCTCCGCCCCGATCTCGTACCCCTCCCCGACAAAGTTCTCGAAGCCAAATCCCACATCCGATGCGGTGAACTCGTTCCATCGCCCCGAGACAGTGGCCCGAGCCCGCTCTCCCAGGTCGAACGAGTACGAGCCGAGCACGGCGTGGCTCTCGTCGAAGCCCGCGGTGATGTAGTCCAGACGCAGCACATCATCTCGCCCGGTCAGCTGATAGTTCATGTAGCCGAACCGATACTGCCATTCGTCGGTGCTGTCCGTGCCTGTGTTGCTCGTCTGGGCGTACACCGTCCAGGGTTTAGGCTCATTGATCAGGAGATCGACGACCACATCACCCGGGGCCTCGCCCGGGGCGATCGCAGCCTCGACGGATCGACCGGGGTGGCGATTCAACCGGGCGATCTGGGCATCGAGGGCCGACCTCGTCAGCAAGTCACCGGGCTCGATGTTCAGACGCTCGCGGAGCCGCTCATGCGCCGGGTGATCGACATTCCCGGCAGGATCCGCTGGGTTCTCCCGTTCAGCGATCCGATCGCCCGCCGCCACGGTCCGGACATCGCCCACCGCCGCTCTCCAGATCAGGATCGAGAGCTCTGTATCACCGGCCGCCCGAAGGTCCGCCCGCGTGGTCTGATACGCGATCTCCCTCGCGTCCGGCGTGACAAGGTGCCCGATGAGCCCATACCGTTTCTCCATCGCATCCCGCACCGCCTGATTGATGGCAGCCAATGCGCTCCCATACAGGACCACCGACCGGGTGCCGTCGAATGACCCCAGACGAACCGCTTCGATGGGGGCATCGGCGATCGGGGCGATGTAGCCGTCGCTCGTGGGTGTCAGCAGGACCACCACGTCGCGCATCGCATCCGGATTCGGAAGCTCCGCGTGAGGCAGCGGATATGAAAAACGCAGCCTCGTCACCGGATATCCGAGACCGTCTCGTTCCCGCTCGGGCGTGGCCCATGCCGAGCCGGGCGGGGCGATGGCCGCCGCCGGACTCGCGTAAACCAAGCCGATCGAGATCAGTAGCAACACAAGCTTCAATCTGACCACAGTTTGGCGCACTCCTCCGATCCCCGGACCCATGGTAACACCCCCGGCCCGGGAACAGAAGCAGGCAGTCCGAAAACCGGATCGTTCCACCCCTGGCGAGGGGGGCGGACGGACCAGACCGCCGCAGATGCCTCCGGCGTTCTGCGAGCCGATCCAGTCGCCTGCGTGATTGGCCGATGCCGAGTCCATGCGCGTAGTAATCCTTGCAGGCCTCTCGACCTTGATCTGCCCGCTGGCCGGATGTGCCGGATGGATGACGGCGGCAGGGCCGGTCCGGCCCGCTGCAAGCGAAGTGGCCGTGGTCACAGAGCTGGGTCTCGTCAAGTCCCGGGTGGCCACTGATGAGAATGCCGTGTTCGCCGAAGGCCCGTCTCTTGTTGCGGGGGATGCGCTGGCGATGCAGTGGGCATTCGCCCACGGCGTGATCGCTGCCCGGGATGCCGGTCCCTGGTCGCCCGCGGTTCTTGTGCTCGACTAATCCGCCACGGTACGGCTCAGGGCCGGTCCGTGCGAGACATCCAGTCTCGGAAGGCGGTCACATCCAGCTGATCGACCACGCCGTCGCCGTTGACATCCGCGCTCGGATACCGCGCCTGGTAGTTGGCGAGAAACTCGGTGAAGTCCGTCATAGTGATCTGGCGGTCACCATCGGTGTCGTACCGCCGGATGAACTGGTCGTACTCGCGGCGATCACGCATCGTCTGGAAGGCGTTGTATCGCTCGTCGGCATTCAGGTCGCCGTCACCGTCCTCGTCAAACTCCTGGGCGAATCGGTTGAACCGGTCCCGCTGGCGTGCGGCCTCCTGTTCCTGAGCCGCCCGTTCCTCGGCCTCGCTGAGCACGCCGTCTCCGTCCGTGTCGTACCGCTCGATCCGCCGCTGCTGGCGTTCGGCTTCCCGGGCCGCCATGTCGTCGAGTATCGCCTGCCGCTCGGCATCGTCGAGCATGCCGTCCCCGTTCGCATCGAACCGCTCGATCATCCGGCGACCTCGGGGAGACTCGAGCATGGCGTCCAGGCGTTCGTTCTCGTCCACCACCCCGTCACCGTTCTTGTCCATCCGGGCCTCCCACTCCCGGCGCATGTTCTCCATCATCGCCCGCCGCTCGTCGTCCGAGAGACTCCCATCTCCATCTGTGTCGAAACGGGCCAGCCGGGACTCGAAGTCGGCGAACATGGCGTTGGGGTCGAAGCGATCGCCCGGGTTGAACGATGGCGTGTTGCTCGCCACCTCTGGCACCCTGATCTGGGGGGGTTGGGGCGGCGAGGGCTTCGCCGGCTCGACCGTCGCGACCTGGGGGATCGGGAGGGTCTCCTGCTGCCCTTGCGGCCACAGCATGACCCCCGCCGCGCCCAAGGCAGCCGCCGAGACCCCCACCGCCACGCCGATCACGGCCTTCTGATTCATGTCGACCTCCGGATCCGTTGCATCGGTCCAACGCCCGAGCGGGTTCGTGATTGCGTCCGAAATTGCAAACGCCCCACCGTTCTACCGGATGGGGCGTCGGAAGTGGCGAGGGGGAGACTTGAACTCCCGACCTGAGGGTTATGAATCCTCCGCTCTAGCCAGCTGAGCTACCTCGCCGAGTGAGGTCAGAATTGTAGCCCATCGCGGGCGGCCGACCACCGGACCGGGCGGCAAATGGCCGCCCAAGGCTACCCGAGGGCCTCAGGCCGTGTGCTCGGCCGACTTCGGGGCCTCGGTGTGGGCGACCCGATCTTGGTCGGAAGCCGGCGGGCGGGCCGACTCGAACTTCGGCGGGTCCTGGCGTCTCGAAGCCTCGTCGACCTCGTCTCCGATGTCCTTGAGCCCCTTTTTGAACTGGACGATGCCCTGCCCGAGGCTTCGCCCGACTTCGGGCAGCCGGCGACCGAACAGCAGCAGCATCACAATGCCAATGACCAACATCTCGGTCCAGCCCAGTTGGGGAAGGAAACCGAGGGTGACGGAGGGGTCGAGAGTCAGCATGATGGATGAAAGGGGGCCGGACACCCCGGGTCAACGCCCGGTGTTCGCCCCCATTGCCGCGGCCTGCTCCGCGGCGTCCACCACATTGTGAAGCAGCACCGCCACGGTCACGGGCCCGACTCCGCCGGGCACGGGTGAGATCCAGCCCGCCACCCGGCTGACCGGCTCGAACACCGAGTCCCCCACCGTCATCTTGGAGCCGTCCGGGCCGTCCACCCGGTTCACGCCCACATCCACGACGATCGCCCCGGGCTTGACCATGTCCGCGGTGATCAGTCCCGGCACCCCCGCGGCCGGGATCAGGACATCCGCCGACCGGCAGAGGTCGTCGAGCCCCCGCGTGAACTTGTTGCAGCTGACGACGGTGGCCTCCCGCTGCATGAGCAACACGGCGATGGGACGCCCCACATGGGCGCTGGCCCCCACCACCACGCACCGCTTGCCCTTGAGGTTCTCGCCCGTGTGGTCCAGCAGACGCAGTGTGGCCAAGGCCGTGCAGGGCGCCCTCATCGATCGCCCGTAAACGACATTCCCGATATTCGCCGGGTTGACGCCCTCGACATCCTTGTCCGGGTCGATCTTCTCCTGCACCGCGTGGGGGTCGACACCAGCGGGCAGCGGCATATGGACCATGATCGCGTGGACGGCCGGGTCGTCGTTGAGTTCGCGAAGCCGGGCGAGGATCGCCTTCTGGTCCGATCCGGCCGGCAGCTCGTGAAGGGTGTAGCCGATGCCCAGCTGCTCGCAGGTGCGGGCTTGGTTTTCGGCGTAGACCCTTGCCCCGTTGTCGCCGGAATCGACCAGAACCGCGTCCAACCGGGCGGGGGAGCCCCGTTCGGCCAGTTTGGCCGCGCGGACGCCCACATTGACCCGGAGGTCCTTCGCGATCGATTTGCCGTCGATGATCTTCGCGGGCATGGACCCGGATCGTACGCCGCCCGATACGATCCACCAGTGCCGAAAGCCGACCCTGCCAGCCGCGTCTCTGAGCTCAGAGCTCTCCTCCACCGGGCCAACCGGGCGTACTACGGCGATGCCGCGCCGATCATGTCCGACCGGGAGTTCGACGACCTCCTCAATGAACTCGCGGATCTTGAAGCCGCTCACCCCGAGCTCGACGACCCCAACAGCCCCACCCGACGCGTCGGCGGCGAGCCCATCAAGGGCTTCACCACCCTGCCCCACCGCGTCCCCATGCTCTCGATCGACAACACCTATTCCCGCGAAGAGATCGAGGTCTGGGTCGCTCGTGTCCGCAAGGCCGTCGGCTCGGGCGGGGACGAACTGTTTGCAGGGCCGGACGCCACGCGCTTCGTCTGTGAGCCCAAGATCGACGGCGTCGCCCTCTCCGTCCGTTACGAGCGGGGACGCTTCGTCCGCGCCTTGACCCGCGGCGACGGGGAGAAGGGCGACGATGTTTCCCACGCTGCCCGCACCATCGCCGCCCTCCCCCTGCTAATCGAGGGTGAATGCCCGGATGTCCTCGAGGTCCGGGGTGAGGTCTACATCCCTCTGTCCGTGTTCGAACGAATCAACGCCCAGCGGGAGAGCGAAGGCGAAGACCTGTTCATGAACCCCCGCAACGCATGTGCCGGGACGCTCAAGAACCTCGATCCCAGCGTCGCCGCGTCGCGTGACCTTGGCTTCATCGTTCACGGGCGGGGCGAGGTCTCCGAGCCCTTCGGCGACGGGCACGCCGCGTTCTGCGAGAAGCTCGCCGCCCTCGGCTTCCCGGTCGGCGAGCACCGCAGCGTCCGCGACGACGCCGACGGCATCCTCGACGCCATCGCCGAGATCGCGGCCCTCCGGGGCCAGCTTGAGTACGCCATCGACGGGGTCGTGATCCGCGTCGATTCATACGCACAGCAGGATGCACTGGGCGTGACGAGCAAGTCGCCCCGCTGGTGTATCGCGTACAAGTACCCCGCCGAGCGGAAGACCACGAAACTGCTCGCCGTCGACCATCAGGTCGGCAAGACAGGCAAGATCACGCCCCGCGCCTCGCTCGAGCCCATTGTGCTCGCCGGCACCACTGTCCAACACGCCACGCTGCACAACTACGGGCGCGTCCGCGACGCGCAGGCGTACGACAATGGCCAGCCACTCGGCGAACGCACCGACCTGTGCTTAGGTGACACCGTTTATGTCGAGAAGGCCGGGGAGATCATCCCTCAGGTCATGGGCGTCGAGCTGCCCGAGCGACACGAGGATGCCAAGCGGATCCGCCCGCCCGAGTCCTGTCCTGTTTGCGGCGGGACGGTCGAGATCGAGCCGCCTGAGGCCAACGAGAACCCCGCCCTCGAAACCAGCCGGCGTTGTATCAACCCCGAGTGCCCCGCCCAGATCCGGGAAAAGCTGATCTGGTTCGCTGGACGCAAGCAGATGGACATCGAGGGGCTCGGCGAGAGCACCATCGACCAGATCCGCGCCACGCACCTCGCGGTCGACGATCCCGCCCGCGCCGAGCTGGGGGTGCCAGCAAACACCCCCCGCATCCCGCTCGACCACTTCGCGGACATTTTCCGCCTGCCCGAGCACCGCGACGCACTCCTCACCCTCGACCGCATGGGTGAAAAGAAGGTCAACAATCTTATCGCCGGCATTGAACAGGCCAAGAGCCGAGGACTCAGCCGCGTGCTCGCGGGTATGGGCATCCGGCATGTTGGTATATCGACCGCGAAAGCCCTCTGCAAGCTGTATCCCGACCTTGATGCCCTGCTCAAAGCCGATGAACCCGCTCTTCGACCGAAGACCCTCAAGAAGGAACACGCCGTCGCTCTTGGCTACCCCGAGGACCCGAAGGATCGCCCGGAGACCGGTCTCGGCGCCCTGACCGCGCCAGCCGTGCACGCATATTTGCACTCGGATTCAGGACGGGCCGCATTTGACGCTCTACGGGAGGTTGGCGTCGACCTGACGAGCAAGGAGTATATCGAGCGACGCGAGCCCAAGATTCACTCGCCCTTCTCCGGCAAAACCGTCGTCCTGACCGGTACCCTCACGCATTACGAGCGGACGGCCCTTTCCGAGATCCTTGAGCGCCTCGGTGCGAAGGTCACGGGCTCGGTCAGCAAGAAGACCGACCTTGTTATAGCGGGCGAGGCAGCCGGCTCGAAACTCACCAAGGCCCAGGAGCTCGGTATCGAGATCTGGGATGAAGCGGCCCTGCTGAACGCGTTGGCAATGGCCGGAATCGAGACACCCGCATGAGAAACATCGAGTTCAAGGCCGAGTTGCGCGATCCCGATCTCGCCCGCGCCATCGCCAAGGAGATCGGCGCCTCGCTGATCGTGCGTGTCCAGCAGACTGACACCTACTACTCGGTCACAACGGGGCGTGTGAAGAAGCGCGAGGCCGTGGCCGTGGATCGTGCCGTTGGGGTACCCGAGCCCGTCGAATATATTGTCTATGAACGCGCGAATCGGGTGGATCTCCGTCCATCGGATTTCAGGATCCTCACCGAGTCCGAGCTCCGCGAACGATTCGGCGAGCAGCCTCTGTCTGTCTGGGTGGTAGTCTCAAAGCGGCGTGAGCTCTGGATGTGGCGGTCAGTCCGAATCCACCTTGATAAGGTGGACCATCTCGGTTGGTTCTTCGAGCTCGAGTCGCTGGTCTCCAAGCCGGAGTTTGAGGATCATGCCCGGTCGCTGGCCGACCAACTCCGGGCCACATTTGCTCCCGCGCTGGGTGAGCCCGTTGCGGGTTCATACTCGGATCTGCTGGCTCAGCAGCAGGAACTCGAGCCGGACTGAACCCGCTTCCCAGGCAGAACGACCGGCGCCGTCGTGGCGAGGGCGGCGTCGACGGCCGGGCTCTGCGGGCGTCCGGCGGTCATGCGTGCCCGGACGTCATCGATCAATGCCGCGACCTCCGCGCGAGTGAGCTTGGCACCCGGCCCACGCTCGCCCACCAAAGAGAGCGTGTCGACGGCGAGCCGCAGGTTGATCGCATTGAACGCGATGACACCCGGGGCAGCCCCAGCGGACTCGAGCACGCGGACATAGTCCGCGGCCGATGCGAGATCGGCCCATGCCATCCTTTCGATCTCTCCGCGAGATACATCGCAGGGCAGGTACTTTCGATTGGCCATGGCATCTTCGTGCTCGTCCCGGAGGATGTTGACGAGCTGGAGACCCTCGCCAAATGCGGGGGCGAGCCGGAGCAGCTCGCTCCTTGCCGAGGACAGCCGGCCCGCTACGGCTACGAAGAGCTCTGTCAGGAGTTCGCCGACGATCCCCGCGACCGCGTAGCAGTACGAACGAAGGGCCGAAACCCCCGACGGCGCCTCGGCCGACTCCAGATGGTCACGCATACCGCCGCAGGTACGTGCCAGGTGGGACGCGATCGTTTCCCGCGACTCGCTGTCGAGCGATTCAAAGGACGAGAGCACAAGCGGAGCATGCTCTAGCAGCCGGGCGTACCCGGGCACTTTCACGGCACCATCAAGTACTTTGGTGGCGTCGTCCAGCAGCGTTCGCAACGCCGCGCCGTCGCTTGCTTTCTCCGAGAATTGAGAGAGCAGTGCCGCACGGCTCGCGGCATCCACGCCGGTCTCATCCTCGATCGTGTCCGCGATCCGGAACAGCAGGTAGGCCACACCGACCCGCTCCCGCAGCGGCGACTCGAGGAACGGGATCGACAGCGCGAAGGTCCGGCTTGTTTCCTGCAGCAGCGAATCGATCGTGATCATCGCAGTCCCCCAACCGCCGCGCTCTCCGGGGGGTTGACCGTCGGGCGGAACCGGGTGGGATCGCCGCGGGACAGGTCAGGGGGTGAAACGCCGAGTTGCTCGCAAAGCATGGATGCGGTGATCTGTGCCGAAAGGAAGATCACCGGCAGCCCGGACCCCGGGTGCGTCCCGCCCCCCACCAGCCAGGCCCCTTCGCAGTACGGCAGGCGGTGCTGCGGACGCTTGTGAAGCATCTGGTCCAGCGAATGGGCTAGGTTGAACGTCGCCCCGTGATTGATGTTCATGCCCCGCCAATCGTCCGGGCTCAGACGGAGCTCGGCGCGGATCCTGTCCCGGAGATCGACTCCCAGAACCGATCGCATCCGGTCGAGAAGGAGCTCTCTGACCCGCGGCATCTCGGCGGACCAGTCGATCTTCGCTTTGCCGTTGGGCGTGGGCAGAAGGACATACAGGGCACTGTCACCGGACGGTGCGAGCGTCGAGTCGGTGCGGCTCGGGTTGCACACATAGAAGCTCGGATCATCGGTCAGCGTTCCGGCGGCCCCGTTTTTTCTCGAGATGTCCTCTAGATTCTGCTCGTACGCGGGCGCGGTCCGGATGGTGTGATGGGGCAGATCCACAGGCCCATCGACACCGAGGTACAGCATCGCCGTTGAGCACGAGTACTTCTTCCGATCGAACGCCTCATCGCTGTCGCGGCCCCTCCACGCTTGGGGGATGAACCGCTTGATCGCCCAGGACGCGTCGGCGTTGATCACCGCGTGATCGCAGGCAACGACCTCACCGTCGCGCCGGCCGCCCAGCCGGAGCCCACGCACCCGCTTGCCGTTGTACTCGATGCCCTCGACCGGCACGCCGGTCTCGATCCGTCCGCCGGCATCGATGAAGGCCGCCGCAAGGGCGTGCATCAGCGCATTGCATCCGCCGATCGGATGCCAGACGCCATACTCGTATTCGATGTACGGGAGAATGGTGAAGAGGCTGGGGCACTCCATGGGGCTCATCCCGAGGTATTTGCTCTGGAATCCCACCGCCAATCGCACCGCCGGATGCTCGAAGTACCGGCTGTTCATGTCATGGACAGTAAGGTGTGGATTGATGTAGGGCAGCGCCTTCATGGCGTCCGCCCTGAGAAGATCCAGAGGACCCCGGATCGCGCGGCGCAGGATCGGCTCCGCGGCGTCGAGCTTCTTCTGATTGTGCCTGTAAAATGACCGGAACGCACGCCCGTCTGGAGCATGGATCGCGCCAATCCGCTCCGCCATGCGGTCGATGTCTTGCGTGGTATCGATCACCACATCAGCCGCATCCGGGCGTCCGATGACGAGGCGGTACATGGGGTCCAGCCGCCGAAGATCCACCTCGTCGGTCAGGGTTCGCCCGACCGATCCGAAGATCTCGTCGAGCACGTGCGGCATGAGAAAGAACGTAGGGCCGCGATCGAAGTGGTACTGACCGAGCGAGATGCGGGCGGTCCTTCCACCGATCGTCGGCTGCGCCTCGTAGACCGTGACATCCAGCCCCCGTGATGCCAGGAGCACGGCGGCGGCGAGCCCTCCCGGTCCGGCCCCCACCACCGCGATCTTCGCGTTCGTGCCGTCCTGTACCAAAGCGAATCTCCCAACCCTCGGCCGACGCTGGTAGCGTATCGGGTGTCGGGCTGGGTTCGGCATGTGTCCGCACCCGGATTCGCCCCATCCGGGGTCGCCCCGAGGAGGCTCACGCGTGTTGGTGCCCCATCCCGAAGATCTCGCCTGGGTACGCAAGTTCAGGAAACGCCTTGCGAGCGAGATCCCTACCGTGTGCCGCTTTGTTCAAGAGGAGCTGGGGCGGGGATCATTCGAGACCTTGACAGCCGATATCGTGCCGCTGCTATCGGCCTGCGTTTGGACCGAGCGGCATGCCCGCCGGCTCCTTCGTGCCCGCTCGGTGCCGGGAAAATCAATCTGGCAACTGGGTCAGCGCCATCGCGTCATCCGGGTACCTCTGGGACATGTCGGCATCATCGCGACATGGAACTATCCAGTCCAACTCCTTGGTATCCAGCTGATGCACGCGATCGCCGCGGGCAACCGCGTCACTGTCAAGCCGAGTGAGCGAACCCCCCGGACCCAGGGGTTTCTACTTCAGGTGGCGCGGGATGCGGGTCTCCCAGAATCGAGACTGAACTGGACCCGGTCAGATAGAGATGCAGGCGAAGCAATGCTCCGTGACTTGCGGTTCGACCATGTTGTCTTCACGGGTTCGACCAAGACAGGCCGACAAATCGCGGAATGTCTCGCCAAGTCCTTGACACCAAGTACATTAGAACTATCGGGGTGCGACAGCGCCATCGTCATGGACGAGGCTGATCTCCGCTTGGCGGCCCGTTCGATCGGCTTCGCTGTAATGCTGAACGCTGGCCAGACATGCATGGCCCCGCGCCGGGTGCTTCTCCCTGCACACCGTGCTGAACCTTTCGTAGCCGAGCTTTGCAAGTTCTTGTCAAATAGCCGCTTGAGCACATCGATCGACACCCCCGCTGCGACCGCTGCGGCACGAGCAGTTCTTGCGGCCGAGAAAGAAGGTGCGACGCGGCGGTTCGGGGATGCAGGTGCAGGCCAGTGGCCTGTGGTCGTTTCTGACTGCACGCCAACATGCGATTTGGTCCGACAGGAGCACTTTGCTCCTGTTCTGGCTATTGTGCCCACGGACTCGGATGAAGAGTCCTTCCAGATCCACGCGCAGATTTCGCAGCGGTTGGCGACAAGTGTGTTCGTCGGAACTCGGGGGGATGAGTCAGCGATCGCGGCACGGCTGGGTTCGACGGTCGTCACATTCAATGATTGTGTGATCCCGACAGGACACCCCGGTGTCTCCATCGGGGGCATCGGGGCCAGCGGTTGGGGCTTGTCGCGGGGCGCAGTCGGCCTGTTGAGCATGACCCGCCCGGTGTTTGTTGCTCGCACATCCGCACGGATACGCACACCACTTGATCCACCGACGAAAAAGGTGGCGGCCAAAGCGGAGTCTTTTGTCCGCTGGTGGTATAGTTGAACGTACGCCGGACTGCGAAGTCGATTGCGAATTTCTGAGCTTTCGGCGAGTCTATCAGAACCCGGACCGCGAAGTCCGTGTTGCTCTTTAGTGATCGGGTAGGTGAAACATGCATGTAGTCGTAATCGGCGGTGGTTTGGCGGGACTGGCTTCGGCGGTCGAACTGCGAAACCGTGGCGCCGATGTCACGCTGATCGAAGCGAACACGCACCTTGGCGGCAAGATGAATGTGCTGTCGGAAGCCGGGTTTACTTTCGACATGGGGCCGACCATTCTGACGCTACCGGAAGTGCTGTGCGGGATCATCCGTCGCTCGGGGCGGCGCGTGGAAGACCTGATCGATCTGGTCCGTCTTGATCCTCAATGGAGGTGCCACTATGAGGATGGGACAGTCTTGGATCTCAAGGACGGCGTCGACGAGATGGCCACCTACCTTGACGAGGTGTTCCAGGGATCGGGCGCGGGCGCCGAGTTTCGTTCGTTTCTGGCCTACGCCAGACGGATGAACCGTCTCAGCCGTTCTGTATTCTTCTACCGCGATCTTGGCAATGTCATGGATGTGATCCGCGCCTCGCCAAAGAGCGACCCCGCAGTGATGTGGGACGCCATGGCGATGCGGCTCCACTCCACAGTTGCCGCTACGGTCGCCAAGCACATCCACGATCCCCGTGTTCGCCAGCTCGTCGAGCACTTCCTTCAGTATGTCGGTTCCAGCCCGTTCCTTGCCCCTGCAATCCTGACCATGATCGCCAGTGTTCAGCTCGATCAGGGCTGCTGGTACGCCATGGGGGGGACCCGCATGGTGGCTCGAGCCCTCGAACGACTCGCGAGAGAATCGGGTGTCGACTGCAGAACCGGTGTGCGTGTGAGCTCCATCCTGCACACAAATGGGCGAGCGACCGGCGTACGGCTTGAAAGCGGCGAGGAGATCTGCGCTGACGCCGTAGTGTCGAACTGTGATGTGCAACGGACCCTTACCAATCTGATCGATACCCCCGCAGCACACCACGAGCGTCGTTCAATCGCGAGAAAGTACACACCCGCTTGTTCCGGAGTGGTCCTGTATCTGGGACTGAATCGTCAATACGATCACCTCGCCCATCACAACTTCATCTTCAGTCAGGATTCTCACGAGGAGTTCGACGATATTTACAAAAGGGGGATCCCCGCACGCGATCCTACGCTGTACATTGCCGCTCCGAGCCGCACCGACCCGGATCAGGCCCCTTCCGGGTGCGAAGCCCTTTACATCTTGGTGCACACACCCTACATCCGGGAGGGATCGATCCAGTCGCGACAAGACGAGTTCATTCGGGCCTACCGCCCGGTCATCATGGAAAAGTTGTCTCGGTTCGGGATGGCGGATATTCAAGACCACATTGTGGTCGAAAGGTCCCTCCTGCCACGCGGGATCGAAAGGATGTACAACGCAGAAGGCGGCGCGATCTATGGGCTCACCAGCCACGGCAGGCTGCACGGCGGATTCAAGCCAAGAAACACTTCGCAGGCTCTTGAACGCCTGTATTTGGCCGGCGGCAGTGTGAATCCGGGACCCGGCGTACCGATGGTGCTCATGAGCGGTGTCACTGCCGCGGATGCAGTGGCCCGTGATCTGGGGTTAGAGCGGCCGAATCTCCAAGCTACAAGTGCCCCGCCCGGCACTGGTGAGTTCCGGTTCGTCGAAGAAACCGCTGCCGTCGGATGAGTGGATGTCTCGCGCCAGCCCGGCCTTCGACGCGTTTCCGCCAAATGTTTGGCTGGTACACCACGCGACTCATCAAAAAACGCTTCAACGCGCTTCGAGTAGAGCGCAAGTCCATCGAGATCCTCAACAGCCTCAGAGATGACAAGGGCCCGATCCTCCTCGCGATGAACCACGCGTCCTGGTGGGATCCACTCATCGGGCTCGTGCTCTGCGAGCGATTTCTTCCATATCACACTGGGTCTGCTCCGATGGACATGGAGCAGTGGAAGACATTTCGCTTCATGCGCAGGCTGGGCCTGTTTGGACTCGATCCGGGCCACCCTGATGCACTCCGTGAGATGGTCGATCATGTGAGTGGCCTCGTCGAGGCTAGGCCTCGCACGGTCTTTGTCATCACTCCGCAAGGGGCATTTACGGATGTCCGAACCCCGATCCGAGTACGCCCTGGCCTTGCAACACTGGCAACCCGTTTGCCGCACGCGAAGTTATACTCCGTCGCCTGCGAGTACGCATTCTGGACGGATCAGCGGCCCGAGGTGTTTCTGCGTGTAACACAGGTACAGCGTCCGGTGGTATCGACCATCCCAGGCTGGCAAAGGGCGATCAAAAGAGGCATGCAGCAAAACCAAGATGAGCTTGGGGGACTGGTCGTGAAGAGAGATCCAGATGCGTTTGACCTTCTCGTCGCCTGCAGTGGATCCAGAGTCAATCCAGCGTACGACCTAATGGCCAAGATCAGAGGTCGATCAACCGTAGTCCGATCAAGGGAACATACCGCTTGACTCCTCTTGCCCTGTTGATGGTGTTCGCACTTTTGATCGCCTGCGGTGCGCTTGCGATGACGGCCTGGAATCTTCGGGTCTACAGAGCACCCCGGTCTGATGGTGCGGTCGACGGTGAACTGGTTTCCGTCTGCATCCCAGCGAGGAACGAAGAGCACAACATCGAGGCATGCCTCCGCTCCGTGCTGCGATCGGTGCATCCCATCGAAGTGCTTGTTTACGACGACGAAAGCACGGACGCAACCCCGGTCATCTTGGCGCGGCTCATACAGGAAGATACGCGGATCCGACAAGTTCCCACAGTTCCCTTGCCGGAGGGGTGGTCCGGCAAGCAGCACGCGTGCGATCGAATGGGCCGCGCGGCCGCCGGGAAGTGGGTGCTTTTCATCGATGCCGATGTCCGGTTCGAGCCAGATGCAGTGGCCTGCGCTGTGGACTTCGCCCGCGTGAGCGGTTGTTCATTGGTGTCTACCTTTCCGAGGCAGATATGCGGCACCTTCGGTGAGCTGCTCCAGGTTCCGATGATATTCTTCATCCTCTTTAGCTATCTGCCCTTCGGGCGGATGCGCAGAACTACGCAGCCATCTGCGAGCGCGGCATGCGGGCAGTTCATCCTCGCCGATCGAGAGGCCTATCTGAATATCGGTGGCCACGCGGCATTCAAGGACTCCATGCACGATGGTGTTCGCATGCCACGAGCTTTCCGCAAGAAGGGGTACCGCACCGATCTCTTCGATGGCACCCGCCTTGTTTCTGTCAGGATGTACCAAGGCTTCGCCCAGTCCTGGAGAGGATTCGCGAAGAACGCGTACGAGGGGCTCGGATCGGTTTCTCTCTTAGTGTTCCTGACAGTCATGCATGCCGTTGGCCATGCGAGCGCGTGGGTCGTTATGCCGATCGCCTTCGCCGCCGGTGACCCACTCGCAGGAACGCTTGGGCTCGTGTCAATGGGCGCCAATGTCACGCAACGAGCAGCACTATGCAAACGGTTTGAACACCCGCTCTGGCTGGCGTTACTCCATCCGGTCTCCGTGCTGCTCATGACGGCGGTCCAGTGGGACAGCCTCCGAATCCATCTCCGCCGGGGCCGCACATGGAGGGGACGATCGCTCGGGCAGAGCGGTTCGGAGCGTGTTGTGCTAGTCGATGAGCTGGATCGCGAACTTGGCACAGCTGAGAAGATTCAAGCACATCGGAACGGGGGCTGCCTCCACCGCGCATTCAGCGTTTTCCTCTTCGACGGACAGGGCCGACTGCTGCTGCAGCGTCGAGCAGCCGGGAAATATCACTTCGGCGGGCTGTGGACAAATACCTGCTGCAGCCATCCCCGTCCCGGTGAGTTGCCAATGAATGCGGCTCGACGCCGACTCGGAGAAGAGATGGGCATCGATGTGGAGCTCCACCCCGCGGGCACCTTCGTGTATGAAGCCCACGACCCTAGCTCGGGATTGACAGAGCGAGAGCTCGACCATGTTCTTGTCGGTCGCTTCGACGGCTCCCCAAGCCCAAACCCCGACGAGGTTTGTGACTGGCGTTGGATCTCGTTTGATGATCTGGACGCCGAACTCCGGGCGGTGCCCGATGAGTTCACTCCCTGGTTTCGACCCGCATGGGAGAAGGCCCGCCCGATGCTCGATGCAGCGGGACTGTTCAGCCCAGTGCCCGCCCGATGAGCCCGGCGTGCTTGCCAACCGACAGATCACCCACGACCCGATCCCTGACGGTCCCGTCCGTATCGATCAGGAAAGTGGCTCGCCGTGTAAAGAGACCGAAAGGTCCGGAGACGCCATAGGCTCTGATCACCGATTTGTCGGTATCCGCCAATAACGCGAAAGGCAGATTGTGCTTGTCCGCAAACCTGGAGTGTGATGCGACGGATTGGGGGCTGATCGCGACGACCCTATAGCCGGAGGCCCTGAGCCGGTCATGCTGATCGCGGACCATGCAGGCCTGGGCGGTGCAGAGCGGTGTGAAATCCGCGGGGTAGAAATAGACCACCACCGGACCTTCCGCGAGCAATTCGGACAGCCGGACAGTCCGGCCATCATGCGATGGGAGTGTGAAATCGGGCGCTTGGTCTCCCACACCAATCATGGCCGAACCTCCGAGAGGACACTGACGAGGTCTTTGCGCCGGATCGGAATGCCGAAGACGGCAACTCGATCACGGGCGGTCTCGGCGACCAAGCCCTCGTCGCGGTCGACCCAGGCCGTCTGCCTGAGGCTGATCGTGGCCGCACCCACTTTCAGCTGCATCTCCCATCGGAACACAAAGGCATCGTAGAGGCCTGATGGTGTGGCGATCCTTTGGGATCCGAGCCCTTCGATCCGCACCGTGCCGGTGCCCGATTCCCCACGGATCCCACGCCCATCGCTGCGAACGAGAAAACTTTCTTCGATTCGCTCCCCGGCGTTGAGCTGCGCGGGCAGGTAGATGGCCCCGGGCGTGAACTCGTTCGTGATGCCACCGGACTCGACCCTCGTTGTGCGGAGCTGGCCGCCCTCCTCGTCCAGCAGAACGATCCGGATCGGCTCATCCGAGCCTTCCGCACGTGTGACTATCTCCACACCAGAACCGACACGCTCCGCCGTCCGCACGACCCTGGTCCGGCCGCCTGCGTCGGTCTGCTCGAAGATCCGATCTCTTTGATCTTCGGCACGCAGCCAGTCAGAACGGATCGATCCCCGCGGCTCCAGCGGGCCGACCCGGAGGCCGTTCTCGTCGGCCGTCAGGCCCTCGGGGGTGGCGTAGCTCGTGACAACCGATGCCCGGCAGCCGCCGATGACGAACGGGAGCAGGAACCAGGTTCCAATGAGTCTGGCGAGTCGCATTTCCGCTGACGCTTCGCGGGCCATGCCGGCCCGGACTCACGATCCAAAAGCGAAAGCCGCGTCCAGGCTAGGACGCGGCCTCTTGAAAATGGGTCGACCCGGACTTGAACCGGGGACACCGGCATTTTCAATGCCGTGCTCTACCAACTGAGCTATCGACCCGTCGGCCGGGCATGCCCGGCGGGAGAGCATCTTTATCGTCACCCCGCCCCCGGTCAACCATTCATCCTCCGGTTCCGTCCGCTTTCATGACGCAACCGGGCCCGTCCATCCGGCTACCATCGGGGTATGACCGACACCGCCGTGCTCGAAAAGCCCGAGAACGCCTCCCCCACGCAGACTCCCCTGCTGGTGGTCGAAGATCTGAAGACCTACTTCCCCATCCGCTCGGGGCTGCTTCAGCGGGTGACCGACCACTTCAAGGCGGTCGACGGGGTTTCCTTCAAGGTCGATCGCGGCGAAACACTCGGGCTCGTCGGGGAGTCGGGGTGCGGAAAGACCACGGTCGGCCGGACACTGCTCCGGCTCATCCCGGCCACCGGGGGGCGGGTGATCTTCAACGGGCATGATGTGTTCCGCGCGTCCGGGTCCGAACTGCAGAAGCTCCGCCGGGATATGCAGATTGTCTTCCAGGATCCGGCCGGTTCGCTGAACCCGCGGATGCGCATCGCCGCGATCGTCGGCGAACCACTGGTCATTCACGGAATGGTCAAGGACAAAGACGAGCTCCGCGAACGGGTCGAGAACCTGTTGGTTCGCTGCGGCATGCCAAAGGCCGCCGCCGACCGCTATCCGCACGAGTTTTCAGGTGGGCAGCGGCAGCGCATCGGAATTGCCCGTGCGCTCGCACTGGAACCGAAGTTTATTGTTTGCGACGAGCCCACCAGCGCGCTCGATGTGTCCATTCAGGCCCAGATCATCAACCTCCTGATGGATCTGCAGAGCGAGTTCGGACTGTCGTACCTGTTCATTTCGCACGACATGGCGGTCATCCAGCATGTCTGCAAGCGTATCGCGGTGATGTACAAGGGCAAAATCGTCGAGGAGGGTAGCCGCGAAGAGATCATTAACAATCCGCAGCACAGGTACACCCAGTCGCTTCTCAGCGCTGTTCCCGAGCCAAATCCCCGCCAGCAGAAGGCGAGGATCGTCTTCGAGGGCGGGGCGATGTGATCGGGCGGTGCACTCAGCTCCGGCGACGCTGTTCGAGCCGGACAAGGAAGTGCGCCATAATCCGCTCGTAGAGCGCATCTCCTAAAATCCGGTCTTCAACACCCGCATCGATGTTTGGATTGTCGTTGATCTCGATGACCCTCGGCTTGCCGTCGATGACCTTGATGTCCACGCCGTAGAGTCCGTCGCCGATCTGCTTGGCCGCCCGTACGCCAACCTTCACCACCGCGGCCGGGACCTGGCTGACTGGCACGGTCTCAAAGCCGCCGCTGGAGACGCGCGATCCTTGGCGATTGACGATCTGCCAATGCTTGCGAGCCATGAAATACTTGGACGCGTACAGGGGCTGCCCCCCGAGCACGCCGATCCGCCAGTCAAACTCGGTGGGAACAAACTCTTGGGCGATCAGCAGTTCTGAGGTGTCGAGCAACTCATCGAGACGACGGTAAAACTCCTCCTCGGTATCGATTTTGATCACTCCGGCCGAAAATGAGCTGTCGGGCTGTTTGATGACCGCCGGGAACCCGATGCGCTCCGCGACAAGTCCGGCCGTGTCCTCGCCGAAGATCACCGTCTTGGGCGTCGGAATCTTGTGCCGGATCATCATCTCGGCCTGATACACCTTGTTGGTGCACCGCACGATCGAGACGGGGTCATCGATCACGACCATGCCTTCCGCGGCCGCTCTGCGGGCCATACGGTAGG
Organism: Planctomycetota bacterium; assembly: GCA_003696675.1. Classification (GTDB taxonomy): domain Bacteria; phylum Planctomycetota; class Phycisphaerae; order Phycisphaerales; family UBA1924; genus UBA6054. The sequence continues at coordinate 64,077 of RFGH01000057.1, forward strand.
TGTAGTGATCCACGGCCGTGGTATCCCGGATGAAGAGGGCGTCGTACTCGGCGACTCGCCCGGCATCGTCTTTGGTGATCAACTCCGCCCGGATGCCCATCGACTCGCCCGCCGCAATGAACTTCTTCAGGGCTTTCTGATCCGAGCAGGGCATCGGATCGTCCGGTTTGTGCAAGATCGCCATGTCGAATCGCGACGGCGTCTTCGGCTTGCTCGTTCGAACGCCACGGGTGATGTATCGCTCGGCCTGCTCCGCGACATAGGCCGTCTCGTTGTCCGGAACCTCGCCTGCCGGGACAATGCGAACGGAATCAATGGTCCACCCGCTCTCATTCACAAAGGTCACACGAAGCAGCGGGGCCGGAAATACATTGAAGAGAGCACGGGCCAACTGGCGGTGCTTTTCGTAGTACGAAGAGCCGAAATAAATCCAGAGCTCGAAGTCTGCGGCCTTGACTCCTTTGAGACTCTTGTTGATCAGACCATCGAGAGACGATTCGGCCAGCCGATGGATCGGCGCGAGTTGAAGATCACGGAGCGTGGTCACCGTCGGCAGCGGCTTGTGCCCCCGCGCCTCTGCGAGAAGTGAGACATAATAACCAGCGGTCTGATATCCGTACGATCGGCAGAGATTGCATACTTTCAGGTTCGCGGCGGCACCGAACTTTGGGTCGGCGAGGTAGTCCCGTGCGGCCACGATCTCCGCGCCGGGAATCTTCAACGGCCAGCGCTTCGGATTGCTGACGACCACGATCGTGTTCAAGGCATATTCCCCGATTTCTTGCCCTTCATCCCGCTCTTTTCGAGTGAAGGCAGAGCGCCGAGTGTCTTCGGCTCGATGACCAGCAGATTCGCGTCGTAGGTGAGCACTCCCAGATAGATCGAACCCAGCAAACGCGGCATGTCTACCTCATACCGACGGGATGCGAAAGCAGGATTGTTCTCGAGCGGATCGGCGATCTGGACCTTGCGTGTGCCCCCATCGTACCCGCACACGACCACGAAGTGCCCCCCGGGCACGCCCCGCACATCGTCCTCGTCATCCAGCGGAGGAACTTCGCGGGGGGCTCGATAGAGGTAGGTCGAACTCAGCCCGGTCAGAATCGGCAGACCCTTCCGGAGGAACGAGTGGATGAGCTGCGCCGAGACATCTTGCATGAAGATCTCGCCGCCCGCCTCGAGAAACTCCAGATACGCCTGAGTCGCCAGCTCATACTTCAGTTCCACCTTCTCCAGTGCAGCGGCCTGCTGTCGCAGTTTATTCGAGATCAACTGTGGGTCGCCCGGCTTTGATCCGTCCGCGGGGAACCAGGTCGGATCGAACATGTGCAGGTTGAAGGTGATCAGCCTCGCGCGATAGCCTCTCATCAAAGCGTGGAGTCCGAGCCAGGGAGCCAGCGTTCCACGCCCGGCCTCGACACCCAGCATCTTCATGGTATCGATCACTGATTCGAGCGAAACGCTCTCGCCGTAGTAGCGATATACACTGTGCAGGCAGGTCGGGCCGCAGGTCTGGTCGTCGGGCTGCGCGTGAATGTGAAATGGAAGCTGTGCGGCGTCTTCGATCAACTCTGCGGCTCCTCGGCATGCGTTCGGATCAGACGATGCCACTCCCCAACCGCTATCACTCTAGACAACGGCCTGTGAAACTCAAACCGCGGCCTCAAGCCCACAATCGGCCGGATCATGCCTGGCCATGCCCCCCCACCACCGCTCACCCCACATAGCGATATTGATCATCGGCCAGGAAAGATTCCAGAGGGCCTCGGGCGCGGCGGAGACGGTCTGCACGGCTTCGGTAGTAAAAATCTCGCGGGCAAGGTGGCTCGTACGCAATACCGAACTCATCCCGCCAGCCCACTGCTGGAAAGGCAACGGGAAGCTCGCCTTGGGGCGAGCGAGGATGCCGATAGGCAGGTCGCCCGAGAATGCCCGTCGGAGGGCGATCTTTGTCTGCTCCGGCGCGTCCCCGGCATACTTCATGCACATCGGCATGCTCTCGGCCAGCCGGGCAACCGCGAAGTCGGCGAATGGCGTCCGACCCTCGACCGAGGCTAGCATCGTGGCCGAATCCAGCCGACGCAGCAGGTTGGGCAGGTTCATGCGCCGATGGAAGCGAAGATGCGGCTCCAGCCTATCCAAGCCGTCGCACGCGATCCGAAGCTCCTCGAACTCCTCCGTGTAGAAGGCACGCAAAGCCTCATCGCGGCCGCTGGAATTCCAAGCCCGATCCCTCAGCACTCTCGACTTGATACCCATGGGAACCCATGCATTCGAGTCGAGATGGAAGAGGCCGCCCGTGATGTCCTTGGCGCCTGCCAATGCGGCGACATGATCAGCGGCCTGACGCATCGCGGGGGCATACCCACCAAATAGTTCGTCAGCACCCTCTCCGGAAATGGTCACTACATGCCCGTCCGCACGCAGAGATGCCGCGACCTCATAGATCGCGACCTCGTTCGGAGTAGACAGAGGAACGCCGGAGCGATCGATCATCCAGTGCCATCGATCGAGAAACCCATCCCTTGTGACTTCAATCTCTTCATGATGGGTGCCAAGACACTCCGCCATGGCTCGTGCATGCTGGAAGTCGTCGTCCATACCGGGCACTCGCGCGCCGGCGCAATAGGTCATGAGTTTCGGGACATGACGATTGGCAACACTCGTGATGATGGCGCTATCGAGCCCGCCGGACAAGAGTGCGCAGATCGGCACATCCGTTCTCAGGTGCCGGATGATGGAGTCTTCGACGACATCACGAACTTCACCCCCTGCATCCTCTGCAGCTGCGGACGATTCGGACCAGATGTTTCGCATATCTGGCTGCGAGTCCGATCTGGCTGAGTAAATCCGTATCTCGCCGGGAAGCAGCGTCTCGATGCCCTCGAACAGTGTCCTGTGACCAAGCGTGGGCCGCAGTGTCGTCAGGTACGCAGAAACAGTCACAAGATCCGGCGTACACCGTGCATCGGGGTGGGCAAGGACAGCCGCGAGGTCGCTCGCAAACACCAAGCACGACCCTGCTGGCCCGGCGACTCTTGCCGCATACAGCGGCTTGATGCCCAGCGGATCACGGGCGAGCAGCACGCGATGTTCATCACGATCAACGAATCCGATCGCGAACATCCCGCGGAACTTGGAGATCGCTCTCTCACCCCAAACCGCCAGAGCGAGCAGCACGGTCTCCGTGTCGCAGTCTGTACGGAACCTGATGCCCTCAGACTCCAGCTCGCCCCGAAGCTCAGCGTCGTTGTATAGCTCCCCGTTGTATGTCAGGGCGAATCGCCCATCGGGTGTTGTCATCGGCTGGTGACCCTCGGGCCCGGGCGCGATGACCGCCAATCGACGGTGTCCGAGCACCGCCCACGGGCAACGCCAGAGTCCGGCCCCGTCGGGACCACGATGGAACATAGTGTCGCGCATCCGTGCGGCATCCAGATCGGTCAGACCGATCGGACCACCCAGCCCGATGACACCCAGAATGCCGCACATGGACTGGAATATCGGCGTCGGGTCCCGGCTGCCCGCAAAATCAGGGGATTCTCAGTCTTCGTCGGGTCGGCAAACGCGGCACGGCTGGTATGTCTTTTCAGCATCCACCCGCAGGATCCGGGTGCTCGTGGAGCCGGCGTGCTGGCAGCTCTCTCGGTGATACTTGCTTCCCGACTTGGTCACCCAGACCCAGGACTCTGCGCTCTTCGGCGGGGTCTCGTGCGGCTTCATGTCCTCGGCAGGTTGCGGCTCGGGCGTTGTCGGGATCTCGGGCCCTGCAGGCTCGGCTGCGATCTCGGGCGACTCCGGTCGCCCCCAGACCCCCCGTCCGAGTTCACGCGCCCGCTGCTCATACCAGCGAAGAACCCGCTCGTACGGCGCCGCTGCCCGGGTGGAGACCTTTCCATACCCTTGCCGGACGATCTCCAGATCCACGAACAGGCCGTCGGGCTCGCGGAAAATGTACCCTCGCCGCCGTCCAATCGCGTCCGTGGCGCCGGGAACCGGCTCGAACACGGTGACCTGTTCGCCGTAGAGCATCCGTGTCAGAAAACGCTTCGCTTCGACCGATTCCGGCGACGGAACTTCGGCCTTCTCGACCCACTCGGGCGTGTCGGCACCCAGCACCTCGAAGCGATAAATCTGCCCATCGAGGAGCAGGACAAGGCTGTCACCGTCGATCACTTCGATAACATTGGCCCCGCCGGAACGCTCCGGGTCCGGCCGGGTAACCTCGGGCACATCACCATTTCTGGCAGGCGAAGACCGTTGCCCACCCTCGGGATTCGGGTACATCGCCAGCGCGGCCGAGATTGCCGTCGCCAATAGGGTGGTGATTGCCATGGCTTAAACCCACACATTCACGATCAGATTGGGTTCTTTGAGCTTGCCGCTCCAGAGCCCGACCGAGGTGGTCACCAGCTTCACTTCATACTGCGGGTGTGCGTCCAGCCACTCATTGATCTGCTGATCGAGAAACTCGAGCGAATCGCCAGTCAGCCGGCAATGGAAACTCTTCACATGGATTGCGCCAGCGCCGGTGACATTCGGTGTCCGGCTCCATTTGTCCTCGTGCCGCCCCGCCCCGAGTCGCTGCTCGAAAGTCCGAATTTTGGGAGGGGCGCCTTGGGAAGGTCCGGACGCCACCGGCATCGGAGCATCGCTCACATCGAGAGGCAGCGTGTCATCGAGTGACAGATCCTCACCGTCAGCCTTCTTTGGCATGTCGGCGTGCTTCTTCGGGTCGCTCCCCCCACCTGAATAACCCGGCGGCAGCGGATCGCGGAGTTGGTGTGACATGTCTGACTCCCACTTGGCGGGAAACCCCACGGTCCCGTCACTGAACATATCACAAACGGCGGGCCGCGTCGAGCCCTAAGTCGGCACTCCGTGGAACCGCCAAAGTCCCAAGCCTCCAAATCGCCCCTCGTACCGGATGTTTGGCCCTTCGGACCACGCGACAGTTACCGAAACTTCGGTTTCGCTGGCCCGCAGCCCTTGCAGCTCGCCGCGCCGGATCCGGTGAACGACCCCGCGCCCGTCGGACACCGGTCCCTCGTGTCTCAGGTAATGATCGCGATGATGATCAATCTGCTCCGCGTCAAAGACCGCTTCCAAATCAGGACGAACTTCCGTTCGCCATGTCCGAAGTGTGCGTCCCTCCCCAAGATTGGGGTCTTCAATCATCCAGTCGAAGTGACGGGAGCCGTCCGGCAGGATGTGCTCAAGAATGACTGTTTCCGGCATAGTGGAGCGTACACGCCCAGCCCCGCGCCCCCTGCTACGATCGCCTCCAAATCCAGGAGTCTCGCCATGCGCACCCTGATCCTGACCGTGATCGCCGCCGCCACCCTCGCCGGGGGCTGTCAGCCAGCCAAGAAAGTGCAGCGCACCCTTGCGTTGAACGAACTGCAGAACGCGGCCGGCTATGCCGAGCAGCAGGGCGACACCGCCAAGGCAATGGAGCTCTGGACCGAGTATGTCACCCGCCGGCCTCACGAGGCCATGGCCCAGTACCGCCTCGGCATCCTCAAGCTCAGCAACGGCATGCCTCGTGAAGCCGCGGATCATCTGTGGATCGCCCATGATCTGAAGCCGGACCGCATCGATTACCTCGAAGCACTGGCCGAGGCACTCCACCAGTCCGGGGAGCGGGACGCCATGTTCCAGCTGCTCCGCGACACGATCGAGGAGGGCGGATTGGCGGAAGGGCATCTCCGGTACGCCAAGTTCGCGGGTCGGGCCGGACTGGTTGACGAGGCTGAGGAGTCGCTGCGTATCGCAGCCGCGCTGGATGGCGACCGGACCGACCGGGCGTATCGCCTACTGGCGCAACTCGCCCGCCAGACAGGAGATACCGAAGCGGAGAAGGACGCTTGGCGGCATGTACTCTGGTTCGATCGGTCGGACGAGGAAGCCAACGCCCGACTGTCGGAGCTTGGGATGATCCCCGGCCCCAGCCTCGCGCTCCCGCCCCGCACGGAGTAATGCCTCATCCTACCTCCCCGGTTTGACCCCCCGACGCATCTGGCTTATCCTTTTATCCGAATCCGTGGATAAAGGATCCCGATGCCCGCCCAGCACGCCCCAAACCAATCCGCAGGCCCGAAGGGTGTGCTCGAACGGCTCTCCCAGCTCGGAGATCCCGTCCGCATGCGGATGCTCCGGGTATTGGATCGAGAGGAACTAGCCGTCGGCGAACTCGCCAAGGTGCTTCAGATCCCCCAAAGCTCCGCGTCGCGTCACCTGAAGGTGTTGGCCGACGGCGGCTGGCTGATCAAACGCCCGGTCGGGCCTGCTACTTACTACCGCGTGGTGCTCGACGATTTGCCGTCCGAAGCCCGGGCGATCTGGTTAGCCGTTCGGGAGCACGCCGGGATCGACCACGATTGTGAACAAGATGACGCCCGCCTGACCGCGGTCCTTGCCGAGCGGATGGCCGACTCTCGCGGCTTCTTCGGGCGGCACGCCGGGCAGTGGGATGAACTCAGGGGCCAGCTCTTCGGCCGACGGTTCACGGACCAGGCCCTGCTCGGTCTGATCGATCCGGCTTGGACGGTGGCCGACCTGGGCTGCGGAACCGGAAATGCGGCCGAGCTGCTCGCGCCCTGGGTGAGCGAGGTCGTCGCGGTGGACGAATCCCCGGAGATGCTCGACGCCGCGCGCCGTCGCTTGGCCGACCATCAGAATGTCCGGTTTGTCGAAGGCGATCTGACCAGCCCGTGCGTCGCGCGAGCCTCGGTCGACGCAGCGGTGTGCCTTCTCGTCCTGCATCACATTGATCGGCCCGAGAAAGTCGTCGAGCAGATGGGACGAATGCTACGGACGACGAATCACGGCGGGATCGCCTTGATCGTCGATATCACGCCGCATGATCGCGCGACCTATCGCCATGAGATGGGGCACAAACACCAAGGGTTCGCGCCCGATCAGATCGAATCCATGTTTCAGAAGGCCGGCTTCGCCCGTGTGCGGGTCCGCGTTCTGCCCCCCGACATCGACGCGGCCGGCCCGGCGCTGTTCGTCGCGACCGCTCGAGTCACAGCCGAATCCTGAACGGACGACGGGCCAAGGAAACGCCCGAAGGAGAAGACATGACCGTTACCGCCACCAAACCCACCCTCGAGATCGACACTCTCAACGGCATCGAGTTCAAGGTCCGCGACCTCGGCCTCGCCGAGTCCGGCCGCAAGGAGCTGCGCCTTGCGGAGAAAGAAATGCCCGGCCTGATGGCGTTGCGGGAGCGGTACGGCGCCAAAAAGCCGCTCAAGGGCGTGAAGATCGCCGGCTCGCTGCACATGACCGTACAGACCGCGGTCCTGATCGAGACCCTGACCGAGCTCGGGGCCGATGTCCGCTGGGCATCGTGCAACATCTTCTCAACCCAGGACAACGCCGCCGCAGCGGTCGTTGTCGGGCGTGAAGGCACGGTCGATAAGCCCTCCGGCACCCCGGTCTTCGCCTGGAAGGGCGAGACCCTCGCCGAATATTGGTGGTGCACCAAGCAGATGCTGACTTGGCCCGACGGATCCGGTCCGGACCAGATCGTCGATGACGGTGGCGATGCGACCATGCTGCTGATCAAGGGTCTTGAATACGAGAACGCTGGAGCCGTGCCCGAGTATCGCAAAGGGACCGACCCTGAGGAATGGCAGCATGTGCTCAACACCATCCGCCAGACGATCGCCGAGACCCCGGGGTGGTTCCAGAGAGTGACGCCCGCCGTCAAGGGCGTCTCCGAGGAAACAACGACCGGCGTGCACCGGCTCTACGAAATGGAGAAGAAGGGCCAGCTCCCCTTCCCTGCGATCAATGTCAACGATTCGGTGACGAAGTCTAAGTTTGACAATGTCTACGGCTGCCGTCACTCGCTCATCGACGGGCTGAACCGGGCTACCGATGTGATGCTCTCTGGCAAGGTCGCCGTGGTCTGTGGCTACGGCGATGTGGGCAAGGGCTGCTGCCAGGCCCTGAAGGGCCAAGGCTGCCGTGTGATCGTGACAGAGATCGATCCGATCTGTGCGCTCCAGGCTGCCATGGAGGGCTACCAGGTCCTCACGCTCGAAGATGTGCTGGAAACCGCCGATATCTTCATCACGACCACCGGCAACAAGGACATCATCACCCTCGAATCCATGCGTCGGATGAAGGACAAGGCTATCGTCGGCAACATCGGTCACTTCGACAACGAAGTGCAGATGGAGCGGCTCATCAACGACCCCCATGTCGAGCGGATCAACATCAAGCCGCAGTACGACGAGTTCGTTTTCAAAGATCAGGGCGGCAAGTCGATCCTCATTCTTGCGGAGGGCCGACTGCTCAATCTCGGATGCGCCACCGGCCACCCGTCGTTTGTGATGTCCGCCTCATTCACCAATCAGGTCATCGCTCAGATCGAGCTGCACACGAACCTGGATGCCTACGAGAACAAGGTCTATGTGCTGCCCAAGCACCTCGACGAGGAAGTCGCCCGCCTTCACCTCGATAAGCTCGGCGTGAAGCTGACCAGGCTCACCCAGGAACAGGCCGACTACCTCGGTGTGCCTGTCGAGGGGCCCTACAAGCCCGATCACTACCGCTATTGACTTCTTGCTTGAACTCCGCCGTGCCGGCCCCGGCGGGCCGGCCGGCGATTTGAACCTCACCCACGCAGACGCACGATGATCGGTTCGCTGCAAACCTGGCAATGGGCCGCCACAGACGATGCCGCCCCGTTGCTGGCCAGCCTGCGTCCGGGGGCATCGGTCGCGACCCTGGCAGGGTTGCGTGCCCGGTGGTCCCCGGAGCAGATCGCGGTCGCCACCGAGATTGTGCATGCCCGCTCGAAGGCCGGGATAAAGTTTGGTGCGAGGGCGGAGCGACTTATCGCCGATTCTGACGGGCTCCAGATGGCATCGTCCATCAGGTCCGCCCGCCACAAGGCCGCGAGATTTCGGGCGGCGTTGGGAGACGGTGCGACGGTACTCGATGCCTGCTGCGGCATCGGCGGCGACACAATGGCCCTGTCGGATGCCGGGCTTCATGTCACCGCGCTTGATCTGCACGAGTGTCGGGCATGGATGGCGGGGACAAACGCCCGCTGTCATTGGGTTGCGGGCGATTTCCTGAGTCACCCCATCGAGGTGCTCGGAATCCATATCGATCCAGCTCGCCGCGCCGGCGACACTCGATCGCGCGATCCAGAGGCCTTTCAGCCGCCACTGTCGGAGATTGTCCGCCGACTCGAAGGATGCCGGTTGAGCGCTGTGAAACTCAACCCGGGAGTGAAGCCAGAGATCCTCCCCTCGGGCGAGCTCGAAATCATCTCAGAGTCCGGTTCTCTGATGCAGGCCGTCCTGTGGTCTGTCCCGGCCGGCCATGGATCTCGCCGGGCGACCTTGCTTGCGGGTGACGGTTCGACGCACACCATCTCGGCCGACCCTGACAGGCCCGACGATTCGACACCGATCGGTGACTACATCCACACCATGGACCCGGCTCTCGAGCGTGCGGACCTGGTCGGGGCGTTGCTCAGGACGCTCGATGCCGGGATCGTGTTCCCGGGTACAGGACTGCTGACGGCGTCCCGCCCGATCCGCTCGGCCTGGCTTACGCCGTTCCGGGTCCTGGATGTGCTGCCGTGGAACCGCAGGTCGGTTCGCGCCAGGCTGCGGTGCCTTCGAGCGGGCATCGTCACGGTCAAGACGCGTGGCGGGCTTCTCGACGCCGACCGGCTCAGCCGGGAACTCCGTGGCGACGGCCCGGCCGACCTCGTGCTCTTTGTGTTGCCGATCGACGGACGACTCAGGGCGATCATCACCGATCGGCTGACAAATGAATCGGCCCCGCCGGAGCCGACTGAGGCTTCCGACGGAGCCGGACTAGGGGATGGGTCTTGAAGGGCTTACGGGCAGCCTGTGTTGTACAGATCGATGAAGGTCTGCACATCAAAGAAGTCGTACGCGCCGTCGCCGTTCGCATCGCCCGATGGCAGGCGGGCGATGTAGAGGTTCAGAAACTGGGCAATGTCAAAGAAGTTGAGATCGCCGGAAATGTCATAGTCCGCCGGGCAGGACAGCAGGCCGGTGGTCGGGGCGATGCCGGTGACGGGGAACGAGAAAGCGAAAGTCCGCAACACGGTGCCGGAGTCGGGGTCCATCTCCAGAACGGTTCCGTCGCTGCCACCGACATAGATCAGTCCGGCATGGGCGAGCACCACGCCGGCGTTGTTGGTCGTCCCGAAGGTACCCGCATAGTTCACGCCGCCGACAAACTTGTCGAACTTGTAGATCGTTCCGGACTGACCGCTGAAATGCGAGCCGGCCAGGTACATGGTGTCGGCGCTGAAAGCCATCGAGTTGATCATCGATCCACAGGCCGCAAAGAACTCGAAGTTGGTCTGCCCGAGATGGGTCCGCAGGGCCAGCGACGAGTGCCCACCGACGAACAACCCTCCCGCGTCGACGCCGATGGCGGTGACATCTGTGCCGACCTGGGGGACCGTGTCCAGCACGCTCCCATCGGTCGGATCGACATAGATCACCTCACCGCTCGCCGAGCCGACCACAAGCCGATCGCCGAGCCAGGCCATGGCGCTGTTGTCCGAGGGAATGATGAAGCTATCCACCACCTGATTCGTGACCAGGTCGAAGGTGTAGATATCACCGAAGAATCCGCCGAGGTAGAGCACCCCGTCGGCCACCGCAAGCGAGCGGACCGAGCCGGTGCACACGCCCCGATTGCCGATCTCGCCCGAGTCGAGGTCGATCGTCTGCACCAGCCCGGATTCGGTGGTAACGATGAGTTCGTCCGCGGCCACCGTCGTGCCGAAGCACGCCAGAAGAGCGGTGATCGTGATCGCTGTGGTTCGCATGGTACTGCTCCTGAATCTGCGTGGATTCGTGCGACGCGGGTTTCCTCGTCCGCGTCTGGGAGCAGTTTCGCAGTGGAATCGATCAACCCACCCCCACTCTTTGGAGGGGTCGCCGGCAGACGACGATCAGTTGCCGGTGCCGAGGTCGGGCCGGGCACGCCCGATGAAGATGGCCAGCAGCTCGCCCCGGCTCGAGACGCCGAAGTGCTTGTAGACCGCCAACACATGCTCGTGGACGGTCGCCCGGCTCAGGTCCAACGCGAATGCGATCTGCTTTTCGGAGTCGCCAGCCAGCAGGCCCCGCAGCACATCTTTCCGCCGGTCGGTCAGCTCGCTGATCCGGGGCTCGTCCGCCCAAGCAAGAAATCCACCGAGTTCGGAACAAACCACATCATGCACAAGAGCGATTATGGCCCGCTCGCGGTCGCCGAACTCCGCGTCGCCCACCTCGCGATGCAGCCAGATCGACAAAGAACGGCCGGGCAGCGTGGTAGCCCGGACCGACATGATGTAATCGTCGATGCCGCAGGCCCGGTGGATGTCGTTGTAGGTCTTGGAGCGGTACCAGGCGTCGCGCCCCCAGATCTCGTCCCGGCTGAGGGTCAGGCGGTCGCCCGCGAAGCGGTTGATGTAGGGGTACTCGGGCGTCCGCTCGACCGGGATGCTCGATGCGTATTCGCGCCATTTGGATTCCGAACGCTCGTCGGCCCAGCCCGCCCGATGCGTCGCCAGCGACTTCATCGGCCCGCTCGCGCCCTCACCAAGGTTCACCAGTTCGGCCATGATGACCACTTGGGCCCGGACCAGCCCCCGCAGCCCGTTGATCATCCGCTGCCGCCACGCGTCCACATCGGACCCGAGTTCGCGGCAAGTGCCCGCCAATCGGTGGCAGGCGTCCACATCACGGGCTGTCAGGTGCTCGAACACGCGATCGATCCTCCCGCCAGACAGTCTATCACGGAACCTGCCGGATCCGGCACGCCGTTCTTCGGTCCGATACCCTCCCCGCCGCCCATCCACCGCTGGAATCGTCCCTGATGCACATCCAGGACCTCTTCAAACAGTCTCCGACTCTGTTCTCGTTCGAGTTCTTCCCGCCTCGCTCCCCCGAGCAAGCCGAGACGCTCTACGAGCACATGGTGCGGCTCGAGAAGCTCCGTCCGTCGTTCGTTTCGGTGACCTACGGCGCTGGCGGCACCACCCGCGAGCTGACCCGCGACCTGGTCCTCCGAGCCCAGAACCAAACCGGACTGACGACGGTCCCCCACATGACCTGCGTCAAGCAGAGCGAGGCCGAACTGACCGATCTGATCGGGGCGTACGCCCGGCACGGGGTCTCCAACATCCTCGCCCTCCGCGGCGACCCGCCGAACGGTCAGCCGCACGACTGGGGTGCCGAGCGGTTCCGCTACGCCAGCGAACTGGTCTCGTTCATCAAGGAGCAAGGCCCGAAACTCGGCCACCCGGACCGACGCGGATTCGGCGTGGGCGTCGCCGGTTTTCCCGAGGGCCACCCTGCCTGCCCCAACCGCATGCTCGAGATGGACTACCTCAAGGCCAAGGTCGATGCCGGGGCCGACTTCATCATCACCCAGATGTTCTTCGACAACCGCGACTTCTATGACTTCCGCGACCGCTGCACGCTGGCGGGCATCCGCATCCCGATCATCGCGGGCATCATGCCCGTGCAGTCGGTGGCGGGCATGCGCCGCATGGCCGAGCTGGCGCTGGGCATGCGGTATCCCGCTCCGATGCTTCGGGCCCTGCGCCGAACGGATGGCAGCGACGAATCGATCCGGCGCGTGGGCATCCATTGGGCCACCGAGCAGTGCCGCGACCTGCTGGACCACGGGGTCCAGGGCATCCACTTCTACACGCTCAACAAGTCTGGAGCGACGACGGAGATCTACAAGACCCTGGGGGTGTCGCACTCGGGGCAGCTGCTTGAGGGGAATGACTTGGGGATCTGACTTATCCTTGAGCCGCGTCGCAAGATCAGGTTCCCGTTCGAGATGATCATCGCGGTCCTGATCATCATCGCCCTCATCTGGTGGCTCATCGTGACGCTTTGATCAGCCGCTCAAACAGTCCCACCCCCAGCGCCCCATCCGGCGTCCGCTCCGGGTGCCACTGCACGCCTACGCAGAACGGCACCAACGGATCGTCGACCGCCTCGATCGTGCCGTCCGGGGCCGTTGCCAGCACCCGCATCGACCCCGCGTCCTCGATCGCCTGCTTGTGCCGGCTGTGCACCACGCCCGACGGCAGGATCGATTCGTTGATCGACACCACCGAGTGGTCATGGTCCCAATGCTCGGCGTGGTTGGCGTGCGTCTCGGGCATGTACTGGTTCAGCCGCCCGCCGCGGGTCAGCGCGAGCATCTGCATGCCCAGGCACACGCCGAGCACGGGGGTCTCGGGCCATTCGTCGCGGAGGATTTCCAGCAGTCTCGTCTCGAAGGCCTGGCGACGCTCGAAGACCGGCGTGATCTTCGGGTGCGTGGGCTGGCCGAAAGGCTCGGTCCGGGGGTCGTCGCCCCCGGTGAACACGAACGCGTCGAACCGCCCGGCCAACTCCGCTGCGGATGCGACCTCCGGCACCAGCAGCACGGGCTGCCCACCCGAGCGCCACACCGCGTCGGCGTATGCGGTCGTGCAGATGGCGGTCTCACGCCCGGTGCGCTCGATCAGGTCCGTCGTGATGCCCACCAGCGGTCTCGCCATCCCCGAATTGTCGGCCCCTCGGCCCCCGCTGGTCCACCCTCCGCGATAGAGTCCCCTGATGCGTGTCCGCACCGTGCTCGCCTGGTTTGTGATCGCCGGCTTCTTGGCTGTGGCGGTTGTTCTGACCCGCCCCCCCGCTGGCTCGGGTCCGGGTTCCAATGGTCAAGCCGCCCCTACCACCTGGACCATCCCTCTCGATCCGGCCCGGGTGACCCGCATGGTCCGGCTCGACGGCCCGGAGGAGACCGCTTCGGTCTCCCGGGCGGCCACCGGGGCCGAACGCTGGACGCTCCGCTGGGAGACCGAGCCCGGCCGGGCCCAGGCCTGGCCCGCCGACGACACCCGCGTCCGGGCGGCCCTCCGCCTGATCGCCACCACCCCGATCACCATCGCCACGGACAACGAGCCGGTGGAGCCTATGGCCACCGTCCGGGTCACCGAGTCCGACGGGCGATCCGTGGACATCGGTTTCGCCCCCCGCGCCGCCGGCGGCCAGACGCGGGTGGTGGTCGACCTCCGCGATGCCAACGGCATCGCCGAGAAGCGGGTGGTCGGACGGATGCCCTCCAGCCTGCCCGATGCCCTCGCCCGGACAGACTGGACGGCATGGCGGGACGATGACCTGTTCGACATCGGGCTGGCGACGGTCCGGGCCATCGAAATCGAGTCCGGTCCCCGCCGGGTCCGGCTCGAACGCGGGGCCCGCAATTGGGCGATCACCAGCCCGTTCACCCTCGAAGCCTCCACCGGAGAGATCGAGCGCGTCATCGGCGCGATCAACGCGCTGGCGGCGTCCGGCTTCGAGGACAGCCCGCCGCCGGACGCCACGACCGGGCTGGACGCCCCGTTGGCCCGCATCGCGATCGCCAGCGAGGGCATCGAGCGGGTGCTCACGGTCGGCCGCCCGGCGGACGGATCCGGCAAAACCGTGTACGCCCGCCTCGACAGCCCGAACGCGAATGCCATTGTCCGGGTGCCCGCTGAATCGTTCGCGAAGATCACCGCGGCTCCCGAGTCTTACGCCCGGCGAACCCCGCTCGGCATCAACGCAACCGACACCGCCCGCTTCCGCTTCATCGGTCCGGACGGACGCCCACGGATCGAGGCCAAGCGAACTGCCGACGGCTGGTCCATCGCCGGCCAGCCCGCCACGCCCGACCAGCGAGACGCCATCGACCGGGCCCTGCGGGTCATGACGGGAGAGCCAGCCGCCGGGCTGGCATATCGCGTCCCTCCCGACGACTCCAAAGGTTATCTCGGACAGATCCAGTGCCTGACCGCCGAGGGGATCCCCATCGCGGTCATGATCGTCCGCGTCGAGGACAGGCTCCGTTTGGTCCTCTCCCAGCAGGCGGGCGACCGCGAGCTGGCGTGGACCTGTGTCACAGAGAATGCTCAAGCCGTCGCCCTATGGGCGAGCGGGCTCGCGAATCGGGGATGAACTCCGCGTTTAGCGGGCGGCCGCGGGTTTGGTCGAACCGATGTCACGCCGGTAGTGCATCCCGCGGAACGAGATGCGCTCGCACGCCCGATACGCCAACTGCCTAGCCGTTGCGAAGTCCGGGCCGACCGCCGTCACGCCCAGCACTCGCCCGCCAGCGGTGACAATCTCGCCGTTTTCGATCTTGGTGCCCGCGTGGAACACACGCACACCGTCGATTTGCTCGGCCTTGTCGATGCCGGTGATCGCATCGCCGGTCTTGGGGCTCGCCGGGTAACCCTGGCTGGCCAAGACTACGCATACAGCCGTCTGCTCGCTGAATCGAACATCAACCTCGTCCAGCCGTCCCTCGGCCGTCGCCAGAAACAGTTCGACCGCGTCGGACTCCAAGCGAGCCATCAGCGGCTGGCATTCGGGGTCCCCGAAGCGGGTGTTGAACTCGAGGACTTTGGGTCCGCCCGGGGTCAGCATGATCCCCGCGTAGAGAACACCACGGAACTCAATTTCCTCGCGGCGCATGGCGTCGACCATTGGCACGAACACCTCGGTCTCGATCACCCGCATCGTCGCGTCGTCCACCGTGTCCGCGGGGCAGAACGCGCCCATGCCCCCGGTGTTTGGGCCGGTGTCGCCTTCGCCGAGACGCTTGTGGTCCTGGCAGGGGGGCAGCACGAGAATATTCCGCCCGTCGACGAGCGCCAGCACGGAGACCTCCGTGCCCTGCAGGCGTTCCTCGACCACGATGGTCTTGCCCGCGTCGCCGAACTCGAGCTGCTTCATCATTCGCTTGATCGCGTCGAGCCCCTCCTGCATGGTCTCGGGCACGATCACGCCCTTGCCCTTGGCCAGTCCGGCCGCCTTGACGACCATCGGCTCCTCGCGGGTGCTGTAATACTCGACGGCCCGGTCGTAGTCCTTGAAGACCCGCCCGTCGCCTGTGGGCACCGACGCCGCCCGCATCATCTGCTTGGCGAACGCTTTGTCGGCCTCCAGCATCGCGCCCCGCTTGCCGGGACCAAAGACAGGCCGCACCGTGCCGTCGGCTCGCTTGCCGAGCACATCCGCATAGCCCTCCGCCAGCGGGGCCTCCGGGCCGATGACCACCAGTCCGATGTCCTTTCGGTCGCAGAACTGCCCGAGTCGGTACAGCTCCCTGGCCGAAACCGGCACATCCACGGGTGTGCCAAGCTTGGCCAGCCCCGGGTTCGAGGGGTGCGTGACATACAGCGTCCCGAGTCGGGGCGAGCGGGAAATCGCCTCGGCCAGAGCGTGCTCGCGTCCGCCGCCGCCAATGAGGAGTACATTGATCTTGCCAGAACCGGTGGTCATAAGCGATCGTAGGCTGTTTCCGCCGCAATCCCGTCCGAATCGCCCACGCACAACGCCCCCGCAGCCCGTGTCACCGGGACCACCGATCGCTCCCCGGCCGCGAAGACCGCGGCCCCTTCGCATGCGACCAGTTGACCGCCCGTAAACGAGCCGAAGGCGGGCAGGATGCCCGTCATCCCCCCGAACCAGAAGCACGCCGAACGCACCCGCCTCGGCCCATCGCCGACGGAGACAACCGGATGGATGTGGCCACACAGAGTCGGTTCTTGATCGATACGCGGAGGTTCATGCGTGAGAACAACGCCTCCGACGACCGCCCGATCTCCAAGCGCCCGCACGCCGAGCGGCTCGCAGGTTCTGGCCCGGCGGTCGTGATTGCCGACGACCAGATTGATCTCGATCGAGCCGAGCGAGCCACGCCACGCCCGGACGGCGTCAAGGGTCCGTTGTTGCAGCGCAGCCGCGTCATGGATCAGGTCGCCGAGCACGATCAGGCGCTTGGCCCCGGTGATTCCAAGCAACGCCGAAATCCGGTGAAGATCACGGCCGGTCACTGCCTCGGGCACGGGAACCCCCATCGCCCGGAACGACGCGGGCTTGCCAAGGTGCATATCCGCGACGAGCACAGACCCGGCGTCTGGCAGCCACACGCACCGGTCCGGCAGCATCACCAGCCGCACACCGTGCCATCCGATTTCGATCGCTCCATCGATCACGCCTTCACCTTCCGCTTCCGTGCCAACCGTGCCTCGGACCGGGCTTGCATCTGCGCCGACAGCCTGCGGACCCGATCCTCCCAGCTCTCGCTGGTGACTGTGGTCGCCCGAAGGCTCTCACAATACAGCGGGAACGCCAGCGGTGATAACACCGGCGTCTCGACGACCCGAATCGCAAGGCTGGCCGCCCGCTCAAGGGTCCGGTCGAGGCGTGTCAGTTCAAGCTGTTCGTCCAGCACCTCCTTCTGGGCCTGGAACAGGAGCAGGTTATCTGGGTCGAACTCGCGGAACACATCATAAAACATGTCGCTCGACGCTTGGAGGTGCCGAGTTCGCACCCGTTCGCCGGGATAGCCCTGCTGGGTCAACCCTGCGATCCGAGCGATGATCCGGAACTGACGGCGTGCAAACTCGGCCGCGTTGACCGACTCGATCAGATCATTGAGCAATCCCTCTCGGACCAACAGCTCCTGCCAGGTCTCGGGGTCGGTCTCGAGCGGTTCGTCGCAGCTCAGCTCGATCCCGTAATCGTTGACCACCGCCGTTACCGACCGCGGCGTGATGCGGCTCAGGCGCAGGCTCAGAACCGCCCCAAGACCCTCGTGTGCCAGCCGTCCGGCGAAGGGGAACACAAAGACATGGTGGCGTCCGCGGAGCTTGGCGTGCTCAATGAGCAGCACATCGGGCGTCGGGATCACGCTCAGCTCACGCTGCAACTCGAGCAGCGGGCGCACGCAATTCATCTCGGGCCCTTCGAACACGCCCCGCGAAGCTTCCAGCATGAGTTCCTGTACCGCCCCGGCCAGCTGGGTCGACAGCGGCATTTTCCCGCCGTTCCAACGCGGTACCGCCCCCCGAACCGACCGCGCCCGCTCCACGGTGGCGGTCATCTCCCGCAGCTTCTTTAACTCGACGACCTTGCCCGCAAAGACGAAGCGGTCCCCGATGTTCAGTCGTGCGACGAAGGACTCTTCGACAGTGCCGAGCACCTTTCCATTCGGATAGGCGACCTTGACCGCATCGTCGGCCACGATCGTCCCGATATTCATGCGGTGACGCTGGGCGATCGTGCGGGATGCCACCTTCAACATGCCGCCGATGTCGACAAGCCGAGCGAACTCGGGGTACACCGTCAGCGCCTCGCCCCCGCTGCGGACGAACTCCATCGCCCACCGCCATTCCTGATCCGACAGATCGCGGAACGCCCAGGTGGACCGCACCTCGCGCTTCAGCGCGTCCTCGTCGAAGCCCTCCGCCATCGCCGCCGTCACAAGGTGCTGCACCAGCACATCCAGCGGCCGATCGATCGGCTGGCGTGACTCCAGCTCCCCCCGCGCAATCGCGCGACGCACGCCCGCGAACTCGATCAGCTCGAACGCGTGCGTCGGCACTCCCACGATCCGCGATACCGCACCCGGCTGGTGCCCCGACCGCCCCGCCCGCTGCACGATCCGCGCGACGCCCTTCGGGCTGCCCACTTGGATCACCTGGTCCACCGGGGCAAAGTCCACACCCAGGTCGAGGCTCGAGGTGCTGACCACGCACCGCAGCCCGCCCAGCTCGCCTTTGAGCATCCGCTCGACGCGGTCGCGGAGTTCGCGATCGAGCGATCCATGGTGCAACGCGATCCCGCCGATCAGGTCCGGGCTGCGGCGCACCAACGCCCGGAACCAGATCTCCGCCTGCGACCGTGTGTTGGTGAAAAGAAGCGTTGAAGCCGCCCGTCCGATCCGCTCGATCACCTGATCGACCAACGCCGTGCCGATGTGCCCCGCCCACGGGTACCGCTCGATCGCGGCGGGCAGCAGGCATTCGACCTCGATCGGCTTGTCCTCCGCGCCGCGGATCATCGCGGGCATGGGCCGGTCAGGCCCGACCAGCGCCCGCGCCGCGTCATCGAGATTTCCCAGCGTCGCCGAGATCCCCCACAACCGCAGCGTCGGAGCAAGCGTTCGCAGCCGTGTGAGGGCCAGTTCGGTCTGTGTGCCGCGCTTGGTCGACAGCAGCTCGTGCCATTCGTCGCACACCACCAGTCGCAGCTGGCGCAGTTGCTTGGCGGTCTCGGCGTATGTCAGAAGGATCGTCAGGCTCTCCGGCGTTGTAACCAGCGCCGTCGGCAGACGCCTGCGTTGCCGCGCCTTGATCGACGAACTCGTGTCGCCCGTTCGCGTCTCAACTGTCCAGTTCAAGCCGAGCGCATCGGCGCTCTCCTGCAGCGCCTTGGCAGTGTCGCTCGCCAGCGCCCGCAGCGGCGTGACCCACACCACCCTGACCGGGTCCGCAGCCACGCCGGATCCCTTGGGCGTGATCGCGCCCTCGTTCAGCCGCTCGATCGCCGCTCCCAGCCAAGCGGCGTATGTCTTACCAGTTCCCGTAGGCGAAAAGATCAGACCGTCCCGCCCCGCCAGATATGCCGACCACGCATCGATTTGGAACTGGAACGCTTTCCACCCGCGTGATCGGAACCAGGATGTCACCGCGTGATGCGTCATCCCGTGTGCGCCCTCAGTAACGCATGCAGCGTCTCGATCGTGTCGGCCTCCGCCGCGGTCTTGTCGGTCCGCCACCGGAGGATCCGTGGAAAGCGGACCGCGATGCCGGATTTGTGGCGTCTCGATTCTTGCAGCCCCTCGAAGCCGAGCTCGAAAACCTGCACAGTTTCGACCTGTCGGAACGGGCCGCTCTTGCTCGTCGTGTGCTTCCGGATCCAGCGATCGAGACGCTCGATCTCGTCCTGCTCCAGCCCGGAGTACGCCTTGGCGAAGGTCACCAGTTTGGGTTTTTCGCCCGACCGATCCCACACGCCAAAGGTGTAGTCCGTGTATAGGCTCGCCCGACGCCCCGACCCCGGCTGAGCCGCGGTCAGCACCGCATCGACCGTGTACGGGTCCACCTTCCACTTGAACCATCCCGGGGTATCGCCCGGCTTGGTCCGACCCACGCCGTACACCGACCCCCGGTGCTTGAGCATCAGCCCCTCGGCCCCGCGCTCACGGGCCGATTCCTGCAACGAGCCGAGCTCATCCCAGGTCCCCGCATCGACCAGCGGCGACAGCCGGATTGTCTCGCCATCTAGCGATCGAATGACCGCCTCCAACCGCCTGCGTCGATCCGCGAACACTCTGCCCCTCCAATCTTCGCCGTCAGACTCGAGCAGGTCGTACGCCACCAGCACCGCCCGCGTCTCGTCGAACAGGCTCATCTGATGCGTCGGCGCGACCTTGCGATTCAGACGCGACTGCAGCGCCGCGAAGGGCAGTGGGCGATCGTCCCGCCACAGCAGCACCTCGCCGTCGAGCACCGTGCCTTCGTAGAGCTGCTGCGCTGCCGCGATGATCTCCGGGAACTGGTGCGCGATCAGCTCTTCGCCTCGCGACCACAGCGTGACCTCACCACCGCGTTTGATAAGCTGCGCACGGATGCCGTCCCACTTCCACTCGGCTGCCCAGTCACTCAGGCCCCCCAACGCGGACGCCTCACCCTCCAAGGGATGCGCGAGGAAGAAGGGATAGGCCCGCGCATGTTGATCGTCGTCACCCTCGCCGTTGAGCAGCCGTTCGTAGTTCGCCGCGCTGGGCACGAAGGCCCCCACCAGCCGGTGTGCCATCACATCGTGTTCCACACCCGCGATGTTGGCAAGGGCCCGCGTCACCAGCCGCTTCTGCACGCCTAGGCGGAACCCGCCCCGGATCAGCTTGTGATAGACCAGCCGCTCATCAGCATCAAACACCGCCCACGCGTCGCGGATGATCGCCCGCTTCGTGTCCTCCTTCGCCCCCATCAGCGGCAGCACCCGCGCCTCCATCGTCCTGTGCAGCGGTTCGTCCGTCGTCCGCTCCGGCTCGGGCAGTAGCAGTGCGATCGTCTCGGACAGATCCCCCACCGCCGCGTGGCACTCGCCGATGAGCCAACCCGGCAGCGAGGTCACCTCCAACGCCAAGTCACGCAATGCATTCGTCGACGCCGCCCCTTTGGGTCGGTTGCCAGTCAGCAACGCAACCGCCCACGCCGCGTCCGCCGGATCGGCGCCGCGGAAGTATGCCTCGAGCAACGCCAGTTTGTCGCCGGTCGCCGTTGTCGCGTCCAGATCCATGAACAGGCGGGTGAACCGACGCATCAGTCCTCACCGCCCGTCTCTGTCTCATCCCCGCCCTCACCCGTGAACCGCGTGGGCACCACAAATGAGTCCAGCCCCATCGACTCACGCAGATACCGCGCCAGCGTCTCGCTCGATCCGTGCGTGACTCCGACCCGCCTCGCGCCCGAGCGTCGTACGGTGTCGAGCAGTCCGTCCCAGTCCGCGTGGTCCGACAGCGTGAACCCGCGATCGACCGATTGCCACCTGCGCCGCCCGCGCACACGCATCCAGCCCGATACGAAGGCTGTGCGAATCCCCCCGGGGCCCTTGAACTTCCGCAGCCAGGCCGTACCCGACGCCGACGGCGGCGTCAAAATCAGACCGGGACCCTTCAAATCCTTCGCATGCTGCGCGTCAGCGTGCATCACCTCCGGCAGCTTGATACCCGCGTCCCGGTAGACCCCCGTCGGCCCCAGCACCGCACCGTGCACCCCGATCGGCCCGTTCGAAGCGTCCAGTCCAGCCAGCACTCGCTGCGCCTTGCCCAGCGAGTACGTCAGCAGCACCGTTGTCCGTCCCTCGGCCGCGTTCGATCGCCACCACCCGTTGATGTCTTCAAAGACTTTCGCCGGATCTTCCCACCGATAAATCGGCAGCCCGAATGTGCTCTCAGTGAGCAGCACATCGCACGGGACAACCTCGAACGCCTCGCAGCTCGGGTCCGGCTCGACCTTGTAGTCCCCCGTGATTACCCATACCGGTCCGCCATCGTCCGGCTCGATCCGCACCTGAGCCGACCCCAGCACATGCCCCGCGGGGTGCAACGACACCGTCGTACGCCCCAACCGCACACGCTCGCCGAACGCCGGGATGTCGGCCTCGATCTCTCCCGGCATCCGCGATCGCATCAGCGCGATCGTGCCCGCCGTGGCCAGATACCGGCCGCACCCGGGTATCGCATGGTCGGCGTGCGCGTGCGTGACCACCGCCCTGGGCACCGGACGCCAGGGGTCTACATAGAACCCCCCCGCCTCGCACCACAGCCCACACTCCGTCTGCACCACGAGGTCGTTCATCACGCCGCATTGTTCGCATGCGGCTCAACGCTCGATGAGCACGCCCTCCCCGGCAAGCCCGGGCCCGAACGCCATTGCAACCACACGCCCTTGCGTCTTCTCCAGCACCCGCTCGAGCACGAAGAGCACCGTGGGGGACGACATATTCCCGAACCGCGTTAGCACCTCCAGCGAAGCCGCCACCGCCGATCCATCCAGTCCGAGCGACCACCGTACTGCTTCGACGATCCTCGGCCCCCCGGGGTGAATCGCCCATCCCGCGATGTCCGATCGGTCGAGCCCCTCCTCGGCGAGCCACTTATCGACCCACGGGCCGACGCTCCGCTCGAGCACCAGGGGGACTTTGGCCGAAAGCGACATCTCGAATCCGTGATCGCCAATCACCCACCCCATCTCACCCAACGAATCATCGACTAGCACCGCCCCGAATGACGCCAAGCGAGGACCGGGCCCGTTTCCGCCGACCACGCACGCAGCGGCCCCGTCGCCGAACAACGCATTGGCGGTCGCGGCGCCGTTCTTGGGTTCATACTGAAAGTGCACGGAGCACACCTCCACGCAGCACAAGAGCACCACCGACCCCGGCTCGCCCGCCGCAATCGCATTGGCGACCCTCAGACCATTGATCGCCCCATGACATCCCATGAATCCGACATGCGTACGCTGCACGCTCCGCCGGAGTCCCAGTCGTCCGATCAACTCGATATCCACGCCCGGGGCCGCGAAGCCCGTGCACGACACGGTCACAAGATGCGTGATGGCTCCAGCGTCCATCCCGCTGTTCCTGAGGGCGTCCACCGCCGCACGCTCGGCCAGACTTGGAGCGACCGAGGCGTACTTCCGCATCCGATCGCCGGTCGTCGGGCCGCCCGCGCTCTCTTCGCCGATCCCGAAGTATGTCGACCTTCCACCCTCGGCGATCGAGGTCCACCGCGTTTCGACCCCCGAATGCGCGTACAACGATTCCACTGCACGCAGCCGCCGACCTTTAGCCCCCATCAGTTCGCCCGCCATGCGTATCGCGTCGGTCTGATGCAGCGCGGCATCCGGCACCGCCGTCCCGATGCCGAGCAGAACACCGCTCATGCTGTGCCTCCGATCAGGCGATCGATAACGCCCCACTGCCCGATACTTTGTGCCTGTAACGCTGCCATCACCACGCCCATGGCAACTGCGGACCGCAGACCGCGGGACACCACCCGACACCGGGCCCTGCGCCAACGCATCAACCGACGGTGCGCCCGTTCCCATCCCGCGTGATGACAGCCGCGAGCGATAGCCGCATCCACGAAAGGAACGGCCGCTTCCGCCGTGGCCAGAGCCCACGACATGCCCTCGCCCGTGATGGGCTCAATGTAACCTGCTGCATCGCCCACGGCGTATACAGCGCCGATCCGTGCCGGACTCCGGCGAGTCAGCCCAGGAGTGCCAGTCCAGCCTTCGAGCGGAGGGCAAAGCGACGATCCCGCCTCCTCGCAGATCGCACGCATCGCTGCGCCCGGTGAGCCGCACACGCGTACAAAGTCAGGGTCTACCGCGGCCGCCCAGTTCAAGGCCCCGTCCTCGGTGACCACCCGCCCGAGGTAGCCGCGCCGCCCAACAACCATCGCGAGACCGTCTTCTGAAACGCCGGATCTCTCGCTGGTGCAACCGAGGCCGATCCAGGCCTTCGGATCAACACGCGTGCCAGTGGAGCGTTGCCCGCTCCGGAGTCCGCCCGCCATGACGATCGCTCGTGCGCGGACACTGTGTCGGCCATCGGACCCTTCCAGAGTGACCCCCCCGTCCGGCGCGGCCCGGGCCAGCACTCCGAATCGCTGGCACACCCCGGCGTCCGCCGCGCCTTCCGCCAACGCAAGATCCAGCCCCCGGCGTGACACCGCCACCATCCCGCGGAGTGGAGCCGTCGCCCGTCGCCCCCGCCACAACAGCTCCGCCGACCGCTGCGGCCGAGCCCCGATCGACCCGAGCGTCTCACCCAGCCCGCACCGGCGAAGCGTCTCCACGCCCGATGCCCCAAGGCACGCCCCGCACACCTTCCACCGAGGAAGCCGCGCCTTGTCAACTTGCAGCACCGAACGCCCCCGCCGCGCCAGAAGCAAGGCCGCCAGCGATCCCGCCGGCCCGGCCCCGACAACCACAGCGTCCCAGGTATCCCGAAGTCCGTCCAGGCTTGGATTGCCGAAGCTCAAAGTCATGCCGGGTGGCTCCAGGTGAGTTCCATGCGGGACGGGAACGCCCGACGAACGACGGCACCAACCAAGCCAGCCGAGTCCGCCATGGAAGCCAGTTCCTCATCCGTCCAGGCAGCCTTGGCCGAGAGCAGGGCATCGGTATGCACCACGGCTGACCGTGTGATCAGCCGCGGAACAACGCGGGCAAGGACCGTTCCAAGCCGCGACCAGCGCAAATCGTTCACAAACACACCGACGCCCGCGGCTGCCCGCATCCTTCCGAGCAAACCCGTGGCCTGATCCCAGTCCAAATGATGCAGGAAGAGCGAGCATGCAACCAGATCGCCGGGAGGCAACGCGCCTGCCAGCGCATCGCAACGGACTACATCCAGTGCGATCCCGCGGCGTCGTGCACGATCCGATGCCACCTCAATCGCCAGTTCCGACACATCCGCCAATAGCGGCTGTACAGGGACGCCCGATGCAACAATGGCCCGCGTCAGCACATCGCCTCCGCCTCCGGCCACATCGACGAGTCGTACCGATCGTCCAAGCCTGTAGTGGACAGCCCGGAGTTCACGGGCCAAGCCCATCCATGCGAACGACAGAGCATTAATCCGGGCGAGCCCAGCCAACGCGGCACGATGCAACCCGGGATCAAGCCCGGGGTCGTCCATGATCTCCGGCTCGAGCACGCGTTCGCGGATGGCAACGCTCCGATCCGACGCATTTGCGTCATCGGAAGTCTATTCGCTCTGACCACCCTGCCGGATGCCAGCGCCTATTCCAGGCGTTTCAGCAGGTCGTCGACCGCGGCCTTGAGCTGCCGATCAAAGCCGGCGGCTTCGTCCTCCGGAGTCTGCTCGATTCGGATGTCGGGCATCGCACCGTGGTTCTCCATATCAGTGCCATCCAGCAGGAACCACCCGCGGAACGGCTGCCGAACGGTCGTCCCATCCACCAGCCGGAACGCGCCCGTGGAGATCACGCCGCCATAGGTCTGCTCACCCACAAGGGTTCCACGCCGGAGTGTCTTGAAGGCATGCGAAATGATTTCGGCGTTCGAGAAGCTCTTCTCGTTACACAGCATGTTCACCGGTCCGTTGTACCGCTGAATATACAAGCGATCCCGCGGATAACCCCGTCCCCTCACGGGGTCAGCCCCACGCGGAATCGTGTAGGCGTGCTCCGGATACATGAGCGAAGCCAGCACACGATCCGTTGTCCAGCCCCCACCGTTGCTCCGAACATCGATCACAAGCCCATCTTTTCCGTATGCGGCGGCATACAGATCACGCTCGTACTCGTTTAGATCGGGGCCACCCATCGAACGGATGTGGAGGTAGCCAAGCCTCCCGTTCGACCACTCCGCGACCTTTGCGGCGTTGGTGAGTTGCCAGTCGTCGTACCGCAACCCGCGTTCTTCGCTTGACGAGATCGGCGTCATCAGCAGGTCGAGCGACACATCTTTCCCGCCGACCGACCTACGGACGGTCACGATCGTTTCTTCTCCGCTGCGGCCCGACAGAAGCGTATCGAGCGTATCCGTCGGACTGATCGGCTTGAGCTCGATC
The DNA here is from genome assembly GCA_003696675.1 of Planctomycetota bacterium. Taxonomy (GTDB): domain Bacteria; phylum Planctomycetota; class Phycisphaerae; order Phycisphaerales; family UBA1924; genus UBA6054. The sequence continues at coordinate 90,032 of RFGH01000057.1, forward strand.
GCCGTGATGACATCGCCCACCTCGAGCCGCATGTCACCGGAATTGGTCGGCCCGCGCGGCAGCACATGATCGACCCGGAATCCGCCCTCGACCGGCGTCGCGTCAATCCCGAGCTTCCCAGCCGCCCTGAAGTCCGGATTGGAATAGTCAGGGCTGGGATAGACGCCCAGATGAGATGCGTTGAGTTCGCCCATCAGCCGCGAGCCAATCTCGCGGAACTCGTCACCCGTGTAGGCTCGCCTGGCGAGCTCCCGGTAATCGGCCGTCAGCCGCTCCCAGTCGAGGCCCTTCATCTCCGGGTGATAGAAAGTGCGTCCCAGTGTGCGAGCCATCTCGTCAAACTTCTGGACGCTGTGGACCTCATGATCGACCTCGGTCGAAGCGCTGATGTTGATATCCGTGCTGGACCCGCCGGTCGGAGCCACCGTGCTCACGCGCCCGGATCGGATAAGAACGACTTTGGTGCCGTCGACGCTCACCTGCTGGACCGACGAGGTCGACGCGAGACGCTTTTCTTCCGATCGATCGATCTTGATCGAATACACCCCGTCCGACCCGCCCGCGCCGCCCGACGCGGTGAACACGATCCGATCGCCGGCCGGAACGATCTCCAAGTTCCCCTCGCTGCCCGGATAGCTGGTCACGCGGCGTAGTCGCCGATATGCATCCGAGATGTCCTCTTCCGAGAACGCAGGCTCGGAATCGACCTTTTCCCGGTCCGCATCCGATTCCGCTTCCTTGCTGGTGTCTCCATCCTGCCAATCGATCGGATCGATCACGCCAGCCTTCTTGACGACCTTCGATCTCTCCTCGAAATAGTCATCCAACTCGGCCCGCGTCATGCCCTCAAGGGATCGATCGAGCATCACCACCCACGCGTCATATTCGTCGTTCTCACGCTCGGAAAGGAACGCGAGAATCTTCCCGTCGGATGACCATCGCGGCCCGTAGTCGTTGTCCGGGTGCCGCGAAATATTCACCGGACCGTACGAGCCATCGATCGGAACGATGTAGATGTCCGAGTTGAAGTTTTCATCGTCCACGCTGTACGCGATGTGATCGCCAGTCGGCGACCAGCGGAAGTCCATGCCGAAGTCCCAAGCCTCAAGAACGGTCCTCTGCTCGCCGCTCATCAGGTCGAGAAGCACAAGATCGCCGCGTGTCCGCTTGAACGCCAGCGTCTTGCCGTCCGGGGACGGTGTCGGACGCAGATCGACGGTCGGTTCCACCAGAATCGGTATGATCTCGAACCGGAGCGCATCCGCCCACCGCTCGGTGACCGTGGATTTGTCGGCCTTCTTCGCATCCTCCCCGTCTTTCTCGTCCTTCACCGTGTCGTCCGAATCATCCGGATTCGGATCGTCCGCGTCTTCGTTATTGCCTGCGTCCTCGCCCGCTCCCGATTCCTTGGTTGCTTCATCCTCCGCAGCCTTCGGTTCAGCATCAGGATTGGACGCCGCTTCGAATCGCTCCTTGACTTCGCCACGGGTCAGGGAGACCGTCGCCGCATAAATCGACTCGGTCCCGCTCTCGTCGCTGACGAAATACAGACGCGACATGTCCGGCGACCACGCGATGTCCCGTTCGCGGGCCATCCCCTCGGTCACCCGCCGGGTTGGGCTGCCATCCTCAACCGCCCGCACGAAAATATCCCCGAAGGCCACGAAGGCCATCACCTTCCCGTCCGGGCTCAGCACCGCCTCGTCCACATCGGAATCCACGCTCCGCAGCGTGCGTTTGGGGAACGCATCGTCAGGGGCTGTCACCCTGATGCGTTCGATGTCGCCCAATCGCCTTCCCTTGAACCGGGCTGTATAGAGCCCGTCCCACTTCGTGAACACGACCGCACGCCCGTCTTCGGATAGATCGAAACCGGTGATATCCCGGTCCTCGTTGTCCGTCAGCTGCACCGCGGCTGCCTCGCCGTCGCCCAGGTCCATCGTCCACAGACGGACAAAGTCCCCCGATCGGTCCGACATGTAGACGAGCGTGTCGTCATCCCTCCATCGCGGCTGCCCGTCGTTCCCCTCCCAGGCCGTCAATCGCGTAAAGGACTCGTTCTTCGAGTCGTACACAAAGATGTCCCGGTCGTCCGGACCCCGGTAGTGACGACGATCCCAGCCGGATCCGCCCCGCTCGAACGCGTACCGCGTGCCGTCCGGATTCGCGTCGCTCGCCTGCCCGTATGCGCCGTGCAGCCGTGTGATCGGTCCGCCCTCGACCGGCGCCGAGTACACGCGGCGCGAGCGATACACATCACCCTCGACAGCGCCGGACACCAGCACGCGCTTCCCGTCCGCAGAGAACCCGTCCAGATACAGCGTGCCATCCTCAAAGGTCACCCGACGCACTTCGGTCCCATCGCGCCGCATGATGTGAATGTCCTGTCCGCCGCCCGACCGATTCGACTCGAAGGCAATCCACTGCCCGTCCGGGCTCCAGACGCTCCTTTTCTCGATCGCCGGATGCGCCGTCAGCCGAACGGCCTCGCCGCCTTCAACCCCGACCCGCCAGAGATCGCCCCGCCACGAGAACACGACCTCCTTCCCGTCCGGGCTGATCGACGGAAACCTCGGCAGGTCCACCTCCCCGCCGAAAGCAATCCCGCACGCCAACAGCATCCCCACGAGCGAACCAACCACCGGGCGCGAGCGACGCGTCATGTCGTGACCTCACCAAAACGGAGTCGAAGGGCCGGATTCCATCCGACGGCAGACCACCGCCGGGCACACACCTTACCGCCAATCGTTCAGAAGGTGTCAGGAACCGGAAAACACCCCGGGTTGGATTCGAACCAACGACCTGCGGATTAGAAGTCCGCTGCTCTATCCAGCTGAGCTACCGGGGCTTGTCACCGGACGCGGGCGGCCTCCGGCACCCCCACGGTGCGCATCCAGACCGCGGTTGTCAACTTACCCGCCCAGGCTTTCAATCCGCAATGCACCATCTCCCCGGAATCCTCATGGCCGTCATGCTCCTCGCCCTGCCCGGCTGCCGGAGCGCAACCCCAGTCCGGATCATGACCTTCAACGCGGAAGACATCCGTCCGGCCGATGTTTCCAGCCCCGAGCACCCCCGCTTGGAAGCGATCGCGTCGGTCATCGAATCACTGGACCCGGACATCCTCCTGCTGCAGGAGATCGCCCGCGATGCCGCAGGTGTCAACGCCCAGAGGTTCGCCGACCGATGGCTTCCTGACTCGGGCTACACCGCTTTCATGCCCGAGACCAATACAGGCATCCCGTCCGGCCACGATCTCGACCGCTCCGGGCAGGCTGTCACCGAGTACCCGCTGCCCGAGCCCTCCGGCCCCGACGGCGCCCCACCCCCGCAAACCGACGACCAACGAGCCTACGGAAACGACTGCTTCGGTTTCGGCACCTTTCCCGGTCAGTACGGCATGGCGCTTCTCGTCTCGCCCCGCTGCAAGATTCTCTACGACCAGGTCCGGACCTACCGCCTGTTCCGGTGGAGCAAACTACCCGGCGCCCGCTCGCCGGAATCCCCGGACGGCACGCCGTGGTACCCCCCCGAAGTGTGGGAAGTCCTCCGCCTGCCTTCGAAGACGCTTGCCGACATCCCCGTGCGACTGCCCGATGGCTCGGTGATCCACTGCGTGGTCTCCCACCCGACCCCGCCGGCCTTCGATGGGCCGGAAGGCCGCAACAAGATCCGCAATCGCGACGAGATCCGGCTGCTCCGGGCCTTCCTTGATAACGAGCCTTGGCTCGTGGACGACGCTGGCCGTCGCGGCGGGCTTCCTCCCGGTGCCCTGGCCATCGTGATGGGCGATCTCAACGCGGATCCGATCGACGGATCTTCCATAGACGACCCGATCGGCCACCTGCTCGCGTCGCCACGCTTGGCGACCGACCCCGTTCCGTCTTCACCCGTGCCGGTCGACCGGCTCGACGCGACAGATACGGCCATGTTCCGGCTCCGGGTCGACTACATCCTCCCGACCAAAGGGGTGGAAGTGGTCGACGCTGGCATCTGGCGTCCCGAGTCGATCGAAACGCATCCTTCCGATCATTTTCCAGTCTGGGCGGACATCGTCGTGCCCCGCACGAAACGGTCGCCAACGCCCTAGGATCATCTAATGTCGCGATCCGGCCAAGTCGAGTCCGCCCTGCCCGCCGAACGACCCGAATCGGGTGTGTTCGCGGCATGCGTGGAGGCGGCCAAACCGGGCATCACCCGGCTCGTGACGATTACCGCCCTCGTCGGACTGCTGCTCGCCGGGCTGCACCGCGGAGACCTGACCCTTGCCGACTGGTTCCGGCTCGTCGTCGGGGTGGTGATCGGCACCGCACTCGCGGCCGGGGGCGCCAACGCGCTCAACATGTGGTATGAGTCCGATCGCGATGCCCGGATGCGTCGCACCGCCGGACGCCCCATCCCGTCTGCCCGCCTGTCGTCGGGGTTCGTGTTCTTTCTCGGTCTCGGGCTCGTCGTGTCGGGCACCGCGGTGCTTTGGGTGTTGTGCGGAGTGATTCCAGCGTTGGTTGCCCTTGCCTCGGCGGGCTCGTACATCGTGCTCTACACCCCGCTCAAGCCGTTGACGATCTGGAACACCCTCGTCGGGGCCGTTCCGGGCGCTTTGCCGACCATGATCGGCACCAGCGCCGTCTCGACCGCTCCGGGTTTCGAGCCTCTGGCCGACCCCGTGGGGCTCGCCCTCTTCTCACTGATGATGGTCTGGCAGATCCCGCACTTTCTCGCCATCGCGTGGATGTGCCGCGCCGACTATGAACTGGGCGGCTTCCGCATGCTCCCGGCGATCGACCCCACGGGCAAGCTGACGGCGTGGATCATCGTCGCAACCTCAGTGCTGCTGATCCCCGTCTCGGCTTCGATCGTGTTCATCATCCCCGACCTGCTGGGCTGGGCGACCATCATCGCCTGCGTCGGGCTGGGGCTGCTGCTCGTGGCGTATGGCATGCGTGTCGCCGTGCACCCCACCGAAAAAATGGCACGCAAGGCATTCATCGCCTCGATCATCCATCTCCCGGTGTTGCTGATGGTCATGGTCGGCGAAGCCCTTGTCCGCACCATCGTGTGAACCGATGCCAGCCGTCGAACTCCGTGAAGTCAGCGCCACCTACCCCGGGCTCGGCCGGCCCGCCCTCGACGGCATCAGCCTGAGCGCGGACCGGGAGATGGTCGCCCTGCTCGGCCCGAACGGCTCTGGCAAGTCCACGCTTATGCGTGTGCTGGTCGGGCTCCACAGGCCGAGCGCCGGCCGGGTCGTCACGCCTACCGACCGGAAACGACTCGCCGTCGTCTTTCAGACCCCCGCCGTGGACGATCTGCTTACCGTCCGTGAGAACCTGCTCCTCGCCGGCGCCCTGCACGGCCACAGCACCCGCGCCGCCCGCGAACGCCTGGGCACGCTTGCTCCCCGTTTGAACCTCGCCGAGATCATGGCGACCCGGTGCGGCCGGCTCTCCGGCGGGCAGAAGCGCCGCGCCGACCTCGCCCGCGCCCTCATGGCCCGCCCGTCGCTGCTCATCCTCGACGAGCCGACTACGGGGCTCGACATCGACGCCCGTGCCCAGTTCTGGCGCACCCTCGACGCCGTCCGCGCCGAGGAACAACTCACCGTGCTTGTCGCCACGCACCTCGCCGAGGAGGCCGAACGCTGCGACCGGGCCGTGCTTCTCAAGCTGGGCCGACTCGTCGCCCAGGGCACGCCCGACGCACTGCGGGAACCGCTGGGCCAATGCGTCGCCCGCGTGGACCTCCGTCCCGATCGTGACCCCGCCCCCGTCCGCGCCTGGCTCGACACCGCCGCGCCGAACGCCCGCTGGTGGTCCGCCGGCGCCATCGTGCCCAACGCCGACGCGTCCCTCGTCGAGTCCTGCCCGGTCGACCACGCGACCGTCCGCGTCTCCGCCCCCACGCTCGAGGATGCTTACCTCTGGCACACCGCCGACATTCACGCTGAGGCGGAGGCTTTCGCATGAACGCCTTCGCAGCCCTCTTCAAGCGCGACCTGCTCCGCCAGATTCGCCAGCCCACGCGCATCGTCGCGGCCATCGCCACGCCCGCGATGATCTGGATCTTCTTCGCCGCGGGCTTTGCCGGCTCGGCCAACCTGGGCGTCGACGCCTCCATGCACGCCTTCCTCGTCCCCGGCATCGCGAGCATGACCGTCCTCTTTGCGTCGATCTTCGGCGCGATCTCCCTCATCCAGGACCGCCAAGACGGCTTCCTCCGCGCCGCCCTCGTCTCGCCTGCGCCAAGGTCCGCCATCGCCGCCGCCAAGATCGCCGCGGCCGGGCTGCTCGCGACCGCTCAGGGCGCCGTGGTGCTGCTCATGCTCCCGGCGGTCGGCCACCCCGTGACCCCCCTTGGCCTGCTGGCCGCCATCGGCGCACTCGCCTGCGTCAGCGCCGCCCTGATCGGGCTCGGGCTCACCCTCGCGTGGCGGGTCGATTCCACACAGGGCTACCACGGCGTAATGAACACCGTCCTCATGCCGATGTGGCTCCTCTCCGGAGCTGTGTTTCCCGTCGACACCGCCTCGGCGTGGCTCTCGTATCTCGCCCGTGCCAACCCGCTGACCTGGTGCCACGACGCCATGCGCCACGCGCTGGGCATGCATCCGCAATCGAACGCCGCCGTCGCCTGGACCGTCACGATCGCGTTTGCGCTGGCGGGCGTGATTGCCGGATCGGCGACGATCGGACGAAACAGGACATAGCCGCCCGCTTCTCCCCGCCCCCGAGTGGCTGAGGGCCGCTCCCCGTTTCCTATCATCGGCTATGCGCCCCCACATCATTCTGATCTCGCTCGTTCTCATGCTCCTGACCATCGGGCTGATCCTGTTCCTCGCGGCCACCTGGGGCCCGCCCGCCGGCACGCTGCCGGATGAGCGGACCAACGGGGCAATCACGGCGCTGCCGAACGACGACCCGAATCCCTACGCCGACTTCTTCGTGCCCGAGTTCACGCTGACCGATCGAAACGGTGAAACGGTCACCCACGCCATCCTGGACGGCGAGCTGACCGTGGTCGACTTCTTCTTCACCTCTTGCCCGCTCTGGTGCCCCGGGATGACCACGGCCATGGCCCGCGTCCAGAACGAGACCAAGGGCACCGGCGCGAGGCTGATGTCCATCTCGATCGACGGCGACAACGACACGCCGGCCGTGATTGATCGCTATGCGGACCAATACGGGGCCGACCCCGCCCGCTGGACATTCGCCACCGGCGACCCCGCCTTCGTCGCGAGCATGGTCAGGGAGGGCCTGAAGTTCGAGATCGGCGAGGCCGCCCCCGACCCCAAGACCGGTGCCCGCAACATCAACCACCCCACCCGCCTGATCCTCCTCGGCCCGGACCGGCGTGTGATCGGGCTGTACCGCTATGACGACCCGGCGGAGGTTGATGCGCTGATTGCGAAGATCAAAGAACTGAAAGACTAACGCCTACTTTGATACCCGCTCCATCTCCGCGGCCGACTTCGGGATGCCCGCCGATAGATTTCTGTTCCCTTCCTTCGTCACCAAGATGTCATCCTCGATCCGCACGCCGATGCCCTTGTGCGGCAGGTAGACCCCCGGCTCGATCGTCACGACCATGCCGGGCTTGAGTTCTTCGTGGTAGAGCCCCGGGTCGTGCGTCTCCAGCCCCAGATGGTGCCCAATGCCGTGCGGCATGTAGTCGCCGAAGCCGGCCTTCTCCAGCACGCGCCGCGCCGCCTTGTCCGCGTCGCTCATCATCGCGCCCGGCTTGATCGCCTTGATCGCCGCCTCCTGCGCCTTGAGGACCGTGGTGAACACCTCGCGCTGGTCGTCGGTGAACTTGCCGTTAACGGGGAACGACCGCGTGACGTCGGCCGCGTAACCGTTGATCGACGCGCCGCAGTCGAGCACCATCAGGTCCCCGTCCTGCGCGATCTGGTCGTTCTGCTTGTAGTGCAGGATCACGCCGTTGGCGCCCGAGCCCACGATCGGATCGAACGCCACCCGCTTCGATCCCGCATCCTCGAACCCGCGGATCAGTTCCTGGTGCAGCGTCCGCTCGGACACGCCGGGCTTGAGACTCTTCCACAGGCGCTCGATGCCGCTCTTGGTCGCCTTGATGGCCGCCTCGATCTGCCGGATCTCGGCCGGGCTCTTGATCTGGCGCATGCCCACGATCAGATCCGCGCGGTCCTCGATGCCGCAGCCCGGCAACCGCGCCGCGACCTTCTGGAACAGTTCGTAATCCGGCCCGATCGGCGCGTTGTAGTTGGCGATCGGGTGCAACAGGGCGAGTTTCTTCGAGCGCCGGGCTGCCTCGGTCAGCAGGCGCGGCAGCATGGTGGTGCGCATCACGGTCTTGAAGCCCGTCTTTTCCCGCAGGGCCTGCCCCAGCGGCTCGCGCAGCCCATCCCAGATATCCTGCTCGGGGTTGGTCGGACGCAGGAAGAGGATGATCCGCTTGTCGGGATCGGGAGCCGTTGGGTCGAAAAAGACCATCGCCCCGACTTCGTCGAGGATGCCCGTCAGATAGAGGAAATGGAAGTTCGGATCCCAATCTCCGCGCAGCGGAGGAGGATGGTCGCCGGCAAATACAAGTCCCACCGAGCCTTTCAGCGACTTGAGCACCGCCTCGCGCCGCTTGGCGTACTCCGATAGTTCGATCCCATCAAGCATCCGCATCGCCGCTCTCCTCAAGTCCGAGCGCCGAGCGGATCGCCCGACGCGCCTTGTCGCTCCGAACCTCGCTCTTGCCGAAGCCGGGCGACGCGCCCGCCTGCTCCGCCTCGGTCTGCGCCTCGGGGAAGTTGCTGATCAGCATCGCAGGCACGCCCCGCTTCCGGGCCTCACGGATCAGCCGCAGACCCGAATCGTCCTCATACCAGCCGTCAAGCACACGGTTGACGAGAAGCAGGTCCGCGGGACTCTGCCACAGTTGTTTTTCGTCCGTGTTCAGGGAGACATGCGCATCCGGCACGGCCGACCGCACGGCGTGCGTCAGGATGAACGAATCCGGGCCGCAATGGCCCACGAGCACCACATGCTTGCCGTCCACACTCACGAAACCGCCTCCGAAACCAGAACCTCATGCGCACGCACCGCGAGCACGATAGACCCCACACGGTGCGTCCGGGGTTCGGTCCGTCCGTCCCCGATCGACGACGCCGCGGGCTCCAACACCGACCATCCGGCCCGATCCAGGCCCGTGCCGCCGAAGTCTCGCAGCATCATCCGCAGCGCCTCGCACCGCACCGCCATCGGGGCCGCCGCGAGCGTTTTGCGGTCCAGCCGGAGCATGTGGGGCGAATCGTCCAGTTCCTTCGTCGCCCGATTCAGGATCAGGCGGGCCCGGCGTTCGATCGCGTCCGCGGCCAACCGGCAAACTTCGGCCGTGACCGCCGCCCGCTCTGCGGCGTCGGACCGGATGGCCTTGATCTCCGGCAGTACGCGCGCCCGTAGGGCGTTGCGGAAATAGGTCTCGTCCCGGTTCGAAGCGTCCTCGCGCCAGGTCCAGCCCAGGTCCCGGCACAGGCGCAAGCCCTGTTCCCGGTCCATCCCCAGCATCGGTCGCACGATGGTCACCGAGTCGCTGCGCCGTCCCATCAGTCGGGTGGGTGCGATCCCACCCAGCCCCCGCGGCCCGGAGCCCCGGATCAGGCGCATGAGCACCGTCTCGAGTTGATCGTCGGCGTGGTGTGCCGTCGCCACGAACCGGCAGGCGTGCTCACGGGCCATCGATTCCAACGCGGCGTACCGGGCCGACCTCGCCGCGCTCTCTAGGTTCTCGCCCCGATCACGCACTGGGGCCTCACGCTCTGCGAACGCAACGCCAAGGCGATCGGCCAAGGCCCGGGCGGCATCCCTATCGCCCAATGCTTCGGCGCGAGAACGCAGATCATGCACCACATGCCCCACCACGATCAGGGTGTTGACGCCGCCCAAGGCCAAGGCCAAGGCGCTGGAATCAACCCCCGCCGAGCACGCCACCAGCGTCGCGCGATCCGAATCGCGCAGGTCCCGTCCGCCGCACAGTTTGCGCCATTGCGCCACAATGGCCCTGGCGACTGGGTGATGCCTCGCGCGGTTTTCTCCCGCTTGCACGCTTTCGCCGTCCGTATCGCCTGCACCGGTCACGCGGGGATGATACTGTGTACGCGGTTCCCACCCCCGTTGAACCAACCGAAATCAGTGGGAACCCGCGCCGGAGCAAGGATCGCCCCGATGACCCCCACCCTCGCCGCTTTGACCGCCGCCCAATCTGGCAGCCCTCTCGGTCCCGCGATTCCCGAGCCGGAACAGCCTGCCGCCACGCCGCCCGCCGAGCCTGCCACCCAGTCCCATGCCGAGGTGCAATCGCTCACCGGACACCGGGAGGCTGCGACGGACGCCCCGCAACCCCAGGCGGAGGAAACCTCGCCACCGCCCATCCCATCCGAACTGATCCTTGGAGGACGACCTCAGGAGTCCGCCCCGGGCGACTGGCTGGCCAACCTCCGGGCCGAATACAAAGATTCCATGATCCCCGGCATGCTGATGGCGTTCGGGGTGTTGGTGCTCATGTATCTCATGATGCGCCGGCTCATCCGGCGTCCCCGCCCCGCGGCCGCTCCGCACGAAACCCGAGTGCAGGAGATTCACGATCGGGCCGCCGCCAGCGTGACCCCCGTCGAGCGGGCCATGGCCGAAGCGGAACAGCTCGCCCGTCGGCTCGCGGCCACGCTGGATAACAAAGCGGACCGCATGGATCTGCTCATCCAGGAAGCCGATCGGAAGCTCGAAGAACTCAACAAAGCCATCGCCGCGGTGTCGCGGAACACGCCGGTCTCCACGCACGACCGCCCGCAGCGGCCGGTTCGGACGATCGATCCGTCCCTGATGGATCGCGCACGCATCGAGCAGGACCGCGCTGAGCGGCAGCCAGAGCCGCGGCACGAGCCCCGTCTCACACGCGAAACCACGGACGAAACCAACCCCATTCACCGGCGTGTCTGGGCGCTGGCCGACGACGGCATGCCGCCCGTCGAAATCGCTCGTTCCCTCAACCAGCCCATCGGGCAGGTTGAGCTGATCCTCAATCTGCGCAAGTCGGGCTGATCAGCCGACCCATGACCGGTCGACGCGCATCCCTTGCGCCAGTGTCGCAGCGTCCGATCCCTCGATCATGGTCGCGACCGGATAGGCGCAGTAATCGAGGCTGAAAGCCCCCGCCGGGCGATGATTGCCCGAGAATCCCAGCCCGCCGAAGGGCAGCTTGGAACTTGCGCCGGCTGTGCCGCAGTTGATGTTCACGCAGCCTGCACGGGCTTCAGCAAGGAATCGCTCCTGCGCTCCGGGGTCGGCGGTGAAGATCGACGCCGCCAGGCCGTAGCGTGTGGCGTTGGCCTGCTCGATCGCCTCATCCAGCGACTTGACCACGCAGACGCGCAGCATCGGCCCAAAGACCTCTTCGTCGCAGCCGCAATCATCGACGCCGATCGCGAACCGATCCACGACGATCACCGAGGGCGTGAGATACCAGCCATCGAGACCCGGTATCGGCGTCGATTCCAGGATCACGCGCCCGCCTTGACGGGCAAAACGGCGCTGAGCGTCAAACACCGCGTCGCGTGCCTGCTGAGAAATGATCGGGCCCATGAACACAGGATCGCCAGACCGCGGATCGCCGATGACCAGGCTCGACGCCGCCTTCACCACGGCCGGCAGCACCCTGTCCGCCACCGCCTCATGGACGATCAGCCTCCGGGTGCTGGTGCAGCGCTGGCCCGTTGTGTTGAAGGCGCAGCGCACCACCTCCACAACAGCCTGGTAGAGATCGGCGTCGGGCATCACCACCGCCGGGTTGTTCCCGCCCATTTCCAAGGCAACGATCCGGCCCGGGCGTTCCAGATTCGCTTCGAGAATCTTGCGACCCACGGGCCACGAACCGGTGAAGAGAATGCCGTCGACACCATCATGTGTCACGAGCCGCGATGCCACATCCGCTCGCCCGTGCACGAGGTTCACCACACCGGGCGGGATGCCCTCGCCGGACAGCGCCTCATCGAACATCTCGATCAGCATCTGGCCAACGCCCGGGGCTTTGTCCGAGGGTTTGAACACCACCGTGTTGCCCATCAGCAATGAGGGGACGATGTGTCCATTGGGCAGGTGAGCCGGGAAGTTGTACGGTCCCACCACCGCCATCACCCCGTGGGGCTTGAAATGGCACCGGGCCGTCTTCGACCCGCCCAGGTCGAACTCGAAGGTATCAACGCGATGCCGCCCGCTCCGCGGCCCCTCTTCCAGTGTGATATCCACCTTGCCGGAGATCAGGCCAGCCTCGGCCGTGGACTCCCACATCGCCTTGCCGGTTTCCTCACAGATCAGATCATCCAGCGCGTCCTTGCGGGCTTTGGCGATTTCCTGAAAACGCCGCAGCACCCCAACCCGTGTGCCGACCGGAGCACGCGACCACGCCGGAAGCGCCGCACGGGCAGCCGATACAGCGCGATCCACATCTCCTGGCACCTCGCGACCGGACCAGACCACCTTCGATGGGTGGGCCGGGTTGTGCGAAACAATATCGCTGCCCTCGATCGACTCCCAACGATCTCCAATGAGATTGGACGGGGAGTGACTCAATCCATTCACAACCGACATATCAGACCGCCCCGCTCTTCTTCGTTGTTGTGCGTGTTGTATTCTTGGACGCGGGCTTCTTGGCGGCCCGAGTCGTTTTTACTTCGGGGGGGGCAGAGCCGTCCATGGGAGTAAACCCGGCTTCGACCTCCGCGTTCCCGCCGAGGGCATCAAACGCATCAGCAGGAACCGAGATTCGACCGCCGTCCAAGATGCGGTACGGCGTCTGCACCGCCGCAAACTCCCCGTCCTTGTGCAACACGGACACGATGCCGTGGCCCTTGACCTTCGACGGGGCCGAAGGCTCGGCGAGCACCAGCTTGCGTGTGTCACGAACGACAGAGATCTTGTCCGTATCCGCGAACAGGTACGGACCGCCGTCGAACGGATCGACGAAGTTCTCGTACTTGAAGCCGAGCTTCTCGAGCATCTTCCGCGCGGGGACCGTCTCCTGCCCCACCTGACCGATCTGGCTGCGGACTTCCGGTGGGAGCAGCGAGAGGTGGATGTCCCCCGCCGGCAGCAACGAGGTCATGAACTCACGGGAGTACTGACAGAACCGATCCGCCTCGTCGTAACTGAGCGGGATGAACCGTCGCCCGAGTGCGTCCCAGACGAGGCTCTCACCGTCGCTCGTGATTGGCGCCATCATCTCCGCGAGCACCCTGGGGCGGAAAAGGCGCCGGTGGAGCCCGACGAAGTGAAACCGAACCAACGAAATAAACTTGCCCAGCTTCGCCGGATGCCCGCGGAATGAAGGCTGCATGATCAGCCCGCCGATCTCCGTCGGCCCGCTCTCATCGAGATACAGCCGGGCCACCGTCGTTCGGATGCCGAACTTGAGCGACTCCGAGTATTTCTCACGCTGCTCGAGCTTGAAGCACACATTGGGTGATCCCGGTCCGCCCATCTGGCTGACGATCTGGCTCGTGCCCAGGCAACCGGGCGAGGCCGTGTCCTCCAGCACGAACATGAAAAGATCCGCCGCCGCGGTTTTCTCGCTGATGCCTCCCGATCCGGAGTGTTTCCGCTCCTTGACTTCCTTGCTGCGGACACCGGCCGCCTTCTCGAAGCTGCGGCGGGAGTTGAAGATCTTCTCGCTGATGATCTCTTTGTCCGGAGGGAGGTTGATGAAATGCACCATCTTCGATAGCTTCAGCAGCGTCGAGAGATCGTCCATCCTTGCTCGGCGAATGACGAACACGCGATGATCCTCCGATGAACCGGCGCGTCGAACATCCTGTTCGGGGGGGACACGCCGACCCCTCCGGCATCGTCTACCGGGACGGTCAGTCCTCGCTGGCAACCTTTGCCATGGCACGCTCGAGCACCGCGAACACACGCGGCCAGTCTTCCATCTTCATCACTGGAAGCGGCGGCAGCATCCGCACATGGTAAGGCCCGTGCCCGCAGTAGAACAGAATCACCCCTTCGTCATAGGCGACCTTGCAAAGCTTGGCGATCTTCGCCTTGTCGCCGCCGAAGGGCGTGAACCGCATCATCCCTCCGACACCGCCTACCAACTCCTTGGTGAACAGCGCCTCTCCGAACCAGTCCGGATGCCGGTCCATCAGCCCGCGCACCTGGTCGCGGAAAGCCCGATGGTGTGCGGCAAACCTGCCGTCGGGCCCGTAATAGTCGCTTGAGGCAAGATGGTCCAGCAAGGCCGAACCGACGGCAAAGTCCACGCCCGCACCGGTGAATGTCCCGCTCAGCAGGCCTGCCTTCGGGTTGTATTCCTCGGTCCACATCGTGGCGCACGCCTGGGTCATCTTGCCGACGCAGAAGACATCCACAAACTCACCGAGGTCATACATCTCGTAGGCAAACATCCGCTCCGTCCGCCCGAAGCTCTGAATCTCGTCATCCCAGACGGCGATGTTGTTTGCCCGGCAGCACTCCATCAGCGCCCGAAAGAAATCACGGTTGCCAAGATTGAAGCCCCCCTCGCCCTGTACAAGCTCGAAGATGAAACACGCGTGCATCTTCGGATACCGGTCGATATACTGCTGCAGACGCCAAACGCAGTGGTCGATAAACTTGGTCGCACCGCCGACCTTCTCCACCGCGACTTCGTTCCAGAACGGCATGTAGTCCACCTGCGTCGAAAGCGGGATGCCCTCCCGTCCGGCGTGAGAATCGCCGATCTGTGCCATGGTCACCGACCGTCCCATGAAGCAGTGCTTGAACGCCAGCACGCGGCTCGCCGGGAAGTGCTTCTGGTAGCAAACCTTCAGGGCGCTCTCGTTGGCCATCGCGCCCGAGGTCGTCATGAACGCGTGCTTCAGCCGAGAGTTCCGCTGCGCAAGCCGCACGAGCTTTTCCCCGAACTCATACGCCGCGAAAGAACTCTGCAGATTGCCATGCTTTGTGGTGTCCTCGATCGCCGCGGACGCCTGGGCTCGGATCACCTCCGGGTGGGCGTGCCCCATGAAATGCACGCCGATGCCGGTGATCATGTCCCACTTGACCGAACCGTCGGCCATCTCGACCAGCGCGCCGTTGCCCGCCCCGCTCGAAAGCGTCGGGTACAGCAATCCCCGGCCTTTCACCGCGGCTGAACGCTCCAACAAATCGTCGTAAGACACCTTCAGATCCGGGTTCGCCGGGCGGATATCCGTGATCTGCGAAGCATGGGCCCGCACCCGCTCGACGATCGTCTCGATCGCCGACGCGATCGCCGGATCGTTCCGCATCTGTTCGCCAACACTCGCTGTCGCGGTCTGGTTGCTCATCGCGTCAACTCCATCCTCGGCATGAAGCCTCAACTCAAGGCCGCGGAACCGCCTGCGCTCAGTCTGGCGATCAGAATCGCCAGAAGCTGGCAGCGTTCGACGAGGCTGTCCAACTCAATCCACTCATCCGGCGTGTGCAGCCCGCCGCCACGCACGCCCATCGTGTCGATCGTCGCAAGACCAGCGTCCTGCATGATGTTCCCGTCGCACACCCCGCCCGTCTTCTCGAACGGCAACGCCTGCCCGAGATCCTCCGCCACGCCACGGGCACGAAGGGCCAGCGCCTCGGTCTCGGCTGTCAGCGGCTTTGCCGGACGGTTGAAACTCCGGCGCACCACCACGCCGGGCATCGCGTCCGCCGGGGTTTGCAGGGCATCGAGCATCGCCCCCATCTCATCGGCCGCACGGGCATCCGGGAACCGCACATTCCCCCACGCGGCCGCCGAATCCGGCACCGCGTTCGTCGCCACCCCACCTCGCAAAGGCCCGATATTGAAAGTCCGCCCCCGCTCCGGTTCCGGCATCGCCGCCACCGCCAGGATGCACTCGGCCAGCTTCGTTACCGCCGAGATCCCTTTCGTGAACTCCCGCCCGGCATGCGCCGCCCGCCCCCGGGTCTCGATCATGAACTGCCCCGAACCCACCCGCTCGATCGCCAACGCCCCACCCGGCAACGCCGGCTCGAGGGCCAGGCCGAAGTCGTGACCCTTCGCCTCAACGCGGATCGCCCGCTCCGAGTGATAGGTCCCTGTCTCCTCGTCACCGTTCAGCAGGAAGGTCCAACGCGCCGGCACCCCGCACGCCTCGAGCGCTTCGAGCGCCGCGACCGCGATCACCAGCCCACCCTTCATGTCCACGCAACCCGGCCCGACCGCCGTCTTGCCATCGGGAGCAACAGAGAGCTCCCGGAACGATCCCTTTGGATCGTGAACCGTGTCCATGTGCCCGCAGATCAGCACCCGACCGCCATCGCCCGTACCGAGGCGCGAGCAGACAGAGGTTGCCGGGGCATACGCCCCAGCCTTTGAACCGATGAGCCAGTCCGGTTTGGGATAGGCAGGCACGATCCGGTGGGTCGCCCCTAGCCCAACCAGCCGCGTGGTGAGGAGCGCACGCGTCTCCTCGATCGCGTCCTCATTGAACCCCCCCGTCGGCAGCCCCACATGCCGCTTCAGATCCGACAGCAATGCGTCCCGCCGCTTGCCGATCTCATCCGACACCCGCTGTTCGATCGCGCTCAATGCCACGCTTCACTCTAGGTGCCGACCCGCACAAACGCCCCAAACAGGCAAAAAACAGACGCCCCCGGCCGAACCGGGGGGGCGCCTGCACCGTTCCGTTCCAAGTGATCCCGATCAACGACGCCGGCGGACCGCGGCGAGTCCAGCCAGCACCAGCATCGCCACCCCACCCGGCGCCGGCACAGCCTGCACCAGAGCGTCACCGACATCCGCGCCGGTCAGGTCCGCGGAAGCCAACCCATTGGCCTGAAGGAAGCCCGCAAACTCCGAACTGACCAGAAGATCCGCCCCGATCGTCAGCGAGCTCGCCGTCACATCAAGCACGCTCGGAGTCCCGACATCGAACAGGATCGCCGCGATCCCTGCATTGGACGCGACGAAGAAGCCTGAGCGGTCCCCACCGACTCGGCTCGCATCGAAACCGATCGTGAAATCGCCGACCTCGACCGTGCCGTTGTTGAAGAACACCGAACCGAAGTGCTCGATCGTTCCCGAGAAGCTCCCAAGGAAGTCGTCCGAGTCATAGGAGAATGTGGTCGGAAGCGTGCCGGCGTCTCGCGGAGTGATGCCAAACGCCACCGAACCGCTACCCAGGTTGCCCGGGGCAATCACATCACCAGAGACACCTGACAGGCTCAGGCTCGCTGCCGACGCGAGCAGGTCAGTATCCAGCAGCACAGAGGTCTGCCCGCCGGTGATGTCCACAGGATTGGCCAGAGCTTGGCCGGACGCAAGCGCAACCATCGCGCACGCACTCACACGAATCATCATGTTGTCACTCCTCACGCGTACCTACCCAATGACATCGCGCCGCCACGCGGAAGACGGCACAACTCCTCTCCCCACGCTTTCCTCTCACGCACCGGGTCCATTGATTCCCGGACGCGCCGGGAAATTCGGCGCACATCCACACGGGGATTCACTCCGCCGTCGGATTTCTGGAATCTTGAGGAAGTCTTAAGGACTGACGATCAAACCGAGGTCGATGACCTCGCCCGCCGGCGAATAGACATCCGCGTCCAACTGCCCACTCCCTATGCTCGTGAACACGACACAGGTCCGCCCCGAGTTCGCCGCATACATCAGGTCGCCCGCGCTCGGCCCGGCCTGATTCGAGAGTCTTTTCTCCGATACCTGCATGTGATAGTGCGCCAGAGCACGATCGCTGAAGCGGATCATGTCTCCGCTCGCCACGAACATCTCATCGCCCAACCTGTCGCGCGCCCGCGGGCGGAAGAGAACCGGCCGAAACCCACCCTCGCCGTCCGATTCGATCACGCCGCCATACTCGGTCGTGTCGTCCGCACGGTCCAGCTCGACCTGCTCGAACAGCCGAGTCCGGAACGCCGGAGCACGCACCGCCTCGTCCACCACAAGCACTGCGATCGCATCGCCCCAGTCCATCCCGTCCGCCCACGCCTTGAGCCGCTCTGGTCGCGGCGCCTGTCCCTTCTCCGCCCGTCGCTGGTATCGCGACCGCCCGTCCAGCCGCTCCGCCAGCTCATCGAGCAGCATCTCGCGTGACGCAGCCAGCCACGCCGGACGATGCATCGAAGCCCACCGCACCGCCTCGAGATGACGCAACTCCAGACCCCGAAGCTGCGCATCGTCGAGCGAGGCCACGATTCTCGCGACCTCGCCCCACCACGCGCGGTTCTGCCGCGCCCGTTCCGCGTCCTCGTTTTGCCACAACCGACGCAGCCACGCGAGTTCATCGCCGGTCCGCGGCAGCACGCCAAGCTCGCGAAGCGAAGCCCGAAGCATCTCAACCTCGCGCTGCGCGGCATCTTCCGCGCCCGCCGGCACCGTTTGGGAGATCAGCCGCGCACGGACCCGTCCGTCCGAGTCCAGACGCGACAGCAGCGTCCAAGCATCGTCTCGCGTCCGCTCGGCGGTCTGCAGCACGGCCCCCTCGACCTCGCCCTCCGCCTCCGAAGTCGGTGTCATGAACACGCGGAACACCAGTTCCTCAACGCTCGCCCCGCCCCCCAGGGCCTCGATCGCCGCCCGCTCGGGGCGGTCCCGATCAGGCACATTGGGACTGACCCGGGCATAACTGCGAACCAGCGCGGGGATCGTGCCTGTCCAACCACGCTCCACGGCTGCGGCTGCCAGCAGCCGCACCACCTGAGGTGACCGCTCCGTCGGCAGCATCAGCCGCGCCATCCGTTCCGAATCGGCCTCGCCCTCCGCGGTGGTGTCACTCATCAACAACCGCAACAATGTCAGCCGCACTGGCTCTTCGGTCGCCCGCGACCAGGCAAGGCTCTTGAACGCCTCCCGGGTGCGATTGCGGATCCGCACCCCGGATTCCACCTCAGCCCACGCCCGCTCCGCCGCCGCGACACGATCCCGGTCCAGCAACTCCGGATTCCTTACATCGAGAAGCGGGTTGCCGGTTGGCTCAAACTTGCTCGATGCCGAGCAGCCCCCGAGCGCCAGCACCCCCAAGTAGAGTCCAAAGAACACGATCCGACCGAAGCGTTGGTGGTCTTCCATCACGCCCGCAGTTTAGTGCCCCCCAACCAGCCTAGGCGGATCCCCAGCCGCTTGAACCATTCTAAAGAAGGGCCACAAACCCGCCGGTATGGCTATCATCATCCATGGCGCCCACCTCCGATACCGCCAAGCACCCGCTCTGGGATCAGGTCGCGTTCGTGATCGAACGCATCCGACCGGCCGTACAGAACGACGGCGGGGACATCGAGCTGGTCGAAATCACCCCAGACAACACGGTTCGCATCCGAATGCACGGTGCCTGTGTCGGGTGTCCCTCTGCCTCGATGACCCTCCGCATGGGCATCGAACGCAACCTGCAGGACCGGGTTCCCGGCATCGTGGGCGTCGAAGCCATCGACTGAGCGGCCCGCGAGTAATCGGACCTTCCGCGCAATTCCTGCCCTGATGGGCACTTGCGTCAACTTGACGCTTGGATCGCGCTCGCCGAGCCTATATACTGGTCAGAGCCGAGGATCGGCAACCGCACGAGCGATACCGGCGGCAGGGAGCACGCAATGCTGGTCATCACCCGCAGAGAAGGCGAAGAAATCGTAATCGGCGACCCGAGGAATCCCATCGGGATCGTTCGCATCGCCTCCGTCAAGGGAGAACGCGTCCGCGTCGCCTTTGACTTCCCGCGCGATGTCGAGATCCACCGGCGCGAGATCGCCGACCAGATCACCTCCGAGTCACCCGCCGAGGATGTCCCCCCGTCCGTCATCGGCACGATCAAGCCCGCCGCGAGTATCTGACATCGCCATACACAATAAAAAAACGCCGGCTCCAAACGGAGCCGGCGTCTTGTTTCCTGTGATCAACTGCCCGGTTTGGCTTACTCGGGCGAGCCGCTCGCCATGTCATAGATCCAGGCGTCGCTTGCGCGGTTGTAGCTGAGCACCTCGCCGTCCTTGAAGAACAGGCCCAGCTCCCGCTCGGCCGCCTCGGGGCTGTCCGAGCCGTGGATCAGATTGAAGCTGTTCGACACGCCGAAATCACCCCGGATGGTGCCCGGCTCGGCCTTGGAGCCAAAGGTCGCGCCCATCATCTTGCGAGCCACGCCGATGGCGCCCACGCCACGCACGGCCAGCACCACCACCGGGCTCGAGGTCATGAACCCCACCAGCCCGTTGTAAAACGGCTTGCCCTGGTGAGCCTCATAGTGCTTCGCGGCCAGTTCGGGCGAGATCTGCATGAGCTTCATGCCGACAATCTGCAGTCCCTTCTCCTCGAAGCGGGTCAGGACCTTGCCCATCAGCCCACGCTGCACAGCGTCCGGCTTCAAGATGATCAGCGTCGTTTCCATGGTCGATTTTCTCCAGATTCAGTTGGGCCACGAGGATAGGCCCCGCCCTTCCGCGATTCCCCGCCGCACCCCTCGCCAGCCCAAGGAAACCGGGCGATCCGCCGTCGTGCCGCCCAGAAAGGCTGCCCGCTCCCGATACCTCGGCCTGGCAATCTGTACACCCAGCACAACCGGGGCCAGCGTACCCGGCGCTGAAACCACCTCGGCTGAGCAAATGCCCACACCGCCGTCGCTCGCGAGCCCCCCCCATTCACGCCGATCTGGGTGCTCGGCGCCCGATGCCCGACACGCCGCGACGCTCCCGAACCGCTCCGGACGCACGGGTCGTTGGACCGCGCCGGCGGTCCACGGCGTCACGCGGGATCAACCAGCATCGCCAACCGACCCCCGCACTCGCCCCGAGCGCCATGACGATTGCACTCAATGGTTCAGAGCCCGATCAGGGGCAGCCGGCGTTATAGAGATTGATGTACGCCTGCAAGTCGAAGATGTTGAACGAGCCGAACGGCGCCGCCAGATCCGCCGCCGGGTCCATCGTGTTGTACAGTCCCACATAGGCCTGGATGTCGAAGACATTCAGCAGCCCGAACGGCGCTGCCAGATCCGCCGGGCACGGCAGATCCGACGACAAAACCAGCGCCCGCACGCTGCCCGTGAGCGGCGCATCAGGCCCCCCGTCTCCGCGTGCGCCAACAAAGCCGAACCACCCTCCGTCCCCGTCGGGACGGATCGCCACCGACGACCCGAGCAGGTCGCCGTCCCCCGGCGCGATGGTCGAGATCGTGTCGGCCAGCGACCAGACACCTGTCTGGGCATCCCGCGCATAGACGAATGCCGCTCCGCCGGGCGACCCAAGCGATGCCGGAGTGCGCATCGCACCGACGAGCAGCGTGTCGCCCGCAAGCGACACCGACGAGCCGAACTCTTGGAGGTTCACCGGATTGTCCGCCCGGAAAGTCGCCGCCTCGCTCCACACCCCGGCCCCGTCGCGCTCGAACACGAACACCGCCCCCGCGAACAATCCGTCGCGGTCTTTCTTGTTCGCCCCGACCACGACCCGGTCGCCGTCGACCGTGACCGAATACCCGAACTGGTCGTTCGCGTCGATGTCCGATCCCCGCAGCGTCGCCGCCAGCCCCCACTGGCCCGGCCCACCGAGATTACGCTCGAATACATACGCCGCCCCAGCCCCGTTGCCCTGGGCGTTCGATCCGATCGAGCCGACGACAAGCCGGTCCCCGTCGATCGCGAGCGAGAACCCGAACTGGCCGTCTGGATTGGCGTCCGGCGCGACCAGCACACGCTCAAGAACCCATTGGCCGCTCACGCTGTCGCGCCGATAGACCGACACGGTCCCGCGGTCCAGAATACCGCCCTGATTATCAAGCGGAGCACCCACCACCAGCGTGTCCCCATCGATCGCGACCGACGAACCGAACACATCGTTCGCCGCCGGGGCCGGATTGACGATCTTGGCCCGCTGAACCCACGCATCGGCCCCGCCAAAGTCCCGCTCGAACACATACACCGAGCCGGACAGCGACCCGCCGTCGTCGTCACCCCATGCGCCCGCCACCACAGTGTCCCCGGACACCCCCACCGAATACCCAAGGAAGTCCATGCTCGCCAGATCGCTGCTCTCAAGCCGGGCCGTCTGCACCCAGACCCCGCCCTGCCGCTCAAACAGATAGACCGCCCCGCCCACATCGGCCGTCAACGAATCGTCCGACGCTCCCACCGCCAACAGGCCAGAGTCATAAGACACGCTCACCCCGAATAACCCGCCCGGCGAGACCGGAGACGCCACCAGCGTCTGGTCCGACACCACCTCCTGCCCCCACGAGACAGAAGCCGCAAACCCGCACGCCACGCCAACAAGAAGAACCTTGCTCATCCCCTTAAACATGCCACAAGCCCTCTCTCTCGCCCTCAAATCCGTACGAACGACTTCCCATCACGCCCTCAAATCCGGCAATCTCCTCCCGCCCTGACCGTCCCAGAATACCCCCAAATCCAGCCTCCCGCCGGGCAATCCAGCCCGCCGCCCGCTATCCTTTCGGCCCAGAACCCCATCACGGAGGCCACGGATGGCCCGAAAGCCCGCCAAATCGTCATCCCGCGCCACCGCCGAGACCATGGCGGCCAAGCAACGCGAGATCTCCGTCTCCGAGTTCTTCGCCAAGAACCGCCACCTCCTCGGCTTCGACAACCCCCGCAAGGCCCTCCTGACCACCGTCAAGGAGGCCGTCGACAACTCACTCGACGCCTGCGAGGAAGCCGGCATCCTCCCCGACATTACCGTCGTCATCGAGGACCTCCAGCCCAACCGCGCCGCCTCGGTCAAGTCCTCCAAGTACCGCGTCACCATCGTCGACAACGGCCCCGGCATCGTCCGCAAGCAGATCGAGCACATCTTCGGCCGCCTCCTCTACGGCTCCAAGTTCCACCGCCTCAAGATGTCCCGAGGCCAGCAAGGCATCGGCATCTCCGCCGCCGGCATGTACGGCCTGCTGACCACCGGCCGCCCCATGGTCATCCACACCCGCACCTCCCCCAAGGCCAAGGCTCACCATATCGAGCTGGCCATGAACACCAAAACCAACCGCGCCGAGGTCACCCTCGACAACGAGACCGACGACTTCCCCCCCGCCGCCTTCCGAGACCTCACCCCCGGCACCCGCGAACTGACCGCCTCCGGCGAGTTTCTCCCCGCCTCCATCTACGCCACCGGAACCAGCGTCACCATCGAACTCGAAGGCCAGTACCGCCGCGGCAAGGGCTCCGTCGACGAGTTCCTCGAACTCACCGCCATCGCCAACCCCCACGCCCGCATCGTCTTCGTCGCC
>RFGH01000058.1 GCA_003696675.1 Planctomycetota bacterium
CGGCTCCGGCGTCGAGAGGAACTCCGTGAGGCGCTGCTTGACCCGCGCCCGACGGGCGCGCTCGGCCTCGTCCGGCTGCGGGACGCCGCCCGCGGCCTCGACTTCCTCGAACCACGCCTGCGCATCGAGCACCGCCCGCATCGCCTCGCGCACCAGCGGCGAGTCTTTGTCGATCTGACGGAGCACGCCCGCCATCAGACGCCAGCGCTCGTCGGGCTCCGACCCGCACCGCTCGAGGATCGGCGCCACCGCGGGCAGGCCGATGCGCACAAGAGCATCCATGGTGGGCATGGACGGTCCACGCCAAGGTGTGTCAGCCGGAGATGGACTGACAAAATCGATTCTATCTAAGAGTGCTTGTATGGCCGCAGGCACTCTCGATTCTGCCAGTAGTTCGATCGCGAAACGAGTCGAGTTGACCTCCTTGTTCTCATGCGCCACACGAATCAGCTCGTTGATCCCTTCGGCGCCTAAACGACCTTCCCGTATCTGCACGCTGAGGCCCCACATCGCCTTGATGCGATCGCCCCAACCCTTCGATCCCTCGCTTCGGAGCATTGACAGAAGCTGGGCGGATGGCAGCGCGCCGAGGGCGTCTTCTTTCTCGCGTCGCCATTGTTCAATGAGATTGGGATTGTCGTCCCTACCACCTTCTGCGATCACCGGACGGACGCCGCCCGCCGGCGGTGGATTCTGTACGGTGTTCGACGGCAACACAACCGGCTGCGCCTGGACGAGTGATGGTCCAGTGTTCATCCACACCGTGTTGGTCATGTTCCATTGCCCAGCATTGCATGTGAGTTCGGTGGAGGCGCTCCACGTCGTCGTTCCTGACGCCCGGAACCCATCGGCATTCAGCCATTCTTGGAACGTGAACTGATTCAGGGCTATTTTGCCCTGATTGTTTGCGTCGCACGGCATGAGCGGTGAATGTGGGTCAAGGCCTGGTGCGTCTATGACAAAGACCGTGCACGCGGGAGGCGGATCGAGTTGCAGATCCTCATCGAAGTTGGCGACTTCACCATTAATGGCATCATCGTCGCACCAGTTTGGCTGTGGACATGATGAACTCCATAAGGCGCCTTCTCCTGTCGTCGGGTTGGCTAACCCTGTGAGGCCTTGGCGCAGTCGCTTGAAGTCGAATACACACTCCAGGCCGTCAACACATGGCTGGATTGACGCAGTGATTTCCATGTTCTTTGTATACCAGGTTGCTTCGGGCGGGCTCGCTGGGGCGATCACGCCGAGGAACGGCCATCCCGTCTCTGTGGCGAACTGCTGGCCGCCTGCATCCAGATTCTGAATAAAATCATTCCCAGTACTGATCCGCTCCCTCGGCACGGCCAGCGGATCCGTCGGTCTGAACGTCAGCGTCGCAACAATGACCGTCAGTTCGAGCATGTCCGAGCACTCCTGGGCGCCGTCGGCCGAGCGCCAGGTCGCCTTGATCTGGACGTCGTTGAGTTGTCCGCTCGGCGCTAGCCCGTGGATCCGCACCGTGGCGTCACTCGGCCCCGGCGGCGTCGGCGCGCCACCCCCCGCGAACGACGGGCTGACCAGCTCCACCTTGTCGGCGCCCTGCACGACCTCCCACGTGTAGGTCCCGCCGGGCCCGCCGCCGGCGGCCTTGACCGCGGGCAGGTCGTCCCTGTCGTTGGCGCCGTCACCGCGCGGCCGCTGTGACAGGTTCAAGTGAACG
>RFGH01000059.1 GCA_003696675.1 Planctomycetota bacterium
CGGCTCCGGCGTCGAGAGGAACTCCGTGAGGCGCTGCTTGACCAGCGCCCGACGGGCCTTCTCGGCCTCGTCCGGCTGCGGGACGCCGCCCGCGGCCTCCACCTCCTCGAACCACGATTGCGCGTCGAGAACTGTTCGCATCGTCTGCCGCACTATGAAGGACTGTGTGTCCAGATCGATCAGCACGTGGGTCATTCGTTTCCAGTCCTCATCGGAGGCGGAGCCGGTGCGTTCGAGAATCGGACCAACCGCAGCGAGGCCACATTTCATCATGGCGCGAACCGCCGGGGTTTCGATCCAGAGCCGGCGGCTCGTCCCGCCGGGAAACTGAGTGCTGATGTAGGGGATGATGGCGCGAACGGCGTCCTCGCCGCCGGTCTGCCCAAGAATATTGATAGCAAATCTTTTGTAATTGATAAACGACGGCCCGGGGTCATGCGGGTCGCCGTTCATCAGCGCCGAGATCAATTCATGCCGACTCTCGATATCGACGGTTGCGCCATGCTCAAGAAGATCGTACGCCTGTTGCATCGCACGCATCCGAACGAGGAGATCCTCAGAACTCGCGTTGTGGATCGCGGTGCGAAGTTGCGCAGAGTCCGACTCGCCCGGCGCCGGCTGGCGGTCCTCCGCGAGCGCCTGCTGCGCTGTTCCAGGGGCCGTTGCGCGCAACGCCGCGCTCACGACGGGCAGTGCGCCGGCGGGAGGCAGTGCAGGGAATGGTTTGTGCGACTGACCCACACGGTTCGCGACCCAGCCGTGCCCCTCCCGCCACAGGCCGCCCTGCCCGCACGAGATGCCTGTCGACGCGGACCAGTCCAGTGTCCGAGATGCGCGATAGCCGTCTAGATTGAGCCATTCGGAGAAGTTGAAGCACACCAGTGGCTGCACGTCGAATTGAATCTGATCGGGTGTGCAAGAGGCCTCGGCGCCAAATCCGGGATGGTCCACGACGAACACTGTGCATGCCGGAGGCGCGTCGAAGGCCAGATCCTCGTCGTTGTTGGCATCGGCGCGTCCGGGGCTGTCCAGATCGTCGTCGCACCAAGCCGGCGGCGGGCAGTGATTCGGAAAGTCCTCTGGGCTAGTGAAGAAACGGGGTTGGCCGTTGACAGCCAGGACAACGCCGTCGTAACCCTGACGCAACCGCTTGAAATCCGCGACCGACCCGAGCCCCGCGATGCAGGGGGAGATCCAACCGCTGATTTCAATGTTTTTGAAGAAACCTTGCGCGGGAGGTGGCGCCCCCGGCGCGATCGCGCCGAGCAACGGCTGTCCGTACTGCGCGAGCGGTGGGACATCGTTGCTGCCGTCTTGGGGCGCAGATGGGCCCCCGGGGAATCCTGTCCATACTTCTCTCGGCGCTGCATACGGCTCGTCCGGCCGAAACGCCAGCGTCACAAACACAACCGTCAGTTCGAGCATGTCCGAGCACTCCTGGGCGCCATCGGCGGAGGTCCAGGTCGCCTTGATCTGCACGTCGTTGAGTTGTCCGCTCGGCGCTAGCCCGCGGATCCGCACCG
>RFGH01000060.1 GCA_003696675.1 Planctomycetota bacterium
CCTCGGCACCGACATCCCCTTCTTCATCGACGACGAACAACCCCCCCGCCCCGCACTCGTCACCGGGCTCGGCGACCGCACCGAACGCCTCCCGCGATCGACCGCGGAAATCACCCTCATCCTCCCCCCCTTCGGCTGCCCCACCGGCGCGGTCTACCGCGCCTTCGACGCCGCGCCCACCGTCAACTGCGACGAGCCCCGCGTCCGCGCCCTCTCGCACGCACCAATCGATACCAACATCCTCTTCAACGAACTCGCCGCCCCCGCCGAACGCGCCGAGCCCCGCCTGGCCGAACTCCGTGCCCGCCTCGCCGCCGCCCTCCACACACCCATCCATGTCTCCGGATCCGGAAGCACACTGTTCTGCGCCGCCGATGCCGACACCGTCGCCCGGGCCGCCCCCGAGTGCCGCACCGTCCGCACCACGCTGATCTGAACGCCATCTTGGCACTGCCGCTCCCTCCGATACACTGCACATCGCAAAGGGGGATCCCATGCCGAACGCCGTCGTCGTCGCCACGGACCTCTCCGCGTCCGCACGCGCCGCCATCCGCCAGGCCCACCGCATCGCCGGGCAGCGCGACGCCGCACTCCACGCCATCACCGTCGTCGATCCGGACGAGCCTGCCCGCCTCGCCCGCGTCACCGGCATGACACGCGACCAGGCCGACCATCGCGTCACACAGAAAACCGCCGAACAACTCGACCACGAACTCGCCGCGGCCGGCGCCGACGCGACCGCCCAACCCCATGTCATCATCGGCCCCCCGACCGACGCCATCACCGACCTCTGCCGACGAGAGAACGCCGCACTGCTCGTCTTGGGATACCACGGCTGGGGCGAGTCCGGCGGCGGACCGGGCGGCACCGCACGCGCATGCACACGCCACGCCCCCTGCAGCGTTCTGCTCAACCGAGATCAGCACGACGGACCCTTCACCAACATCGTCGCCGCCGCCGACTTCAGCGAAGCCTCCAACCACGCCATCCGTGCGGCCGCGGACCTCGCCCGCGCCGACCACGCCCGCCTCACACTCTTCCACGCCTACATCAACCCGTTCGACTCCCCCTTCCTCTACGACGCCGGCGCCTCCGCCCTCATCCAACTCGAGCAATACCAGCAAAGCCTGAAGGCCGACCTTGAAACCCTCGCCGACCGACTCGCGCCAGATCTGCAACACACCCCCACCACCGAACTTATCCTCGAACCCAACCCCGCCAAAGCCATCGCCTCCTATTGCCGGACCCGCCACGCCGACCTCGCCGTGATCGGCGCGCTCGGCCGCTCGGCACTCCGCCACATGCTCATGGGCAGCACCGCCGAACGCATCCTCCAGCACTCCCCCGCCGCCGTCCTCGTCGTCCGCACGCACAACCCGTGAGCACCCGCCCCCGACGGCAATACACTCGCCCGAGGAGACGACCATGCCCGACCCCGCCGACGCACCCGCCACCCTCATCGCCGACTCCGCCCGCACCTTCGCGGCCGGCGTCGACCTCGGCGGCACCAACATCCAGGCCGGCATCCTCAACCCCAAAGCCAAAGTCCTCGGCCGCGCCAAAGCAAAAACCGCCCCCGAGTCCGGCTTCGACGCCGTTGTCGATCGCATCATCCGCACCGTCCGCGCCGCGTGCGAGGACGCCCAAGTCCCCTTCGAGTCCCTCTCCTGCCTCGGCGTCGGCACCCCCGGCCCCGTCGACCCCGCCACCGGCATCGTCCTCGAAGCCGTCAACCTCCGCTGGGACAACGCACCACTCCGCAAGGCCCTCATCGACAAGACCGGACTCGATGTTGTCATCGAGAACGATGTCAACGCCGCCGTCTATGGCGAATGGAAACGCGGCGCCGGCAAAGGCGCCACCGACCTCCTCGGCGTCTGGGTCGGCACCGGCGTCGGCGGCGGGCTCGTCCTCCGAGGCCAGCCCTTCATGGGCCACTTCCACACCGCCGGCGAGATCGGCCACATGATCCTCGTCCCCGGCGCCGCCCCCGGTTCCCGCTCCCTCGAGCACAACTGCTCACGCACCGCCGTCGCCGAACGCATCGCCCGACTCATCCGCGCCAACCGCAAAAGCAGCCTCGCCGAGGTCGTCAACGACGGCAAACGCATCAAGAGCAAGATGCTCGCCGACGCCTACCACTCCGGCGACGAACTCGTCTGCGAGGTCATCAACGACTCCGCCGACCGCCTCGGTATGGCCATCGGTTCCGTCGTCACCCTCCTCAGCCTCCAGCGCGTCGTCATCGGAGGCGGGCTCACCGAAGCCCTCGGCGAGCCATATGTCTCCCGCATCCGCGCCGCCACCATCCGCGCCGCCTTCCCCAAAGCCGTCAAGAAAGTCGAAGTCGTCGAAAGCGCCCTCGGCGACGACGCCGGCATCATCGGCGCCGCCATCGCCGCCACCGACCACCTCGGCGTCTGAACCCGCCCAACCCGTCCCTCCCAACGAGCCGCGGGCTTCGGCCCGCGCGGACCGAACTCCTCCCCCGTCGCCGAGAGGGGGGGCGGTGGCACGCGCGGCGTGACGGAGGGGGATCTCTTGCCATTCCGAAACACGATCAGCCCCAAGCAACAACGCGGGGCCGCCGCGCCATCCAATCTCCACAACGCCGACCAATCTGGCGCACGCCCCCGCCCCGGAGGGGCACGCCGCAGTTGCCACGGACGAAGCGCAGCGCCGCCCGTGGAAAGCGACCTCAACCCACCTCAACCTCCATGCCACACGAAGCATCCACCCCCAAACCCACCACGACCGCTTCGAACCCTTCGCGTTCTTCGCGTTCAAAACTCCTCCCCCCCCTCCGCGCCCTCTGCGTGACCTCTGCGCCCTCTGCATTCAAAATCTGAACCGCATGTACCGCATCTGTGCGCAACTTCGTGTACATGCGCCGAGTTCTTCTTGAACCCCGCCGCGGCCGCCGTACCTTGCCCACATGGACACGCACGCCGCCCCCGAAATCCAAAAAGAAGTCACCCTCGACCTCATCAACGCCCTGCTCGACGACTGGCACAAGCCCGGCATGTCCGAGCTGGACCTCTGCCGAGCCCACCAGATCACCCTCGAAACCCTCGAGGCCGCCACCGACCACCCCAAGTTCACCCTGGCCCTCGAACGCATCGAGCGACTGCGCGCCAAACGCCTGGCCCACATCACCGCCCACATCCAAGCGATCACGATCGACCGCCTGCTCTACCTCGCCCACCACAC
>RFGH01000061.1 GCA_003696675.1 Planctomycetota bacterium
CGGGCGGGTGCGGTGTCGGCGGTCGCGTCGTTGCGTCTCGGGGGCGCTCATGGTCTGCTCCTGCAAGGTCAAATCGGCCCGGGCGGCCATCTGCCGGGCCCTGGAGAGGTTGGGGTCCTCGTTCGTCCGAGCGCACAACGTCTCTCGGAACGATTCTGTTCCGATTCTTACCGCTCTTCGTCGCAGCGGTTGACCCCGATCCACCGCTTTGCGGGTATCGTCACCCGCCATGTCCCCCCCGGACGCCCCCCGCTGGCTCGTGTGCATCGCCGCCCCGAAGGAGGCCGAGGCCGTCCTCCGCCGACGCTCTCCCGGCGGTGCCCCCTCGATCTGGGAACCGTTGGATCTGCCAGACGCCGAGATCGTGCTCACCGGCGTCGGCAAGGCCTCGGCCGCGGCAGCCGCCGCCCGGTTCTACGACCCGACCCGCCACGCCGGGGTGCTGAGCATCGGCATCGCCGGCGCCCTCCCCGGATCAGGGCTTGAGCCGGGAGATAGCGTGCTGGCTCTCCCCAGCCTGTTCTCGGATGAGGGTTCGGTCACCCCCCGCGGCTTCCTTTCTTTAGACGCGATGGGCTTCGGGGCCGACGCCCCGCCCTCGTTGCCCGACAACCGATCACGAGACGCCCTCTCTCCATTGGTGGAGCGCGTCGAGCCGGTCGCCACCGTGTCGGTCTGTTCCGGCACGGATGTCTGGGCCTCCGACACGGCCCGCCGGACGGGCGCCGCCGCAGAGGCGATGGAGGGCGCCGCCGTCGCCTTGGCTGTGCGGCGGGTGAACCCGGACGCCCGGTTCGCGGAACTGCGGGTTATTTCCAACACCACCGGCGACCGCCGTCGCCAGGTGTGGGATCTGGGCCGAGCATTCGATCGGCTCGGGGATCTCTTCCCCGACGCGCTCGCCGCTCTTATCGCCCGATAACCAGATCCGGGCCGGTTTGTGCGGTCTGGTCCGTCGGCCCGGATCGGCAGGTCCCCTCCACGGGGGGACGCCGCCCCGACCGCCTCAATCGCCTGTCCGTTCGGGCCGAAATCCTCCGGTGGAGCCATCCCGTCCCGACGCTGTGCGGGGCGTGCCGGTGGCTTCCATCCCGCGACGCCGGGTGGAGGTAGGGACGGGCATGCTCAAGCCGAATCTGTCCAAGCTGAGCGCCTCATTGCGCGAGATGGGTTCCATCCGCCCGGCGGGGTTCCCCCTGTCCGTCGAGTTCGGGGTCGGGTCGCTCAAGGTGCTGCAGCTGGCACCCGGCGACACGCCCTCGATCGTCGCCGCGGCCCAGCTCGACACCCCGGACGATCTGCTCGACAGCCCCGCCAAACGGCTGTCCTTCCAGATGGACGCATTGCCCAAACTGATCCGCAAGGGCAAGTTCAAGACCAACCGTGCCGTCTGTGCCGTGCCCACGGGCCAGATGATCTGCAAGCACATTCAGATCGTCCCTTCGGACGACATACCCATCGAGAAGCTCGCCGCATCCACCCTGGCCGGCCAGCTGCAGTGTGATCCCAACGCCCTGCTCGTGCGTTGCCGCATGATCGAAGGCGGCAAGCCCGGTGCGAAGCGCGAGGTCATTTGCTTCGCCGCGGCCCGTGACTTCATCGCCCGCCTGATGGGAACACTCAAAGCCGCCAAGCTCGAGCCGGTGGGCATCCACAACGAATACCTCGCGTCGATCCGGGCCATCGACTCGGTCTCCACGCCAGGTCAGCCCCCGGTCGAAGCCGACGGGCCGGCCGCCCTGGTGCTGGATCTGGGCGCGGGCAGCACAAACGCGATGATCATCCACGGCACTCGGCTGGCCTTCGCCCGAACGATCGAGCTGGGGGCGCGTCATCTGGACGAAACGATCGCACACCAGCTGCGCTGCACCACGCACGAGGCGCGGGCCATCCGCCTGAGCATGGAACGCCTGACGCCCAAGCCCGCCCCCGTGCCCGCGGGTGGGTCGGACGCCGGCCTGACGCCCGAGTCGGCCCGCCCGGTGCGGAACACCTCGCCCGAGCCGGACCTGACCGAGCCGCTGGAGATCCTTGCCGACGAGGCGTCGATGTGCCTGCGTTACCACAAGTCGTTGTTCCCGGACCGTCCCGTCGAGAAGGTCATCTTCCTGGGTGGCCAGTCGCGTCAGCGTTTGGTTTGTGAACATCTGGCCCGGGCGCTTCGTCTCCCGGCCCAGAGCGTGGACCCGCTTGCCCGTCTGGCACGCAGCGGCAAGGTGCCCGCCGAGGGTGTGGATGTGACGGCGCCTCAGCCCGGTTGGGCCGCGCCGGTGGGGATGTGTCTGAGCCCCACGGACCTGTGAAGCGCGGAGGAGCGATGGGCAAGCTGATCAATCCGAACTCATCGGCGCACGGGAGTTTTCTACCCGCCGAGTATGTCAAGAACAAGAGCCAGACTCGAGCCAACTTCGTCGCGCTGCTGCTCTTCACAATCGTGATGGCCGGCGTGATCGGCGTGTTCGTGGTCAATCACCAGCGCTGGCGCACAGTGAGCGCGCAGGCCAAGGTCATCTCGACCCAGTTCGCCGAGGAAGCCGAGAAGATCGAGCAGCTCAAAGATCTTGAGAAGCAGCGCGCCGACCTGCTCGACCGCGCCGAGGTGGTTACGGCACTGATCGACCGTGTCCCCCGCTCGGTCATGATGGCCGAGATCGTGCGCGCCATGCCCGACGGCATGACCCTGACCGTTGTCGATCTCGAGGGTGAGCGCGTCAAGCCACCGGCACCCAAGGTCGATCCGAAAGCCAACAAGGGCAAGACCAAGTCGCTCTCCGCGAAGCCCGCCGGCAAGGACAAAGAAGAGCCTCCGGCACCCGAAAAGGTCCTGCCGCCCAAGTTCCGCCACACCCTGACCATCGAAGGCCTGGCCGACCAGAACGAGAAGATCACCGACTTCCTCGCCAACCTCAAGGCAAGCCCGCTCTTCGTGGAGGTCGAGCTTCCGCTGATCGCCGCGACCATCGTCGACCAGGTTGAGTGGCGCAAGTTCAAGATCACGATGCGTCTGCGTGAGGACGCCGATGCCCGCCAGGTCGCTGGGACCGAGGAGTTCCAGATCGACCGCTCGGCGTTCGGTTCGCCCACCACCAACTTCACGGCCATCCAGGCGGACAGCGAGTAAGGAGCCAACCCATGCAGTTCGGAACCCGAGAACTCGTGCTGTTCCTCACGGTGCTCCTACTCCCCGTGGTCAGCTACTTCACGATCTTCCAGCCCCAGAACGAGCGCATCGAGTCGGCCAAGGCCGACATCACCCACAAGCAGGAACTGCTCACCCAGCTCCGACGCGAGACCGCACGCAGCAAGGATCTCGAAGCGGTCAACAACGAGCTCCAGGAGCGCATCGGCGAGATCGAGGCCCGCTTGCCCAATAACAAGGCGGTCGACCAGATCGTCCGCCAGGTGTCCGAACTGGCCATCCAGTCCGGGCTCCAGCCGCCGTCGCTCAAGAGCGAGAAGCCGGTTGCGGCGGCACGCTACCGCGAGCAGCCGCTGACGATGGAAACCGAGGGCAGCTTCCAGGGCTACTACCAGTTTCTGCTCAATCTCGAGCGTCTGCCCCGCATCACCCGCGTCGTCGACATGAAGGTGTCCGAGTCCCGCGAGGAAGGCACGGATATCAAGGCCGAGTTCACGCTGAGCATCTACTTCCGTGAGGACGAGGGGAGCGCGTCATGACCGACAAACTCATGCCCACCGACCACGATCATTCCGGCCTGCCCGCAGGCTTCGGCGGCGAGAGCGACGGGCTCGGAATGCCGGGTTCGTCGGGCTTCGGCATGCCCGGGGCCGGCTCAACCGCGGCCGGGTCGAAGTTCTCCGGTCAGGTGATCCTCGCCGTCGCGGTGCTCGCCTTGGCGGGCGGCGCGATCTACGGCATGCGGTTCTACGGGCTCAACGCCGCGTTCGGCGGCGAGGACATCAAGATCGATTACTCCGCCGAGGCCGGCCTGGAAGCCAGCAAGCGCTTCGATAAAGTCATGACCGAACTGGATGCCAGCATGACCGCCGTGCAGGTCGTGGACAACAGCACCATCGCCTCCGAGCCGTTCACCCGCCCCAAGGCCGAAGAGCCAGCGGCGACGGTGTACGAGGAGCCGGACTCGATGGATGACCTCGATCGCCTCGCCCGCCTCGCCGCCGAGCAGCGCGCGCGGGAGATGGCCGAGCGGAACGCCATGATCCAGAGCGAGCTGGCACGCCTGCATGTTCAGTCCATCGTCGGCGGACGCATACCCGCGGCCCGCATCTCCGGCCAGCCGGTCCGCGTCGGGCAGAGCATCGGCGTGTTCACCATCGTGGAGATCGCCGGGCAGACCGTCACCGTCGAGGCCGACGGCATGCGGTTCGAGCTGGGCATCGGCGTCGAACCCAAGCAGATCGACTGAACGACAAGCGGAAAGACACGGCCACATGGCGGATATCGATGACATCCTGAGCGAACTCGGTGTTTCCGACGACGGAGCCAAACGCCCCGCGCGACGGCTCCGCGAACCGGAAAAGCAGCGCAAGCACTCCATCGACCGCCGCCCCGCGTCCTTCAGCCCCATCCCCTCGATGCCATCGGGCCAGCGCCGCTACGGCGCCGACGGCCAGGAGATCATCGACGACCCCGCCGTGCCCAACGCGCCCCCACGGGAACGACCCACCGGCATCGGAGCGGCGATCGCGGAGATCTACCGCCCCGATGAAACCGACGCTTCCGACCCCACCGGCGGTGTCTCCGGCGACCTGCGCGAACGCCTGCTCTCCTCCGGCGTCGTCAGCGCCGGCGCAATGACCGCTGCCGAGCAGGTTCTCAAGCAGTCGCCCGGGCAGTCACTCATCGCCATCCTCATCGAGCAGGGCGCCGACGAAGCCGCCATCCAGAGGGTTGTGGCCGAGGTGGCCGGCGTGCCGTTCGAGCGTGTCGATCTCGAAGCCGGTCTCGACGGCGGGTTCGACGGCAAGATGCTCCAACGCCTCGGCGCTGAGTTCTGCAAGACCAACATGGTCCTGCCGCTCCGCGTCGAGGGCTCACGCGCGGTGGTCGGTGCGACCAAGCCCGATGATGTTTTCCTGATCGACGAGATCCGCACCCGCCTGAGCGTGCCGAGCGTCAAGGTGGTTCTCGTCACCGCGGGCGATGTCAGAGGGGCACTCGAACTCATCGGCGAAGACACAAGCCAAGGCGACGACCTCTCGGAGATCCTCGCCGATGTCGACGAGGCGGATGTCGAGGTCTCCCGCTCCGAGACCGCTGAAGCCGTTGACCTCGAAGCCAAAGCCGGCGAATCGCCCGTCATTCGCTATGTCAACTACATCATCCAGACCGCCGTCAAGGAAGGCGCGTCCGACATCCATATCGAGCCGGGCGAGAAGAAACTCAAGATCCGCTTCCGTATCGACGGCATCCTCTTCGAGATGATGAACCCCCCGCCCAGCATGTCCGCGGCCATCGTCTCACGCCTCAAGATCATGGCCGACCTGGACATCTCAGAGCGCCGCGTCCCGCAGGACGGCCGCATCCGCTGTACCGTCCAGGGCCGCAAGCTCGACCTGCGCGTCTCGACCCTTCCA
The DNA here is from genome assembly GCA_003696675.1 of Planctomycetota bacterium. Lineage (GTDB taxonomy): Bacteria > Planctomycetota > Phycisphaerae > Phycisphaerales > UBA1924 > UBA6054. The sequence continues at coordinate 5,560 of RFGH01000061.1, forward strand.
GCCGGCTACGGCGAAAAGGTCGTCATGCGTATCCTCGATACCAAATCGATCAATGTCGAACTCGAGGACCTCGGATTCGACGAGCAGACCCTCGCCGTCTGGAAGACCCAGATCCACCAGCCCCACGGCATCGTGCTGGTCACCGGACCCACCGGCTCGGGTAAGACGACCACCCTCTACTCGTCCCTCCGTCAGCTCGACAAGAACAAGCTCAACATCTCAACCGTCGAGGATCCCATCGAGTACCACCTCGAGGGCATCACCCAGACGCAGACGCACGAGAAGATCGGGATGACATTCGCCAAGGCTCTCAAGGCCCTGCTGCGTCAGGACCCCGACATCATCATGCTCGGTGAGATCCGCGACCACGAGACCGCCCACATCGCTGTGCAGGCCGCGCTGACCGGCCACCTCGTTCTCTCGACCCTTCACACCAACGACGCGCCCAGCTCCGTGACGCGACTGGTCAACATCGGCCTCGAGCCGTTCCTCGTTGGCGCCGCCGTCAATGCGGTCCTCGCCCAGCGGCTTCTCCGCCGCCTCTGCCAGCACTGCCGCGCCAAGGAGAAACCCTCCGAAGAGATGGCCGAGTTCCTCGAGTTGCAGGGCCTGCCAAGCGGTGAGATGTGGGGGCCGCAGGGATGCGACAAGTGCCGCAACACCGGCTATTCCGGTCGCGTGGGCGCATACGAGCTGCTGGCGGTCGACGACTCGCTCCGCGATATCATCGCCCGAAACCCCAATGTGTCCGAGTTCCGCCGCATGTGTTTGGAACGGGGCATGCAGTCGCTCCGTCAGGACGGCATCAATAAAGCGATGGAAGGCCTCACCAGCATCCCCGAGGTCATCCGAGTCACCTCGTCGCACTGACACTCGCCGACATCCGGTCCCCCCCGCGCCCCGGACACCCCGGCCGCTTGTGGTATCCTGCCCACCGCCGGAAGGAGCCGCCATGAACCAGCCACGCACACCCGACCCGACCGCGAGAACCGACGCCGACGCCAGTGTCGACGCCCGACGCCGCTACTGGCGTGCCAACCTCACCTACCTCGCCGTGCTCCTCTCGATCTGGTTCGTCGTCAGCTACGGCTGCGGCATCCTCTTTGTGGATGCCCTCAACCAGTTCCGCATCGGCCAGGCCAAACTCGGCTTCTGGTTCGCCCAGCAGGGATCTATCTATGTCTTCGTCGTGCTTATCGGCGTCTATGTGTTCCTCATGAACCGGCTCGACCGCCGCTTCGGATTCAGGGAGGACTGATCCAATGGATGTACAAGCCTGGACATTCCTGATCGTCGGCCTGTCATTCGCGCTCTACCTCGGCATCGCCTGGTACAGCCGCGCCGGATCATCGAGCGAGTTCTATGTCGCCGGCGGCGGTGTCCCCCCGCTCGCGAACGGCATGGCCACCGGTGCGGACTGGATGTCCGCCGCCTCGTTCATCTCCATGGCCGGCATCATCTCCTTCGCCGGATACGACGGCTCCACCTACCTCATGGGCTGGACCGGCGGCTATGTGCTGCTCGCGCTCCTCCTCGCACCATATCTCCGCAAGTTCGGCAAGTTCACCGTGCCCGACTTCGTCGGCGACCGCTGCTATTCCCAGTTTGCCCGCGTCGTCGCCGTGATCTGCGCCATCTTCGTCAGCTTCACCTACGTCTCGGGCCAGATGCGCGGCGTCGGCGTGGTATTCAGCCAGTTCCTCGGTGTCGATATCAACCTCGGCATCATCATCGGCATGGCCATCGTCTTCGTGTACGCCGTGCTCGGCGGCATGAAAGGCATCACCTACACCCAGGTCGCCCAATACTGCGTCCTTATCTTCGCCTACATGGTTCCCGCCATCTTCATGGCCATGCTCCTCACCGGCAACTTCATCCCCCAGCTCGGCTTCATCGGGAACCTCGGCGGCGATGTCGGCAGCCAGATCGCCGGCGGCCAGACCATCGGCATGCTCGACAAGCTCGACGCCATCAACACCGAACTCGGCTTCAACGCCTTCACCGACGGCAGCAAGTCCCGCCTCGATGTCTTCATGATCACGCTGGCGCTCATGGTCGGCACCGCCGGCCTGCCCCATGTCATCATCCGTTTCTACACCGTCCCCAAGGTCCGCGACGCACGCATGAGCGCCTTCTGGGCACTCTTCTTCATCGCCATCCTCTACACCACCGCCCCGGCGGTCGGGGCCTTCGGCCGCACCAACCTCATCGCCACAGTCGAACAGGCCTACTACAACGCCGAAGCCGCCCCCGATACCCCCGACGCCAAGACCATCCCCGACTGGTTCAAAGAATGGGAAGACACCGGCCTGCTCGCCTGGGTCGACAAAGACAACGACGGCCGAGTCGATTACCGCAGCGGTGCACCCTTCGCCGGCAAACCCAAGTTCTCCGCACCGGCCGATGATCCTGCCGGCCGCGGCACACACGGCCAGCGCCTCGTCACCAACACGCCCTCCGCCAACGCCAACGAGCTCTATGTCGATCGCGACATCATGGTCCTCGCCAACCCGCAGATCGCCCGCCTGCCCAACTGGGTCGTCGGGCTCGTCGCTGCCGGCGGGCTGGCCGCGGCCCTCTCCACCGCTGCCGGCCTGCTCCTCGTCATCTCCACCGCCGTCAGCCACGACCTGCTCAAACGCGTCGCCATGCCCTCCATCAGTGAGAAGCAGGAGCTCTGGGTCGCACGCGCGGCGGCCGGCATCGGTGTCATCCTCGCCGGGCTCGTCGGCATCTTCCCCCCCGGCTTCGTTGCCGAGGTCGTCGCCCTCGCCTTCGGCCTCGCCGCTTCCTCCTTCTTCCCATGCATCATGCTCGGCATCTTCTCCAAACGCGCCAGCCGTGAAGGCATCGTCGCCGGCATGATCTCCGGCATCTCCTTCACCGCCATCTACATCGTCCTCTTCAAGTTCAACTGGGCCAACGGTCTCCTCGCCGCCGTCTCGGGCTGGGAAGCCGGCAAAAACAAGGCAGACTATTGGCTCTGGGGTATCTCGCCCGAGGGAATCGGCTCCATCGGCATGCTCATCAACTTCGCCGTCGCGATCGTCGTGAGCAGGTTCACCCCGCCGCCCCCGAAGGAGATTCAGGATCTCATCGAGAACATCCGCGTCCCCAAGGGCGCGGGCGAGGCCCACGAGATGCAGATCCCACCGCCCCAGCAGGGTGATTGATCCGATCCACGCCCGCGAGCGCCAACGCGCCCGCGGGCGATTCACGAACCCCATCACCCCGACCCCTCTAAACTGCCGCACACACCGAGCAGCGACGCCGGAGGCCTCCCATGTCCGAATCCATCGAATCCACCCTCCACGAGAACCGCGTCTTCCAGCCCCCGGCCGCATCCGCCGTCGGCGGACCCCCGTGGCGCGTCGCCTCGCTCGCCGAATACGAATCGATGTACCGCCGCTCCATCGACGACCCCGAAGGCTTCTGGGGCGACATCGCCAACGACTTCCACTGGTTCAAAAAGTGGGACCGCGTCCTCGAGTGGTCAGCCCCCGACGCAAAGTGGTATCCCGGCGCTCAGACCAATGTCTGCTACAACTGCGTCGACCGCCAGGTCAAGCACGGCTTCGGAGACCAGACCGCCATCATCTGGGAGGGCGAACCAACCGACCGCGACAACCTGCCCAAGGAAGTCCGACGCCTCTCCTACAACGACCTCCAGAACGACACCGCTAAACTCGCCAACACCCTCAAGTCGATGGGCGTCAAGAAGGGCGATGTCGTCACCATCTACATGGGCATGGTCCCCGAACTGGCCGTCGCCATGCTCGCCTGCGCCCGCATCGGCGCGCCCCACTCGGTCATCTTCGGCGGCTTCTCCGCCCAGGCCATCGCCGATCGCGTCCAGGACGCAAAGTCCAAAGTCATCCTGACCTGCGACGGCGCATGGCGCCGCGGCAAGGTCGTCGATCTCAAAGCCAATGTCGACGCCGCCATCGACTCCATGGGCGCCGACTCCCCCGTCCAGAAGGTCCTCGTCCTCAAGCGCACCAAGACCAATGTCCCCATGATCGAAGGCCGCGACCTCGACTGGCACCAAGCCGTCGACCGCGCCAGCGACGACTGCCCCTGCGAGCCTATGGACGCGGAAGACATGCTCTTCCTCCTCTACACATCAGGCTCCACCGGCAAGCCCAAGGGCATCGTCCACACCACCGCCGGCTACATGGTCTTCACCGCCACCACCGCCAAATACACCTTCAACCTCGTCCCCGACAACAACCAGGTCTATTGGTGCACCGCCGATTGCGGCTGGATCACCGGCCACTCCTACATCGTCTACGGCATCCTGCCCAACCGCGTCCCCACCCTCATGTACGAAGGCGCCCCGGACTTCCCCACACCCGCACGCTTCTGGCGCGTCTGCGACCGAAACAAAGTCACCCACTTCTACACCGCACCCACCGCCATCCGCGCCTTCATGAAGTGGGGCGAGCAATACCCCCGTCTCGCCAAACTCGACACCCTCCAGGTCCTCGGCACCGTCGGCGAACCCATCAACCCCGAAGCATGGATGTGGTACCGCAAACACATCGGCCGTGACATTTGCCCCATCGTCGATACCTACTGGCAAACCGAAACCGGCGGCCATGTCATCACGCCCCTCCCCGGCGCCACCCCATGCAAGCCCGGCTCATGCACACGCCCCATGTTCGGCATCGATGCCGCCGTCGTCGATATCAACGGCGTCGAACAACCCGCCGACGCGGGCGGACTCATGGTCATCCGCAAACCATGGCCCGGCATGCTCCGCGGCGTCTACGGCGACCGCCAACGCTTCATCGATACCTACTGGTCCACCGTCAAGGTCGACGGCGTGCCCTACTACACCGCCGGCGACGGCGCACGACGCGACAAAGACGGCAACTTCTGGATCATGGGCCGCATCGACGATGTCATCAATGTCTCCGGCCACCGCCTCGGCACCATGGAAGTCGAGTCCGCCCTCGTCGCACACCCCGCCGTCGTCGAAGCCGCCGTCGTCGGAATGCCCCACGAGATCAAGGGCACCGGCATCGCCGCCTTCGTCACCCTCGCCCCCGACGCAGACCCCTCCGAACAACTCAAGTCCGACCTCCGCGAGCATGTCTCCAAGGAGATCGGCCCCATCGCCAAGCCCGACCAGATCCGCTTCACAACAGCCCTCCCGAAGACCCGCTCGGGCAAGATCATGCGCCGCCTCCTCCGCTCCATCGCCGCCGGAGACACCGAGATCACCCAGGACACCTCCACCCTCGAAGACTTCAGCGTCGTCGCCAAACTCAAAGAGTCCGAAGAGGCCTGACATGCCCCATCAGCCCGACCTCCGCGCCCCGGGGCCGGACTTTCCCACCCCGCGCGATCTCTACGCATGGTGCGTCACCGAACTCCGCTCCGTCCATCGCATGGACCAGTGGGCCACCATCACCTGCGCACACGCCACGATCCAACTCAACGCACGCACCATCAACACCCTGCTCCAGCCCATCGACCTCGCACACCTCGCCGCCGACGCAGGCATCCCCGACGCCCAGGCCCGCGTCCGCCCCGGTTCCACAGGCCTGTTCAAAAAACGCCCGGATCTCACCCTCCACACCATCGCCGCCCTCACCCCGACCGAAGCCGCCACCCTCATCGACGCCACACTCGTCGCCGCGCTCGGCGCCTCCCCGGACGATCCCGCCGAAGCCGCCATCGAAGGCTGACCCCCAGGGGCATTCACCTCACCCGGCGACCACGATCTCTCGCAGCGCCCCGCAAATCTCTTGCAGCCGACGAAGGCACTCTGTAGTCTGGCCCGATCGTGGAGCGGCCGGGCATCGCCCCGGTCCAAGGGTCTCAGACAATCAAACGGAGCACCGAGATGAAGCACTCACTCCTCGCCGGATGCGCAATGGCGTTGGCCACCGCCACGCACGCACAGGTTCTCGCCTCCCCGGCACAGATGGATCTCTACCGTCTCGACAAAGCCCAGCTCGAACGCACCCCACAACTCCAGGCCATCCCCAACAACATCCTCGTCAAGTTCCGCGCCGACGCACCCCCGCACTTCGTCGCCGCCTCGCTCAACCAGGCCGGCGCCTCCATCGCCCGCAAGTACTCCCTCGTCCCCGGGCTCCACCACGCCCGCACGACACGCCCCGTCGAACAAACCCTCGCCGCCCTTCGCCTCAATCCTTGGGTCGAATACGCCGAGCCCGACTATGTCCAGCGCACCACCGCCACGCCCAACGACACCTATTACGGCCTCGAGTGGGGCCTGCACAACACCGGCCAATCCATTCGCAACATCACCGGCACCCCCGACGCCGACATCGATATGCCAGAAGCCTGGGACATCCTCACCGGCAATCCCAACAAGGTCATCGCTGTCATCGATTCCGGCACCCAGTGGTCCCACCCCGACCTCGATTCCAACATCTGGTTCAACCCCGGGGAGATCGCCGGCAACGGCATCGACGACGACGGAAACGGCTACATCGACGATGTCCGCGGCTGGGACTTCTACGACAATGACAACAACCCCGACGACGCCGACGGCCACGGCACCCACACCGCCGGCACCATCGGCGCCGAAGGCAACAACAACCAGGGTACCACCGGTGTCCTCTGGGACTGCCAGATCATGCCCCTCCGATTCATCGGCCCCTACGGCGGTTCCACCTCCGACGCCATCGCCGCCCTCGACTACGCAGTCTCCGAAGGCTGCACCGTCTCCAACAACTCCTGGGGCGGCGGCGGATTCTCCACCGCGCTCTACAACGCCATCGCAAACGCCGGCGCGGCCAACCATGTCTTCGTCGCCGCTGCCGGTAATGACGGCGTCAATACCGACAACAGCCCGCACTATCCCTCCTCATACAACCTCGCCAACATTATCTCCGTCGCTGCCACCGACAACCGAGACGCCATCGCCTCCTTCTCCAACTACGGCGTCAACTCCGTCGACCTCGGTGCCCCCGGCGTCGACATCGCCTCCACCTACTCCGGATCCTCCTATGTCTGGAGCAGCGGCACCTCCATGGCCGCCCCCCATGTCGCCGGCGTCGTCGCCCTCCTTCAGATCCAGAACCCCGGCTGGTCCTACCAGCAGGTCATCAACCGCATCTACTCCACCGTCCGCCCCACCAGCGCGTTGAGCAACCGCACCGCCACCGGCGGCGTCCTCAACGCCTTCGCCGCCCTCTCCGGCGGCGGCGGCGGACCCGCCAACACCGCCCCCGCGGTCAACATCGCCACCCCCGCCAACAACGCCTCCTTCACCCAGGGCGCCAGCGTCTCCTTCTCCGCCTCCGCCACCGACAACGAAGACGGCAACCTCTCCTCCTCCATCACATGGACCAGCTCGCGTGACGGCACGATCGGCTCCGGCGCGTCCTTCTCCACCTCCGCCCTCTCCGTCGGCACCCATACCGTCACAGCCTCCGTCACCGATTCGGGCAACCTCTCCGACTCCGACGCGGTGACCATCACCATCAACGCCCCCCCCGGCTCACCCCCCGCCGCGCCCTCCAACCTCTCCGCCACCAACAACCGCAACCGCACGGCCACCGTCTCCTGGACCGACAACGCCAACAACGAGACCGGCTTCGAAGTCCAGCGCGAAAAGTTCCGCCGCAACAGATGGTCCCAGACCACCACCCTCTCCGTCGGCGCCAACACCACCTCCATCGTCGATAACGCCGGCACCGGCGACTTCCGCTACCGCGTCCGCGCAACCAACGCATCCGGCGACTCCGCCTGGACCGCATGGGTCACCGTCACCGTCACCCGCCGCTGACCAACCCAACCATCCCAATGCAACCCAAGGGGCGCCGCACCAGCGACGCCCCTTTTCCATCTCTTCCCACCTATCTCCCCCTCAACGCCCTCTGCGTGGCCCCACTCGGCGACCTCTGCGTTCAAAATCTCACCCCGCAGTGACGCGCTTTGTGCGCTGTTTCGCTGTCATGCACGCCTTCCGTCTTGAACCGAGCCGCCCACGCGGTACCTTCGCGTCATGACCGCCGACCACCCGCCCCTGTCCAACGAACAGCTCGACATCCTTCTCGAGGACTGGCACAAACCCGTCTTCGACGAACTCGGCCTCTGCCGCGCACACCAACTCACCCTCCCCGCCCTTCGCGCCGCCATCGCCGACCCACGCTTCACCATGCGCCTCGAACATGTCCGCGCCATCCGCGCGGAACGCGCCCCCGATCTCGCGGCCGCCGCCCACGCCCTCGCCATCGAACGCCTCACCTACCTCGCCCAGCACAACCCCACCAACGCCACCTTCGCCCACGAAATCCGCCTCGCCCTCAAAGACCTCC
>RFGH01000062.1 GCA_003696675.1 Planctomycetota bacterium
GGTTGTAGTCGGGCTCGGTGGAGGGCGGGGGGCGGAGGTAGCTGAACTCGATCAGGCCGCAGTACTTGTTGAGCAGGTAGTGCTCGGCGGCGTCGTAGTTGTCGCCGGTGGGTTCGTGTGGGTCGGACTTGAGTTCGAATGATCCGCCGAGTGCGGCGGCGGCGCGGGCGGCGATTCGGGATTCTGGTGCGGTCTCGACGCCGCCGAAGTGGTATTGGGGGTCGGGGACGATGGCGGCGATGAGCGCGGCGACGGCGCGGGAGTCTCGGCCGCCGGTGATGGCGCAGGTGAGATCGAAGCCCGCGTCGCGGAGCCTGGCGATGACAGGGGTGATGGTGTCGATGAACATGCCCGCGGCGTCGTCGGGGCGGAGATCGCATCGGGACGCGCCGGAGGTCACGGCGGCGTCGTCGTTGTGCACGATCGGGGGTTGGCCCGGGGCCACGCGGATGATGGAGGCGTGCGGGAGGGTCCGGACGGTGGTGACGAGGGTGCGATCGGCGAGCGCTGCGGGGGTGCACAGCGCGCCGGCGACACCGAGGGGATCGAGTTCGCCCCGGGCGGCGATGCGGTGGGCGAGCGAAGGGATGTTGGTGATGCCCCATGCGTAGTCGGGCATGGTGGCGAGGTAGGCGGGGCAGGAGGCGATGGGATCGGTTCGGATTTCGAGCGACGCGTCGGCGCGGTCGATGCGGACGAGCGTGAAGCGGCCGAGGACTTCGGATGCGCGGCGCCAGTGCTCGGTGAGCGCAGCGGCGTCGAAGGCGTTGAACGATGCGTGGAGGGGCAGGCCGTCGAAGAAGACCAGGGCGTCGGGGGTGTCGTGGACCGGGTTCCGCGGGGTGACGGCGGGGCCGGTGGGGGTCTCGACGAGGACGCAGAGGGGGTGGCCCGACGGGGCGGGGATGAGGAACTCACGCCACGGCCCGAGGGCCAGGCGGGTGAACTCGGCGCGGGCGGATATTCGGGCCGCGTCGGCGGCGGAGAGTATGAGATAACGCAAGTGAAAACCCCCTCATCTGGCGGATGCCATCATCAGGGGGAGCGTAAATCATTGCAAGTGGTCACGATACGAAAGCGGGTAGGAAAATTTCCTAGAGCTGCCAGAGGCTGGCACCCCAGGTCAGGCCGGCACCGAAGGCGATGAACATGACCTTCTGGCCGGGCTTGATCTGCCCGTCTTTCTTGAGTTCGTCGAAGACGAGCGGGCAGGAGCCGGCGACGGTGTTGCCGACGCGGTGGATGTTGACGCGGAGTTTGGATTCGGGCAGGCCGAAGCGTTCGCGGGCGGCTTCGAGGATGCGGGCGTTGGCCTGGTGGCAGACATAGTGGTCGACCTCGGGCGGGGCGAGCCCGGCGAGGGCGAGGGTTTCCTCGATGACCTCGGGGAACTTGGAGACGGCGAACTTGAAGACCTTCTGGCCGTTCATCTGGATTTTGTCGTTCATCCGCTCGTCGGGTTGGGCATCGACGATCTGGGACATTCCGGAGGGGATGTAGAGGGCGCGTGCTCCGTCGCCGTCGGAGTGCATGGCCTGGGCGATGAGGCCCGGCGCGGGGTCGTCGGTCTTGCGGAGGATGAGGGCGCCGGCGGCGTCGCCGAAGAGGATCGCGGCTCCTCGTCCGAAGGTGGAGTAGTCGCAGTGGCGTGTGACGGTGTCGACGCCGACGACGGCGACGGAGTCGTAGAGCCCGCCGGCGATGAGCTCGTGGGCGAGGGAGATGGTGAAGACGAAGCCGGAGCATGCGGCGTTGATGTCCATGGCTCCGATGGTGCCGCAGCCGAGTTGGGCGGCGATGCGGCAGGACACGGCCGGTGTGGGCGAGTCCGGGGTCATGGTGGCGCAGAGGATGAGCCCGAGGTCGGTGGGGGCCATGCCGGCATCGTCGAGGGCGGCGCGGAGGGCCTTGGCGCCGAGGGATGAGGTGGGGTAGGGATCGTTTTTGTCGTGGAGCCGTCGCTCGTGGATGCCGGTGCGTTGGACGATCCACTCGTCCGAGGTGTCCATGAGCTTCTCGAGGTCGGCGTTGGTGAGGCGGCGTTCTGGGAGCGCCGAGCCGGAGCCGACGATCTGGACACCGGCGGGGCGGGAGCGGGTGGTCATGCGGGCTGGGCCTGTTCGACGGGGGCCAGTTCTGCGATGCGTTCGACGATGGCGTCGTTCACATGGTTGCGGACATATTCGAGGGTTTTGTTGATGGCGGCGACGATGGTCTTGGGCTTGGAGGAGCCGTGGGCGATCATCATGACGCCGTTGACGCCGAGCAGGGGCGCGCCGCCGTGCTCGTGGTAGTCGTTCTTTTTGTAGAGGTCCTTCATGACCGGCTCGAACTTGGTGAGCAGGTCGACATCTTTTTCCATGATCTCGGTGATGATGGCCTGGAAGAGGGATGCGGCGAGGCCCTCGGCGGTTTTGAGCATGGTGTTGCCGGTGAAGCCGTCGGTGACGACGACATCGGCGGCTCCGTTGAAGAAGTCGCGGCCCTCGACATAGCCGATGAAGTTGATGTTTGGGGTGCGGCGGAAGAGGTCGCGGGCGCCCTTGATCAGGTCCGAGCCTTTGCCCTCTTCGGCGCCGATGTTCATCAGTGCGACGCGGGGGTTTTGGATGCCTAGGGATTTCTTGGCGACGACTTCGGCCATGATGCCGTACTGCCAGAGGTGCAGGGGCTTGGGCTCGGGGTTGGCGCCGGCGTCGCAGAGGACGACGGGTCCGTGGAATGCGGGGATGGTGACGGCGATGCCGGGGCGGTGGACACCGGGGAGCCGTTTCATGTGCATCTGGCCGGCGGCGACGCAGGCGCCGGTGTTGCCGGCGGAGATGACGGCGTCGCAGGGGATGTCGGCTTTGCGGGAGCCGAGTTTGGCCATCTGTACGATGGAGGAGTTGGGCTTTCCGCGGACGGCGATGGTGGGCGTGTCGCCCATCTCGATCACATCCGGGGTGTGGACGATCTCGAGGCGCGGATCGTTGATGGCGCGTTCGGCGAGGTGTGCGCGGATGACATCCTCACGCCCGACGAGGACGAGGACGGCGTCTTGGGCGAGGGAGGGAAGGGCGTCGATGATGCCCTTCATGACCGCGTCCGGAGCGTGGTCGCCGCCCATCACATCGATGGCGATGCGGATCGGCACCTGTGGGACTCCGGTGCGTTAGCCGTTGGAGCCGATCTTGAGCTTGCGCACAGTGATGCGGAGGCCGGGACGGACATAGCCGGACTCTTCGCAGACGCGGTGGTGGCGCTTTGGCATGCCGGAGAGCGGGCAGATGGTGGAGCCCGGGGCGGTGATGGCGTCGTGCGAGCGGCGGCGCTTGGAGCGGCCGCGGGACTGGCGTTGGGCGGGAAGCATGGGTCTCTCCTTGGCGGGCGTATCTGGCGTTCGCCCGTGAGAGGCAGGACGGCGTCTTGGTTCGTCATCCGCGTTCGGGACAGTCCCTCGGCGGACCGGAACGGTATGCGGGGGCGTCGGGGGGGTCAATCGGTGGTGGGGA
>RFGH01000063.1 GCA_003696675.1 Planctomycetota bacterium
GCCGAGCTGGACCGGCCCGCGGACCTGCCCGCAGTTGACGTCGGTCGACATCACGGCGCCGAACGTCCTGATGTCGAAGAAGTTGTCGCACATCCAGCGTGTCAGCGCGCGGGCGTCCGCCTCATCCTTTGGCATCTTCCGTTTCTCGGGTTTGAGTTTGAGCTCGAGATACGCCCTCTCGTGCTGGGCGTTGAGGACGGCCTTCTCCTTGACGTAGATCTCGTAGGGCGGTTGCTCTTCCTTCACGAGCCCGACGTAGTTGCGGATCTTGCGCTTCAGGCACACGTCCGTGACGAGGCCCTGCCCGGTCTCGGGATCGATCCGGGGGAGGTTCCCCGCGTCGGGATCGCCGTTGGGGTTGCCGTCGGTCACGTCGAAGAAGTACACGAAGTCATACCGGTTCTGGATCGCGGTGTCGGTGGCGGTGGTCACGCGGTCACCTCCTCGGGGGTCGGTTCATCTTTCTTCGTGAAGAAAGCCTGGCGCTGGTGGTAGTAGCCGATCTGGAACAGGCCCTGGTCTTCCAAGGCCAGGAACGCGGGGAAACGGTCGATGCGGCTGACGATGTCCTGGATCTCTTTTTCGCGGTTGATGCGGAAGCCCTCGTGCTCGAGCTTGCTGAGGTGGTGCTGATGCAGGCGCAGCAGCCGGGGGAAGACGGATGCGGGCGCCGCCGTCGCCGTGCCGAAGTACGAATCGCGCACGGTGCGGTTGAGCTTGCCGTCCGCGGCGTCTTCCTGGGTTTTTTCGAGGGCGGCGAACAGCCGTCCGAGTTGGTACGCCGGCGATGGGTGGTCTTTGTTGAGCGACACGGGGACCTCCAGTCTCAGGTTGCGGATCAGATACGCCTTGAGGGCCGCGGCCCGGGCGTGGTTGATCGTCTGGTCGGCGCGGAGCCGGCGGAGGATCGCCGAGAGCAGCGCCGCGGGGTACGGCGCGCCGGTGAGCACGGCGCGCGCGAGTTCGCCGGCGAGCAGCGGCGGGGCGTCCTTCGGCTCTCGCCCGGTCTCGCGGACGATCCGTCCGATGACGAGCGGCGGGTCGCCCTCGCGGGCGCCGATGATCTCCAGATCCCGAAGGTGGCGTCCGAGCCGGCCGGCCAGCTCGCCCACGGTGCTCGCGCACCAGAACCGCACCGACAGGCGCGACCGGTTCGGCGACAGGCCCAGGACGTAGAACGGGACCGAGGCGTCACCCAGGCCTTCGTGAGACCGGCCGGCGCGGAGCGCGCTCAAGAACGACTGGATCCGCTTGCCCGTCTCCGGGTCCTCGGCGCGCTCTTCCTTGAGCGCGTAGCCCATGAAGGCCTCGGCCGGCGAGGGCGCAGCGGTCCAGTAGACCACGGTCGCGTCCCCGATCCGCGCACGCCGTTCGGTGTCCGCGAGGAGACGGTTGAGCGCGGTCGAGTACCGGAAGGCCTCCTCCTCGCCGACCGGGGCGTTGTAGCTCTGGGACTTGCCGTAGGATTCGAA
>RFGH01000010.1 GCA_003696675.1 Planctomycetota bacterium
ATGGGGATGGAGATGCGGACTCCGCCGACCAGACCTTCATCCTCAACGCGTGGGGCGCGACCATCGGCGCCGCCGGCTACCTCTGCGAGGCCGACCTCAACAGGGACGCCGCCGTCAACAGCCTCGACCTCACCTTCCACCTCAACAACATCGGCCCCGCACTCCCTGCGGGCCAGCTCTCCGCCCTCGACAACCCCGTCGGCTTCGCCGGATACGTGTTCAATGACGGCAGCCTGCTGTATACGGTGCGCCACCGGACCTACTCGACAGAACAGGGCCGGTGGCTCGAGCGGGACCCTGCGGGGTATACAGGTGGCGTTTCATTGTATTTATATGGATTTGGCTCTCCATCCCTGCACTCTGATCCGATGGGGCTGTGCCCCGCTGGGACATCAGAGGTCGGCCCCGCGTGTGTATCCAGGAATTGTCCTGCGGCAGTTCGCGCTGCGCTGAATCACACTAAGACTGCACAGAACGCTTCGAAATGCGCAAACAGGGGTAGGAAGGTAGTAATTAAGTGCGACCCAACATGCTCTGCCGGCAACGGCTCGACGCCGTCAGTCGGCAATGACATAAACATATGCACAGGATTAATTGGAGGCGTAGGCTCATCCGCTATTTGGATAACCGTCATCCACGAAATGGTTCATGCGCGGCAAAGATGCACAGATCAAGACAGATTCAGCAATCCGTCGCCAGAAGATTTTATCTGCAGCGAAATGGAAGCGTTCTGCGCCGAGCCAGGCCAAGACTGCTCAGCCCGGGATCAGCGATGCGAGCTGGCCTGTAGATCTGCGATTAATTTTGTCGGGCCAACGTGCCTTGCGCAATGCCAAGGAATCAATTGCAAAGGGCAGAGAGCGGTTCTTTGCACGGACAACCCGAGTGGCTTTGGATGCTCTTCAAGGCCGCTGTGCGATCCATAAACAAGAGATCTCGTGATGAAGAGAGACAAGGGTCTTCGGAGCCAATTCATTCCTGCCGCGATCATTGTATTTACATGTACTGCAGCGTTCCTGTCAGGCCGCGACCCTAATGGTGGTCGGCAAAGTCATGCTGCTTCGCATATAAAACAGCATCCACTGATGGCTGCAATTGTCGATGGCGATCAGCAGCGCGTGGCACACGCTGTCAACAAGTACATTGCCGACATCAATGCGCCGCTCCCTGTGCAAATTGATTTTAACCATTTTTATTTTATTACACCGCTGATGCTTGCAGCGCGACAAGGAAATGTACCTGCCGCAGCATTGCTCATCTCAGTTGGAGCGGATGTTTCTGCAGTCGATCACGCTCACAACACAGCTCTCCATTGGGCGTGTGGTGTGCATTATGGCCTTCCTTGGGGACAGGACAGACATGGAGCTTTCATTGATAGAGCATTGAGCCGGCCGTTTTATCAAACGAATACGGAAGTTGATCGCATCGAATCCATACTTGGACGACCGTTGCTGTCGTCTATAGAGCTGGTTCTCTGTGGAGTAAATGCATATAATGCCAAACCAATGATACAACTACTGCTGACACACGGAGCGCAGCCTGATCGCCAAAATGGCAATGGCATAACACCAATGATGGCGATTGCGCATATGAGCCGATCATGCCACCCTGTCCGTTTGCTGCTGCAAAAAGGAGCGTCGCTATTGACACATGATAATGCAGGGCGAACGCCCAAAGAGTATGCCAACAAAGTAATTGCGACATGCTTACAATGAATATTTACACATACAATCACGGAGTAAAATGAAGCTATTGGATGCACGCCGAAATGGAGAACAGCACACGCCAGGAGCACGAATGCAGCAGGGGGGCTCGCCGTTGGAGCGTGTGCGCTACACGCCCTACGGCACGGCCCGCCACTCGCGCCCCGCCGACATCGACGGCGACGGCGACACCGACTCGGCCGACCAGACTTTCATCCTCAACGCCTGGGGAGCGACGATCGGCGCCGCCGGCTACCTCTGCGAGGCCGACCTCAACCGCGACGGCGTGATTAACTCGACGGATAATACGTATTATCTGAACGACCTCGGCCCCGCCCTCCCGGCCGGCCGGCTCTCCGCCGTTGATAACCCCGTCGGCTTCGCCGGGTACCTCTTCAACGATGACAACGCCCTCTACACCGTCCGACACCGCACGTACTCCACAGACCAGGGGCGGTGGCTCGAGCGCGACCCCGCGGGCTACGTCGACGGCAGCGGGCTGTACGAGTATGTGAGCTCAGACCCATCAAATACCTATGATCCAATGGGCTTGCTTGATATATGTGGAAGCTGCCAAAGCCAGGCGCCATGGTCAAATATATTTCTTGTCATTGGCCCGACAGAGGTAGAGATTGACGGCAATAAACTGTGGCGCTGCGAATGGTGGGATTTCCAGCAAGGCACGAAAGGGTGCACGAGAATCACTTGTTGCCCATGCGTAATTGTTCCCGTCATCAAGAGTTGTATCAACTCAAAACAATGCGAAAAGCTTTTTACATTCAACCCGAGCACTTGCGGGCTGAGTCCGGCGCCTGGATCCTCTTGCCGTATTTTCAACGACTGGCCGTGACTATCAAATGAGAGACTTATGGGTTATGGTATTTATTATCTCCATATCTTTGTGGCGAGCACACAAAGCAAGAGTGTTATTGGCTCTTTTTCTTTCTTTAGTCCTTGCTGCAGTTGCGCCACAGCTAGCCATGGCGTTCCAGCCCCAGTCATTATCCAAATTGCTTGTCTATGAATCAAATGCGCCACCATTTAATAAAAATGATGTAGTTGCTGCCGGCCATGGCATTGCGTGCGATCGTTATCAAGTTCTTTCTGATGATTCTCACCCAAATATTTTAACTACCAGTCTGCAATCCGTTCCACCAAATGTATCCAGCGCGATCGGAAGATTGAATGCGCGAATCATATATAGGGCGGGGTGGCCATTTCGATCGCATTCTGGGTACTGGATCGAGCCTTTGGGCGAATCGCATCGCAACGATCCAGTGACTCTAAATCCAAAGTTGTTTATTCCAACAACACTGTACGGCGGTGTTCCGCATACGGGCCTATTGCTCGATGTTTATATTACCAACTTTTTTATTAATACTATGTTATATACTATTCTACTGGCGCTGCTTTTGTGCTTCGGATCGTCCGCTCGGCGTCATGCGTTTCGCCAACAAGTGCGACAGGCATCAGGTCGGTGCGTCGGATGTGGATACGCTATCGACGGTCGTACATGCACACGTACTTGTCCGGAATGTGGTGCGCGAACAGAAATAAATAGCATAAAGACCGACACAACAACGTAGCGGCCAGCACTGTTGCCCATTCGGACGCGGACGGGTCCTACGATGGCGTGATCGATCGGGAGCGTGTGATGGCCTACGACCCCGCCTGGCGGCTGCTTGAAGAGCGCATCGACGACGACTTCGACGCCGTCCCGGGTGATGGCGTGGATCGGATCTGCCAGCAGGTGTGGGGCGCGCGACAATTGGATATCGCCGCGCTGCGCCCTCGGTCGTCGCGGGTGTGACGGGGCCTACGCGGGCGTCCGCCTGCGGCGCGGCGCCGCGCACGCCGCGGCGAGGAGGAGTGGGGCAGCGCCCGGCGCGGGGATCGTTCCCGCGAGCCGCGCGGTGAGCGTCGCCCGGATGTCGAAGAAGTCTTGCCCGAAAATCGGGACGCTGTTGAGTGTGAAATCCAGGAAGGAGCCGTCGGCGAGGGTGGCCTCGAGGAGCGCCCCGCCGCGTTGTGTGATGACGAGCTCCTGCCCGGGGGTCAGGGCGACGGGCGCCCCGTCGATGCTCAGGCCCTGTACGAGGAGCTCGACCCGGCTGTCCATGAGCGCGCTGAAGCCGTCGGCGATCGACCCGCCGGCGATGGTGACACGGGAATCGGTGCTGAATCCCGCGCTGACGGACCCGCCGGTGATGTTCACCGCCGCGCCGGTGAACGCGCCGAACCCCTCGCCGATGGCGCCGGCGGAGAGGTTGACGGTCGCGCCGAACGCGCGGAGCTGCCGCTCCACCGCGCCGCCGGCGACGTTGAGCGTGCTGCCGCTGCGCACTTCCGCGAAGTCGGTGATGACGCCTCCGTTGACCGTGATCTCGGCGCCGTTGATCGCGGTGAAGCCGTTGCTGATCCCGCCGCCGTTGATGGTGATCTGCGTCCCGGCGCCGGCGGTGAATCCTCGCCCGTATCCCCCGCTGTTGATGACGATGAACGAATCGAGCGCGCTGGCGAAATCACCGGTGATCCCGCCGAGGAACGTTACCCGCGAGCCGGCGCGTGTGGCGAAGCCGTTGGCCGCGCCGCCGCCCCCGAACAGGCCGATGACGGCGTCGGACACGACGCTTCCCGCGGCGATCACCCCGCCGAAGTTGACGCGGATCGTCGAACCCTGGAAATCGAACGGCCGACCAGTCGGCGGGGCCGACGGGTCCCCCACCGGCCCGAGCACGCCCCCGATGTCGAAGATCGTTCCCGGCGCGAGGGTGAACGGCTGGCCGTTGAACACACCAGCGTTCAGGTCCGCCTCGGTGAGCGTCTCGCCCGGCGCGACGATGACCTGGGCCGGCGCCGGCACGAGTGGCAGGAGGGCAAGGGAGGCGCCGACAGCAATATGACGTGACGTGTTCCGGAGCATGTCTTCCCCTGTTCCTTCCCACGTAGAGTGTACGCGGCGCCGGCCTCATAGGTGGCCCGAAACACGGGCAGAATCGCGGAAAACCCCCACAGTTGACCGTCGCGGCGCCCAGTTGCCGGCGTCCCATACGACAGCGCCGGCGGATTGGTTCCACCCGGGCCCCCGCTGGAAGAACAGGTCACTCGGCTCACTCGGCCGGCGGGTCGGCGCGGTACTTGAGCACGCGGACGCGCTCGAGGGTGACGAGCCCCTCGCGGACCATCCCGTCGAGCGTGGGCAGGAAGGCGTCGATCTTGGGCTCGCTGTCGACGATCTCGATGACCACGGGGAGGTCCTCGGACAGGCGGAGGATCTTGGCGGTGTGGAGCCGGCTGCGGGCGCCGAAGCCCATCGGCCCGCGCAGAACGGTGGCGCCGGCGAGCGACGCGGCGCGGGCGGCGCGGACGATCGCTTCGTACAGCGGCGCGCCGTCGTGCCGATCGGACTCACCGATAAAGATGCGCAGCAGGACGCCGTCCTCGGGGATGGTCACGTCTCAGACTCCGTAGTATCGACCCGCGACCCGGGTCCCGAGCCAGACCGCGGCCAGACCCAGCCCGTTGGAGAGCACGAGGTTCAGCGCCGCGAACAGCCACTGCCGATCCGCGGCGAGGTCGAAGGTCTCGCGCCCGAACGTCGAGAACGTGGTGAACCCGCCCAGCGCGCCGACGAGGATCGCGACGCGATACTCCTCGCGGATCAGGACGGGCCCGGCGAAGGCGGCGCCGAGGAACCCGATCAGCGCGCACCCGATCACATTCACCACCAGGGTGCCGATTGGGAACGAATCGCCGGCGATCGGCTGCGTCCACCCGGCGATGGCGTAACGCGCCACCCCGCCGAGCCCCGCGCCGATGAAGATGAGCCCGATCTTGAGCATCGCCGCAGCGGCGCCCGGCGCCTCGCTCCTGTTTATCGGACGGCCGAACTGCGCGATTCCATCGCAGCCGGCGCGTCCCCGCCCGATAGATTAGTGGCGTCTTCGATCGCCTTCCCAGACCAGGAGCACCCGGCATGCGCGGCGCGACCCCCCTCTCGATCTGTGTGCTGACGGCGGCGGCGCTGTCGGCGGGCCTCCCCGACGGCGCCCGGGCCGCGGAACCCGATCCCTCGAGCGAGCTCTTCAGCACGCTGACGTGGCGCTCGATCGGGCCGGCGCGGGGCGGGCGATCCGTCGCCGTCGCGGGCGTGGTCGGCGACCGCCGGACCTATTACATGGGCGGCACGGGCGGCGGGGTGTGGAAGACGACCGACGCCGGCGGCTCGTGGGAGAACATCTCCGACGGCGCCTTCAACACCGGGTCCGTCGGCGCCATCGCCGTCGCCGAGACCGACCCCAACGTGATCTACGTCGGGATGGGCGAGGCGTGCGTGCGCGGGAACTTCTCCCACGGCGACGGGGTGTACAAGTCCGCCGACGCCGGGAATACCTGGACGCACGTGGGCCTGACCGACACGCGCCAGATCGGCGACATCCAGATCCACCCGGCCGACCCCGACACCGTCTTCGTCGCGGCCCTGGGGCACGTCTTCGGGCCCAACGCGCAGCGCGGCGTGTTCAAGTCAACCGACGGCGGGGCCACTTGGCGCAACGTGCTCTTCGTGGACGACAAGACCGGCGCGGTTGACCTCGCCATCGATCCGCACAACCCGCGCGTGATGTACGCCGGGATGTGGCAGGTCAAGCGCTCGCCGTGGAGCCTGGACTCGGGAGGGCCCGGGTCGGGGCTCTACCGCTCGCGAGACGGCGGGGAGACATGGGAGGAGCTCACCGCCGGCCTGCCCGCGGGCGTCAAGGGCAAGATCGCGGTGGCTGCCTCGCCGGCGCGGCGCGATCTCGTGTGGGCGATCGTCGAGGCCGAGGACGGCGGGGTCTTCCGCTCCGACGACGCCGGCGACACCTGGCGCCGGGTCAGCGGGGACCGGTCGCTGCGCCAGCGCGCGTGGTACTACACGCACATCGAGGCCGACCCCGAGGACGCCGAGACCGTCTATGTCCTCAATGTGCAGTTCAAGAAGTCGATCGACGGCGGGCGCACCTGGAGCAGCATCCGCGTGCCGCACGGCGACAACCACGACCTCTGGATCGACCCGCACGACCAGGACCGCATGATCGAGGCCAACGACGGCGGGGCCAACGTCTCCTTCGACGGGGGCGCCACCTGGTCCACGCAGGCCAACCAGCCCACGGCCCAGTTCTACCACGTCACCACCGACACCAACTTCCCCTACCGGGTGTACGGCGCCCAGCAGGACAACTCCACCGCGTCGGTCTCCAGCCGGATGAGCCCCTTCTTCGACTGGCGCCGGGACCTCTACTCCGTCGGCGGGGGCGAGAGCGGGTACATCGCCGTGGACCCGGAGAACCCGAACATCGTCTACGCCGGGTCCTACGGCGGGACGCTGTCGCGGTACGACCACGCGCTGGGCTCGTCTCGCAACATCATGGTCTGGCCCGAGAACCCGATGGGCGCCGGCGCCGCCGACCTGACCCACCGGTTCCAGTGGACGTTCCCGATCGTCATCTCGCCGCACGACCGCGAGACGGTCTATGTCGGCGGCGAGCGCGTCTTCCGCACGCGCGACGGCGGGGCGTCGTGGGACGCCATCAGCCCCGACCTGACGACCAACGACAAGTCCAAGCAGCAGTCCAGCGGCGGGCCCATCACCCAGGACAACACCAGCGTCGAGTACTACTGCACGGTCTTCACCATCGCCGAATCCCCGCTCGAGAAGGGGCTGATCTGGGCGGGGTCCGACGACGGGCTGATCCACGTCACCCGCGACGGCGGGAAGACCTGGGAGAACGTCACGCCCGAGGGGATGGGCGACTGGCCCCTGATCAGCATGATCGAGGCCAGCCCGCACGACGCGGACACCGCCTGGGCCGCGGTCAACCGGTACAAGATGGATGACTTCACGCCCTACATCTACCGCACGCGCGACGGCGGGAAGACGTGGGACCTCATCACGGATGGGATCGACGCCGGCGCGTTCGTGCGTTCGGTGCGCGAGGACCCCGTGCGTCCCGGGCTGCTGTACGCCGCGACCGAGACCGGCGTCTATGTCTCGTTCGACGCGGGCGAGCGCTGGCGTTCGCTGCAGCGGAACCTGCCCGTCACGCCGGTGACGGACCTGGTGGTCAAGGACAACGACCTGGTCGTGTCCACGCAGGGCCGGTCGTTCTGGATCCTGGAGGATCTGTCGCTGCTGCGGCAGATCACGCCGGGCGACACGCCGACGCCGGCGCTGTACACCCCGGCCGACGCCTACCGCCAGCGCTGGGACTCGGTCCGCGTGCACGCGAACCTGCCCGAATCGATCCCCGAGGGCTCGACCATCGCGTTCTTGAACGCCAAGGGCGAGGAGATGCGCGTCTTCGACCTGAAGATGACCGAGCGGGGCGCGGACGAGGCCCCGCGTCGGGGGCGCGGCGGTGGGGACGCCGTCGAGGTCGCACCCGGGATGAACCGCATCGTGTGGAACATGCGCCTGGAGAACCCGGTGCGCGTGCCCGGCGCGGTGGCCTGGCCCCCGCACCCGCCGGGCCCGCGAGTCCCGCCGGGGCTGTACACGGCCGAGCTGCGCTTGGGCGAGGCCACCCTCAGCGCCCAGTTCGAGATCCTGGCCCACCCGAAGATCGGCACGACGCAGGCGGAGTACGACGAGCAGTTCGAGCTGCTCAGGGACATCAACGACGCCCTCTCCGAGGCCCATCGCGCGGTGAACACGATCCGCGCCGTGCGCAAGCAGATCAACGCCGCGGTCGCTCAGGCCCGCGAGGCCGGCGCCGGCGCGGACTCGATCGCGAAGGCCGCCAAACCGCTGCTCGCCTCGCTGCAGGCGATCGAGGAGGCGATCATCCAGACCAAGTCCGAGTCGCCGCAGGACCCCCTGAACTTCCCGATCAGGCTCAACGACAAGATCGGGGCGCTGGCCTACGCCGTCGACGGCGACTACCCCCCGACGGAGCAGGTGTACGCGGTGTTCGAATCACTGACCGATCGACTCGACAAGCAGCTCGACGCGCTGAGCGCGGTGCTCGAGACCGACGTGCCGGAGTTCAACCGCGTGGTCGAGCGCGAGCGCGTCCCGGCTGTCGTCGTCCCGGATGAGGAGGGCGGCGGCTAAGTTCTGTGTGACGGATCAGCGGAACGG
>RFGH01000064.1 GCA_003696675.1 Planctomycetota bacterium
ACTCGCAAGAAGGCCGCCAAGAAGACCGCAAAGAAGGCCACTCGCAAGAAGGCCGCCAAGAAGACCGCAAAGAAGGCCACTCGCAAGAAGGCCGCCAAGAAGACCGCGAAGAAGGCAACCCGCCGTCGCGCTGTCAAGAAGTAAGCCCGCCTGGGCCTATGACGGCCCCGAATCGCTGGGCGCGTCGTTCGGCCCGGCGACACACTCAATCGCAAACGCGCCGGGGTCGGACCGTCCGACCCCGGTTCCTTTTTTGACGCACCGCCCCTTCCAGGTACACAATCAACAGATGTCCGAAATCCCGTCCCCAGCCCGGCCCGAACCGCTCCACCCAGAAGCCGCCCGGGCTATCCGACGCCACGCCCGCGGCGTCGCCCGGGCCGACGACACGCCCTATGACTGCCGCTTCATCTATGACGGCCAAGTCGGCGAGATCGTCCTGGCCATTGACCGGGCCGCCCTCGATGCCGACGAGCTAGTCCTGTTCCTCCCCGACGACACCTTCGACGCAGAAGCCACCCTGCTCATCCACCCCAGAGCGTGCAACGAGGACCACTGGACCGACCGCCACCTCGCGTACCACCCCGATTTTCGCCCGCCCGTCTGGGCACGCGCCGCCATCGACGCGGCAAAGCTCCGCGACGGCACGGTTGTACCCTCGGAAGGCCTCGCCCTGACCAACCCGTTGCTGTCCACCGAACCAGCGCTCTGCAAGCTGCTCAACGCCGACCGGAGCCGTCTCCGCGCCCTCGTCAAGCTCATGACGGGTGTGGAGACCGAGCACCCGACTGCGGTCGGAGTCGACCGCTTCGGCATCGATGTCCGCGCACGATTCGGGCTTGTCCGGCTTGAACTGCCCGCCCCGTGCGAAGATCCGGACGAGGCGCGCCGCGTCATCGACACTCTCATCAAGGGTGCCGCGTGACGATCCCGAAGCCGTCCAACCTGATCGAGCACCACGCCCACCTTCTCCAACTCGGGCGATCGCTGAGCATGGCCGACCTGTCGACCTGCGGTTCGCCCGAAGACATGCTCGCCCGGCTCGCCGACCACGCGGCGGAACTCGCCCCACACGCGTGGATCCTCGCTCACGGCGCACGCCCGGAGTCATGGCCCACACCGCAATGGCCGACGCTCGACCAACTCGATCGGGTTGCCGGCGGAAGACCGCTGTGTGCCTGGTGCTTCGACTACCACGCCCTGGTCGCGAACACCGCGGCGCTCCGGCACGCGGGGATCTCCCCCGACACCCGTTTCGAGCACGGGCGCGTCGTCACCGACGCCGGGGGATGCCCCACCGGGCTGCTGCTCGAGCACGCGGCCCTGGCCCTCTGGAACAGCGTCCCCGAACCGAGCGAAGCCGAACGCCCCCAACTCGTCCGCGCCGCGTGCGAGCACCTGCGCGATCTGGGCTTTGCGGAAGCCCACGACATGAAGGCCCAGGGTTGGCTTGGCTCGCTGCTCGGCGATCTCGACCGATCCGGTGAACTGCCGATCCGGGTCCGCCTGTATGCGCTGCTCGAAGACCTCCACCATCTCCACAGCACCCGTCGTGCATGGCAGACCGAACGCGTCAGCCTCGGGGGCGGCAAGATCTTCACCGACGGCACGCTCAACAGCCGCACGGCCCACATGCTCCGCCCCTACGCGGACGCCCCCCCCGATCGTCCGTGCGGCATGGCGATGATGTCACCCGCCGAGATCGAGCACGCCGTGCGCCGAGTCGACGCCCTCGGGCTCCCGCTGGCGGCCCACGCCATCGGCGATGCCGCGGTGCGCGCCACGCTCGACGCCATCGAGCGGGTCCGCCCCGGCACGCCCGGCTTCCGCATCGAACACGCCGAACTGGTCGATGCGTCCGATGTACCCCGCTTCGCCGCGATGGGCGTCATCGCGTCGCTGCAGCCCTGCCACCTGCTTGCCGACATCGAAGCGCTGGCAAAGGCGGCCCCCGATCGTCTGGACCGCGTGCTGCCCGTCCGTGAGCTGATCGAGAGCGGGCTCGAGCCGGGCCGTGGCGTGGTCTTCGGCTCAGATGTACCGATCGTGCGGGCGGACCCTGCCGACTCGATCCAGGCGGCTGTCCACCGCCGGCGCGCGAATATGCCCCCCGAGCAAGCGGTTTCACCCGGACAATCAATCCCGGAATCGACGGCATGGGCATGCTTCGGACGGGCCTGAGCCGCTCACCACGATAGGATGATGTGGGCGGGACGGGGCGCGTGCCCGCCCGGAGGGAACCATGCGCAAAGACATCAGCTACAACAATGTCATCGACGGCGAGGAGTTCGACCGGGCGCAGGCCGCCGCGGACGCCGCCGCCGATCTGCCCGCCGAGCAGATCGACACCGAGTCGTTCTATGTCACCCAGCACTACGACCGTTACTCGCCCGAGAACCACGAGGTCTGGAAGACGCTCTACGAGCGCCGCTGGGAGAAGCTCGAAGAGCAGGCCTCCAACACCTTCATCGCCGGGCTCAGAGCCATCCGCCTGGTCCCCGATCGCGTGCCGCTGCTCTTCGGCACCCAACCCGATCCCAACGACCCCGCCCGCACCATCAGAGGCATCAACGAGTACCTCCGCCCTCTGACCGGCTGGCAGAGCCGCGCCGTGCCCGGATACCTGCCGGCCAAGGCCTTCTTCTCCTGCCTGGCCCGACGCGAGTTCCCCACCACCATCGTGATCCGCCCCAAGGACAAGATGGACTACCTGCCCGAACCCGACATCTTTCATGATGTCTTCGGGCATGTCCCGCTCCACGCCGACCCGGTCTTCGCCGAGTTCCTCCAGACCTACGGCCAAGCCGCCCTGGCCGCCGGCCCAGAACACACCGAGCCGCTCGCACGCCTGTTCTGGTTCACCGTCGAGTTCGGGCTGATCCGCGAGGAAGGCCGCCTGAAGATCTACGGCTCCGGGCTGATCTCCTCCCACGGCGAGGCCCACCACTGCCTGACCGCCCCCGAGCCACCCAAGGGCGTCGAGCTGGCACCGAACGACCAGTCCGGGCGCGTCGAACGCCGCCCGTTCGACATGGAGCGCGTCATCAACACCCCGTTCGAGATCGACCACTACCAGCCCGTGCTGTATGTGCTCGAGTCCTTCGAACAGCTGCGCGACGCCATGAACCGATACGCCGAACGAGTGATGGACGAATCCAAAGCCGCACACGCCTGATCCCGTGCGGAATCTCGCCGGACGCTTGGAAACCCCGACCGGCTTGATATTCGGACAAAACGATCTAAAATACTTCAGTGATCGGGGCGGACGCAGGAATCCGCCCTCTCCGGAGATTCGCCATGAAACCGAACGAAGGAATCATCGATCGCGGCCTGCGCGTCGTCCTCGGAATCGTCGCCCTGATCGCCGCGTTCGCGTGGCTCGGCGCTCCTAGCGGAACCATTCTGGGCATCCTCGCTGCGGTGGTCGGCATGGTCCTCCTCGTCACGGGCGTGGTCGGCTTCTGCCCCGCGTACGCGATCGTGGGGATCAAGACCTGCCCGCTCAAGAAGTGACACCCGTGCTTCAGTGCGGATGGCAGCCGCACGCCGGACCACAAGGCCCTGCGCCGTCTCTAGTTGCGCCCGATCGGGTGAACGCCAGCGAGACAACCTTTTCCACGGGTGTCTCTGGCGCGGTCGCACCGGGTTCGATCCCGGCCCGCTCACACAGTTGGCCCCATGTGGCCACATGCTCCGACATCCCGTGAGAGATCTCGACGACCCGGCCATTCGCCGGGCAGCGGTATTCGTACCTCGGCATCGCTTCACCTCGCTCCGGCCGCTGACAGCGCGGCTCAAAAAACAGTATGCTTGTCCCCACTGGGGACTTTGCCCTCACTCACTCAAACAGGAGCAGGAGAACGCTCATGGGGTTGATCAAGGAGTTTCGTGACTTCGCGATGCGGGGCAATGTCGTGGACATGGCCGTGGGCATCATCATCGGTGCGGCCTTCGGCACCATCGTCAAAACAACGGTCGACAAGGTCATCATGCCGCCGATCGGCGTGCTGACGGGCGGCGTGGATTTCGCCGACCTCAAGCTCCAGATCAAGGCGGGGACCGCCGCCACCGACACCGCCCCCGCCGTCGAACCGGTCTACATCTACTACGGCGAGCTGATCAACGCCATCATCACCTTCCTCATCGTCGCCTTCGTGCTCTTCATGATCATCAAGGCGATGAACAAGGCCAAGGAGCAGTTCGAGAAGGAAGCGGTCGAAGCACCCGCCCCGCCGCCGGCCACCCCCGAGGACATCCTGCTCCTCCGCGAGATCCGCGACGCACTCAAGAAGGGCTGATCACATCCCATCCCAAGATCGAGCGGATGCTCCGGCATCCGCTCTTTTCATGCGCGCCCGATGTGTTAGGCTCACGGCATGAATCTGATGCTGACGCTCGTTCTTCTTGCCACATTCTGGGCCGCACTCCTCGCCGCCGAGACTCCCGAGCCGAATCCGCAACCCGCCGAGCCCTTCGGCGTTCTTGTCTTTACCAAGACCGCGGGCTTCCGTCACGCATCCATCCCGGCCGGCACGGACACGGTCGAGAAAATCGGACTCGCCAACGGATTTATGGCGTTCGCCACAGAGGACGCGGCGGTGTTCACCGACGACTCGCTCGCCCGCTTCGCCGTGATCGTCTTTCTCAATACCACGGGCGATATTCTCGACGACGACCAGCAGGCCGCGATGGAACGGTTTATCCGTGCCGGCGGCGGCTTCGTCGGCATCCACTCGGCCGCCGACACCGAGTACGGGTGGCCCTGGTACGCAGGGCTCGTCGGGGCTCAGTTCCGCTCCCACCCGCCCGTGCAGCAGGCCGAGATCGAGGTCATCGACCGCGACCATCCGAGCACCCGCCACCTGCCCGAGCGATGGACCCGCACCGACGAGTGGTACGACTACCGCTCCGCCCCTGCCGGCACGGTCCGTTTGCTCATGACACTCGATCAGAGCACCTACGAGGGCTCGGTCACGGAGGGGACCCACCCCATCGCCTGGTGCCACACCTACGAAGGCGGGCGGGCCTTCTACACCGGCGGCGGGCACACCAGCGAGGCCTTCCGCGAGCCCGACTTCCGCAACCACCTGCTCGGCGCCATCCGCTGGGCCGCGGGCCGGACCGACTGACGCGGTATCGTTGCCCATGCACGAGTCCGCCCTGCTCGCCCACATCGCCGCCCGTTCGATCGGGCTCGTCGCCGGCGGCGGCTGGTCGGTCGTCAACGGACCCGGCGATGACTGTGCCGTCGTGCGCACCGCATCCGGCGAGACCGTGCTGCTCACCGTCGATCAACTCGTCGCCGGTCGCCACTTCGACGCCGACACCGATCTTGACCTCATCGCCCGCAAGGCCGTCGCGCGGTCCGTGTCCGACATCGCCGCGATGGGCGGCATCCCCGCGTGGGGTCTCGCGACCGGCGCGCTGCCCAAGGGCTATGCGCACGGCGACGCCCTCTTCGACGCCATGGCCCGCTGGGCGAAACAGTGGTCCTGCCCGTTGGTCGGGGGCGACATCGCGTCGCACGGCTCGTCGGACCACCCGCTGATGCTGACCGTCGCTGTCGGCGGCTCGATGCCCAACGGCGTGGCCCCCGTCCTGCGCTCGGGCGCACGCCCCGGCGACACGCTCTGGCTGACCGGCCCCATCGGCGACTCGTTCCACAGTGGACGACACCTGACCTTCGAACCCCGCATCGCCATCGGTCAGGCCGCCGCCCGCGCCGGGGCCACCGCGATGATCGATCTCTCAGACGGGCTCGGGCGCGACAGCGACCGCATCGCCCGAGCCTCCGGCGTCTGCGTCGAGATCGATGCCGCAACCATCCCGTTGCACCCTGGCGTGTCCGACTGGCGGGCAGGCGTGTCCGACGGCGAGGACTACGAGCTGCTCATCGCCGGACCGGCGGACCTGAACGCCCGCGTGTCCGGGCTGCTCGGCCCCATCGGACGGGCCGTCGAACCATCCGACTCCCCGGGGGCGTGGATCATCGCCGACGGCCAACGACACGACGCCTCCGCCATGGGCTGGGACCACTAGCCCCTACGATTCCGCGTGATCCGCATCCAACGCCCCTGCCACTCGCTCGACGCCACCGCCCAGCTCGCGGCCGACCTCGCCGCCGTGCTGCGCCCCGGCGACATCGTCCGGCTCGACGGCGACATGGGCGCGGGCAAGACCACGCTGGTCCGCTCCATCGCTGGCGCCATGGGCGTCGACGAGTCGGCCGTGTCGAGTCCGACCTATGTCATCATGAACATCTACGACTCGCGTGTCGCCCCGATCGCCCACCTCGATTGCTACCGGCTCGGCTCCGACGAAGACCTGGCCGCCCTCGGCTGGGACCGTGTGACCGACGGCTCGTCGATCATCCTCATCGAATGGGCCGAGCGGATCGAGAGCGCGCTGCCCGAGCACACCGTCCGTATCGCCATCACCCCCACCGGCGAGCACGCCCGCCTGTTCGAGCTGACCGTGCCCACTTCCTGGGAATCCCGCGCCGGCTTCCCGGGCCTGGAGTCCCGCCCGGACACGATCTGCCCAATCACAGGAAAACCGGTTCCCAGCGACTCGCCGACCTGGCCCTTCTTCGACGAGCGAGCCCGCATGGCCGACCTCCACGGCTGGATCAGTGGTTCATACATCATCTCCCGACCCATCGAGCAGCGCGACCTCGAAGAGGAATGACCGAACCACGCCGCGGCCCGCCCCGACGCGATAGGCTCTCCATATGACAACACTTGTCCTTGCACAGGACGGCGCGACCGGCGGCGTGTGGTGGCTCTTCCGCGAGAGCTTCGACGCCTTCACCATCATCCTGATCCTCGGCTCCTTCGTCGCGGTCACCCTCATCGTCCGCCTCGCCCTCGACACACGCGACGCCGTCGTCGCCCCCGATGCCCCGCCCAAGAAAGTCCGCGAGCAGCTCGACAAGAACGACCCCGGCTCGATCGAGCGGGTGCTGGGACAGGACGACGGCATCGTCGCCAGCGCCGTCCGGGCCGCGTGGAAGGCCCGCTCCCGCGGGCGTCCCGCCATGCGCGAAGCCGCCGAGATCGCCGGCTCCAACGCCTGCGGCCGATGGACCCGCCCCGTCGATATCCTCCGCACCATCGGCGAGCTCGGCCCCCTCGTCGGGCTGGCCGGCACCGTGTGGGGCATGATCCTCGCGTTCGTCAGTCTCGGAGAGACCGGCGGCACCGCCGGGCCCACCGATCTCTCGCTTGGTATCTCCAAGGCGCTCTTCCACACCCTGCTCGGACTCGTGCTCGCCATCCCCTGCGTGCTGTCCGCCAGTCTCTTCCGCGCCCGGCTCGACCGCCACTGCAACAAGGCCATGAGCGACGCCCTCGAACTCGTCGACCGCCTGCCCGTGGACGCACACCCATGATGCGTCGCTCCGTCCTCGACCGGGCCCCCGCCGGCGCGCGGATCAATGTCACGCCCATGATCGATGTGGTCATGTGCCTGATCGTGTTCTATCTCATGGTCGGCCAGCTCGCACTGAACCGCGCCGCGGGCGTCCGCATCCCTCAAACAGCCGCAGGCGGGCTGGCCGCCCCAACATCGGGCGATCCCATCGTCATCGCGGTTCTGCCCGACGGAGCACTCATGCTCGACGGCGAGCCCATCGCCGCCGATCGTCTGACCGGCGAACTGACCGGGCGCACGGCCCGACGCCCCGACGCCCGCATCGAAATCCGCGCCGACCGAAATGCGTCGTACGGGCTTGTACGCCCCGCGCTCACGGCCGCACGGAACGCCAGCATCGCCGAAGTGGACCTCGTCACGGAGCGCGGCGGATGAACACACGCTTCCAACGCCGCAGCATCCTCGACCGAGCCCCCGGATCCGGTGTGCCCAACATGACCCCCATGGTCGATGTGACCCTCGTCATCCTCATCTTCTTCATGGCTTCCGCCACCATCGCCGGCCCCGAGTGGTTCCTCCGCGCCGAGCTCCCGGAAGGTCGCCCGACTTCCGCCCTCGCCCTGCCCAGCCCCGTCGTCCGTGCCGAGGTCTTCACCCGCGACAACGCCACCCTCGTCCGCGGCATCGGGCCGGAACGCCCCATCGAGGACGCCATCAATGCGATCGCCGCGATGGACCCGTCCACCGCCGACGGTCTCGTCGTCGAGATTCAGACCGCCGACGAAACGCCATACGCCGAAGTCGTCCGCCTCCACGCCGCTCTCGTCGACGCCGGTGCCGATGTCCGGCTCAGATAAGGCCTACACCTTGGTCGCAAAGATCTGCAGCCGGTGCCCCTCCGCCTTCAGCCCGCGCATCTTGCAGATCTTGTCCCGCAGCACCACCAACTCGGGCAGCTCCAGCGTCTCCACCTCGCCCGTGTCGACGCGGATCAGCAGCGTGTTGCCTGTCCGCCCGTACGCCAGCTGATAGTGCGACTGCTCGCGGTCGAACAACACCCGCTGGATGATCCCCGCGTCCTCGAGCAGCTTGAGCGTGCGGTAGACCGTCGCCTTGGAAACCCGGAACCCCTTGCCCTTGAGTTCCTCGAGCAACTGATCGGCCTCGAACAGCCCGTCGAATGCGATGATGGTGTCGAGGATCTGGGCACGCTCGGGCGTGTACTTGAGTCCCTCGTCCTTCAGCGAACGCCGGAACACCGCGCACAGGGGTTCGATGATGCCGTGGTCCGCGTCACTCTGATTGGTCGGCTGCAGGCCCATGCCGGATCATAGGGGACGCAGCCCCGCCTCCCCCCGTGCTTTATGATCCCCGCGGAGACCCCGCCGCGTGACCGAACCCGACCGAGAGCAACCCCCCCACCGTCCGGCCCGTCACGCGCTGCCGGTCCTTCTCGCTTCCATTACCGTCGCCACCGTGCTCTCGACCGCCCTCGGCGATGGCGCCCCGCTCGGCGCGCGTCTCGCCGCCGTTTCCGCCGCCATGCTCGGCGCGGGCTGGACCCCCGCCGCGTATCTCATCGGCGCGATCGGCTGGGGCTTTGCCGCCCGCCGTTGGTCACCCCATCCCGCCGTCGCCGCCGCGCTCGGTGTTGCCGCAACCCTCACCGTCACGCACGGGCTCGGCGTACTCGGCATGCTGAACCCCATCACCGCCTGGATCTGGACCGGTGCGGGGCTCGTGCAACTCGCCCTCTGGCTCCGCACCGCACCCCGTTCGTTCCTTGCACCGCTCAACGACCGAGCCTGCCTCGTCGCCGCGTGCTGCGGCGCCGCCGGCGCATCGATCGCCTTCGTCGCCGCCGCCTCCCCACCCGGCGCCCTCTGGAACTCCGAGTTCGGCGGCTACGACGCACTCAGCTACCACCTCCAGCTCCCCGCCGAGTGGCTCGACGCCGGACGAATCACGCCCGTCGAGCACAATGTCTACTCCTATCTGCCCGGATATATCGAAGCCGCCGCCGTCCACCTCGCGCATCTCGCGGGCGCGCCCGCACGCACGCCCGACGGGCTCACCGGCCTGCTCACCGGCGCGGGTGATCTCGCCATCGCCCCCCACTTCCTCGCGTTCGGGCTGCTGCTGCTCTCCGCATGGTGGACCGGCTCCTTCGCGTCCGTCGCCGCCGCCCGATGCGGGCTGGACGACACGGCACGCACGCGAGCCGCGTTCATCGCCGCCGCACTCGTGCTCGTCACGCCGTGGTCACAGGTCGTCGGCTCGCTCGCCTACAACGAAACCGGCGTGATCGCCCTCGGGGCCGCCGCGCTCGCCGCCGCGTGGTCCGGCGATCTGATGCCATCAAAGCGCGGCGTCATCGTCGCCGTCCTGATCGGCGCCGCCTGCGGCTGCAAGCCCACCGCCATCCTCTTCCTCGCCCCGGCCGCCGCCATCGCGATGGCGTGGACCACCCCGAAAACCGCTTGGCCCGCGATGTTCACCGTCGGCGCGATCGCCGGGCTGCTGATGCTCGCCCCGTGGCTCGCCCGCAATGCCGCCCACGGGGGAAACCCCGTCTTCCCCGCACTGACCGGCACTTTCGGCACCGCCCACTGGTCCATCGATCAGGCCGACGCCTACGCCCGGG
This sequence comes from Planctomycetota bacterium, assembly GCA_003696675.1. GTDB lineage: Bacteria > Planctomycetota > Phycisphaerae > Phycisphaerales > UBA1924 > UBA6054. The sequence goes on from RFGH01000064.1 coordinate 10,016, forward strand.
GCCACCAGTTCGATGGTTCCGCGCTTGACCGAGCCCTCATGCTCGTCCGCCCCGACCCCGCCGCCGGGCCCAACGCCCCCACCGTCGCCCGCTTCCGCGGCCTGACCAACCCGCAATGGGCGCTCACACCGTGGTTGGGCCTGATCGGCGCCGGTGTGATGCTCCTGCGACGACCCACCCGCACCGCGGGCGTGATCCTCGCAGGATCTGTCGCGTCGGGCCTGCTCGCGTGGATGCTGGCCACACACCTGCAAAGCCGATTTCTGATCCCGCTCACGCCGCTGCTCGCCACAAGCGCATCCATCGGTCTCGCCTCATTCCCCCGCCAGATCATCGCGTCCGCCGTGTTCGCCCTGCTCGGCGTGTCCACAATCTGGTCTGTCGTCAACTACTCCGACCAACGCGCCGGCTCCCCCAACGACCTGCTCGCCTACGGCCCCCACCTCTTCACCGGCCGGCTCGAGATCGAGGGCGTCGGCGAGGTGTTCCCCACCGCCTGGATCAACCGCAACACCGACGCCGGCCTGCTCCTCGTCGGCGATGCCACACCGTTCTACCACAGACGCCCCATCGCCTACGCCACCGTCTGGGATACCCACCCGCTCGCCGCCGCGATGCGCGAGCACCCCGCCGACCCCGACGCATGGACGCGCTCGCTCCGCGAAGCCGGCCTTCAATGGGCACTCGTGTCCTTCTCCGAACTCGACCGACTGACCCGCTCCGGATGGGCCGACCCGATGCTCACCCCCGAGCGTATCGGCGCGTGGGCCCGGTCGCTCGGCGAGCCGGCACAGGTCTGGCCCGACCAGGGCCGCGCCCTCTACCGCCTGCCCGAGGTGACACCGTGACCAAGCGCCACCTCCCCAAGGGCACCATCCGGGCGGCCGTCCAGCTCCTCGGATTCGGGATCGGGGTCGCGCTGCTCATCTGGTGCGTCCGCATTGTCATGTCCGATGACAACCGCGCCGCCCTCGAAAAGCTCCGCGAAGCCACGGCCGGTCAGGTCCTCTCCCTGCTCTCCATCGCCGCCGCAAGCATCATCCTCAACGGCTACATCTTCTGGGCCACCATCCGCCCGCTCAAGAAAATCCGCCTCTCAGACACCATCGCCGTCAACGCCCTGGCCACCTTCCTCAGCTACCTGCCCTTCAAGATCAGCGTCATCACCCGCTGGATCATCCACAATCGGCGCGACCGCATCCACACCCTCACCATCGGAACCTGGTTCCTCGTCGTCGCGGTGCTCACCGTCGTCACTGTCGCCCCGATGTACCTGGCCTTCGCCCGCCCCGACGCCGCCGGCTGGTGGTGGTGGCTCGTCGTCGCGGGCGCGATCGCCCTGGCCCACCTGATCGCCTGGCAGGCCGCCCGCTTCTTCCGCGGCGAACGCGGCATGGCCCGCATGCGGAAGGTCGGCCTGCCCGAATCCATCGCCCGACGCGAGTGGTTCCAACGGCTGCACGCCGGCGCTTCGATGGGCGGCGACCTCCACGCCGTCCTCGGCACCACCATCGCCCGCGTGCTCGATATCGCCAGCTTCGGGCTGCGTTTCTGGATCGCCGCCCGCATCCTCGATGTCCCGCTCTCGCCCGAAGAAGCCCTCCTGATCGGGCTGGCCTACTTCGTCATCGGCGTCATCAGCCCATTCGGCACCGTCGGCACACGCGAGGGCGCCGCCATCGGGATGGCCGTCGCCGCCGGCGTCGTCACCGCCGACACGGAACAGGACGCCCTGCTCACCGGCATCCTCCTGGTCTCCGTGTCGGAAGCCGCCACCGGCCTGATCGGCGCGGGCTTCGCGCTCGCTTGGCTCCGCGCCGACAAGCTCCTCATGGGCCGGCTCGGACGCGGGGACCCCGACGAACCCAAACCTACCATCGCCCGTGAAGATCGCCCTGGCGCAGATCAACCCGACCGTCGGTGACCTCCCGGCCAACACCGACAAAGTCACCCGCGCGATCGCCCACGCCCGCGACGCCGGCGCTTCGCTCGTCATCCTGCCCGAACTCTGCGTCTGCGGCTACCCGCCCCGCGACCTGCTCACCATCGAGGGCTTCGTCGACCGCTGCGCCGCCGCCGCCAAACAGATCGGCGAGTCCGCCACCCACGGCATCACCGCCGTCATCGGCACCCCCGTGCCGCTCGAGCACGGCGCTATCGCCAACAGCCTGGTTGTCTACCGCAACAACACCCTCGTCGATCACTACGACAAACGCCTGCTCCCCACTTACGATGTCTTCGACGAAGACCGGTACTTCGAGCCCGGCGACCGCACCGTGGTTATCGAGGTCGAAGGTTGTCGCGTCGGGCTGGCCATCTGCGAGGACCTCTGGCGCGGCGAGGACGCCGGTTTCGCCGCCCGGTACGCCGATGCCCCCGACCCCATGGCCGAGCTCGCCAAGTCCGGCGTCGATCTGCTCGCCGTGCCCAGCGCCAGCCCCTTCGTCCTCGGCAAACACGCACGACACCGCGCCATCCTCGCCAAGCACGCCGCCGCCCTGGGCACGCCGGTCGCCAGCGTCAACCAGTGCGGCGGAAACGACGACCTCATCTTCGACGGCCGCTCCTGCGTCATCACCCCCGAGGGCCACACCCTCGCCGAGTGCGCTGATTTCGAGGAAGACCTCGTCATCGTCGACCTCGACGCCGCCAAGCCCATCGAACCACCCTCCATCCCCGACGAACGCCTCGTCATCGACGCGCTCACCGTTGGTGTCCGCGACTATCTGACCAAGTGCGGCTTCCGCAAAGCCTGCCTCGGGCTCTCCGGCGGCATCGACAGCGCGCTGACCGCCGCCATCGCCGTCCGCGCCCTCGGGCCCGACGCAGTGCTCGGCGCGACCATGCCCGGACCGTTCAGCTCCGAAGGCTCCGTCACCGACGCCTACGACCTCGCCGATCGGCTCGGCATGCGCTGCATCACCATGCCCATCGCCGCGGGCTTCGACGCCCACAAGCAGATCCTCGACGAGGCCTTCGCCACCATCGACCAGCCCAAAATCGGCCAGAAACTGCCCGATCTGGCCCAGGAAAACCTCCAGAGCCGTATCCGCGGCGCACTCATGATGGGCATCAGCAACCGCACCGGTGCCCTGCTGCTGACCACCGGCAACAAAAGCGAGGTGGCCGTGGGCTACTGCACCCTCTACGGCGATATGAACGGCGGGCTGGCCGTCATCAGCGATGTCCCCAAGACTCTCGTCTACCGTGTCTGCCGTTACATGAACGACCACCACGCCGACCTCGGCTTCGATCGCCCGCCGATCCCCGAATCAACCATCACCAAGCCCCCGAGCGCCGAACTCGCCCCCGGCCAACTCGACACCGACTCGCTCCCCCCGTACGAGATCCTCGACGACCTCGTCGAACGCCATGTCGAGCACCGCCAATCGTCAGCCCGCATCATCGAAGAAACCGGGCACGACCCCGACCTCGTCAAACGCATCTGCCGCCAGATCGACCTGAACGAGTACAAACGCCGCCAGTACGCCGTCGGGCTCAAGATCACCCATGTCGCGTTCGGCCCGGGGCGCCGCATGCCCATCGCCCAACGCTGGGTGCGCTGACCGCATCCCCAACAACAAAGAGGCCCGCGCCGGCGATCGCCGGCGCGGGCC
>RFGH01000065.1 GCA_003696675.1 Planctomycetota bacterium
AACGCCGCCTTGCTCTTATGTCTCGTGAGGCTCATCGCCTCCTCGACCCTCAGCGGCCGCGCCGCGCGCACCGAATTGAGCAAAATATCCTCGTGCAACCGCCGCACCACCTCGGCGGCGATCGCCGACACATCCTCGCGGTCCAGCGTCATTCTCATGCCTCATTCCACCAGTCGGGATCCCGCAAAAAACCCGGCGCCTGCTCCGCACGCGCCTGCGCCGCCTCCTGCATACGCCGCTTCCACGCGGCCTCCGTCGCCGTCACCTCATGCCGCCACCAATTCGCCTGCTCGCCTAAGCGGCGAGCCACATCCCGCGTGCGCCGCAGCGCGCCCGCCGCCCACAAAAACACCAACAGCCCGCCCGCCGTCGCGCCGCACAGCGCCACCAGCGCAAACGCCAGATCCTGATTCGCAACATCGATCATTTTCATTCCTCCTCTCGTATTCAAAAAACGGGGTTGGCCGCAGCGCCCGCAAAGGCGCTCGATGAACAAACCCCCTTGCTTTTCAGCGGACGACCTACCCCTAAACCGTCCGCCTCAGCCTCTGCATGGCCACTGCGGGCAACCCCGTTTTTTGAACTCGAAACCCCGAAAAACCGCTCCCGACACACTGGGCAAATACCGTGGCTCACCACGAACCCAGACCGAAAAGCCGAAGCCTTCACCGCCGCCGTTGTATCCGGCGGGCACCACGCGCAAATCGTCACGATGTGAGGGTGCTCCATTACAGTGCCCTCTCCACGTCCGCCAGCACCTCCGCCAGCTCCCCCTCACGCAGGCACCGCCTCACCCCCTTCAGCGCACCGTAGCGCGTCTTCGATCGCCGCTCATCCTCGCGGATCCCCTCCGCCAGCGCCGTGAGCTGACCGAGCCGAGCCTCATCCAGCGCGCCATCCACCCGCAGCACGCCAATCAGCACCTGCAGGCGCTCGCCGTTTGTGAGGTCAGGCGCGCTCACGGCGCCACCTCCTCGGCCGCGACGGTCGGCCGGTCAATCGCCGGCACTTCCTTGGGGGCTACCTCACCCGCGCCGCGCAAATCCTCCTCGATCAAAGAGCGGATATATCCCGACAAGCTGCGATGTCCGCGTGCAGCCCGCTCCTTCGCCGCATCCAGCATCTCTTCGGGTAAACTCACCCCCTGAACTACAGTTTTTTGCTGCATCGAGGTCAGGGTTTTGCCGACCGTTGCCTACGGTTGCAAGCATTAAGTTGATAAAAGTTGCAAAAAACCGCCTATTGATCTCATCTCCCTATCTCACACCACATCCCCCATACACCATGCCCAGAAAACACATCACCCAGGGAATCAGCATGTCGCCACAAATGCGCGACGCCGTAACCGCCCGCGCAGCACGCCTCGGCATGACCGTCAGCGGCTATCTGCAAAACCTCATCCGCCGCGACATCTCCCAAGGCGGCCCAATCATCGTCGAAGAAACCCCCGCGCCCTACGCGAAAAAACCATCACCCCGCCCACGCCCAAAATGAAACACACCTCCACACCCTCCGTGCCCTCCGTGTCTCCGTGGTTCATCCCCCTTTTGCTCATCCTCCTCATCGCCGGCTGTGCCACCCCGCACATCTCCACCTGGCCACCAGACCAGATCGCCGCCGCCTGCACCGTCACCCACGACCCCTTCACCCACACCACCGTCG
>RFGH01000066.1 GCA_003696675.1 Planctomycetota bacterium
CTCACACCCCGTACAATGCCCAACACACGCAACCCCCTCGGGACGGAGCCCCCCATGAAGATCCACGAATACCAGGCACGCGACCTCCTCGCCTCCTACGGCATCCCCGTCCCCCCAGGCCAGACCATCACCTCCAAGGAAGACGCCGCACAGGCCTACAAAGCCGTCACCCAGGAAGCCCACACCGACCTCGCCGTCGTCAAGGCCCAGGTCTTCGCCGGCGGCCGAGGCAAAGCAGGCTTCGTCAAGCTCGTCCGCTCCGCCGACGACGCCACCGAAGCCGCCAAGTTCATGCTCTCCAACAAGATGGTCTCCCCCCAGACCGGCCCCGAAGGCCTCGAGGTCAACAAGCTCCTCGTCGCCGCCGGCGTCGACATCGCCAAAGAGTTCTATTTGGCCATCACCACCGACCGCAACACCCGCCGCAACATCCTCATCGCCTCCTCCGAAGGCGGCGTCGAGATCGAAAAGGTCGCCGAGGAAAACCCGGGCGCCATCATCAAAACCCCCATCCACCCCCTCCTCGGCCTCCAGCCCTACCAGGCCCGCGAGGTCGCCTACGCCCTCGGCTTCACCGGCAAGCAGGTCAACCAGGCCGTCAAGATCATGCTCGCCCTCTCCAGGCTCTACCACGAGAAGGACTGCTCCCTCGCCGAGATCAACCCGCTGATTGTGACCCCCGGCACCGCCGACAACCCCGACGGCCAGGTCATCGCCATCGACGCCAAGTTCAACTTCGACGACAACGCCGTCTTCCGCCACAAGGACATCCAGGCCCTCCACGACCCGTCCGAGGACAACCCCGCCGAAACACGGGCGGCCAAGATGGGCCTCTCCTACATCGCCCTCGACGGCAACATCGGCTGCCTCGTCAACGGCGCCGGCCTTGCCATGGCCACCATGGACACCATCAAACTCGAAGGCGGAGAGCCCGCCAACTTCCTCGATGTCGGCGGCTCGGCCTCCGAAGAAGCCGTCACCGAAGCCTTCCGCATCATCCTCAGCGACCAGGCCGTCAAGGGCATCCTCGTCAATATCTTCGGCGGCATCATGCGCTGCGACATCATCGCCCAGGGCATCGTCAACGCCGCCAAGGAAATCGGCTTCAAGATCCCCCTCGTCGTCCGCCTCGAAGGCACCAATGTCGACGCCGGCCGGGCACTCCTGAAGAAAGCCTCCGCCGACCTGCCCACCCTCCAGGCCGCCAACGACCTGGGCGACGCGGCCAAAAAAGTAGTCGCGGCGGTGGGGTGAGCGGTGCCAAACCTTCCTACTGACCGTTTGAATCACGAGAGCGTTGCCGCGCGGCTTGCGGAGGAGGTCAGTTCGCTTTCTGACGCAAGCTGCATGGCGATCTTTGGCTCGTGGGGGCGAGGAAAGACCGATGTTCTTCAGAGGCTCAAGCTGGCAATCGAACACCGGTTCGGTCAAGACATCGCGGTAGTAGAGGCCAACCCTTGGTCGTCGGGGTACTCGTCATTGCTTCAAGCAGTAGCTATGGCGATTTCTAAGTATAAGCCTGTGGATAAAGATACCAAAGATTCATTGAAGAAGATAGGCAAGATTGGATTCGTGCTAGCCAATCGCTTTGCTCTGCAGCGTGTGAGCGGCGCCGATCTGGAAAAGCTCGCGGCCGACCTAGGTGATATCTGGTCTGGCGGAGACGCGCCGATCAGCCCAGCTGCCGCAGCTGCTGTCGCGATTGATGATCTGATTGAGGTGTGTTTTCCAGGCAAAAAGCTTGCCATACTCATAGATGATATGGATCGGTGTCCTCCAGAATGGCAGCGCCCCATGCTGGAGTCTCTGTACTTCTTGAAGCGGTGCAAGAAGCAAATTGTCTTTGTTTGCGCAATCGATCAGCGAACTCTTGGTCACGTAGACATGCCGTATCAGGGATTGGATGAAGCCGGATCGTTGTGTACGAAGATATTTGATTTGGTACACGATCTGCCCAGGGTGCACGGGGAGCTTTCAGAGTATGCGCGCCAGCGAATTCTCACTGTAGATCCAGTGCTAGGTGATTCAATCCGCAACCGATTGGCCTTTGTTGTTCAAAATTGGGATGATAAAATATCGCCAATGAATATTGGTATCGGAATGTGCTGCGCCAGCGAGCTCGCCACTCCTCGGACGGTCGATCGCTCCATTGCCAGATTGAGAACCATCTGCTATGTCGTCAAGGAAAAACTAAGTGGGTTTGCTCTTGGGGACGGGTGTACAGCCCAAGGATTCGGGCTTGCGTTCGCTCTACGAGATCGCTTTCCGACGATGGGGCGCTTAATTGCAGAGGAGTTGCCCAAGGCTCTTGAGCGTGAGGGGGGGTCAACTCCTCGAGAAAGGCGAAATGCTGAAAATTTGCGCAATTATATCAATGCATTTCCAGTTGTTCAGCGAGACACGCTTGTCGAGGCTATGGCGAGTGCGAATGTGAGTCTGGATCCTCATAATCCAGGCAATGGGCAGCAGGCCAGAAAGATCGCCAGCGGTATGTACTTGGCCACGCGTCTTTGATCAGATGGCTGTTGTATGAAGAGTTTGGCCGGCGGCGCCGCAGACGGCGCAGCCTTCTGCGGGATCCCCAAATCGTCGGCCATAAACTCCCCCGCCCATGGCCACCCCCGACCACTACCACACCCGCCGCCGCCGCAAAGAACGCCGCGCCCGCATCGTCGGCTGTTTGCTCCTCACCCCCATCGACCTCGGCCTGAACAAGTGGGAGATTTGACCACTTCGCTAGCACCCAAGCAGGTACTCGTCCAAAAAAGCAGCGATGTCAAAGAAGTTCCAAGACCCATCTTCATTGAAGTCCGCCCACTCCGCCTGTGCCTGATAAAGCAGCAGCATTCCCGAAATGTCGAAGAATGTAGCCCGTTCGTCGCAGTCGTAGTCAATACGACAGTCGGTGATAGCGACGAACATCGCGGCGGATGCTTGGTAAAAGTCCTTGAACTCACCGCTCTCCAGATCAAAGCGATACACGCCTCCCCCGAGCGGTCCGTGCCAAGCACTCACAAACAGATCGGAATCGCGCCAAGTGGCCATGCCACGAGCGCCGGTCATGGCGAACTCAGTCGCATCATTAAGGTGGGTGCCAGTCTCGGCGTCAAACCGCAGAATGCGGCCTGTCGTGACGTCAGAGACCAGAATGTCCCCGTTGTTGTCGAGCACGATGTCATAAGCGTCTTCGAGACCACCGGTGCCCGGGGCTACCACGATCCCTTCAAGCTGGCCCGTGTCTGCATTCCATCGTTGAATTGATGTCTGGCTGCTTGACAACACAAACCCGTCGCGATCGAGGCAGAGGCCTCTGCAGACATCGCAGTTGGCGAAGTTGCCGAGGTATGCGCCCGTGTCAGAGTCAAACTGCTTGACCGTTCCGCTGGAACCGCATCCGACCAGCGTCGTGCCATTTGGCAGAAACAGGAAGTCTCGGCCTTGGCAAGAGCCGCCCGCATTCTGGTTGATGAGCGGGTCGAGCCGGACGCCGGTCTGCTTATCGATCGCCCAAAGCGGGCCGCCGTTCTGCTGCCACTGATACAGGCGGTCGTCATCGGTGAATCCGATCCCCGCCGGAAGCCACCCGTCGGCTCTATTGAGATCTTCTTGGCCGCCGTACAGGTCAAAGACCCGCAGCTGCGACCCGTTGGTCGAGGCGCAAGACACATAAAGGCGCGGGCACCCTGCGTGTGAGATCGCCGCAGCTATGCCAACTGTGAAAACACGGATCATGGCATTCCTCCGAACAGGATGCTACCGAAACTATAGAATGGGTTCAATAGGCTTTCTGCCTGGAGAAGAGGCCCCATGCCGTCCCCCCGCACCAAGAAACTCTCCGGCGTTTTCCACTTCGTCGCCGGAGCCATGATCCTCTTCTGGGTCCTCGAAAGCTGCATCAACTCCCACAAGCCCTCTTGGCACTACGTCGACGCCAACGCCTCCCCCGACGGCATCCAGGGCTGGCTCCCCGGCGCCGAGCACATCGCCAGAGCCATGACCATCCACGTCCACGCCGACACGACCCAGGACCCCTCCCCCATCCACGCCACCTTCACCCCCGCCGTCGGCCGCGCCCACGCCCGCATCCGCATCCTCACCCTCGAAGCCGCCACCTCCCGCTGCTGATCCCCAATCCCTCTCTGCGCTCTCTGCGTGATCTCTGCGACCTCTGCGTTCAAAATCTGAACCGCATGTACCGCATCTGTGCGCAACTTCGTGTACATGCGCGCGAATCCCCTTGAACCCCGCCGCGGCCGCCGTACCTTGCCCCCATGGACACGCACGCCGCCCCTGAAATCCAAACCGAGATCACCCTCGACCTCATCAACGCCCTCCTCGACGACTGGCACAAACCAGGCATGTCCGAACTCGGCCTCTGCCGTGCCCATCAGATCTCCCTCGAAACACTCGAGCACGCCGCCGAACACCCGAAGTTCCAGGCCGCCCTCGAACGCATCGACCGGATCCGCGCCAAGCGACGCCCCGCCATCGCCGCGGCCATCCACGCCGACACCCTCGATCGCCTTCTGCACATCGCCCACCACAACCCCACCAGTGCGAACTTCGCCAAGGAAATCCGCCTCGCCCTCAAACTCCTCAACACCCTCTTCCCCCAATCTCCCCCCTCCC
>RFGH01000067.1 GCA_003696675.1 Planctomycetota bacterium
AAGCCGGTGAACTGCGCGTCGCCGGGAGCGCCGACAGCGTAATCAGCTCGGCCGTCGCCGTCGATGTCTCCGAGGCCGGCGACCGAGGCGCCGAACATCGCCCCGCCGCCGAGTTTGAAGCGCCCGGCGCGCAGCAGCGTCCAGGACCAGCCGGGAGTTCGTTCAGTCATGCGGGGAGGATATCGGGTCGTGCATAGATGAGTTACGGACGAAGGCATGCTGCCGCGATGCGGATGAACAGGGATGTCCAACGGATCCGTGTCTGATCGTCACACCTTCGTCTCGCGAGGCCCCGAAAGCGGACCACGTTAGGTGAGGTCGTGATTTTGGTCATAGAGGCGCGCCAGCCACCACCCGAGCGTTGAGAACGCCGGGATGCTCAGGATCCACACGACAATCCCCGGCCACGTGGTGAGCCAGACGACAAGGTTGTGCGCGCCGCGGCCGATGGCGCCGCCAACCACGCTCAGAATGAGAAGAAGAAACCAGGCCGATGGAAACGCCGCCCATTGAAACCAGCGGTGTTTCCTCGACGGTTTGCCATTGCGCGTGTGCGGCGATCGATGTATCTGTGTGTTATTCATTCTCACAATCTCCAGGATGTCGCAACAGAGCCAGTTCATCCCGCCGCGCAGACCCCCACAACACCGAGAGACCCCGGAAGGACAAAACTCTTGAACACGTAATCAAAACACGCGATGCCTAACAGCGGATTATACAGACCAGCGATGCTGCATCCAAAGTATCCGATCAAGGCGCCCGCAGCGAAGCCAATCGCTGAATTGCGGCACGTGCCAGTGATTCCTCCTGTGCTAAGCAAGGGCAGCGGCGCCGGATCGACGCCGGTGGGTCCGGTGTTGCCGAGTGAACTCAGCACGACATGGACGTCCCTCATGTCCGTCAGGCCGTCGCCGGTCGGGTCGGTTGAGATCGACACCGACGGGCGCCCGATGTTGTTCACGACAAGGGCGATGTCGTACGCGGTGACGGCCCCGTCGCCGTTGGCGTCACCGAGCAGCGGCGCAGGTGGTTGCGGGTTCATCAGTGCTCCGAGCGTGGCGTCGCCCAGCACAACTCCGGTTCGTGTCGACACAAATGACACATGGGCGTTGTCCAGCGC
>RFGH01000068.1 GCA_003696675.1 Planctomycetota bacterium
ATCGCTCCCGAGCGTCCATAGCGGCGGAGCGGTTTGGCACCTCGATGTCGGCTCATCGCATCCTGGGGCTGAAGGCGGTCCCAAGGGTTGGGCTGTTCGCCCATTAAAGCGGTACGCGAGCTGGGTTCAGACCGGCGTGAGCCAGGTCGGTCCCTATCTGTTGTGGGCGTCGCAAACTTGTGAGGAGTCAACCCTAGTACGAGAGGATTGGGTTGGACGAACCCCTGGTGATCCTGTTGCACCGCTCGGTGCACCGCAGGGTAGCTACGTTCGGCAGGGATAACCGCTGAAAGCATCTAAGCGGGAAGCCCCCCTCGAGATGAGGTTTGCTAGCATTTGCGAGAGACCCCCGGTAGACCACCGGGTTGATAGGCCGCATGTGTAAGAGCTGAGAGGCTCTCAGCAGAGCGGTACTAACGGTCGAAGGTTTGATCGCTCCGACCAGCCGCCGACGGCAACGCCGTCCGGACCGGTCGAGCAACAACACCAACTCGGCACCATGAGATTCTCATCCCCGCCCCGTGCAGCATGCACCGGGTGTCTACTGCTCGTCACCATGCCAGATCACATCCCGCATCCGGGACACCGGATGTCGGACCTTGTCGGTGATCACAGGCTTGGGGTCACACCTGTTCCCATCCCGAACACAGCAGTTAAGCCCAAGCCGCCGATGATACTGCTCAGCGGGAAAGTAGGTCGTCGCCGACTCTTGAGCCCCCCGAGGCACCCCCTCGGGGGGCTTGCCATTTTTGGACTTCTCAGCCCCACGCCACCACATTCGAGCGGGCCACACCTCAATGTCTCCCCCGCACTGGCATCCACCGCCCGAGTATGGGAACATTTCGGTGTCCTCGGAGGTTCATCCGACATGCCTTGGTTGCACGCACTCTGGATCGGTCTGCTCGGCGCCCTGGGGCTGGAAGCCCTCACCGTGTTCCTGCGGTTCGGTCTCGGGTGGCGATCCCCCGAACGCACCCGCCCCTTGGCCAAACTGACCCGAGGCTGGCGGCTCCACCACGGCTATCCCGGCCTTGTGCTGATGCCCGTGGCCATTCCGATCTACACCCTGCTGCCGGGGTCCGAGCCCACCTGGATGCTCTGGATCGCTCCGGCCATTCTCGCGGCCGGCATCGCACTGGCCGTCTCCGACCTCATCCACCACGCCCTGGTGCTTCCTTTTCTCGCCGGTTCGCACGAGTTCGAGCTGCACTACCCCGGGCATCCCCGTCACAAGCCCGCCCCTGTCATCCGCGAACCCTGGCGCCCCCGCCGCCGCGCGGCCTGACTGCGCCAATCCCACCGAGTGAGCACGCCCGCCGCCGGGTAGGATGCTTCTCCGCGACAAGGGAGGCGACCATGCCCGAATCCATCCGCCTGTACGACGACGACGCAGACGCGCTACTGAGCCCGGCGTCGTTTCCTGACCGTGTTTCGCTCCTTCCTTCCGAGCACACCCAGTTGCAGCCAGGCACCCGGATCAGGGTGATGTGGGGCCAGGACATGCTCCGGGATGTGCTCGACGGCAAGTACCGGGCGGTCGTGTGCTCGGTGAACGAGGAGGACAACAGCCGCGGGCTGATCGCCCAGCTCGTCTCGCTGGTGACAACCAGCCAGTGGTCGGTCCACGCCGTGACCAGCTACGCCAAGATGTTCCACGAGTCCGTCCAGGTGCACGCGGCCCACGACCGCGAGCCGTATGTGCTCAAGTACGATCTGGACTCGGTGCTGATCCTGGCCTTGCTGCGTCCGAAGGGGCGGGACCATTTCACGCTGGCGGACTTGGGGCGTGGTTTCCAGACGATCACCAAGATGATCTCGGGACGCCCGGAGCGTCGCCCGGTGTGCTCAGTGTCGTTCCTGGGGGCGACCTCCAACCGTTTGGTGGCCGGCACGGGCAGCGACCCGAACGCCGAACCGAGTTTCGAGACGGTGCTGCGGACGATGTACGGCGCGGGCTACCGGGGCGATGTGTACCCGGCGCCGGGCATGTGGCGTCTGGCCGATGTCGGCGTCTTCCCGAGCTATCCGTTCCCGGCGGGGCTTGACCGGATGCGTTCGGGTTCGTCATGAACGCGCCGGCGTTCCACGCCGCGGGGCTGATCGACCGTTTGGAACGCGGGGCGGCGGCAGTCCGCGCCACGGCTCTGGTCTGTTCGCCCGACGACGCCCGATGGAAGCCCGACGAGGACTCATGGTCGGTTCTCGAGATCGTCTGCCATCTCGTGGACGAAGAGGCCGAGGACTTTCCGCTCCGATTGCGATCGCTGCTGGAAGCACCGGCGCGCGAATGGGCGCCGATCGATCCAAGCGGCTGGGCGGTGCAGCGGAACTATCTCGAGCAGGATTTTGCCGAGCGCGTCGACCGGTTCGTCGCGGCGCGGGCGGCGTCGGTCGCATGGCTCCGGTCGCTCCCGGCTCCTGACTGGGGCGCCGCCAAGACGCACGCCACGCTCGGGCCCATGCGGGCGGGGGATCTCCTGGGTGCGTGGGCCGCCCACGACGCGCTGCATCTGCGTCAGATCGCCAAGCGTTTGCACCAGTTGGCGTATCGGGACGCCCGCCCGTTCGAGATCGGCTACGCCGGAACCTGGTAGACGGAGGCCCGCCCCATGAGCGCGAAGAAGTTGCTTTTGTTCGTGCTGCTGGGGCTGATCGGGCTCGCGGTGGTGACGGGCATCGCGGCGGTGCTGTTCCCCGATGGGTGGGTGCCCGAGGAAATCCTGGCCACGATCGCGGTGATCGGGGTATACACCCTCGGATCGCTGGTCACGGTGACGGCGGCCAGGGCGATGCCTCGGTTGCTTGTCGTGTGTCTGGTGACGGCCGCCGCGGGGTGCGCCGGGTTCATCTCGGTGATCTGGCTCGAGGGGGTGATCTCCTGGCGGGCGAGTGACTGGATGGTGCGGATCTGCGGCGCATCGGTCTTCGTCTGTCTGGCGATGGTGCACCGGATGGTGCTCGGCCCGATGCGGCTGCGCGCGGGCTTCGGGCGGGTGGTCCTGCGGACGGCGTTGATCTCCGGGCCGATCGTGGCCGGGCTGATCGCGATGATGATGCTGTGGGAGAACTGGTACGACTACGACGAGCTGATCGTGCGGGTGCTCGGCGTCTCGGCGATCGTGGCGGCGGGTTCTTCGGTCGCGACGGGTGTGGTGTGGTTCTTTGAGCGACGCCCGGAGCACGACGAGCCGGGGCTGATCGGTGAGGGCGTGCCGGTGGAGCTCGCATGCCCGCGCTGCGGCTCGATGATCCGTGGGCGGTCAAACCGGGAATGCCGTTGCGAGGGGTGCCGGCTCAAGGTGCGGGTGGAGGTCGAGGAGCCGCGGTGCGCGTGCGGCTACCTGCTCTACCAGTTGGTGGGGGATGTGTGCCCCGAGTGTGGGCGAGCGGTCGCGGCGGAAGATCGTTGGGCGGTGCCGGAAGGCGCGGGCGGGGCGCTCGCCTGAGGTTGGACGGTGTCGGCCGCGCGGCCACATGTGTCACCAGGCGCGAAGAGATCGCACAGCGGGGTTGAGTTGATGTGGCCGGTTCTGCGGTCAGGCGTGGGCGCCGTGGGCCGGGTGTGGCCAGAACGGTGGGGTTCATCGTTTGGCACGCGGCGTGCAAATGCGGAGGTGTCCCCGGGCCGTGTGGTCCGGAATCACACCGGCCCCCGTGGGGGCGAACCGCAAGGAGTTGAATGATGAACCGCAACCGTCTGATCACGACCGCTCTTCTGGGCACCTCGTTCCTGGCCGTCTTCGCCGCCGCGCCCGTCGCCGCGTCGAACGGCGAGAGCCGCCAGGGCATGAATCAGCGGAACGACCGCACCGAGTACCGCGCCGATCTCGACGGCTCGGGCACCCTGATGAGCGGCAAGGCCCGTTACCGCGAGCAGGCCCGCCGCGGCGCGGTCTCCGCCCGCCTGGATATCGAGGTCGAGGACGCCCAGCCCGACACCACCTACGAGGTGACTCTGAACGGCACGGTGATCGGCGAGATCACCACCAACGGACTCGGCATCGGCGAGATCACCTTCCGCTTCCCCAGCGATGATGTCGGCGATCTGCCGGATGTCCCCTCCGTGTCCGCCGGCGATGAGATTGCCGTCGGCCCGGTCTCGGGCGTCATGGGCTGATTGAGCGTTCCCGCCTTCCCCCCCATGCGCGGGAACGTCGATGTTCGGGCCCGCGCATGGGGGGGA
>RFGH01000069.1 GCA_003696675.1 Planctomycetota bacterium
CGGCTCCGGCGTCGAGAGGAACTCCGTGAGGCGCTGCTTGACCAGCGCCCGACGGGCCTTCTCGGCCTCGTCCGGCTGCGGGACGCCGCCCGCGGCCTCGACTTCCTCGAACCACGATTGCGCGTCGAGAACTGTTCGCATCGTCTGCCGCACCAGCGGCGAGTCTTTGTCAATCTGCCGGAGCACTCCCGTCATCAGACGCCAGCGCTCGTCCGGCTCCGACCCGCACCGCTCCAGGATCGGGGCGACTGTAGAATTCCCGATCATAACAAGAGCCCGTACGGAATCACCCCGTGGTGGTAGATGCCCGACAGCGGGCCAGTGTGGATCAGTGATGTTGTCGAGCAGGAATGGGATCGCTTCGAATGCGTCCAGATCTCCTAGAAAGGCGATTGCAAAGGACGACGTGTTGCAGAAATACGGCGCTTCCTGTTCGGCGACCGCACGTTCATGCAGCATGTCGAGTAGTCCTCTGACGATGCGTTCCCGCGCGAGGGGCTCCAGGCGATGTTGGGGAATCATTCGGCTCAATGCAGACACACCTCGGAGCCTGGTCGCAGGATCCTTTGCACGCATTGCGTTCAGGGCGTTCCGGATCGAAAAACCGATCGGCGTCACCTCGCTGGGTTGCCTCACAAATCCTCCAAATCCGAGAGTTGGCAGCGGTGGATTGCCCACTCCGAGCTTCGGGGCCTGGATAAAACGGTTCGTGTGAGCCCACGTCGTTGCGCCAGTTATGGGGTCCATCACGCATCCGATTTCGATTCTTGCATACCATTCCAGTGTCGCACTGCCGCGGTATCGGTCGATATTCACCCACTCCCGCATGTTCTTGGCATTCAGTAGGAACGTTTCTGCCGTTGCTACAGACGAAGCGCACGTTGTTTCTTCTGTTTGACCATTCGGATTTTGAAAACCGGGGATATCGATAGAAAATAACGTGCATGCGGGTGGCGGATCGATGGCTAAATCTTCGTCGCTGTTGTCCACCATTCCGTTGACAAGATCGTCGTCACACCATGTCGGACAACTCGTGTTCGGATCAGCCACAGCGATTTGCAGCGATGTGTTGCCGAGCAGAGTCGGTCCGATCGCATTTCGCTTAAAATCAAACTCAGACACGATGCCCGCCACACACGGGGTCAGCGCTGCGCAGACCTGCTCGCTCTCGCCGAAGAACCACGACGCAGACGGCACACCCGGGCTGATCTCTCCGAGAAATGGCGCGCCTGCGCGAACAAAACCCTGTATATTAATATTATTGATCCCGTCTTCAACCAGATCATCGGGGTCGGCGCCTGCCCACACCCCTATCGTGTCGAAACGGAGGACGATGCTGATAACTGTCAGTTCCAGCATGTCCGAGCACTCCTGGGCGCCGTCGGCCGAGCGCCAGGTCGCCTTGATCTGGACGTCGTTCAACTGTTCGCTCGCCGTCAGCCCGTGGATCCGCACCGTGGCGTCACTCGGCCCCGGCGGCGTCGGCGCGCC
>RFGH01000011.1 GCA_003696675.1 Planctomycetota bacterium
CGATCTCGTAGAGGACGCCCACGAGGTCGAGAAACTCGCGGACCTGCCCTGGCGCCTCCTTCTCGGCCTTGAGGACGTTGCGGCGGGCGTGCCCCCAACTAGCGCCAGGCCAAGCCTGGAAGAGGAGGATGCGATGTAGCGACTGAAACCTCTTACCGTGACCCAGGGGGTTCGACTCCCCCCCGGTAAAGGCGAGCAGCCAGCCGGAAGCGAGTCTTGCATGGGGCCGGCAACGGACCTCGTGAAGCGTAGACAGCAGGTACTGAAGCCGTGTCATTGAGCCTCGACATCATGTTGTCCGCTGGGGCCCTCGTCGTGTTGGATGCGGGGGCAGCACTCCTCGAACCGTTACGCGAGGGGCGGGGAGCCCGGCCGGGGTCTGAGAGCAGGGCAGAGGTGCGGGATGGGTCGCCCAGGAACCTGGGAGATCCCTTCGTCGCCGTGCGTGTGGCGTCGGAACGGTCCACGACAACCAAACGGACCAGGCCCGCGGGGAGCGTCTCCGCCCCGCGGGAGCGAACCGGGAGACAGCGCACGGGGCCCGAGGGCGAAGCCATAAGCGCTCGGGAGCAGGCGAGGGGAAGTCGTAGTGCCTTCATAGTACCGATGACGACGGGGAACCCGGCTCGCGGGGACCCGGCCGAGGGAAGGGAGGCGCCGCGTGTGCAGAGCCGCGGCTGGGAAACACGGAGGGTGCTTTGAAACCCATCAACGTGTCCACGAAACAGGCGCGGATAGCCGAGCTGGCGAGGAACAACCCCACGATGGCGTTCACCTCGCTGAACCACCACCTCGACGTCGAGTGGCTGCGGTACGCATATGAGCTCACCCGGAAGGATGGGGCGACGGGCGTCGACGGGCAGACCGCCAAGGACTTCGAGAGGGACCTGGAGGGCAACCTCCAAGATCTCCTCGATCGAATGAAGTCCGGGCGGTACCGAGCCCCGCCGGCGCGCCGCACATACATCCCGAAGGGCGATGGCTCTTTGCGGCCGCTGGGCATCCCGACGTTCGAGGACAAGGTGGCACAGCGAGCGATCGTGTTGCTGCTGGAGCCCATCTACGAGCATGACTTTCTGCCGTGCTCATACGGGTTCCGGCCAGGACGGTCGGCGCACGATGCGCTCCGCGACCTCCGCGCTCACATCATGGAGCGTGGCGGCCGTTGGGTACTCGACGTCGACCTCCGTCGCTACTTCGACACGATCGACCATGGGCGTCTTCGTGAGTTCCTCGCTCGTCGAGTCACGGACGGCGTGGTTCGGCGGATGATCGACAAGTGGCTGAAGGCAGGTGTGCTCGAAGCGGGAGCGGTCACTCGTTCTCGAAGGGGCACTCCGCAAGGTGGAGTGGCATCCCCGCTGCTGGCCAACATCTTCCTGCACTACGTGCTGGACGAGTGGTTCGCACGGGACGTCGTGCCGCGGATGAAGCGTCGTTGCACGCTCGTTCGCTACGCCGACGACTTCGTCATCGCGTTTGAGGATTTCGTTGACTGCGATCGGGTCCATCGGGTGCTCGGCAAGAGGCTGTCGAAGTACGGGCTTACCTTGCACCCCGATAAGACCCGGCGCATCGACTTCCGCTTCAAGCGTCCGAACGGAGAGCGGCACCCCGACACGCAGGCGACCACGTTCGACTTCCTCGGCTTCACCCACGTGTGGGGGAAGTCGAGGAGGGGGAAGAACGTGATCTACCAGCGGACCGCGAAGGACCGATACGCCCGAGCGCTGAAGCGTGCTCACGAGCTGTGCAAGCGCAACCGGCACTGGTCCCTCGTCGACCAGCAACGGCGACTGAGCCGGATGATGACCGGGCACTATGCCTATTACGGTATCACCGGGAACAGTCGTCGCGTCCGCTGGTACGCGCACCGCGTCGCGAGGATCTGGTTCTACTGGCTCCGTCGACGATCGCGCGGCCAAAGGGGTGGCCCTAAGGACATGACCGCGTTCCTGAATCGGTACTCCCTGCCCAAGCCCAAGATCGTCCACCGCTACGCAGCCGCGAGCGAACCTGCCGCGTGAGGAACCGGATGCGGGAAATCTGCACGTCCGGATCTGTGAGGGGCGGGGAGGGCAACCTCCCCGCCTACTCGGCATCCG
>RFGH01000070.1 GCA_003696675.1 Planctomycetota bacterium
AACACGCGCCCATTCGGCACCATCCGAGCGGCCAGCAGCGCAAACGTTCCAATGTGTGCTCCGACGTCGATTATCGTATCGTCAGCCTGCGGTTCATACTCGGGCACTGCTCGGAGGAACTGCTCATTACTGAAGCTGTGCGCCAGCACCTCCTCATCCACCGAACCCTTGCGGTAAGCAATCCGATAACCTTCAGCTTCCCAGACCCCCAACCGATACGAGTTGAGCTCTGAGCTCAGGACCCGCCAGGCCGCGCGCAATCGCACCGGGAACCCTCGAAACCACACGAAGTAACGCTCCAAGAGGCCACTGAGCGCTCGTGGCGCCAGGCGCGACAGGAGAGTGACCCAAGCGCTGCGCCTGCCGTCGCCCGAGCCCTTCCGCGGCGGTCTCATTGCCGGCGCTTCCTTCTTCGTCATCAGACTGTCTCCAGCACACCACGTGCGCGCCGCATCCTCCCCGACTCCGTCCTACGGTATCACAAGGAGCTTGTACCTCGGCCCGCTTCCGTGCGCAGAGAGCTGATCGCTTCCCGTCGATCTC
This sequence comes from Planctomycetota bacterium, assembly GCA_003696675.1. Classification (GTDB taxonomy): domain Bacteria; phylum Planctomycetota; class Phycisphaerae; order Phycisphaerales; family UBA1924; genus UBA6054. The sequence continues at coordinate 544 of RFGH01000070.1, forward strand.
ACGTCGAGACGGGGAACGGCGAGACCCCTGCAATCCGGCCTCGCCCGCGACTCCTCGGCATGCTCCGAGCCATGCTATGCTGTGGCGGCCGGCGTGCTGCGGCGCTCCTAAGAAGGCATGGGCATGGGAGATCGTCCACAAGAGAGATTGGTGCCAGAAGGCCTGGATCTGATGGATGAGTGGGCCCAGACCTCCCTTGCCGTTCATCGGCAGCGGTACCGATTCGCGGCGTCATACGCTGCAAATCGAAGGGTACTCGACTTGGCTTGCGGAATCGGCTACGGATCCAGAATACTCAAGAATGAAGGCGGGGCGAGTGAAGTAGTCGGGCTTGACGCTGCACCGGACGCGATTGATTACGCACGCAGGCACTACTCCAGCGAAGGCATATCCTTCGCGTGCGCCGAATACGAAACTTTCAGCGATCCAGCGCCGTTCGGCCTCGTCTGCTCTCTTGAAACAATCGAGCACGTGCCCGACCCTGACGATTTTCTCATCAAGATATCCAGCCTCATCGAGCCCGGAGGAATCTTCGTCGCATCGGTGCCGGTCACCGTATCGACGGACTCGAATCCGCACCACCTACACGATTTCACGCACAGGTCTTTCAAGAGATTGCTTGAGCGGCATGGCTTTCATCCGTTTGAGCAGCTCGAGCAACGGTTCGCGATTCGTTATCTCGGCCACGGCCGGGTCTCCGAGGCTCTCCGCCGCGTCGACAAACTTCGCCTCGTTGCCTACTACGCTCGCCATCCCCTGCTCTTCGGCCGTCGAATGGTCGAGCTCGTTCGCTACGGCCCGACGAACGTTGTGCTCTGCGTCGCAGCACGCTACCGGCGCGGCAACTCCCTCCAATCATCCAGCTAGCCGCTTAATCCGATGCCAGGTCCTCAGTCCGCCTCCAGCCGGTGGCTCCGCGTAGCGAAGTCTTCGCTCTTCGTCGCGATCCTGGGCGTACTTCTTGCTTACGTTGCGAGCCAGTGGCACCACCTTCGAACCCTCGATCCACCACGAGGCGACTTTCTCGCCTGGGCGACGCTCGCGCTCTTCGCCATGCTCGCTCTTGCGGCGTGGAACCTTCAACTGCTGCTCAAAGCCCAAGGTTTCCGCGTTTCCTTCCTGCAAGCAAGCGCCCTCCGCTATCTGCCGCTTCTCGGAACCTTCATACCGGGCAAAGTGTGGTCCATTCTCGGCGCATTCATGCTGTACGCGCAGCAGCGCATTCCCAAAGCAGCGGCCGCCGCCAACATCGTCATCGTCAACGTCGTCGGCCTCACCAGTGGTCTCCTTCTGGCACTGGCGATCGGCACCAGTCTGATCAGCACGACGCCGCTGCTCATCGCGGTAGTGATCGGGCTGGCCGCGATCTCTCTTTACCCCCCCATCTTCGCTGGGCTGACGGGCAAGCTTCAGCTCCTGCTCGGTCGCGACGAAGCGACGATCCAATTGCCCTTCTTCACCCTCCTCCGCTATTTCCTGGTCAACGTCGTCGTGCATCTCGGCTACGGGTTTTCGTTCCACCTCTTCGCCCAAAGTTTTGCGGACGTGCCGCTTGCAGCCCTGCCGACCACCGTCGCCCTCTTCATCGCGGCACAGATTGCAGGATTCATCGCCGTCTTCGCACCTGGAGGACTCGGCGTACGGGAAGGCGTCCTCATCGCCGGCCTCACGCCGCTCGTCGGCACGGCGCCGGCCATCGCCATCAGCCTCGGCTGTCGCGTGTGGCAGACCGTGCTCGAGATCGCGGCCGGCGCCCTCGGCATCTGGGCCACCCGCCCGGCAAGCGACGGCTAGTGGGAATCACTCGCTGCACGCACCAAGGCCTTCGACGTCGATGGGCTCCGGGCCGCAGCTCCAACCTGCCCCTGGACCGGCAGCGTTCGTCCGATCAAGCCGCACCAGCTCACGCCACGCCCAGAACGTGGCATCGCCGCGCGCACAGGCGGCTTTGAGAACCTCGATGGCTTCGTCCTGCCGCCCTTGCTCTTGCAAGAGATCGAAGAGCGTGCGGTAGGCGATCGCATCCCGTGGTCGTTGCTTCAAGGCCAATCGGAGCGCCCGCTCGGCCGACGCACGATCTCCCCTCATCCATCGCAGTAGCCCGGCCGAGGTCTGATCGCCGATGACGTGGTTGGGCCACCGATCCATCATCTCTTCGACTACCCTGGCGGCCGCTTCGTGCTCCTCAGCCAATCGGTAGAGCTGCGCCAGCGCCGAGTAGACTCTGGACAGGTCACCCTGCTCCTTCAGATCTCTTTCGTACTTTTTGATCGCATCCGCGAGCAGGGAGTGGCCAACGCGCGCTCGACCGGCGAGTATCAGCGCTGAAGCGACGGCATCCCGCGCACCCGCCGGTCCGGCCGGGCTCGCCAAGAGCCTCCGATACAAAGCGTCCACCTCGCCGGCCGGCCCTACGGACTCGATGCTCCGCTGACCACTCACCCGATCCCGTTCGGCGAGAAGAAGGTCGGCGAGCAGCAGGTCAACGCGACGGTCCCCTGTACCGGACGCTCGCCGGAGCGTCTCAATCGCCTTCTGCTGCCGGCGTGCACTCACGTAGCGCCTCGCCAATGCGAGTGCCGCTTCCGGACTGGCTTCCTCCGCAGCCGCTTCTCTCCATCGATCCACCAGCCTCTCTTCGAGATCCGAAGGAAGAGTCAGCTCGTGAATCGCGGCCGCCCGCGTAAACAAGCGCGCAGCCTCCTCCTTGTTCGCGTGCTCCGAGTCACAGACCGCAAGCTTGGCGTACGCCCTGCTCGCTCGCTCGCCCTCCGGCAGAATGCGGACTTTCGCCGGTACTTGTTCTCCGTCCGCGAAAACTCTTCCCAGCGATGCGGGGACCGTCCCGCCGAGTACGAAATCCGCCGACACCGTCCCCTGGCACGTTGTGGAACCCGCTCGCCCCTCGATCCGAAACACGTACATCTCCTGCGGGCAACGGCCGCCCTCATCCGCATACAAGAGGGTAAATCTCGAGGGATCTCCAAAGCAGGTAGGAACCACTTCGGGATCGAAGGGATGGTTGGACGTCTCCCACAAAACGTACCCGCCGCCATTGCGCGCCACCGACCGCCAAAAGTCTTCCCGCAACAAGACCGTCAAAGGGTAGTAGCCGCCCAGGCCTCGGCGGCCATACAGTAGCCCTTCTATGTCGCTTTTGCCACCTTCCGAGGTCACGACCTTGGCCCCGTCCAAGCGGGCACGCCAGTCGATGGGGACTGTTCGGAATTCGTACGTTGACGGCGTGAAGAAGCTCACTGCATTCACCAGGAACGGCGTTGCCATGATCCTGCTATCCGGCGGCAGGTTCTGCTCGATCCACGTTGCTGCATCGATGACGCGCTGCCCACTCCTGCTGCAGCTGGACGTGGAGTTGCGACGATCATGCTCACGGAGGTGTCCAAACGCGCTCTCGGCGGAGAATGCGAAGGCGACGACGAGAGTCACCAGTGGCATCGCCTGAGCCGCCTTCGGTCCCAATCTGTTCAGCCACGGCATCCACGATGCTTTG
>RFGH01000071.1 GCA_003696675.1 Planctomycetota bacterium
GCCGCTGGACGGCCTGCTCGGGCGAATCCGCCCCGGGGAGGGTCTCGGCCTCGGCGCCGTCGGGGCCCGCGGGCGAGCCGGGCTCGATCGCCCGCACCTCCGACATCCACCCCGCCGTGAGCCACCCGGCCGTCAGCGCCGCGCACACCGACGCCGCACGGACCGCTCGTCGGATGCGCCGCCGACTAAAGACATGATCTGGACGGTTCATGGTCTGCGTCGTCTCGTGCGGGGTGACGGGGCCAGCGGAGCCCACACCTGGGGGCCGGGATGATACCGCCCACACCACCCCAGAGGTTCCCCTGTCCGACATCGGCACAAGCGACGCCTCAGCAGGAGACCCGGGATCCCGCGCCACGGTCTGTGCGGTACACTCACCACGGAGCGAACGGGTCGTTTTCCCCAGTATCGTGACCAACCTCTTCAGGCGCACGTTCAAGGAGCAAGACATGACCATCCAGCTCGGCGACACCGCCCCCGACTTCACCCAGGATTCGACCGAGGGCCCGATCCGCTTCCACGAGTGGATCGGCGACGCCTGGTGCGTCCTGTTCTCACACCCCGCGGACTACACCCCGGTCTGCACCACGGAGCTGGGGGCCGTCGCCAGGCTCAAGCCCGAGTTCGACCGCCGGAACGTCAAGGTCATCGGCCTGTCCGTCGACCCCGTCGAGGACCACCGCGGCTGGATCAAGGACATCGAGGAGACCCAGAGCGTCCGCATGAACTTCCCCATGCTCGCCGACCCGGACCGCAAGGTCTCGAACCTCTACGGCATGATCCACCCCAACGCCGACGACACCATGACGGTGCGCTCTGTGTTCATCATCGGGCCGGACAAGAAGGTGAAGCTCATGCTCACCTACCCGGCCTCGACGGGGCGCAACTTCGACGAGATCCTCCGTGTGATCGATTCGCTCCAGCTCACCAGCGAGCACAAGCTCGCCACCCCCGCCAACTGGAAACCGGGCGAGGACTGCATCATCGTCCCGGCCGTCTCGGACGAGGAGGCCCGCGAGGCGTTCCCCGCCGGCTTCCGCGCGGTCAAGCCCTACCTCCGCTACACGCCGCAGCCCGCCGCCGCCGCCCCCACCGCATGAC
>RFGH01000072.1 GCA_003696675.1 Planctomycetota bacterium
AGGATAAATCAGGCGCCAATTGGATCGCTGGTGGATTGATGTGGCTTAATGCTACCAGCCCAATCACCCCCACCACCCCGAATGTCGCCCCGCCCGACGAAAGACCGATAGTGTGTGCGGCAAGACCAACGCCGCAACGCCGGCCCCCCGATCCCCAATTATTCGCCCGTGGAGTTGTCGTTGCTGTCCCAGACTGTCATGCCCACGCTCGCCCAGACAGGCGCCACGCTGCCCGAGGGCGGCGCGGTCTCGCTGTTCATCGCCTTGGGAGCGGGCTTCGCCCTCTGGCTGGCCGGCGTCAAAATCGTCCGTGCCGTCTTCATCGCCCTTGGCGCGGCCCTCGGCGGCTTTGCCGGCGCGATCCTCCTGCCGCTCACCGGCATGCCCACCCTCAACCTCGGGCCGGTCCCGCTGACCCCCGGCTTCACCGGGCTTATCGCCGGCGGCATCATCGGTGCCCTCGCCTCGCTCGGCATGCTCCGCGTCGTCGTCGCCACCACCGCCGCCGCCGCGTTCGGTGTCGCGGGTGCGATGGCCGCCCTCGTGTTCCTCCACCTCAATCCCACCACCGCCGAGGCCCCAAGCCCCGACGCCGCCCTCGCCGAAACCGACACTGGCTACAGCTTCGACGCCTCCGACCTCGTCCGCGAACGGGCGGCCAACGAACTCACCGACGCCGTCAACGCCCTCAGCGACGAACTGCCCGAAGGCTCGGCCGCCTCCAACCTCATCGACGATCTCAACACCGAAGAGAACCGCCAGCGCATCCGCGACGCCGCCGAACGCTCCAAGGAGTTCGTCTCCCGCGTCGCCGAAGCGGTCAAAGCCGACTATCAACGCCGCCCCGCACGCGACAAACTCATCCTGCTCAGCGCCACACTCGCCGGTGTCGGCTTGGGCCTGGTCGTCGGCGCGGTCATGCCCAACCGCTCGGCCGCCCTGGTCACCAGCCTCTTCGGCAGCGCGATGTGGATGGCCGCCGGCGTCGCCCTGCTCCGCGCCGGCATGAGCCCGCCCCCCGAGATCCTCCGCCAGCCCCCCGTCACTTGGGCCGTCGTCTGGGGTGTCGCGGCCGTGGTCGGCATGGCCGTCCAGTTCGGGCTGCTCAAACGCCGTGCCGACGCCGGCCAGGCCAAGGACAACGACGAAGACGACTGAACCCCAGAGCCGGGTGCCGCGGCGTATCTCGCAAGCCGTGCTCTCCCCACCCCCTCGCCCACACTCTGTCCCACTCGTGCCGCCCTATGGTCCATCCCCCACCCGGGTGAAACCGGCAAAATCGGCACAATTTCACCAAACCGCACGATCGGAAGTGCAGGACCCCCGGGTTCTCGGTCGATGCTTGTGCTGCCACGGATGGCGCGGATCGCGGCGGAGACCGTTGAACCCAGTTCGTCTTCAAGGGATCCCCCGGAACGCGGGGTGAGATCCGCGCGGTCCGATTTGCCGGACGGAAGGAATCCAGCCATGACCAACGACCTCCCCGCCAACCTCCCCGAAATGACCGTCATCGGCCCGGACACCAAGATCAAGGGCGAGATGTTCTTCGAGAAGTCCGCCCGCATCCTCGGCTCCTTCGAGGGCAAGATCACCGCCCAGGGCGAGGTCCAGGTCGGCGCTGGCGCCCAGTGCAACGCCGCCGTCGAGGCCGAGCGCGTCATCGTCGACGGCCGCGTCAATGGGCCAATCACCGCCCGTGACCGCCTCACCCTCACCGCCAACGCCCAGGTCCAGGGCGACCTGACCGCCGGCACCCTCGTCGTCGCCGAGGGCGCGTCGTTCGTCGGGCACTGCAATGTCGGGCCTCACGCCGCCGACCTCAGCAAGACCAATGCCCATCGCCAGGCCGTCCACAGCGAGCCGAAGCCCAACGCCCCGGTCACCACCGCCGGCGTGGACATCACCCCGCCGTGGGCCCGCAACAACGCCGGCGCCGCGTAACCCATCCCCACCGACCACCCACCCGGCCGAGTCTGGCACCCCGCCGATTCGGCCTTTTTTATGCTCTTTCGGCTGCGCAAACGCCGACCCACCCTCGCCGAACGGGCCGCCCCGCGCCTCCCAGCGCACGCGACCCGCGTGGTCCGGTGTTACCGCTGCGCCCACGCCTTCGAAGCCTCCGCCTTCGCCGAGTCCACCGGATGCTCGCACTGCGGCGGCGCGGTCCGCATCCCCGATGTCGTGATCACCGACGGGCACTGGGGCGGCTCGATCCAGACGGCCGGCAAGGTCCATGTCCTGCCCAACTGCACCGTCCGCGCCAGCCTCATCGTCGCGTCAGGCGATGTGCTGATCGAGGGCATCGTGCACGCCATGATCATCGCCGGCGGCACGGTCCGGGTCACAAGTACCGGCCAACTGCGCGGCGGCGCGCGATGCGCCACCCTCGTCATCGAACCCGGCGCCATCGTCCGCGGCGGGCCCTTCGAAAGCCCCAGCCCGGCCCTGGGCGCCGTCGACATCGACCAGGCCGCCCGCGCCAAACCCGGCAAAGGCCCCGCCGCCCGCGTCGAGGCCCTCGACTCCGAGATCGAGCCCAAGCCCACGCCCGCGGAGCCGCCGATGCCGATCATCTTGCCGCGTGGAGACAGTCCCGCGCGACTGCGCGTCGTACGCTAATGCGTGGCACATTCCCCTGAACTGGCCCATGATCGAACTCAGCAAGACGCCCTGCGGTTGCTCGGGCTTGGGTTGTTGGTGCCCGGGTTTACGCTGCTGACCGCGCTCGGGGCGATGGTGCAGTTTCCAATGCCGCCGTTCGGGGTGCCGCAGACTTTGCAGACGCTGGCCGTGCTGTTGTGCGCGTTGGCGCTGGGGCCGCGGCTGGGGGCGGTCAGCATGGGGTTGTATGTGCTGTGCGGGATTGTCGGCGTGCCGTTGTTTGCCGACGGTGAGGCGGGGTGGGCGACGATTCTGGGGCAGACGGGGGGGTATCTGGTGGGATTCGTGGCGTGCCAGCCGGTGGCGCACTGGATCATCCGGCGGGGCGATCGGTCGTTCCGCGGGTGGGGTTCTGTGGTGGTGGCGGGGCTGGCGGTGCACGCGGTGGTGTTCCTGTTCGGAGTGCCATGGCTGTATGTTGTGCGGCGGCTGGATCCCGAGACGGCGGACATCACGCTGTGGCAGGCGGTGCACGGGGGCTGCGTGGTGTTTCTGCCGGGGATGGTGCTAAAGACGGCGACAGCGACCTTCATCGCGTTGATGCTGCGGCCGGAGATGGGGCGGCGTGTGTGGTGAACGGGTAGGGGGCGGCATGGTGCGGACGCCGGTGGTGGTGCTGTTCGACGGGCGGTGCTCGGTGTGCGCCGGGTCGGCGCGGGGGTTGGTGCGGCTGGATC
>RFGH01000073.1 GCA_003696675.1 Planctomycetota bacterium
GCCCCCGCCCTGCTCGCGCTCGCCGCCGCCACCCACGCTCCCGCCCAGCCGATCGAGATCGGATTCCTCTGGCACATGCACCAGCCCCAGTATGTCCCCGGGCTCGATCCCATCGCCGCCGACCCCTTCTTCTCCTACTCCGTGCCCGACATCCACAACCAGCGCTTCGGGCCTTACACCACCTGGCCCGCCGACGCCGTCAACGCCGGCAGCACCCTGCCCAACCTCGGCGCGCATGTCTCCTTCTCCGGCTCGCTGATCGCCAACCTCAACGCCCTCGCCGCCGCCGGCATCAACGGCGGCATGTGGAACAACTGGTTCTCGACCTACCGCGCCGAGCAGACCCCGCCCCCCGCCTCAGACTTCACCGCTCTCGGCAACCCACGCCTCGAGATGATCGGCTTCGGCTACCACCACCCGCTCATGCCGCTCTTGGATGACCGCTCCATCCGCCTGCAGATCAAACTCCACAAACTCATCCACGGCGCCACCTGGCAGGCCGGCTACTCCCTCGGCATGTTCCCGCCCGAGACGGCCTTCTCCACCCGCATCATCCCCGCCCTCGCCGCCGAGGGCATCGAATGGGTCCTCGTCGACAACATCCACTTCGACCGCGCCTGCGCCAACTACCCCCACACCAACGCCTCCGGCATCTACCCCCCCAACAAGGCCGACCAGATCAACCCCGACCCCGCGTCCAACGGCGGCCGCTGGGTCCAGCTCAACAACCTCTGGGCGCCCTCCCGCGTCTCCGTCCCCTTCGGCTACCAGCCGCACTACGCCCAGCATGTTGACCCCGACACCGGCGACATCACCCGCATCGTCGCCGTCCCCGCCGCACGCTACGAGGGCAACGAAGACGGCCGCGGCGGATACGGCGCCTTCCTTTACGACCAAGTCATGGACGCCTATCTCCAGGACAACACCGACCCCGCACGCCCCATGCTCGTCATGCTCCATCACGACGGCGACAACTACGGCGGCGGCTCCGAGGGCTACTACCACTCCAACTTCCAGAACATGGTCAACTGGGTCGCCAACGACCCAGATTACAATGTCACCACCGTCGATGACTACCTCGAACGATTCCCCGTCCCCGCCGACGCCCTCATCCACATCGAGGACGGCTCTTGGGCCGGGGCCGACTCCGGAGATCCCGAGTTCAAGAAGTGGCTCGGCGGCGACACCTCCCCCGGCGGCATCTCCCCCGACCTCAACTCTTGGGCCGCCATCGTCGCGGCCACCAACACCGTCTACCGCCTCGAGCAAACCGACCCCATCGATCTTAACTCCGCCGCGGAAATCACCAACATCCTCAACCGCACCGGCGCGCCCGTCCACCGCGCATGGTCCTGGCTGCTCAACGGCCAAGCCTCCGACTACTGGTACTGGGACGGCACCGAAATCTGGGACTCCAACCCCACCCGCGCCGCCAACGAGGCCGTCGCCATCGCCGAGCCGGCCATCGCCGCATCCGCCACGCTCGACGCCACCGCACCCACCATCTTCATCCCCCAGCGCGAACCCTACAACCCCGGCGGATACGAGTGGGCCGCCACCCCAGAGCCCAGCGACTTCGAGGTCTGGACCCTCGTCTACGACACCGCCGGCCTCCAGTCCGTCACCCTCAAGTGGCGCACCGATGCAGACGGCCAGAACCCCCTCGCCTCCACACAGAACGAGACCTACGCAGGCGGGCCCGAGGTCGGCCCCTGGCAGTCCGTCCCCATGACCGCCACCCCCGTCCCGACCCCCCAGGGCGTCACACCCGCCACACGCAAGGCCGCCCGCTACGGCGCCATGATCACCGGCCAGAACAATGTCCTCATCGACTACTTCGTTGAAGCCGTCGACGCCGCCGGAAACACCGCTCGCTCGCCCATCATGCATGTCTGGGTCGGGCAGAACGCGACCAATCCCAGCGATCGGGTCGTCCTAACCCCCGAGACCCCCGTCGCCGGCCAGCCCGTCACCATCGCCTACGACCCCGCCGGCGGTCCCCTCAGCACCACCGGCCCCATCTTCCTGCACTACGGCTTCAACGACTGGTCCACCGTCATCGCCCCCGACCCCGCCATGACCGACGCCAACGCCGACGGCATCTGGGAGATCACCGTCAACATCCCCGCATCCGCCACCCAACTCGACATGGTCTTCAACAACGGCGCCAATGTCTGGGACAACAACAACGGCGCCGACTGGCACTTCGCCGTCGACGGCGGCGACCCGGTCGACGCATGGACCATCGACGGCCAACTCGACGCCGATGCCACCGTCGTCGCCCAACGCAACGGCCTGACCCTCTGGGCAGGCGTCAAGGGCGACACGCTCTACCTCGCCACCAATCCCGCGGCAAACGGGCACGACCGCTTCGTCCTCGTCGCCGCCGAACCCGGCCCCATGCAGCCCGCCATGTGGGCCAAGTCCGGCCAGGTCGCCGCCTGGGATGCCTTCGTCGGAAACGAAGCCGACAACAACTGGCACGGCTGGTTCGACAACGCCGGCCCCGCCCAAGTCGCCTCCGGCGCCGTCCTGGAGATGACCCTCTCCATCGCCGCCGAGTTCGGCCAGCCCGAAACCGTCGCCGTCGCCGTCGCCGGCTACCAGTCCCCCGACGCCGGCGCCCTCGTCCCCTCCACCCAACTCGGCCAGAATCTCAACACCAACGCCAATATCGAAGCCGCCGAATACCTCGTCCTCACCCTCTGCGATCTCGCCGGCACCTGCTGCCCCGCCGACCTCGACAACAACAACACCCTGAACTTCTTCGATGTCGCCGCGTTCCTCACCCTCTACAACGCCAACGACCCCGCCGCCGACCTCGCGGCCCCCTCAGGCACCTTCAACTTCTTCGACATCGCCGAGTTCGTCAGCCTCTACAACGCCGGCTGCCCCTGATCTCAAAGTGAGTTCTCACGCCGAGCGTGAAACCCGCACCCGCGGCTCTGCAAACGGCGCCAACTCCTCCGGCAGCCGCTTCAGCCCCCGCCGCAGCGCCTTCTCCACCGCGTAGTGGAGCGAGTCATGCATCCGCTCGCGCACCCGGTCCGTCACATTCAGCCCCCACGCCTCCATCTGCTCCAGCGAATACCGCCACGCGTGGTATTCCTCCAGACACCGAGGCGAGTAGGTGTGGAACCCGATCGCGTGGTGCCCGATCTCGTGCAGGAACACCGCCGCCGACATCGGCCCCTTCGGCCGCGGCGCCTCGATCAGGTTCGACACCGTCCCGTCCCGATATGTCACCTGCCACGCCACGCCGGACATGCTCGTCCGCCACTTGCGCACCCGCACCCCATACCGCGCGAGCATCACCCTCGTCATCTCGTCATACCGCGCCTGCGCCGACCCCGGCGCGGGCCTGGCCGATTTCTTGACCGGCCTTGGTGCAACCACCCCCGGCCCGGCATCCGGCTTGACCACCGCCGCGGGCTTCCGCGCCCGCCTGGGCAGCATCATGTCCCACAGCGTCAGCATCACACCCCGACCTCACGACCCACGAGCACATCCCCGGCCTTCACCTGCCGCCCGTTCGCAAACGACGCGAAGTCCATCGCCTTCTTCCCCGCCGGCTGCACCTGCTTCAGCGACACCGCCGTGCCGTCCCCGCACGCGACGATGCCATGCCCCGGATCGACGATGGTCCCGGGCCTGTGTTGTTCCGAAACCCTGTCCGCCGGTTCCGCGCTGATCAGCTTCAGCGTTTCCCCCCCGAACGCGCACGACACCCCCGGCCACGGCGACAGCCCGTTGATCCGGCACCGCACCGTGTCCGCTGACGCCCGGAAATCGACCCATCCGTCTTCTTTGCTCAGCTTTCCGGCCAGCGTGACCTGCGATTCGTCTTGTTCCTGCCCGACCAGCGACCCGGCCATCCGCAGACGCAGCACATCCTCCACCAGGTCCGGCCCGTCAGCCGCCAGCAGGTCGTGCAACTCCCCGGCCGTCTGCCCGGGGTCGATCCGTCGTCTCGACTGGCCGAGCACCAGCCCGGCGTCCATCCGGTCGGCCAAGGTGATGACCGAGTTGCCCGTCTCGGTGTCCCCCGCGAGGATCGCGTGATTGATGGGGGCCGCGCCCCGCCAGCGTGGCAGCAGGCTCGCGTGCAGATTCACCGCGAAGCGGTCGGCAAGCAGCGTCTGCCCTAGTTTCTGGCCGAACGCGATGACCACCCACGCGTCGCAGTCCCAAGACCGTACTGGATCACGGACCGACGGCTCGTTGATTTTTTTTGGCTTGAGCAGCGGCACGCCGGGTAGGTGCTCTGCGACCCAGGCGCCGATGGGCGTGGGGGTCAACTTCGAGCCGCGGCCGGCGGGGCGGTCGGGCTGGGTGACGATGCCGACGACCTCGTGGCGCTGGGCCAACCGCTCCAGCGTGGGAAGACCGAACGCGCCCGAACCGAGAAACACAACACGCATCGTCGCAAGTTTAGCGGCGGGCTGCCTTCTCCATCTGACGCACGCGTGCCCGTGTGCGGAGCCGGCTGGCCTGGGTCATGCGGTCGATGATGAGCACCCCGTCGAGGTGGTCGATCTCGTGCTGCCAGCAGCGGGCCAGGAGCCCGGTGGCGGTGACGCGCACGGTTTCGCCGGCGGGCGTCTGGGCCTCCATCGTGACGGTGGGGGGGCGGTTGACGGTGCCGGTGATGCCCGGCAGCGAGAGGCATCCCTCGTCGTACGGCTCGAGGCCGCCCTCGTGCGACACGATGCGTGGGTTCAGGTATACAGCCGGGCCCTTGGAGGCGCTGGGGGGGTCGGTTTCGCTGGACCAGTCCTCGCCGGGCGGCACATCGCAGACGAAGATCCGCCACTCAAGCCCGACCTGAGGTCCGGCCAGCCCGATGCCCTCCGCGCCGCGCATGAGTTCCAGCATCCGACGCCCGACCGCCTCGGCCTCGGCGCCCGGTTCCACCGGCTTGGCCTTGCGGCGTAGCACCTCGGCCGGATACAACTGAATACGCAGAGTCGCGGGATCAACGGCCATGCGGACATCGTATGGCGGTTGTCTTGGGACCGACCCGCCACCGCGGCCCCCCCGCGGGCATCGCACCCGCCGCCCGCATACACTCGACCCCCTATCTGATCCCCGCGCGAGGAGGCGCCGACCGTGGCAATTTTCGGAAAGAAGACGGCCGCTACCGCAGGCGACGGCGAGGACCCCAAGCCCTCGAGCTTCAGCCCCCAGAAAGCCAAGGCTTTCTGGGACCGGGCCCAGGTCGTCCACGAGTCCGGCAACTACGAGTACGCCATGCAGCTCTGGCTGAACGGCTTGGGCTGGGATCCCACGAACTTTGAGGCTGTCAAGAACTTCCTTCGCTCCGCCGACGCTTTTCTCAACGAGAACCCCAAGGGCAAGCTCGACAAGAGCACCCGCGCCGGGCTGACCGCCAAGGGCGATGTCCGCAAGTTTGTCGATGCCCTGCTGGATTTCGGCGTCCGGAAGATGGACCCCGCGGCGGCACTCCGCGTCACCGAGGCTGCCGCCAAGATCGGTGTTCGTGAAGCGGGTGTCCTGCTCGGTCAGCACGCGCTTGCCTTGGCCAACCAGAACCCCAAGAGCAAGAAGGATACCTATATCAAGCTCCTCGACGCCTTTGAGAAGCTCGAGGCTTTCCAACTGGCGTCCCAGGCCGGTGAGATCGCGACCCGGCTGGATCCTTCCGACGGCGATCTGCAGGTGCGTGTCCGCAACATGCTCGCGAAGAACACCATGTCGATGGGAGGCTTCGACGAGACCGGGCAGGAGGGGGGCTTCCGCAAGAACATCCGCGATGCGGACAAACAGGCCGCCCTGGAGCAGGAAGACGCCATCGCCAAGAGCGGATCGGTCAAGGACCAGATCGTTGCCCGGGCCGAGGCCGAGTACAATCAGCGGCCTGACGACCTGCCGACACTGAGCAAGTATGTCAAGGCTCTGCTGGACCGGGGCAAGACCGCGGATGAGCTGAAAGCCATGTCCCTGCTCGGGAAGGCCTACAAGGACACCGGCCAGTTCCGCTTCCGCAAGGCCGCGGGCGAGATCCAGATCAAGCGTGCCCAGAAGACGGTCGAGAAGCTCCGTGCCGCCGCCGAGGCGGATGCCGAGAATCCCGAGGCAGCCGAGAAGCTGCAAGCCGCGGAGGCCGCCCTCAACAAGCTGCTTTTGGAGGAGCTGAAGCTCCAGGTGGAGGCCTATCCCACCGACCTGACGCTGAAGTTCCAGCTCGGCAAGGTGCTTGCCGGCATGGGCGACCACGATGGTGCCATCGAGCAGTTCCAGCAGGCCCAGGACGATGCCAAGATCCGCCGCCAAGTCCAGCTCGAGATGGGCCGCTCGTTCCTCGCGTTGGGTGGGTGGGACGACGCGGCCGTGGGCACCTTCCGAAGCGGGCTGGAGGGCATTCCCGACGACTCCACCCCCTTGGGTATGGACCTTCGTTACGGGCTGCTGTGCGCTCTGCAGTCCAAGGCCATGAACGAGAAGAATCTCGAAGCCGCGGAGGAGGCCGACAAGATCGCCGCCGCCATCGCCATGCAGAAGTTCAACTACCGCGATGTCCGCGAACGACGCGAACAGATCAAGTCGCTCATCACCGAACTCAAGGCCTGACCCATGCCCCGCGGCCCTTCCGCCGTCGCGATCATCCCCGCCCGCCTGGGATCCACCCGCTTCCCGGCCAAGGTCCTCAAATCCGAGACCGGCAAGCCGCTGATCGTCCACGTCTGCGAGCGTGCCGCCGCCGCCCCGTCCGTGTCCCGCGTTGTCGTCGCCACCGACGCCCCCGAGGTCGCCGACGCCGTCCGTGCCCACGGCTTCGAGCCGGTCATGACCAGCCCCGACCATCCCAACGGCACCAGCCGGCTCGCCGAGACCGCGACACTCCTGCGGCTCAGGCGTGATCAGGCCGTCGTGAATGTCCAGGGCGACGAGCCCGAGATCGACCCCGAGATCATCGAGGGCGCCATCGCCGCGATTCACGACGCCCAACAGTCCAAAGGCGCTGCCCACGGCTGGGGCAACCCCGTGTGGACCACCGATTCGCACCTGCGCGGCGTCGGAACGGTCGCCAGCGTGATCCGTTCCGAGGAAGAGTTTCTCAACCCGAATGTCGTCAAGGTCGTCACTGGGGCGATCACGCCCGATATCGGAGTCGCTCCGGCGATTTATTTCAGCCGCGCCCCTATCCCGCACGACCGGGACCGCTCCGGGGCCGCGGTACGGCTGCGGCATGTCGGGATCTACGCCTATCCGGTGCATGTCCTGCTCCGATACCCGCAACTCCCGCCTACGCCGCTGGAACGGTCGGAATCGCTCGAGCAACTGCGGTGGCTGGAGCACGGCTGCCCGGTGCATGTCGCCATCCGCGACAGCTCGCACGCCGGCATCGACACTCCCGACCAGTACGCCGCTTTCGTCGAGCGATACCGAGCCGCCAGCTCCGGATGAACCCCCCGAATCGGGGTCCCGGCTTGCATGTCGGCGCTAAGAGTTGATAGACTTTGCGATGCCCTCTCCCGGAAATCAGACGCCCGACCCATTGACCAAGCCCCGCGCCGGCACCGACCTGCTCGCCGCCGCGGGGGACATCACCACGACCAGCAGCGAGTACTACTCGCCGGTGCCGGACGGATACCGGTTCGGTCAGCACAAGTACGTGGTGATCGTGGGCACGGTGATGTCCGGGCTGGGCAAGGGCATTTTCAGCTCTTCCATGGCCAAGGTCCTCAAGGACAAGGGCCTTACCGTGGCCCCGATCAAGATGGAGGGCTACCTCAACATCGACTCCGGCACGCTCAACCCCTATCGCCACGGCGAAGTCTTCGTGCTCGACGACGGCACCGAGTGCGACATGGACCTGGGCACCTACGAGCGGATGCTCGACCAGAACCTGACCAGCCGCAACTTCACGACTTCGGGGCGGATCTTCACCGAGATCCTGGAGCGTGAGCGTCAGGGTGTGTACCTGGGTCGCGATGTTCAGATGATTCCGCATGTCACCGGCGAGGTGAAGCGGAAGCTCCGCGAGCTTGCCCTGCGCGGCGACGGGACCCGTCCGGCGGATGTTGTTTTCGTGGAGGTCGGCGGCACCGTCGGGGACTACGAGAATGGGTTCTATATCGAGGCGTTGCGCGAGCTGGCGTTCGAGGAAGGCCCCGGCTCGGTCTGTTTCGTCGCGCTGACCTATGTGATCGAGCCGCCCGCGTTGGGCGAGCAGAAGTCCAAGGCCGCGCAGCTCGGCATCAAGCGGCTGATGGAGACGGGCATCCAGCCGCACCTGATCGCGTGCCGGGCCGAGAATCCGGTGTCGCCGAAGGTGCTCGAAAAGATCGCGATGTTCAGCAATGTTCCGCTGAAGCGTGTTTTCTCGATGCATGACCGCGAGAGCATCTACACCATCCCGGACGAGATGCGGGCCGACGGGCTTGACCGCGAGATTCTGAGCCTTTTGGGGCTGCACGACCGGGTTGATACCCGGCATGAGGATCGGGCCCGCCAGAACTGGACCACCTTCGTCCGCGGGCTCACCGCGGAGAAGGACCACACGGTCCGCATCGGCATCACCGGCAAGTACGCCGACCTGCGCGACGCCTACGCGTCGATCGACAAGGCGCTGGAGCACTGCGGCGCGCACCTCGGCTGCGAGATCGAGCAGGTCTGGATCGAGACGACCGAGGTCAGCGACCAGAATGTCGCCAAACGCCTCGCCGATCTCGACGGCGTGATCGTCCCCGGCGGGTTCGGCTCCCGCGGCGTCGAGGGCAAGATCGCCTGCGTGCGTCACTGCCGCGAGACCGGCATTCCCTATCTGGGCATCTGCCTGGGTTTCCAGGTTGCGGTGATCGAGTTCGCCCGCAATGTGCTCGGCATCGCCGACGCTTCGAGCACCGAGTTCGACCCCATGTGCGGCTCGCCGGTCATCTCCGAACTGCCCGAGCAGAAGAGGATCGAGGGTCTCGGAGGCACGATGCGTCTGGGTGCTCAGGACATTCAGATCGCCCCCGGGACCCTCGCCTCGTTCCTTGTGGGGGGCGAAGCGACCGTCCGTGAACGCTTCCGCCATCGCTACGAGGTCGACCCGTCCTACATCGAGCGTCTCGAAGCCGGCGGGCTGGTCTTCTCCGGGCGTCACCCCCACCAGCCGATCATGCAGATGCTCGAACTGCCCTCCAAGGCCGAAGTTTCCGAAGATGTGGCCCCCCGGACCCCGATCACCCATCCGTACTTCATCGGGGCCCAGTGTCACCCCGAGCTGACCAGCCGCCCGCTGAGACCCCAGCCGCTGTTCATGGGCCTGGTCGCGGCCGCCCTCCGCCACCGATACGGGCACGACGCCAAGACCTGGTCCGACATGGCCAAGTCCCCCAAGCTCCGGCGCTGGCTCCGCGATCTCAACGGGATGGCTTCCAAGGCGGTTTGATTTCGGGTCGGGATCTGCGTTCGTGGTTCGGCGTGGAACGCGAGCGGCGGGATGTTCCGCTGCATCGTCCGCGGCGAGCCATGCGCCGAGTTGCTTGAGACTGAGCCGGATCTCGCGTGCGAACGCGGCGTTCGTCGGGTGGTGGTGGGCGAGGTAGACCAGTCGCTCGATGGTGAGTCGGTGGATGTGTGCGATCAGGTCGGGCAGGCGTTTGGCGTGGATGCGGCGGACGCGTTCGAGCGCGTGTGTGAACTTTGGGTGCTCGCTGACGGCTTCGAGGGTTTCGAGCGTGATCTGGTGTGCGCGGCAGAGGCCGAGTTCGGTCATGCCGGGCTTGTGCCAGTCGTCGAGGACGGCGTTGATGAGGTCGAGGGTGACTTCGGGCTGGTCCATGCCGGCAAGGTACGGCGGGGGCGGGAGGATTCAAGCGGTCGGCGGCGCATGTACACAAAGTCGCGCACAAACCCGGTACATGCGATGATGATTTTGGAAGCGGAGCCCGCAGCGGTCATGCGGGTGATCCAAAGGGAGAGGATGTCGC
>RFGH01000074.1 GCA_003696675.1 Planctomycetota bacterium
GGGCGGGGGCACGGAGCGGGCGGGGGCGGGTCATGGCGATGGGTTCCCTCTGTTCTGCGGCGGGTGGATGCCCGGCATGGGAGACAAATGTAGCGGAATGGATTCGAGATCGCAAGAAAGTACTTGCTTATATTGAGGAATTGGGACAAAACAACCGCCCCGGGGAGGGGCGGCTTGTCCGGAGACTGGGTTGTCCGGGCGTGTCAGGGTTTGACGGGCTCGAGGGTTTCGGGGTCTCGTTTGGGCAGGGCCTTGGCTTCGCCGAACTCGTCCATGGTGGCTTGACGCTTGGGGTCGGGCTCGGAGGCGAGGTTGCCCTTCTGGATTTCTTCCCAGGGGCCGACGACGAGGATGACGGCGTCGTGGGGGCGGAGGTGCTGGTTGGCGACGCGCTGGACATCTTCGGGGCTGACTTTGCGGACGGCGTCGCGGTAGTTCTGCCAGTAGGCGGGGTCGCGGCCGGTGCGTTCGTCGTTGATGAAGAGATTCATCATCGCGCTCTTGGACTCGAAGTTGCGCGGGAAGGTCTCGATGAGGTTGTTTTTGATGGTGTCGAGCTCGTCGGTGGTGACCTCGGTCTTCTGGATTTTGTCGAACTCGTCGAAGACGAGGCGTGTGGCCAGGGCGGTGGTCGGGGTCTTGGTGAAGAAGTAGGAGATGAACAGGCCGGGGTACTCGACGCGCGGGGACATCTGGGAGCCGGCGGTATAGGCGAGGCCCTCCTCGGTGCGCACGCGGTTGGTGATGCGGCTGGTGAAGCCGGAGCCGCCGAGGATGTCGTTCATCACCTGGACCTCGATGGCGTCGGGGTCGTCGCGGGTGATGCCTCGGTGGGCGATGAGGACCTGGACCTGGTTCTGGTCCTTTTCGTAGTAGTAGACGCCCGGCTCGGGGCTGGCGGTGGGCGCGGGAACGGCTGGGGCGGGATCGCCGGTGGGCCAGCCGCTGAGTTTTTCTTCGAGGTAGGCGAGCATCTTGTCCGGCTCGAAGTCGCCGGTGACGGCGATCATGAGGTTGCCGGGATGGAAGATGCGGTGGTGGAAGGCTCGCATGTCTTCCGGGGTGATGGACTCGAGCGATGCCTTGGTGGGCTGGCGGCCCTCGAAGTGGTCGGGGCCGAACATGAGGAAGCCGAGCTCGCGGATGGCGATCTGGAGCCCGTTGTCGTCGCGGGTTTTGATGTCTTCGAGTTCCTGACCGCGGAGGACTTCGAGGCGGTCCTTGTCGAAGCCGGGGTTGCGGACCATGTCGATGAAGAGGGAGAAGGCCTCGTCGAGGTTTGAGGTGAGGCAGTTGATGGAGGCCTGCGAGGTGGTGCCGCCGATGGAGGCGGAGACATTGGCCGCGAGGAAGTCGAACTTCTCGTCGAGTTCCTTGGGTGGGACGGTCTGTGTGCCGCCCTGGCGCATCAGGGCGCCGGTCATGGCGGCGAGGCCGGCTTTGCCTTCGGGCTCCATGTATTCGCCGCCCTTGAAGGACAGGGTGATGGTGACCAATGGGAACTCGTGCGATGGGGCCATGTAGACGGGGACACCGGAGGAGAGCTCGTATCGGAACTCGGATGCGGCCGGCGGCTCGAAGATGAGCTCTTTGAACTGGATGTCGCGGGGGCTGGCGGGGATGTCGGCGGCAAGTGCCGGGAGCGAGAAGCTGGCGGCGTTGAGCGCGAGGGCGATGGCAGTTGTGCGGATCACTCTGCACCTCCTTCGAGCTCGGCGAGGCGCAGCCCGATTTCCTGCTTGATGAAGTCCATCATGGTTTTGAACTGTGGCGGGGCCATCTGGGCTTGCTGGTTGACCTGCTCGAGGGCTCCGCGGAGCTCTTCGGGGTCTTCTGCGGAGGCAAGCTCGGCGAGTTGGGCCTCGAGCTGTGGGATGATCATCTCAACCATCTGCTCGGGCAGGGAGGCGCGGACCTGGTCGAGGGTGATGAGGACGGGCTGGCCGCCCTGCTTGCGGGTGTAGATGGCGACCCCCTTGCGGTCGTCTTTGAGGTAGGTGTTTGCGACGCGTCGGATGTCTTCGGCGGTGACGGCCTGGAGCTTTTTGGGATACTCGTTGAGGTATTCCCAGCCGAGCCATGCTTCGGAGATGGCGAGTTGGAAGAAGAGGTTTGAGTTGTTCTGCAGGTTGCGGAAGGAGTCGGCGCGGGCCTGGTTTTTGACCTTCTGGAGTTCCTGATCGGAGACGGGCTCGGACTGGAGTTTCTCGACCTGCCGATACCATGCATTCTCGATGGTGAGCAGGTCGGTGTTGGCCTTGGGGGTTGCGCGGAAGGAGAAGGTGCCCGCGTAGCGATTGGTGTCGCTGCCGGCGCGTGCGGTGGCGGCGATGCCGTCCTGCTCGATGAGTGTCTGGTAGAGGCGTCCGGTGCGACCGTTGAGGATGGCGGCGAGAAGTTCGAGTGCGGCCTCGTCGGGGTGGCCGGCGGCGACGCCGCGGTAGCGGACCTCGATCTGGTCCTGGCAGTCGCACTCGCCGGTGAAGCGGAGCTCGCCCATGAGGGGGACATCGTGGGTGACGATGGGCGGGGGGGGTGGGCGTTTGTTGACGAGGCGGCCGAAGTAGCTCTCGATGAGCTGGCGTGCCTCGTCGGGGTCGAAGTCGCCGACGATGACGCCGGTGAGGTTGGCGGGCTGGTAGTGGGTCTCGAAGTACTCGAGGACCTCATCCTCGGTGTAGGCCATGAGGTCAGACATCCAGCCGATGACGGGCCAGTTGTAGGGGCTGGCGACCCAGAACATGGAATCGAAGCGTTCGTCGAGCATGCCCGTGGGTGTGGACTCGAGCCGCTGGCGGCGTTCCTCGATGACGACGAAGCGTTCCGCGTCGAGCTCGCGGAGGCTTGGGTTCATGAGCCGGTCGGACTCCATCCAGGCCCAGAGTTCGAGTTTGTTGGAGGGGAGGTTGATGTAGTAGATGGTGAAGTCGTTGCTTGTGCCGGCGTTCATGCCGCTGGCACCGTTGCCGGTGTAGATCTTGTCAAACTCGTTTTTGATGGTGATGGTCCGCTGCTCGTCCTGGATGTCGGTCATCTTGGCGCGGAGGGCGCGGAGTTCTTCGGTGTCGTGCTCGGGGTCCCAGGGGTTGTCGATCTCGCCGCGGAGGTAGCGGGGGTACTGCTGCTCGATGGTGAGTCGGCGCATCTGCTCGCGTATCTCGGTGAGCCGCTCGCGGAACTGCTTGTCGAGGGCAGCGTCGGAGGTGCCGACGGCGTCGGTGCCCTTGAAGAGCAGGTGCTCGAGCATGTGGGAGACGCCGGTGATGCCGGGTCGCTCGCTGGTGGAGCCGGCGGGAGTGATCCAGCCGGCGGTGATGACATTGGGCTGCTCGTCGCGGGGCAGCAGAAGGAAGGTCATGCCGTTGTCGAGTTTGAACTCGATGGGCTCGACCTGCTGGGCGATGGCCGGGCCGGCCAGGGTCAGGCAGGCCGCGGCGAGCGCACGCACCGGTGAAATCATGGTCTGGGTCTCCCTCGGGAACGGTTTGGCCGCCATCGGGCGGGGGGAGATGATACCGGTGCTGGATGGGGCGGTTGCCGGGGTGGGCACGGCGAGCCGGGGGTGAACAAAGAACGCCCACCCAGGCGTGTCGAGCGGGCGTCGGTGGAGCATGTCGGGGCCTGCCCCGACTGGGACGGGGGTGACGGGCGGCTCGGGTCGTATTGGCCGATGCTGGCCAGGATATCGAAGATGATGGGGTGGGCGGGTCGGCGGGGAGGCGATGCGAGCACGGGCTTTAGTGGGTCTTGGGAGAGCGCGATCGGCCGAGCTCGGCGATCATGCAGCGGACGCTGCCGCCGCCGACGCGCTCGATGGTGGGGATTGGTGCGTGCACGATCCTTGCTTCCGACTCGAGCAGGGCTTGCTGGGCCGGCGTGTAGGCGTTCCAGGCCGAGGTGGACATGGCGATGACCGGTTCGCCGGCGGGGGTTGCCAGCTCCAGCACATTGGCGCACATGGCACTCATCTGGCGCATCTCGAGGTCGAGCACGCGTTTGTTGAGGATCTCGACCTCTCGGCGGACCTCGGCGAGCTGGGCGGCATCGCGGACGGTGTCGGCGACCAGCCAGACGAGGCGGCGTCCCATCGACATGATGACATTGGTGTGGTAAATGGGCACCCCGTCGGCGTCGGATGCATCGAAGCGAACGACGCGGATGCCCGTCGCCCGCTCCCAGGCGTCGAGCGCGCCGGGCGTGGTGCGGGGGGAGATGCATGCGAATGCGACCCCCGCCACGCGATCGATGACCAGGCTTCCGGTGCCTTCCAGGTGCTCGCCTTGTTGTTCGAGATGCTCCAGGGAGATGCGTCGGACCGGCCCATCCGCCAGCGAACCGACGAGCCGGATGACGGACTCGCGGCGTTCGAGGCGTCGGGCGGGGGTCGCCATGGGATAGGTGATGAGCACCGGGTCGGTGTCTGCCGG
Source organism: Planctomycetota bacterium (assembly GCA_003696675.1). Lineage (GTDB taxonomy): Bacteria > Planctomycetota > Phycisphaerae > Phycisphaerales > UBA1924 > UBA6054. Next base: position 4,428 of record RFGH01000074.1, read on the forward strand.
TTGGTGGAAGGTCATCCAGTTGTTGGGGAAGACGGAATCGGGCAGGTCGGGCTCGTCGTCGACGATGACCTCGACCCCGGCGTCGATCAGGGCCTGGGCGAGCCCGTCGAACTCGGCGCGAGCGGCGTCGGCCAGGGCATCCGGCTCGCGGAGGGGGGGACGCATGAAGGCGTTGGTTTCCGCGGCCGCGTCATTTCGACCGAACGAGCCGGGACGGACCATGAGGACGCGGGAGGCGCACTGGGTCGGCTCGGTCAGGCGGGCGATGTCGGCTGGGCTGGTCATGGCGCATGATTGCGGGCTGGGCGGCGGGGGGAAGCCCGAGGTCGGGCGGGTGGCGAAGAATGGGCCATGCATGCCGTCACGCTCGGATCGGATTCCCCGCTCACTCCCCATCAGGTCGTCGCGGTGGCACGCGAGGGAGCGAAGGTGGAGTTGGGCGACGACGCCCGCGGGGCGGTGGCCCGCTGCCGCGAGGCGCTGGAGCGGACGCTGGACGACGGGAAGCCGCATTACGGGATCAACACGGGGTTCGGGTCGCTGGCGAACCGGCGGATCGACCGGGCGGACCTGGCGACGCTGCAGCGGAACCTGATCCGTTCGCACGCGGCGGGGGTGGGAGTGCCGCTGGCGGAGGATGTGGTGCGGGGGATGATGGTCGTATTGGCGGCGTCGCTGGCCCGGGGACGGTCGGGTGTGCGGGTCGAGCTGGTCGAGCGGATCGCGGGGCTGCTGAATGCGGGCGTGACGCCGGTGGTTCCCGAGTCGGGATCGGTCGGGGCATCGGGGGATCTGGCGCCGCTGGCGCATGTGTCTTTGGTGCTGATCGGGGAGGGGGAGGCGTTTTACAAGGGGAAGCGCATGGCGGGTGGGGAAGCGCTGCGGTCGGCCGGGATCGAGCCGATCGAGCTGGAGGCGAAGGAGGGGCTGGCGCTGATCAACGGGACGCACCTGATGTGCGCCCGGATGGCCCTGATCTGTGAGGATCTGCGTCGGGTGTTCGAGAGTGCGCTGCACGCGTGCGCGATGTCGATCGATGGGTCTCGGGCGAGCCACGGGTATCTGGACGCGCGGATCTACGAGGTGCGGAACCAGCCCGGTCCGAAGCGGGTTGCGGCGGCGCTGCGGGGCTTGCTGGCGGGCGGGACCATCGTCGACTCTCACAAGGAAAACGATCCGCGGGTGCAGGACCCGTACTCGTTCCGGTGTGCAACGCTGGTGCTGGGTGCGGCGTTGGACCAGTTCGAGGCGGCCGAGGCGCGGCTGCGCGATGAACTGGGCGCGGTGAGCGACAATCCGCTGATCTTTGATGAGGGCGGACAGACGGACATCGTCTCGGCGGGGTGCTTCCACGGGATGACCGTGGCGCTGCCGCTGGACACGCTGGCGATCCTCACGGCCCATGTGGCCGGGATCAGCGAGCGGCGGGTCTACCACATGCTCAGCGTGTTCGACCCGCAGTCGGAGCTGCGGGCGTTCCTGAGCCCCAAGCCCGGGCTGCAGAGCGGGCTGATGATCGTGCAGTACGCCGCGGCGGCGATGTGCAACGAGATGATCGGGCTGGCGAACCCCGCGAGCGTGGCGAACATCTCGACCTGCGCGGGGATGGAGGATTACAACTCCTTCGGGCCTCGGTCGGCGGCGAAGGCGGCGCGGGCGGTGGACCTGTGCCGCAGCGTGGTGGCGATCGAGCTGCTGTGCTCCGCCGAGGCGGTGGAGGCGCACCGCCCCTATCGCTCGGGCGATATCGTGGAGCGAACGATCGCGACCATCCGGGAGCGGGTGCCTGCGTTGACCGAGGACCGCAGCCCGACGCCGGACATCGCGGCGATCGAGGATCTGATCCGTTCGGGGCGTTTCGGGGCCCGGATCTGGGAGGATCCGGGCTGATCGGCGGTGTGGGGTGGCAAGGCGAGTGCCCCGCGCAGAGAATGGGTCAGACCTGAAAGGACGACCCATGGCCATGCTCGCTTCCGGCGCTTCCCGATTGATCCCCGCCCCGCAGGACCGCGTGATCCGCGCGCCGCGAGGGCCCGAGCGGGTCTGTAAGACCTGGCAGGCCGAGGCGGCGATGCGGATGCTGATGAATAACCTCGATCCAGAGGTGGCCGAGCATCCGGAGTCGCTGATCGTCTACGGCGGACGGGGGCAGGCGGCGCGATCGTGGGAGGCGTTCGATGCGATCGTCGAGACGCTCAAGCGGCTCGAGCCGGACGAGACGCTGCTGGTGCAGTCGGGCAAGCCGGTGGGCGTGATCAAGACCCATGCCGATGCGCCGCGGGTGTTGATCGCCAACTCGAACCTAGTCCCCCACTGGGCGACGCAGGAGCACTTCGACGAACTGGCGGCCAAGGGCCTGATGATGTATGGGCAGATGACGGCGGGGTCTTGGATCTACATCGGGACGCAGGGCATTCTTCAGGGCACATTCGAGACCTTCGCCGAGTGCGGGCGGATGCACTTCGGTGGATCGCTGGCGGGGACGCTGACGGTGACCGGCGGGTGCGGGGGCATGGGCGGGGCGCAGCCGCTGGCCGTAACGATGGCGGGCGGGGCGTGCCTGATCGCGGATGTGGACCGCACGCGGCTGCAACGCCGGGTGGATGACAAATATCTCGATGAGCTGGTTGATGACCTCGACGCGGCGATCGACCGGGCGATCGATCTGAAGTCGCGGAAGGCGGCGGTCTCCGTCGGGTGGCACGGCAACGCGATCACGCTGCTCGAGCGTCTGCTGGAGCGGAACATCACGCCTGATGTGTTGACGGATCAGACCAGCGCCCACGATCCGTTGCAGGGCTACTGCCCGGTCGAGTACACCTACGAGCAGGCGTGCGAGGCCCGCGAGGCGGACAGCGACGACTATCAGCGTCGGTCGCTGGCGTCGATGCGTCGGCATGTCGAAGCGATGGTCGAGCTGCAGAAGCGTGGCGCGCGGACCTTCGACTACGGGAACAACATCCGCCAGCGGGCGAAGGACCAGGGCTTCAAGGACGCGTTCGCGTTCCCGGGTTTCGTTCCGGCGTACATCCGGCCGCAGTTCTGCCTGGGGCGCGGGCCGTTCCGGTGGGCGGCGCTGTCGGGCGACCCGGTGGACATCTACCAGACGGACTACGCCCTGCTCAAGTTGTTCCCCAAGGAGGACGGGGGGTACAACGAGCGTCTGCACCAGTGGATCCTGGGTTGCCACAAGAACCCCGAGGCGTTGCTCGCGGGCGATTTCCGCAACTGCGCCCCGCGGTTCGCGTTCCAGGGGCTGCCCGCGCGGATCTGCTGGTTCGGGCTGGGCGAGCGGGACAAGGCGGGGCTGCTGTTCAACAACATGGTCCAGGCTGGGGCGTTGTCGGCACCGATCGTGATCGGGCGGGACCACCTCGACTGCGGCTCGGTCGCGTCGCCCAACCGCGAGACGGAGGCGATGAAGGACGGCACCGACGCGGTCTCGGACTGGGCGATCCTGAACTACGCGGTGAACATCGCCAGCGGGGCGAGCTGGGTGAGCTTCCACCACGGGGGGGGCGTGGGCATCGGCTTCAGCCAGCACGCCGGGCAGGTGATCGTGGCCGACGGGACGCCCGAGGCGGCGGACCGGCTGGCGCGGGTGCTGCGGAACGACCCGATGATGGGGATCCTGCGCCACGCGGACGCGGGGTACGAGGATGCGCAGCGGTGTGGGCGCGAGCAGGGCGTCGACATCCCGATGGGGTGGTCAGGCGGCGTCCAACGGCTCGGCGGTGCGGACTTCGATGGGCGAGCCGGCGGCGAGTAGCGTGCTCACCGGTTTCGCGGCTGCGAGCACGGACCGGTCCGGGCCGTAAACGCGTGCCCAATCAACTTCGATCGTCGCGGAACGGACGCGCTGACAGGCCCAGACGGGGTGGCGGACTTCGTAGCGGAGGGATTGGACGCGTCGGGTGAGGCCGTAGCCCCACTGATGTTTCTTGAACCAGTGCTCCGGCGAGTCTTCGTCGGGCGTTGTGCTGACGGGGTCGGCCTGGACGGACATCCGGCCGCGGCCGCCGAAGATCTCGAAGTCGTAAGCGACGCGCAGGGCGTCGTCGGCCCGCTCGATCGACTCGCCGATGTGGGCGCGGAAGTAGGGTTCGTTGTAAATGCTGCGGGCCACAAACGCGACACGCCGGCTGCGGACGAGCTCGCGGAAGAAGACCACTCCGCGTTGTCCGGAGGCCTGCTCGCGGACGTAGAACCGCAGGTTGATCTCCGGGAAGTTGACCAGGCGGGGTCAATGATCGGATAGGGTGGACGGGAGGTCGTCGCATCGGCATCCACAGGAGGCTTGCAATGAGCGCATCGAAGGGGATCGACACGATCGCGTCGTGGCTGCTGGAGGCCCGGTCGGTGGTGGTGCTGACCGGGGCGGGAGTGTCGGCCGAGAGCGGGCTGTCAACCTTCCGCGACAAGGAAGAGGGCCTGTGGGCGAAGTACGACCCGATGGAACTGGCGACCATCGGCGCCTTCGAGCGGGACCCGGAGCTGGTGACGCGGTGGTACCACTGGCGGTTCACGAAGGCCAAAGATGTGCAGCCCAACCCGGGGCACCGGGCGTTGGCCGAGATGGAGTCGTGGCTGGTCGATCGGCACGGCGACCACGCGATGACGGTCATCACGCAGAACATCGACGGGCTGCACCAGCGGGGCGGTTCCAGGCGGGTCATTGAGATCCACGGGTCGATCCACCGGTGGCGGTGCACCAAGACGGGAGAGGAGCGTCCGCTCGCGGAGCTGAGATTCGACGCGTTCCCGATCCCGTCGGCGCACGGCGGGCTGATGCGCCCGTGCGTGGTGTGGTTCGGCGAGATGCTGCCGCCCGAAGCGTTGGAGGCATCGTTCGCAGCATTGCAACGGTGCGAGGTGTTCCTTTCCATCGGGACCAGCGGTGTGGTCCAGCCCGCGGCCAGCTTCATCGAGATCGCCCGCGAAGCCGGGGCTCGTACCGCGGAGATCAACAAGGAGACGACCCCGAACACGGACTCGGTGGAGGTCGCATTGTTCGGCCAGTCCGGGCAGATCCTGCCGGCCCTGATGGCCCGCGTTCGGGAACTGGCGGCGGACGCTCCGGCGCGGGATACTTGAATCATGGTGATCCCGCATACCCAGCCCGGCGCGTGGCCCGACGCGATCCCCGCTTCGCGGTTCGCGGCATCGATCGAACGGTCAGATCCGAAGGGGTGCGCGATCGCGTTGATTGGGCTGCCGGACGATACCGGCGTCCGGATGAACCACGGACGCCCCGGGGCGGCCGAGGGACCCGCTGCGCTACGGGCCGCGCTGGCGCGGTACGGGGTGGCTGAGCCCTCCGGATGGGCGTGGCCCCGGGTGTTTGACAGCGGGGATGTGGTGGTGGAGCCGGGGGATCTACACGAGACGCATCGACGGGTGACCGAGGCGGTCCGTGCGGTCGTGGATCTTGGAATGTTCCCGATCGCGATCGGCGGCGGGCACGACCTGACCTTCCCCTTTGTACGAGCGGTGGCAAAGCCGACAGCGCCCTGGCACGGGGTATATTTCGACCCGCATCTGGATGTGCGAGACGAGACCGGTTCGGGGATGCCGTTCCGGCGGCTGATCGAGGGCGGCATCGCCAACGCGCTGACGATCCACGGCTTCCAGCCGTTCGCGAACACGCTCGAACATGTCCGATGGTTCCAGTCGCACGGCGGGCGGATCTCGGACCTATCGCCGGAGGACCCGTGGCCGACGCGGGACACCTTCGTATCGCTCGACATGGATGTGATCGATCAGGCGTACGCCCCGGGCGTGAGCGCAATGAACCCGTGCGGCTGGTCGCCCGGGCTGGCCGAGCGCTGGGTCGCGGCCGCCGGTCGCAACCCGCGCGTGCGGTGCTTCGACATCATGGAACTCAGCCCGCCCAACGACCCGAGCGGACGGACGGCCCGACTGGCGGCACACCTGCTGCTGACCTTCCTGCGGGCGTTCGCGGAACGGGGATCGTGATGGGCGAACGACCGATCCTGATCCAGAACGCCCGCGTGCTGACGCTGGGCGAGGGGGCCCGCCCGCGGCGTGGGAAGGAACTCGCGGAAATGTCGCCGACCGAGCGGGGGTCGGTGCTGATCGAGGGCGGGCTTGTTTCAGCAGTCGGCCAAGACATCGAGGCCCCAGGCGACTGTGAGGTCATCGATGCTCGCGGGCGTGTGCTCATGCCGGCGTTCGTCGATTGTCACACGCACGCCTGCTACGCGGGCGACCGGCTGGATGAATGGGAACTCAAGCAGCGTGGGGCGACCTATTTGGAGATCCTCGAGTCCGGCGGCGGGATTATGTCGACGGTGCGGGCGGTGCGGGCGGCGTCGCGCGATGCGTTGGCCGAATCGCTGCTCGGACGCCTGAACGCGATGCTGCGGGAGGGAACGACCGCGTGCGAGGTGAAGTCCGGGTACGGGCTCTCGACAGTCGACGAGCTCAAGATGCTTGACGCGATCGCGGACGCGGCCGCTCGTTGGCCGGGGCGGGTGCGGATGACGGCATGCATCGGGCACGCGAAGGACCCGGACACGCCGGATTTCGTCGAGCGGACCATCCGCGAGACGCTGCCGAGCGTGCATGAGGCCTACCCGGACTGCACGATCGACGCTTACTGCGAGAAAGGGGCGTGGTCGTTCGAGGAGACCGTGCGGCTGTTCGAGGCCGCGGTCGACCTGGGCCATCCGCTGCGGATCCACGCGGACCAGTTCAACGAGCTGGGCATGCTGGACGCGGCGATCGGGCTGGGTGCGGTCTCGGTCGATCACCTCGAGGCGACCTCGCCCGACGCACTGGTGCGTCTGGCCGAGTCGGAGACCATGGGCGTGATGCTGCCGTGCTCGGGTTTCCATGTGGACGGGCGGTACGCGGACGGGCGCCGGTTTGTCGACGCGGGCGGTGCGCTGGCGATCGCAACGAACTGTAACCCTGGCTCGGCGCCGTGCCTTTCCGTGCCGATGACGATCGCGTTGTCGGTTCGTCACCTTGGTCTGACGGCGGCCGAGGCGATCGCGGCATCGACCGTCAACGGCGCGGCGTTGCTCGGCTACAACGACATCGGGACGATCGAGCCCGGGCAGCGGGCCGACCTCGTGCTGCTGCGTCACGCGGACGAGCGGCAGCTCGGTTACGAGTTCGGCGGGCGGCACGCCGATGTCGTTTTCTGCGAGGGGCGGGTCGTGTTTGACGCGTGCGTGTGATCAGGCGTTGGTTGTGATCCCGGCCATTTCCAGCACCTTGGCGACCATCTTGGACACGCCCTCGAACACCTCGGCGGGGTTTGTGTTCTCCATGTACGCGGGCGTGGAGACGAACTTCCGATCCGTGTCGACAACGATCTCGGTCACGCCGACTGGTTTGTGGCGTGCGCCGGTCTTCTCGATTGCCGCGGCGGTTTCGTTGTCATGGCCGATGGTGAGCGTGGGATTCTCGGAGCCGAAGATGCGGGCCCCAAGAGCCGGGGCGATGCAGGCGAATCCGATCGGGCGGCCGGCTTGGTGGGCCTGACGCAGCACGCGCTCGACCTTGGGGTGGACCTCACAGTCTGGGCCCTTGGTGGCGAAGTTGCAGAGATTTTTGGCCACTCCGAAGCCGCCCGGCAGGATCAGAGCTTCAAAGTCAGCACCATTCACATCGGCCACATCGTCGATCGCGCCTCGGGCGATTCTGGCAGACTCGGCGAGCACATTCCGCTGCTCGCCCGTGGGCTCGCCCGTGCGGTGGTCGACCACATCGAGGGTTATGTCGGGGGCCAGGCAGCGATAGTCAACCCCCGCCCGGGCAAGGGCGATGAGCACGCTGGTGGCTTCGTGGATCTCGGCCCCGTCGAGGTAGCCGCAGCCGGAGAGGATGACGCCGACCCGTGTCATAATGTGCCTCCGTTGAAGATCAGGCGTTCTTGAGAGCCCGCGCGATCTTGACGACCGATTCTCCGACCCCGGCCGCCAACTTCGCGGCCCCTTCGTCCTTGAGATGTCCTGTCTCGTCGAACGCGTCGGCCGCCCCCGAGAGACCGAACTCTGTCGGGACCACCAGCGTTCCGATGCCGGAGAGGATGGTGCGGACATGCCGCAGCCCGCGGATCCCGCCGAGGCGACCGGGCGACGCCGCGAGGAGGCCCGCGACCTTCCCGCGGAAGCAGGCGAGCGTCGGCTCCCCTTCACGGGGTCTGGTGGCCCAGTCGATGGCGTTCTTCAGGGCCGGGGTGATTGACCCGTTGTACTCCGGGCATCCGATCAGAAATCCGTCCGCGGCGATCATCCGCTGCTTGAGTTCCAGAACACTGGCTGGATGCCCGTTTTTCTCAAGGTCCTCGTTCATCAGGGGAAGATCGAGATCGAGCAGCGAGATCTCGTCGATCTCCACTCCGGCGTCCTTGACCTGCTCGCCCACAAAGCGGATGAGCCGGGTGTTGTAGGATTCTTTGCGGAGGCTGCCGGAAATCAGGGCGATCCGGATGGGGTCGGGCATCGGGTGTTCTCCCGTGAACAAGTGGTTTCGAGGGCGAGACACTCGCCGGGGCAATCCTACCGCGTCGAAGATCCGCGTGTGCCCCCCTACTATTTCCCCCCATCGGCAGGAATCGGTCCCAGGGAGCGCGCATGCTGCGAGAAGTCCTCCACAGCAAGATCCACATGGCCACGGTCACGGGGGCCAAGCCGCATTATGTCGGCTCGATCACGATCGACGCGGATCTGCTCGACGCCTGCGGCATGCGGGTCAACGACAAGGTCCTGATCTCCAACTGCCGCAACGGCAACCGCTTGGAAACCTATATCTTCCGCGGCAAGCCGGGCTCGGGCATCATCGAGCTCAACGGCGCCGCGGCCCACCTGGTCGAGGAAGGCGACAAGGTCATCATCATGCACTTTGCCTTGATGACGGACGAGCAATACGCCGCCAATCGCCCGACCGTCCTGATCATGAAGGACGACAACACCATCGATCGGGTCATCAACTACGAGCCGTTCGGCGGGACAGATTCGTAACGCCGTGCGGCGGCGTCTGGCCGCCGCGCGACAGGTCTTCTTGGTCATCCACAGCGGCCACGCCCGACACTGCGGACGACGGGCCGATGGGGCCGGTCCGGCGTCGGGCACATGTCCCGCCGGGTGTCGCGGTGGACCCAGCCGGGCTGACGGTGGTCCGAGCAGCTGTGGCACGCTGACTGGAAGAAGCTGATGCGCACGCACCCGTGCTCCCAGCGGTAGCGGGTGCCATACCCCTGGCCGAACCAGCGCAGGTCGGGGCGTCGGCATCCGAAACGCACCACCACCTCGCCGTTCTGGCAAAACGCCTGATAGCCGACCCGGCGGAACGCCCGGACAACTTCCTCGCGGAAGTCACAGTCCGCACGGATCAAGGTTGTGCAGCCGTCGATGCACAGCCGCCCCGCGATGCGGTGCCCTTCCCACGAACAACTCGTTGTGCAGGAAGAGCCGTATGACCAGCCCGCTCCCACCGAAATGCGCAGCCCTGAGGCGTTCGCGGTCGAGCCGAGCAGTCCGGTCAGGGCCGCGGCAGAAACCAGCATCCATCGTGCCTTCATCATCGCATGTCTCCTTTCGGGGCCGCCAAGAGGCCCACGCCGGGAAACCCGAGACCCGCCCAAATCCGTGACGATCGACCGGGACCGGACCGATGCCCGAGCGTTCCCATGGCGGTTTTTGAACCGCTGGGGCGGGTGGCACGCAATTTTTGTTAGGAACCACGAACAACCTGTCAGCGGATAGGCGTTCACGCGGTAGCACAATGGAGGCACGCACCCGCGACGGGGGTGTGCCGCCCGCCAGACTGGAAGGAGGGGCCCGTGCTCCGACCCAAAGACCAGACCAGCCCCGGACAGTCCAGGGGCACCATCGTGACCGCGTCGAACCCGGGCGAGCTGTCCAGGATCGAAGCCGCGATCATGGACGCCTGCAACGCGCTCCACGAGGCCCGCGAGCATGCCGACCAGGGCTCCGTCCGGGCCCTGACCGAGGCCCTCTTCAGCCTGCTCGCCAAGTACGACGAAACCGACGGTGATCACCATCCCAACCCGGCGTGGTCCCGACCGAACCAGCGGGCGCTCGCGTTGAGCGCGATGGGCCGGCTGGAAGAGGCGGTCCGGACCGAGTTGATCGCCCTGAAGTACGCCGACACGCCCCGCCGGCGTGAGATCTCGCTCGGCAATCTCGCCGACCGCTGCCTGCGTCTCGGCGATGCCGAACTCGCGGTGGGATACTTCCTCGAAGCGATCGAGGCGAATCCAAAGTCTGTTCCCGTGTTGATCACCGGCGCTCACGCCCTCTTCCGAGCCGGGCACCATGAGGAGGCCGACGCCATCTTCCGCGCGATGTGCGAGACCCCGGGCCTGCTCGGCCCGGGGACGGAGCTGTCGTCCTATCTCGCCTTCGACCCGGGCACACGCTCCATGCGGGGCAAGCTGCCCGCGATTGATGATCTGTACGCCGCGTGGGAGGCACGCGGCGCCGGCCGCACGACCGAGCAGGGAGGCCAATCATGAACACCCGCGACCACGCCGAGTTCTGGTCCCGCTATGACCGCGTCGTTCGCCCTGTGGTGGAGCGTGCCTGCCGACGGGCATCGCGTCTGCACACCGAGAGCACGATGGACCCGGCCGACATGAGCGCGTGGGTGCACACCCGCGTGTGGCGGATGCTCGAAAAGAACACCTATCCGACCTTCCACGACGACCCGTCCGTGGACGAGGCGATCGATCGTCTGCTGACCCATGCAGGCACGCTCGCCCGCTGGAGCTACCTCGCCCTCAGCCGCAAACATTGGAGGCGATTGGAGCAGGAAGCCCCTAGCGAACTCGGACGCGTCGAGCACCTCTCGGTCACACGCCGGGCCGACGCGGAGATCGAGCAACGCGAGGCCATCGACCATGCCCTCGCCAAAGTGCGATCGGCGTTGCCGGAATCGGTGCGGCAGAAGCTGGCGGCATCCATGCAGGAGAAGGGTGATCGCAAACGCGCCGCGCTGGCGCTTGGTGTCACGCGCCGCGAAGATGACAGACTAATCAACTTGGTCAACTCAGGCCAGATCAAGGAGAATACCGTGCAGCAGATGCGTTCGCGGGCAAGGCGTCACGCGATCGAGGCCCTCGGCCACTCCGTCCGAATCCCCCTCGTCCTCGTCGCGGCGGCATCGGTCCTGTTCCTTTCTGCCCCCGCCCACGGCGGCGAGCAGTCTGGCGGACGCAAGGGCGGCCGGACGGTCGCACCGGAACCCGCGACCCAGGACCTGCTGGCAAAGGGTGAGCAGTCCGGCGGACGCAAGCCCGGCAAGGGCATGGACGCCGCCAAGGAAGAGCAATCAGGCGGGCGCGGCGGTCGCCCGTAAGAATTAGAAGAGCCTGCAATAAGCCCGGCCCGTTCGCGGGTTGGCTCGGTCATGAAGCACACCATCATCGCCGCCCTCTCGCTGTCAGCCCTGACCTCGGCCGGGCTGGCTCTTTCCGACCCCGGTGCCGCCCCGGCATCGGAAACAGAGCCCGCGAAGCGCGAGACCCCGATCTCCAAGGGTGAGGTCATGCCCGGCTTTGCGCTCAAGAACGAGAAGGGCGAAACAGTCAAACTCAGCGATGCCCTCAAGAGTGGTCCGGTGGTCGTCACCTTTTACCGGGGGGCGTGGTGCTCTTATTGCGTGAAGGCCCTCGGCTCGATCGAAGAGTCCGTGGGCGATATCAACAAGCTCGGGGCCACCGTGCTGGCCATCTCGCCTCAACTCCCAGAGCACTCGATCGACCTGCGTGAAAAGATCGGTCTGTCATATCAGCTCCTTGTCGATGCGGACAACCGGCTGGCCGACCAGCTCGGCCTCATGTTCACCCTCGATGAAGCCACGGTGGAGAAGTACCGCAAGTACGGCATCGATGTAGGTGTGTCCAACGGCACCGACGCATGGCAGCTGCCCATCCCCGCGACCTTCGTGATCGATACCGACGGCACCATCCGATACGCCTGGACCGATGCCGACTACACCAAGCGTGCCCCGGTAAACAAGGTGCTCAGCACGCTCCGCGAGATCAGCAACGAAGGCTGAAGAACCCTCGAACGACTCTCCGCCCCCCGACGACGGCGGGCGGCCGCTCCTCAGGACGCGGCCCCCGCCGTCTCTATTCGCGCCCGCGTCCGCTCGAACTGCTCCATCAGCGTCCGCTCCGATGCCTTGACGCTGGTGCCGAGTTCCTGGGCGAACAGCGCCACGCGATATTCCTCGACCATCCACCGCATCAGCTCGAACTCGTCCGCGGCCGCCGATTGCTCGGCCCCGGCCTTCGCCAGCCCGACCAGCTTCTCCAGCCACGCGAACGCCGCCCGGGTGTTGTGCAGGTCGCGGGCCGGGCCGATCGAGCGGAGGCGTTCGAGCCGGATCTCGATCGCCCGCAGATACCGCGGATAGCACCGCAGCCATCGGGTGGGCGTGTTGAGTTCCCAGCCCCCGGGCGTGAGCAGGCGGAGCTGCTGGTCGATGTCGGCCTTGGCGTGCCGCCAGGGGTCCGGCAGCCCGTTCTCAAGCCTCTGTCGGAGGGCGACGATCCCCCCCATCGTCTGCGAGAGCAGCGCGATCATGTCCTGCGTGACCGGCACGGCCCGATCCCACGCGCCTTTCACACGCCGCTCAAACTCCGCGCGATCCCGAACGATTGGGCGCTCGTCAACGCAGAGCACCATACCGGCGCGGGCCAGCACCACCCGCTCGATCCGGTCCGACATGCCGAGTACGCCGGCGTAGATCGCCAGCCGGTCATAGCCGGGCAGGCGGCGGACCCGGATCTTCACATCGCGCCGCAGCGCCTCGCCGAACAACATGGCCGAGCCGACGCGCGATTCCCGCTCGGCCACCCACGGCGTGGTCCGCACGCGGACCGCCACACGATCGCCCTCGACCACCAACGCAGGGAATCCCACCACCTTGCGCCCCCGCTCGCGTTCGATCTCGACCGACTCGGGCAGCGACTCGAACGATTCGATCGTGAGGGCATCGGACTCGTGCGCCCCGGCCACGGAGCGCACGGCGAGATGAGCCTCGCCCGAGAAACGCCGGCGGAGTTCGGCCAGATCCCGTCCGGAGCCGAGCACCTTGCCGTCCGCGTCGATCACCTCGAAACGCAGTCGAAGATGCTCCGGCACCGCGTCGGCCCGGAACTGTTCGGGCCGCACCGGCACACCAGCCTCCACCCCCACCGCCTTGGCGACCTGGTGGGCCAGCGTGCCCTCGTTCGGGATCAGCCGCGCCGACACCCGGCGTGCGAGATCCTCCAGATCGAACCGGCGTCGGATGTCCTTCGGGAGCGCCTTCACCATCGACGCGACACGCATCGGCACGAACCCCGGCACGAGCCATTCGGCCTGATCCGGCGTGATGCGGTGCAGTTCCTCGGGCGTCAGCCGCACCGTTGCGCCGTCGAAATCCTCGCCCGGCGCCATGGCGTATCGGATCCTCAGCCTGCTGCCGAAGAGCTCGGCCCGATCCGGGAAAGCGGACTCGGTCACCTCGGCGGGATCGTCGAGCAGCAGGTCACGCTCACGCATCCGCAGGATGTCCGGGTTCTCCCGCTCGGCCTTGCCGGCCCAGCGCTCGAACGCCTGGCCTGTGAACACATCGGGAGGCACCCGCTCGTCGTAGAACCGGAACCGCACCTCGGACTCGGCCACGAAGTCCGACCGTCGCGCCTTGGCCTGAAGGGTGGCCAACCGCTTCTCGAGCGCACGATTCGCCAGCACACCTTTGGACCGGGTGGGCATCTCGCCCTCGACCAACGCGTGATGGATGAAGATGCGGCGTGACTCGGCCGCATCGATCGGACCGTAGTGGACCGTCCGCTTGGGAACGAGCTCAAGCCCCTCGAAGGTTACCTTCTCCTCGGCAACCACGCGCAGCGTCTTCTCGTCCCAGCGCGGATCGGAGTAGGTCTTGCGGATCAGGTGCTCGGCGGCCCGCTCGATCCACTCGGGCTGCACCGCCGCCACGGTCCGGGCGAACACGCGGCTGGTCCGCACGATCTCACCTGCCATGACCCACTTGGGCTTGCTCTCCGAACACGCCGAGCCGGGGGCGATCTCGAACTTGGTGTTGCGAGTCCCTTGGTATTCGCGCTGCTCGCCCTTGCGCCCGATGTTGATCAGCAATCCGGTCAGGATGGCCCGATGGACCTGCTCGGGCGGCGCGTGGCGGGGTGTCGTGTCGAACTTCATCTCCCGACACAAACGGGAAAGCTGGCGGAACACCTCGCGCCACTCATCGATCCGGCGTGCGGACAAATACCGTTTCTCGCACTCACGGGCGAGTTTGCGCCGGGTCAGGTTCTTCTGGTGCTCGTGGTAAAAATCCCAGATCGCCCGCAGGGTCAGGAAGTCCGATCCCGGAACGCGGAACTCGGCGTGGGCCTGATCCGCGGCCTCACGCTTCTCGTGCGGGCGGACGCGCGGGTCCTGCACGGACAGTGCGGAAGCGATCACCAGCACATTGTGCAGGCAGTGGCCATCCTGCCCCGCCAGGATCATCCGTGCGATCCGAGGATCGACCGGAAGACGGACCATGCGCTTGCCGGTGTCCGTAAGCCGCCGATCGTCGTCGATCGCCCCCAACTCGCGCAGCGTCTCGTAGCCGTCCCGCCATCGGGAAGCCACCGGCGGGTCGAGGAATGGGAACGCGGCCGGGTCGCCGAGACCCAGGTCGATCATCTGAAGAATCACGCCCGCCAGATCACTGCGAAGCAGCTCGGGGGCAGTGAATGGATCGCGTCCCTCGTAGTCCGCCTCGCTGTACAGACGAACACACACGCCCGGCGCGATACGCCCGCAACGACCCGCCCGCTGGTTGGCCGACGCCCGCGACACCGGCTCAATCAGCAGCTGGTCGATCTTGGCCCGCGCGCTGTACCGCTTGACACGCGCGGTTCCGGTGTCGACCACGCCGCGCACATTGGGCACGGTGATCGATGTTTCGGCAACATTCGTCGCGATGATCACCCGCGGGTGCGGCGAGGTCTTGAACGCCTTCTGCTGCTCCTGCGTGGACAGACGGGCGTAGAGCGGGATGATCTCGGCCTGCTGCGGCAACAGCGGATGGTGCCGCAGGGCGTGCGCGGTCAGCCGGATCTCACGCTCGCCCGGCATGAAGACCAGCACATCAGATCGTCCCTCATGGATCAACCGCACCGCCGCGTCGGCCGCGGACTCCTCGGGAGTGGTCGGCCCCTCCTCCTCGTCCGACCCTACCGGCTGGTAGCGTACCTCGACCGGGTAGGTCCGCCCAGAGATCTCCAGCACCGGCGCCGGCCCCGACGGCCCCGCGAAATGCTCGGCGAAACGCTCCGCATCGATCGTCGCCGAGGTGATGATCACCTTCAGATCCGGCCGCTTGGGCAGCAGCCGCTTGAGAAATCCGAGCAGGAAGTCGATGTTCAGCGATCGCTCGTGCGCCTCGTCCACGATGATCGTGTCGTACTGACGGAGTTTCGTGTCGGCCCGCGTCTCGGCCAGCAGTATGCCGTCGGTCATCACCTTGATCAGCGTGCGTTCATCCGTCCGGTCGTCGAACCGGATTTTCGAAGCGACCACACCAGGCGCGTTCAGCTCCTCGCTGATACGCGACGCCACCGTCCGCGCCGCGATCCGGCGCGGCTGGGTGTGCCCGATCATCGCGCCGACGCCACGCCCGAGCTCCAGGCAGATCTTCGGAAGCTGGGTTGTCTTGCCCGAACCTGTCTCACCGCACACGATCACGACCTGGTGGTCGCGGATGGCGGCGAGCAGTTCTTCCCGACGCTGGGACACCGGAAGTTCGGCCGGGTACTCAAGGATCGGGACCGAGGCCCTCCGCTTCTCGTAGAGCTCAATCGACCGAGCGGCGTCCATCCGGATCGCCTCTTCGATCGCCCGCCGGGCCTGCTGACCGACGGTTTTTCCGGACCGACGCCGTCCCTTGCCCCCGTCATCCAGTCCCCTCAGGCGTGCCAGCAACCGGCCCCGATCCGCTGGCATGGCCGCTTGGATCAGTTCTTCGAGTGGCACATCCGCGCCTGACGCTTCGGAACGGATTGGCTGGGAGGGGTCGGTCACGGGTCGGGATTGTAGAGATCCTGTCAAAAGTCTCGAAGCCGGGAGAACCCGCTTGACATGGGCGACGAATCTCGTACCGTTCAGCAATCCCGGGAATAGCCCCGGGTGACACAATGTTCTCCCGTCTCCCATGTTCATCACCCAGAACCAGCCCGTTTGCACCCAGGTCAAAGGCCTCCAGCAGGTCCTTTGGATGGCGTGCATTCATGGCGGTGGCTGGCCGGGTGTGATCGGGATGAGCGGGTAAGACCCTCACGAAGAACACAAAGAACCCAAGGCCAGCCACCGGAAAGACCGGTGGCTGTTTTCGTTTCAGGCATGTGTTTCAGATTTCGGCGGGGCTCTCGGGGTGTTCCCGAACCAGACCCCGCCCACAGGAAGGTGAGCCGACCATGGCGCTGCACAACTCCGTCGTTCTGGACCTCTCCGGGCTCGAAACAGCCGAACTCGCTCACGCGGGTGCGGCCATCGCCCAGGTCCAGATGTGCCTCGCCAGGGGCAAGCGGGTCATCGCCGTGGTTGCCCCAAGCCCGGAGCGTTCCGACAGGGACCTCGCAGCGTCCAACCGGCTCGGGCCAACCGCCGACCCCAGTGACCGGGCGGCGATCTTGGTCAGGGGAACCCAAGACGCCGCAGAAGCTTTCGTGGCTCTTTTGTCCGAGACGGGGCTGGACGCCGCCGCCGCAGACCCGGCACTCTGGCCCGGCACGCGGGGCCACCCGCTCGACGCAGAGCCCCGATCGGTGTCCGGCATCGGCTTCGCCCGAGCCATGGAGGAATACCCGATCCTCGTGGTGCCCGGTGGCGTCGGACGCGACGAGCTGGGCGCGGCGACCAGCCTCGGATCCCACACCGCCCCACTGACCGCGGTGTTCCTCGCCGACCGGCTCGCCCTCCGGGTCGAGCGCCCGGCGGGTTCTCTGGAACGCGCCGAGACCTGCGTCGGAACCCGCAAGACCGCCCGCTTCATCGAACGCAGCGGCGTAGTCGTCCGAACACCCGACACCGACGCGGCCCCGGCCCTGCCCGTCCGTGTTGGCATCCTTGGCGATTCACCCTCCGCCGCGCTCACGGCGTCCTGGATCGAGCAGTTGGGACCGGGCTTCGAGCTGGATCGCACCGCCGCTGCGGCCGAAGCGGACATCCTCATCGACTTCACCCGCGACGCGGGCGAAACCTACGAGCCCATCTCCAGAGCCTTGCGGACCGGACACACGGTCATCACCACCAATGCGGCGATGCTCGCCGAGCGCGGGGGCGGGCTTTCCATCGCGGCCCTGATCGGTGGCGGCACTCTCCGGGCTTCCGGCTCAGTCGCCGGCTGCCCCGCACTGGCGGGCGTGCTCGACCGGCTGAGCGTCTGGCCGGGGGTCCGCCGGGTCCAGGGAACTTTCTCTCCGGCGGGCGACCGCGTGCTGGAGCTCCGAAGCCGAGGACTCTCGCCCGAAGAGGCGGAGCGCCGAACCGCCGACGAGCTCGGGCTTACCCCCGATGACATCTCCCGCGCCCGCCGGGGTGAGGACGCGATGGAGACACTGGCCGCGGTGGCCCAGCTCGCGTTCGGGTCCGCCGCCGGCGTGCGTGCGGCACCGCGTGGACCGGAGCATGTCAGCGACCTCGACCTCGAGCGCGCCGCCGCACAGGGCAGACGATTCCGCATCATCGCGACCGCCGAGCGCATCGGCGACCGCATCGCCCTCCGCGTCGGCCCAGTGCCCGTGCGAGCCGACGATCCACTCGTCACCGAGGAGTCCGGCTCGGTCCGCGCCATCGTCGAGACACGCACAGGCGAACTGGCGACCGTCGCCGGGAGGTTGCATCAGCCGGGCAGTGTCGCGGCAGCCGTCCTGCGTGACCTGATTGAAACCGGGCGGGTCCCCTCTCCCGCCCTCCACGCGGGCGATCCCGAACCAGGCGTCGGGAGGACGCTCGGGATCACCGCGTGACGGCCGGGCGTGCGGCACTCCCTCACCGCACGCCCGGTTTCTTTGAATACGGCGCGGGCCCGTCCCCTTGGGAGAGGAGAGGTTCAGCCTCACGGGACGGGCCCGCGCCACTCGGTTTCCCGGATCCCGTCAACCCTTGGCCGCGTCCGCCATCCGCCTGGCCCGCTCGGGATCGACCGGGTTCTTCCAGGATCCGGCCTGCTTGATCCACGATCCGACGATCAACGCGTCGGCGTGTCGATAGAGCAACGCCGCCGTCTCAGGCGTCACGCCCGAGCCGACCAGCACCGGCAGATCGCACGCTTCGCGGACCATGCGGACATCGTCCGGCGCCGTCGGCTTCCCGGTGGACGATCCGGTCACGATCAGCCCGTCCGCGCCGAAGAACGCCGCCCCCTCCGCGATGTCCGCCAGCGACAGGTCCGCCGTGACCGCGTGCGAGGCATGCTTCTTTTTGATGTCGCAGTAGACCCGGATCGACTCGGCCCCGATCGACCGCCGATACCGCAGCAGCCCCCCCGCTTCCGCCTCGGCGAGCAGCCCCTCATCAGCGACATGACTGAACACGAAGTTCTCGCACCGCATAAACGAACCTCCGCAGGCATGCGCACACGCGAGGGCGTGCCGATTGCCACCGGACAGGATCTGCACCCCCACCGGCACGCCGACCGCAGCCCTCACCGCGGCCAGCGTCCTGGCCATCACCGCGACGACCTCAGGGCCAAGGTCCGCACCGTGGACATAGGGCGCATCGTGCATGTTCTCGAGGATCACCGCGTCGAAGCCCGCCCGCTCCAGCTCGCCGGCCTCATCCACCGCCCGAGCGACGATCGCGTCGGGGTGATCCGACGCGAACGGGGTTCCCGGCGACGCCCCGAGGTGAACCATGCCGATCAGTTTCTTCGGGCCACGGGCGGTCAGATTCCAAGCGTCTTGGGGCATGGCTCAGATTAGGCCGGCATCACGATGCCCGCGATCGCCGCGGTCAGCCACGACGCCAGCGCCCCGCCGATCATCGCCCGCAGCCCCAGCCGCACGAGGTCTTTCCGGCGCTCCGGGACGATTGCGCTCAGACCGCCAATCTGGATGCCGATCGACGCGAAGTTGGCGAAACCGCACAACGCGAACACCGCCATCCGCCCGGTCCGGTCCGAGACCATCGGCACGCCCGACTCCGGGTGCAGCCCCCCCGCCAGGGTCTGATACGCGAGAAACTCGGTGACTACCAGTTTCTCGCCCATCAGCCGCCCGAAGAACGAGCACTCGCCCCACGGCACACCCATCGTCCACGCCAGAGGCGCGAAGACCCACCCGAAGATCACCTCCAGGCTCAGCGTGTCCACCCCTCGCGCCGCGAGCCAGCCGTCGACTCCGCGGATTTCGCCCAACGCACCGAGCGGGATGTTGATCAGGGCCAGCAGCGAGACGAACGCCACCAGCATCGCCGCGACATTCAACGCCAGCTTCAGACCGTCGGTCGCCCCGTGGGCCGCGGCATCGAACAGATTCGCGGCCGGCTCGGAATCCGCCACGATTGACAGATCCGACTCATCCGGCGGGATCTCCGTCTCCGGCACGATGATCTTGGCCATCACGAACGCCGCCGGGGCGGACATCACGCTGGCCGTGATGAGCTGCTTGACCCACAGCGCTTTGGCCGCGTCGTCCCCGCCCGCAAGCATCCCGACATAGGCAGCCAACACCGACCCGGCGATGGTCGCAAACCCGCCCGTCATGATCAGGTTCAACTGCGACCGCGTCATCCGTGGTAGATACGGCTTGACGCACAGCGGCGCCTCGGTCTGTCCGACGAACACATTCGCCGCCGTCGCCAGCGCCTCGGTGCCCGTCACCCGCAGCGTCTTCTGCAGCAACCACGCCAGAGCCGCCACCAGACGCTGCATGACTCCGAGGTGATACAGCACCGCCATGAGCGACGCGAAGAAGATGATCTTCGGCAGCGCGTGCACCGCGAACATGAACCCCCACGACCCCTCGCCCGGATTCGCAACATTCGGGCCGAACAGGAACTCGATCCCCGCCTGCGACGCGTCGATCGCCGCGGTGATCACCTTCGTCACCCCGTCCACCACCCCCACCACCGGCGTGTCCCGCAGCATCACCAGCGCCAGCAGTGCCTGCAGCACGATCCCAGCCAGGATCAGCCGCCACGGCATCCGCCGCCGATCGACCGACACCGACCACGCCAGCCCCACCAGCACCGCGATCCCCAGCAATCCCACGAGTCGTTCCATGGGCGGCCATGCTACCCGAATCCGCCCGACGCCACGGCTACCCTGACCGGTTGCCCGACCGACCGATCCATCTCGACTGGCACGCCGCGCCGGACGCTCTGCTGGCGCGGACCCGCCTGGCACCGGGGCCGACGGTTTGCTGCATCGCCGGCCCGGTCGGATCCGGCAAGTCCACCCTGGCGGCCCGCCTCAATATCGCGGGCGCAGTGCTTCTCTCGACCGACGACTACCTTCCGGACTATGACGCCACGCCCGATCATCTCCGCGATGAACCCGGGTCGGCCCACCTCGACGAACTCGCCTTGCACATCTCCGAACTGCTCGCCGGACGCGCCGCCGAAACCCCGGTCTGGTCCTTCCACGAACACCGGCGCACCGGCGTCCGCCAGGTTCACCCCGCCGGGCTGATCGTTGTCGAAGGCATCCACGCCCTCCACGCCCGCCTCGACCCCGTCCGCACGCTGGGCGTGTTCGTAGATGCCTCGCCCGCCACCCGGTGGGCCCGCTGGGAGATCCTCGAGTCCACCGGCCAGCGCGGCTGGGGCGTCGAGAAAGCCCGCGCTTTTTTCGAATCCGTCGCTGATCCCACCTTCGACCGCCACCGCCCCGACTATCTGGACCGGGCCGACTATCTGGTCGTCAACGACCACGGGCTGCCGCCCCGCTGATCAGGGCGACGCCGGCGGGCTGAACACCGTGGTCGGGTCGCCCGGGCCGAGCTCCAGCCCGCTCCAGTTCCACAACAGGATCATCGCCACCCAGACGAGCGTGAAGATCACCGTGTACGGCAGCATCATCGCGATCAGCGTGCCGATGCCGGCCTTCGGCGCGTACTTCTGCACATACATCAAGATGATGATCATGTACGGATTCAGCGGCGTGATGATATTCGTCGTCGAGTCGCCGATGCGATAGGCCGTCTGCGTCATCTCCGGGCGGATGCCGATCAGCATGAACATCGGCACGAAGATCGGCGCGAAGAGCGCATACTTGGCGCTCATCGACCCGACGAATAGGTTGAACACCATCGTCACCAGAATGAACGACACCAGCAGCATCCCCGCGCCGAACTGCTGGTTGAACAGCCATTCGCCTCCCGAGAAAGCCAGCATCCGACCCAGCCCGGACTCCTCGAACGCTGCCACGAACTGACCGGCGAAGAACGCCAGCACGATGATCGGCGCCATGCTCGCCATCGAATCGATCATCGTCTTGGTCGCGTCCTTCGTCGATCTCACCGCCCCCACCGCCACGCCGAACGCCATCGCCGGCGCGATCGTCAGCAGGAACATCAGCGGCACGATCACAGCCACCCATCGCGGGAACGGACCATCGTCCCCGTGCAGCGGCGATCCCTCCCAGAGCACAAGCCCGACCGTTGCGGCCAGGCCCACCGCGAACACCAGCCCGGCCCAGACCAGCCCCTTCCGCTCGTCCGGGCTCAGGTTGGCGTGCCCGTCCAGTGTGCTGGCCGCGGACGGGTCCGGCCCGCCGTCGGCGGCCGACTTCTTCGCCAGCCGCTTCTCCACAAACACCGCCGTCACGCCCCAACCCACGAAGGTCAGCACCACCGTCGACACGGCCATGAACCACCACGACGCCGTCGCCGCGACCGCGCGGGTCGGATCGACCGTCTGCGCCGCCGACTGCGAAAAGTTGCTCATCATCGGCTCAAGGCTCGTGATCAGCAGGTTCGCGTTGAACCCCGCCGCCACACCCGCGAAAACCGCCGCGATCCCCGCCAGCGGGGAACGCCCCACCGCCAGATACGCCATCGCCGCCAGCGGCGGCAGCACCACATACCCCGCGTCCGATCCCAGCGAGCTCATGATCCCCAGGAACACCATCGACGGCGTCAGCAACTGCCCAGGCACGCGGGCCAGCGCCGAACGCAGCAACGCCGAGATCAGCCCCACCTTCTCCATCGGCCCGATGCCCAACATCCCCACCAGCACCACGCCCAGCGGCGCGAAGCCCAGGAAGTTCTTCACCATGCTCGAGAGAAGCCAATACCAGCCGTTGCTGGTCACCAGCGACTGGCCCACCATCACCCGCCCGTTCGGCACCAGCACCGGCGGCGTATCCGGATCGCCGTCCAGATCCCGGGGAATCTTCTCGAACACGGTCCACCCGTGCTTGGAGATGTCCACCGGCGTCCCGTCGGGGTTCAGGATCCATTCCCCGGTCGCATCCATCATCAGCCGGGCCGCCGGGGGCATATCGGGCAGTTCTTCCACCACCACGCTGGCTGTCTCGAACGATCCGTCCTCCCCGACGCGCCCGATCACCGCGCGCTGCTGATCCACCCCCCCGGCCCGAGTCGGATCGGGCACCCACCGCACCTCGAAGCCCTCCGGCAGCGTCGGGGCCGCGAAGTGGCTGATCCCCAGCACCACTAGCAGCCCGATCAGGAACAGGAACGCCGGGTCGGGCAGCTTGTTCCCGAGCCACTCGATCGCGTTGAGGATACCGGACAACCGCCCGGCTTTGATGGGTTGGTTGGCGGACGGACGGGCATGGGGCGAATCATCCATGGTCCCAGTGTTGCCGCAACCGCCCCCGCCAGCAACCCCGGCAGACCCGCAATCCAAACTGCAACTTGAGCCCGAGGCGGCTTTCGCGTAGGTTGTCAGGCCCACAACCCGCGGAACACCAGCCCGCCAAGGACCCCGCATGACCGCCCACCACAAACCCTACTTGACCACGCCCGACCAGACCGAGACCCGCATGCCCGCCGGTGTGCCGTTCATCATCGGGAACGAACTGGCCGAGCGTTTCAGTTTCTACGGCATGAAGGGCATCCTAACCGTCTTCATGACCCAGCACCTCATGAACGCCGCCGGCGAGTCCGCGAACATGAGCGACGAGCGGGCCAAGACCGTCTACCACCTCTTCACCGCCAGCGCCTATTTCTTCCCCATCCTCGGCGCGATCATGGCCGATGTCTTCTGGGGCAAGTACAAGACCATCCTCTGGATCAGCCTGATGTATTGCGTCGGGCACGGCTGCCTCGCGCTGATGGACCTCGGCCCGATCACCGGGCTGTGGGACATGACTCCGTTCCTCTTTCTCGGTCTGGCGCTCATCGCCGTCGGCGCCGGCGGCATCAAGCCCTGCGTCAGCGCCCATGTGGGCGACCAGTTCGGTCGCGGCAACAAACACCTGCTGACCCAGATCTTCAACTGGTTCTATTTCTCGATCAATGTCGGGGCCATGCTCAGCACCATCCTCACCCCCATCCTTCTTGAGAAGGTTGGGCCGTGGGCCGCATTCGGTCTGCCCGGCACGCTCATGGCGATCGCGACCTTCGTGTTCTGGATGGGCCGCCACAAGTTCATCCATGTGCCGGCCGCTGGGTGGGAAAACTTCAAAAGGGAGACCTTCGGCCCCGAGGGTCGCCGCGCGATTCTGAATCTCGCGCCGCTCTTCCTCGTCTTCGTGCCCGTGTTCTGGGCGATCTTCGATCAGACAGGCTCGGCGTGGGTGCTGCAGGCCGAGAGCATGGACCGCCGATTCCTCGGCTTCACTTGGCTCGAATCGCAGGTGCAGGCGGTCAACCCGTTCTTTATCCTGTTGCTGATCCCGGTGTTCACCTACGGGGTGTACCCGGCGATCAGCAAGGTCTTCCCGCTCACGCCGCTCCGCAAGATCGGCATCGGCTTCGTCCTCACCGCCGCGACCTTCGCCCTCTCCGCCATGATCGAAGTCTGGATCGACGACCGTTCCGGCCCGGTCATGACCCGGCTGTGGGCCGATCTGAACGCGTCGGGCGACATGCCCGCCCGCCTCTCCGACATGGTCCGCACAGCCAAGGAAATGGGCTGGACACAGGACCAGCTCACCCCCTACCTCGCCGACATGCCCAACATCGGGCTGCAGTTCATCGCCTACATCATCCTGACTAGTGCCGAGATCATGGTCTCCATCGTCTGCCTTGAGTTCGCCTACACGCAAAGCCCCAAGCGGATGAAGAGCTTTGTGATGGGCATCTACTTTCTCGGCGTCTCGCTCGGCAACTTTTATGTCTCCGGCGTCAACATCGTCATGGACGCCATGAAAGACCCGGTGACCGGCTCAACCCCACTGGACGGCGCGAACTACTACTGGTTCTTCGCCGGCCTGATGATGGCCGCGTTCTTCATCTACCTGATCTGGGCCAAGACCTACAAGGGTCAGACCTACATCCAGGGCGAGCCGGACGCCGCCGATATCCGTTGCCCGTCGTGCGCCTATGACCTCCACGGCACCTCCGGCAACGCGTGCCCGGAGTGCGGGGCGGATATCACCGATCTGCGAATCGTGCAGGCACAGGCGGAAGCCCAAGGCCCGGACGCCCGCTAAACCTCATCGCACCCGCGTGTTCGCCAGGCCCGATCGGAGGAAGTACTCCATCAGGTCGCACCCCGGGTCGATGTGCAGGTCCGAAGCGTCGGCCTGCCGCTCGCTGAACGACCGCTCCACGACCGAACGCACCCACGCCCCGGCCATCATGAACGGCACGGGAGTGGCGTCGTGCTTGCGCGTCGAGCACAGCGTGTAGTGATCGGGCAGGACCAGCAACCGCCAGCCCTCGCTGTCCGGGTCGGTCTCAGGATCGCCGTACTTTTCGAGGGCCTTGGACACCGGGCCGATGATCTCGCGGTCGATCGATTCCAGGCTGGCGACCTTGGTCTGCCAGTCCGCCTGATGGCTGGCCTCGTCCGGGGCTTCGACATGGCAGCACACGATGTCGTAGCGATCCAGCGACGCGATCGTCGCCCGACCCTGCGCGGCGTAGTCGGTATCGTGGTAACTGGTCAGCCCCGGGCAGTCGATCAGGTCCCAGCCGATCAGGCGGGCGATGCCGGCCAGCAGGTCCACGCTGGTGATCATGCCGCCGGTCAGCCCGAACCGCTGCAGAAAGCTCGGCAGCTGCGGGCGTGTGCCCTGTCCCCAGATCCAGGCGCTGTTCGCCGGACGCAGCCCCTGCTCACGCCGGGCCTGGTTGATCTCGTGCGAGCCGAGGTACGCACGGCTGAGTTCCATCAGTCGCACGATCAGATCAGCGTTGGCGCCGCCCGAGGGCAATGAAGCAGACCACGGCTGGTTGGGAATCTCGTGGGGCGGCACCGTCCGCACCGACGCGTACGACCGACCCGAACGATCCACCAGGATGCTTCGATAGCTCACCCCCGGTGTCAGCTCGAAACCAGACGCCAAGTCCGGCTCGTGATCGGCCCAGTACTCGCTCAGCCCGTTGAGCAGCGTACGGGCCTCGCTATCACCGATGCCGCCGGCCGAGTGGTCGAGCATCAGCCCGTCCTGATCGGTGCCCGGCTCGCCAACCGTCACGAGATTGAGCCGAAAGATCCACTGCGTGGGGTCGGTCTCGATGCCGAGGGCGGCCGCCTCGAGCGGGGCTCGCCCGGTGTGGTACAGACGCGGCTCGTAGCCCAGCAGATCCATCGTGCACACATCCGAGCCAGCACCGAAGCCGGGCGGCGTGGTGGCGACGGTGCCCACGCGCCCGGCACGGGCGAGCGCGTCGAGGTTGGGCATCTCGGCCGCTTCGAAGGGCGTCAGGCCGTTGAGTTCGGGCAGGGGGCGGTCGGCGCCGCCGTCGGGGATGATGACGACATACTTCACGCGCTGAGAATAGGAGCAGCCCGACCGCTCAGGGCGAAACGCCCATGAGCATCCAAAGCAGGTCGGTCACCGTGTGAACGATGCTGAGCGCCGCAGGGAAAATGAAGTCGCCCGCGAACCAGAAGAAGACCAGCATCAGCCCCATGCTGATCCACATGCCGTGCTCGGACATCACGAACTCACGGTACGGGCGGATGTAGTGGGCGGCGATCCGCCCGCCGTCCAGCGGCATGGCCGGGAGCAGGTTGAACATCAGAAGGACCAGGTTCAGCATCGCCCCGACCCTGAGGAAGATCTCAAGGTTGCCCCGAAGCGGCTCGGCGATCGTGACTGACGAAATCAGTTCACCCGAAGCCAGCGGCGCCCAGATCACCAGCACGACCAGGGCGATCGCCGCGAGGAGCAGGTTCATCGCGGGGCCCGCGGCGGACACGATCGCGTCGGCGTGCCGGCCCCGCATCCGTGAGGGATCCACCGGCATCGCTCCCCATGCGATGCCGATCAGGGCGAGCGCGACAAGAGAAAACCCGCCCATGTGAACGAGCGGGTTCCAGGTCATGTGCCCGGTGACGCGGGGGGTCGGGTCACCCATGCGAAGGGCCGCCCAGCCGTGCGCCAGTTCGTGCAGAACGATCGAAACAATCACCCACACCAACCACGACACCACAAAGACAGGCCCGAGCTGGGGGGAGTTCCAGAAGTCCGCGATCCACCAACCGCCCATGAGCGTCTGCTCCCGTGCTGTGGCCGACCGGACGGCGAAAATAAATCAGGCGTTGGCGGGGGTCGCCTTGGCCGCCTTGAGCGCCTGCTCGCAGATCTGGTCGAAGAGCTTGGGATCTTCGATCGCGATCTGGCTGAGCATCTTGCGGTTCAGGTTGATCCCGGCCAGCTTCATCCCGTTGATGAACAGGCTGTAGCGGGTGCCACGCATGCGGCAGGCGGCCGTGATACGGGTGATCCACAGGCGACGCATGTCCCGCTTGCGGGCACGACGGTCGCGGTAGCTGAACAGACCCGCGCGACGGACGGCGTCCTTGGCCTTGTACTTGTGGCGGCTGCGCGAGCCGTAGTAGCCGCGAGCCTTGCGGAGGAGCTTGCGACGGGCCTGTGTGCGGGCTGCACCCTTACGAACGCGTGGCATGGATCATTCTCCAAGTTTGCCTGACGGAGCCGAACGATCCCGGTCTTGGTTCCCGGCAGGCGGGGCTGGACATCCCGCGGCCCACGCTGGGCCGCTGGTGGTCAACGCGGGCCGGACCCGCGATGGTGTTGTTTACGAGGCGCTCTTGGCGGCTTCCTTCGCGGCGCGACGCTCGGCCGGCGAGGGGCTGCGACGCAGCGAGGTGCGGGGCTGGTTGCGCCCGCGCAGGCGGCGGAACAGCAGCTTCTCGAAGCGCTTGGCTTCGCCCGAGGTCAGGTAGGGATCCTTGCGGAGCTGACGCAGGCGCTTGCCGGACTTGTGGCTGGACAAGTGCTTGTGGAACGCCGAGCGATGGCGGACCTTGCCGGTCTTCGAGACGCGGACGCGCTTGAGGATGCCCTTGTGGATCTTGTTCTTCGACATGGAGGCTGCTCCGAGGTCTCGATAGGCAAAGAAAGCCCGCCTTGAGGCGAGCCGGGAAGGGTAGACCGGGTCCCCGGGCTAGACAACAGCCCGGAGGACCAAACCAGAGCCCGAACCCGCACCTCCGCCCGGAGAGGCCCCGGTGCGAGCGGACGGGTCCGGGATGGGACCTCGGTCAGGGCCCCACAAAGGCGTCGGTCGGGGATTCGGGGATCTCCGTACCGCGGAAGTTCTTGTCCAACCGCTCCCGGACCTGGCGGATGATCGTCTCGATCGAGCGGGGCAGCCAGATGTTGTCACCCCCCACCACCGGGGATCGCTCCCAATCGGCCGACCCGTCGAGCCGGAGGACATACTGGCCCCTCCCGGCGTGGTTGGGGGAGTTGGCTTCGGGGATGACGGGCAGCCCGGCCGCGATCCGCAGGGTGACCGGGGACCGGTCGGCCGTGACGACCACTTGGGCCGGGCTGGCGACGGGGAGGGTCGTGCGCAGACCGCCGTTGGGCATGATGCGGTAGGAGTACGAGATTTCCTGCATCGAGCCCCAGTCCCAGGCATCGGGGTCGGCCGCGCCCCGGGCGGCGTGGGGGTTGCCGGCGCAAGCGAGGTCGTCGAGACCCTCGTACCCGGTCCGGACCAGAGTGAACAGGTTAGCGGAGTTGGAGCGATCCTTGGTCCCCACATCCATCCAGCGGGACCCGCTGAAGCCGGCGGTCGCCATGGGCAGGAAGTCGGCGTGGTCTCCGGCATAGGTGCCGAACGCGCGGGCCGAGGTCTGCATGTTGCCCAGGCAGGCCAGACGGTCCTGACGCTGCCCCACGGCGTTCATGGCCGGAAGTGCGACCGAGGCACAGAGCAGCAGCATCGCGGCGATCGAGACGAGGTCGGCCAGACGCATCCGCCAACCGGTCAGTTCGGGGCCGTGATCGAGGGTCATGCGTTCCGCGCGGAACGCCTCCTCGCGCGAGACCGCCGCCATGACCCGCTCGATCCGGGCGGCCCGTTCGACAGGATCGGACGGCTGGCCGGAGGTGGCCAATGCGGCGAACGATTCGACCCGGGCGACGCGGTCCGATCCGGGCGTCTGCACCCCATCCATCCACTGATCCACCGCCATGATGTCGTCGGGGTGCAGCGGCAGAGCATCGGCCTCCGCCTGGGCCGCGCGACGGGCTCTCAGCACGGTCACATCCACGCGGGCGGTGCGGGCATCGGTCTCGCCCGCGACGGGGGTTCCGAGCAGGGCGAGCAGCGACATGACGCGATGTGTGCGCGCATCCGTGTCGTTCGCGGGCTCGAGCCCGGACTCGATCAGGCGATCCAGTGCCGCGGCATCGGGCTCGGAAAGCCGATCGTTGGTCTGTTCGTCCCAGTCACGCATGGGGTTGGTCATCACGGTGGTCTCTCTTGCTGTGCGATCCTGTCGTGGGTGATCTCGACGGGAACGCTTTGCGACGCTGTCAGTCCGCCCTGTCAGGCTTTTCTCTTGTGACGGCCTGCCAGGCGCGGGCGAATCCCGCGACGGCGGCGTGCATGCGGGATTTGACGGTCCCGAGCGGGATACCCAGATCGTCGGCGATCTGCTGGTAGCTCAAGCGCTGGAAGTAGGCCAGCAGGAGCACTTCGCGGAGGGCGGGCTGGAGCCGGGCCAGCGCGTCCTGCACGAGCGCGTCACGCTCGGAGGCGGTGATGGCGGCGTCCGGGCTGGGCACATCGACCTCCAGAAGATCCACGAACGAAGTCGTGCCGTCGGGGCCGCCGATGGGGGCCGAGAGTTCGACGGCACGCTGTCTGCTCCGCTTACGGAGGTAGTCCCGCCCTTTGTTCGCGGCAATTGTGAACAACCACGGGCGAAATCGCCTGCTGGTGTCGAATGTGTGGGCGGACTGGTGGATCTGGAGAAAGGTGTCTTGAAACAGGTCATCGGCGGCCGAGCGATCGCCCACCAGCCGGGTCAGGAACCGGAGGAGGTCGTCGTGGTACCGATCGACGAGGGTCCGGTAGGCGGCGAGGTCGCCGTCAAGGAACCGTTCGAACACGGCTTCATCTGACAGAGAGGCGAAATCGTCCAAGCGGGGGTCCTTGCGTGGTTGAGGCTCGTACGAGACGGGGGGTGCCGGGGTTCGCGGGTCACCCCGGTTCGGGTGTGCTCAGGCCGGGGGGTGGATCTCCCCGAGGGTCCGCGACATGCGGATTCCGGTGTCCGGGCCGAAGCGTGCGAGTCCCTCGGCCCGGAGCCCGGGGGCGGCGGTCTGAACATAGCGGTGGTAGGCGGCACGATTGGGAAAGACATATCGGACCTCAATGACGGGCGGACCGCTCTCCTCGTCCAGTCGCACGGCATGCCCGGAAACAGCGCCGTGCTCGAGCACGGCCTGCATGTGCCCGCCGACGAGCCAAGCAAGGAAGCGGTCGGCGACGGTACGGTCCGGGCACTCGGCCCGGACGGTGTAGGCGATTTGGGGATCGGGAAGGCTCATGGGGGGAGTCTACGGGTTGGCGGGTGAGTTTGGTCGATGGTGGGTGCAATGGGCGTCCCGCGGGGGCGTTGGGCTGTTCGGATGGAGGCGGCGTTGACCACGCGCGAGCAACCGGCCCGGCACGGAGACGGGCACGACGCGGGCGAACTCGCGTCGGTCGTCGCGCGGGCAGCCGCGGGCGATGAGCGGGCGTGGGAGACGCTTGTCTCGATCTATTCACGGCGTGTGTACGCCATGGCCAAGTCCCGTTTGCGTCGGCCTGATTTGGCCGAGGAGATCACCCAGTCCGTGTTTGTCACGATCGCGACCAAGCTGAGGGACAACGCGTACACCGAGCAGGGCCGGTTCGAGGCGTGGCTGTTCCGGGTGACGATGAACCGGGTGCGGGACGCGGCCAGGCGGATGAAGCGCCAGGCGGTGGCGATGGAGCCTTCGGCGATCGCGGCCATGGGTGCGGAAGCGTCCGCGGCGGGTGATCCCGCCGATCTGGGCGCGTTGCGTGCGGCGCTGGGTACGCTGGGAGATGCGGACCGGGAAGTGATTGAGCTGCGTCATCACGGGCAGCTGGGGTTCAAGGAAATCGCGGAGATGCTGGGGGAGCCGCTGGGGACGGTGCTCGCCCGGCACCACCGCGCTCTCAGAAAGTTGCGGGGCGTGCTGGAACGGCACGACCCCGATGAGAACGGAAAGGACGGCTTGGCATGAGCGGGCCAAACGGGCGGGACATGAACAATCTTGATGGTGGTGACGAACGGATCGCCGCGATGCTCGACCGGCTTGGTGATGCCGAGCGGTCAGGCGCGGACGGGCTGGAAGAGCGGATCATGGGATCCGTGGCCCGCGTGTTCGCGCCCGAGCCTCTTGCGATTGTGGAGGCTCGCGGAGCGTGGTGGCTGCGGACGCCGGTGCGTCTGGCCGCGGGCCTGGCGATCGTGGCGGGTGTGGGGATCGGGATTTACTCGTCGATGCCCGGTACCACTCTGGAGGTGGCCCCCGGCGTGGACTTCGCGCTCGTCGAGCAGCGGATCGACGGTCTGCTGGCGATGGCAGACGGGGGCGATGGCTTCGGAGATTCGGTGGCGTCGATCGAGCTGTGGGCCGAGGCGCTGGACGCGGAACTGAGTGATGGCTGGCTGGGCAGCGATCTGACCAGCGGGCTGGGCGATTTGAATCTCGGCGGAGGGGCATTGTGATGATGCGGACCATGATCGCGAGCGGCGTAGCGCTTACCCTGCTGGCGGGCGGGATCTCGTTCGCGCAGCCTCACGCGGAGAAGTCGAAGGATCGCCCGCGGCGGGCGGCGATCGAGCCGATTTCGGACCCCGCGATGCTGCGTGCCCGGCTCGAGCGCTCGATCGAGCGGAATGAGCAGATGCTCGCGCGGCACCGCGAGGCGCTGGAGCGACTCAATGCCGGCGATTCGCCCGCGGATGTGCTTCGCTCGATGCGCTGGCGACCCGACGGGGACGACGCGGTCGGGCCGGCGCCGGGATCGGGTGGCAAGCCGGATGGAGAAGGCCCGCGTCCGAGTGGTGAGGGTCGCGGGTCCGGGCCGGAGCGAGTAACACCGGAGCTGCGTGAGCGCCTGCGGGCGATGCTGCGCGAGCGACTGCCGAGCGTGGATGAGCAGCTTCGGATTGTGGCCTCGGAATCGCCGGAGATGGCCGAGCGGTTGTTCGACCGGCTGGTGCCTCAGCTCGGCGAGATCGCCCGGGACATGGACCGGGATCAGAGGCTGGGCGACCTGCGGCTGGACGAGTTGCGTGCCGGCTTGGGTGTGGTCGACGCGACCCGGATGTATTTCGACGCGTCGGAGGACCAGCGTGAGTTCGCTGGAGCGCGGCTGCGCGAGGCCATCGGCGCCCGGTTCGACGCCCGGATCGCGATGCGGCAGTACGAGGTGGAACTGCTCGCACGGCGCATCGGCGAACTGAGCGATCAGATCCGGGAGGAAATGGCCACGCGTGACGACGAGATCGAGCGGACATTCCAATCGATCATCGAGCGTCCGTTCGGGCGTGGCGGGCGGCGCCCGTAGGCATGTTCAGGAGACGATCGCGCCGGGGGCGATGTCCGCGCTGGGCGAGATCACAACGACAGAGCGCTCT
This sequence comes from Planctomycetota bacterium, assembly GCA_003696675.1. GTDB lineage: Bacteria > Planctomycetota > Phycisphaerae > Phycisphaerales > UBA1924 > UBA6054. Next base: position 36,488 of record RFGH01000074.1, read on the forward strand.
TCGGCGCCCTTCTCGGCGTCGGATGCGGCCAGCAGCATGCCGCGTGATTCTTCTCCGCGGAGCTTGCGGGGCGCGAGGTTGGCCACGATCACGATGAGTTTGCCGACGAGGTCTTCGGGCGCATATTGAGCACGGATGCCCGCGCAGATCTGGCGGGGCGTGCCGGAGCCGTCATCGAGCTGGAGTTTGAGCAGCTTGTCGGCGTTGGGGTGCGGCTCTGCGTGGACGACCTTCGCGACGCGGAGATCGATCTTGGCGAAGTCATCGAAGGTGATCTCTGGCTTGCCGGCGGGCTGCTGGGTGGCGGGTGCGTCGGCTGCGGTGATCTGCGTTTCGGACATGGCTGGTCCTCGTTGGTTGGTGAAGGGGGGCGTCTCGTGATGCGTCCGCATGGTAGTACGCTCAGCGTGGCCCCCACCGCCCTGACCGGTAAACGGGGCGATCCCGCGAGACGCCGTAGCGGTCGGCGAGCGTTTCCAGGGACCACGCGGGGACCGGGGGGTCCAGCCCGATCCCGATGGCGGTGGCCCAGGACGCTGGGGCCGCGTTGGCCATCGAGAGCTCGATGGCCACCATCATGCGCCACTCGGCGTCGGTCCGGGTTCCGTGGTGGTAGGTGTCGTTTGGGCACGCCTCAATGACGATGGCATCGCCCCGGCGGCTGCGAACCGTCAGGCGGCCGCGGCATGGGTCGTTGCGTGCGTCGGTGGCCCACTTGGTGAGCACGGCCTGGACACGGGACTTCTGAAATCCGATCCGGGCGCCATGATCGATGATGAGGTCGTTCGTCTGCGTGTTGAGCCGGGCCACCGCGTCGGGATCGTTGTTGCGGAGCATGGTGAGGGTTTGTGCGGCTTCGCGGAGCGGCGCGGGGTCGGGCGCGGAACGCGGGGCGAGCCACCTGGCGTCGTCGGCTCGCGCGGGATCGAGCGTGACGGCCAATGACCAGAGCCCGGCGTGATCTTCCGTCGAATCGGCGAGCGAAGCGAGCAGGACGATCATGCCCGCGGCGGCTTGCGGGTCGGAATCGGCGGCGATCAGCACGCCTGTCGCGAGTGTTTCCTGTGCGAGACGGTGTTCGCCCGCCTCGATGAGGTCTTCGGCGACGATCTGATAGGCGTGCGGGTTGTCCGGTGAGAGCGTCTGCGGATTTGGTGCGGCGGCTGCCGCCAGCAGGATGGCTGTCGCGGCAAGGATGGACAAGAGCACGGTTCGCATCAGGGCAGTCCCTCCAGTCGCAGCAGCCAGAGTCTGGCTTCCGCCCGCTGGGCGGCGAGCACCTGTTCCGAGGCGGTGGTTGCGCTGCGCCAGTCCCGCTCCAGGTCGGCAAGGACAACATCGGTCAAGGGCTTCCAGAGTGCGGTCTCCTCGTGCATCGCCATCGCGATGAGCTTGACGAGTTCTCGCTGACGCGCGGCGAGCGCGGGCGCGGTCCCGAGGGTGATCGGGGCGGAGGCGGGGACGGACGCAACGACGCCCGCGGCGGTCAGTTCATTGGTCAGGGACTCGATCAACGCCGCGATCGATACGGGCGCGGGTTCCCCGGTGGGCAACCCGGCTCGGGCGGCCAGGTGCTCGTCGATCTGGAGTTCCAGATAGCGAAGATCCGACGGGATGCCGGGTGAACGCTCTGCGGCGCGGATCAGCAAAGCCTCTCTGAGATGCTGCTCGCGGTTGGGATCGTCATTGGGCGGGGCCGAGCCGAGGACCTGCTCGGCGAGGGCGAGCACCGTGCCGCGGGTTCGGTCCCGGATGCGTCGCTCCAACGCGAGCAGGATGAGCGGTTCTGACTCGTTGATAAGGACGATCTGCCTTGCCTGCTCGCGGACATCCCGGGAACGGCCGAGCACGGCGGTCTCGACCAGCGCGTCCGCATTGCCTGCGCTGAGCGGATTTCTGGCGATCTCGCGGAGGATGTCGGCGGCCTGATCGTCGCTGGATGCATTGAGAAGCTGGATGCCCAGCGTGGGATCGGTCGGGGGGGACGGAACGGGGTCGCGCGTGGCCAGGGGGATGAACGCGTCCGCGATTCGTTCGGCGGCGGCCTGATCGTCGCCGGCGTGCTCCAGAGCGGCCGCGGCGTTGAGCCGAACAAGATGCTCGATGGCGCGCATCGTGCTGAGCGGATCAGACACATCCGGGGTGTCGGTGAGCGCGGCGCGGAACGCGTCGATCAGTTCGGCCTCGAGCGGCGTGGGCGGTGGACGCAAGTCCGACCAAGCCGCACGAAGCGCATCGGCGAGGCGTTCTCGGCGTGCCATGGTCGGGGCCGAGGGCAGCGTGTCCGCGGGATTGATGCCCGGCACGGAGACTTCGGTCGCGAGCACCCTGACGAAGGCGGCGAGTGCATCGGGGTCCATATCAGGATCTTCCAGACGCTGCAGCAGCCAGACGCGGCTGGGATCACCGGCACGCCACGGGACGGACGCTGCCAGCACACGCGCGATGGGACCGACAGTGTCCCGGGTCGCGGATGGTCGCGAGATGATGTGTGTGCAAGCCTGGAGGATCAGCGTCTCGCGCTCGTCCTGACGCACGCCGGTGCAGGCTCGAACGGCTTCGGTCCATGATTGCCACCACGCCGGGGGGTGTCCGGCTGGCTCGTCGAGGGCGGCACGCAGACGCTCGATGAGTGGGCGATCGATGGCTGCGGGATCCGGCTGCGGCATGGGTTCGGATGCCGCGAAGGTCTTGATGGTGTCCGCCATCGCGCGGGCGGCGGGCGTTGGCGCGGCGGCGGAGAGGGCCGGGCCCGCCTGCTGGCCGGCGCGATCCGGGGCAGCGAACCAGGCGAGGCGGGCCACCAGCCTGGCGCGGGCGTCTGCGGGGATCTGTGTCCAGTTGTCCAGGAAGGCCGCAAGAACCCGGGCTGCTCGGCGCCCGGCTTCTTCAGGGGTCGCTTGCGCCGATCTGGCCGCGTTGGCCAGTTCCTGCTCCATCGCGGAAAAATGGGCAAACTCGGAGCGAATCGGTGGCGCCGAGAGGGTTGGTTTCGGTTCGGACGGCGAAGACGCTCGCACGGATGGCTTGGGCGGGGGCGGCGCCGGACGGAGCAGTTCGGCGATCGTCACGCCGGAGATCACCGCGAGCAGGACCAACAACAGGGCGTGGATCGTGAGCCAGGCTCTGCCGGATGGGACCGGCCAGGGAATCGGCGGCGGCGGTGCCGGGGCTTTGATCGCCCTGGTGGCGGCGGAGGACGGACGCGGGCGGATCTCCCGGACGAGGTCGATGGCGCTGATGCGGTGCTGTCGCGCGATCATGGCCAAGCGCGTCTTGGCTTTGCGGTTCCAACCGCCGGAGGCTCCGATGATGTGTCGGGCGCGGGCCTTGAGTTGCGGGGTGAGCCTGCGGAGATGGGTTTGCCACGCACGCGGCATCGCGGCGGGCTTTCCCGGTGGGAAACGCTTGGCGAGCTCGGTTCGCAACGCGGGATCGGCGAGCTGTGCGGCCGCGGTGTGGATCGCCAGTCTGACCTCGTCGGCTTCCGGAGTCAGTCGCAGCGGGTGGGCGTCGACGGCCTGGAGACGCCTGCGGACCGCGTCGGCGATCTGCGCGTGGCTGGAGACTTCGTGCGGAAGCCCGAGAAGGGCGAACGGCCCCCCTTCGGCCGCCGCTGGGCCGAGGAAGCGATCGATCCAGCCCTTGGCGGGTGGGGTTGTGATCATCCGCCGCCCCCCGGTGCGAAGAGGGCATCGATGCGAGCCGCCCACGGCGCGACGCCGCCGATGGGGTGCAGCACCTTATGTTGCTCGTAGACCGCCTCGGCGCGGGCTGGGTCGGCCGCGGCCAGGAGGCGCAGCGTGTGGTAGCGGGCTTCCCACCACGACTCTTCGTCCGGCGAAGAGGCGGAAAGGAGGGCGGACCACGCGAAGGCTTCGAGCTCAGATTCACCGAGCGCCGCGGCGACCCCGGCGATGTCCCGCGCGGCCTGCGGCGTGGGCGATCCGCGTTCGAGCAGCACGCTGCCGAGCGTCAGAACCAGCGGCTGCCGGGCGTCGTCCCGGTCGGCCCCGACGCGTGCGGCAACGCCGATGACCCGTGCCAGCACGCCGCTCGCTTGGGCGCTGAGCCGCTGCGGCGCGGGCGGGATCAGTTCATCAGCGACACGCGAGCCGATCTGTAGGACGATGCGATCGATCAACGGGTTGCGTACACCGTCGTCCAGCCGCTGGAACGCCTCCCGGAGAATGATGCGATCGGCGTTGGCCGCCTTTGGATCGGCGGCCGAACGGAGGCGGTCCGCCTCGGCGTCCGCCTCGTCCAGACGCCCGATCGAGCTGAGCCATTCGACGCGTCGGAGGGTCAGTTCCGGCCCGAATCCTGCCAGCGAAGGATCGGAGCGGATGATCGCGTCGGCCCGCTCGATGGCCTCTCCGGCGGCGGCGGGCAATCGAGGTTCGGTCGCCAGCGCGGCGTCGATGGCGATGCGATTGAGATCCAGATCCGCCCGGCGGGTCTGGCTGTCGTTGGAAGGGACGCGATCCGTGCGTTCCCAAATCCACATCACCGCGGCGATCACCCCCTGGCGTGACGCGTCGTCACGCCGCCCGCGTGCGGTCCATTCCCTGTACGCGAGGCGTGCGATGACACGGCGGGCTTCCAGCGCGAGCGGATCGTCATCGGGGATGTCGCGGAGTTCATCCAGCGCACGGTCCGCGGCGAGAACATCCGTGCCCGCGTGCCGGAGCAGCAGCTTGCGGGCTCGCTCCGAGCCGGGGTAGCGGGCGAGGTAGGCGAGCACCGCGCTGCGGAGCTGATCGATGCGACGGACATCCTCTGTCGCGTCGAGTGCCACGACACGAAGCCACAGGGCTTCCTCGTCGAACTGCGGCGATCGGGACTTCTCGAGCAGTTCGGCCGCAGCGTCGGCCGCCTGGGCCGGGCGTCCGCCGCGGACCAGGCAGTACACTCGCTTCAGCGCGGCGTCGTCACGCTGATCGGTGAACCGCTCGGCGTCTTCCGTTTTCATGGAGGACTCGAATGATTCCGCGGCGGCGATGTAGCGAACGGGCGAGCCGGTCGATTCCGCGTTTGAGAGCAGGTCGAGGGCGTTGGCGTACTTGCTGACGAAGCCATCGCTGAGTAACGGCAGCCTACCGAACCGCTCCCGCAGATCGAGCACATGGCCGATCTCCCCTCTGGAAACAAGGTCGTCGAGCGCGAGCCGGGCGACCGACTCCGCGGGGGTTGACGGACGCTCCCTTGATGCCTGCAACGCGCGAAGCGCCAGGAAGCGTGCTTCTCCGACCGGGAGCGGCTCTCGGTCATCCGCCGTGCCGAGATGTTCGAAGAGCTGGGTGAGCACATTGTCCCACCCGCCGGAGTCCGCTGCGATCCGAATGCGGCGGTAGCGGGCCTGGACCGCGATCTCATCCGGCACCGATGGTGACTCGATGACTCGCCGGAGCCACAGATCGGCCATGGCCGAGTCCCCGGCCTGATGCTTGGCACGCGCGACGCCGATGGCCGCCCTGGCCACATGCTCGTACTCGAGGGATGCATCACGCAGATTCTCGAGGCTGGGCACCACGCCTTCGCCGACGAGCAGCCATCCGAACGCCTCGAACACGGCGTTGTCCGGCCTGCGATTCTCCAGCAGTGACAGCATGAGTCCGGACCAGCCGGCGTAGTAGTTTGACAGCGATCGGAGCCGGAGATCGGTGTTCATCCGTTCGGTGGCCGCTTCGGATTCGCTCCCGCGGGCGAGGCGGAGCGACCGATTGGCTCGGACTGTGACGAGGGATGCGATCGAGCGGAGCCGGGCGGAGACGGTCGAGAGCGTGGCGATCGCGTCGCGCCGGTCCGCGTCGCTCAGCAGCCCGACCTCGTCGAGCGCGGCCTGCCGCTCGATGACCAGATAGGACTCGACCAGAAGTGTGAGCCGTAGTTCAAGGGCCTGATCTTCGCTGGCCGCCTCGACCACCCGCCATGCACGATCGATGAGCGCCGAACGCACGGGTGAGCCGGCGGGCTCGGAGCGAATACGGTCGAGATAGAAATCCTCCAAGCGTGCGATCAGCCCGGCTCGTTCCTGCTCGTCCTGGGCGTCGCGGAACTGCTCGAGCAAGCGTGCCTCGAGCACATCGAGCATGCCCTGCGCTTCGAGCGCCCGTTCGGTCTGGTCCGGCGGTACTCCTCGGCACGGCATGTGGGCACACGGGAGGACCACCAGGCCCAGCAGCATGATGAGACGATCATGGCTCACGGGGCACATAGCTCCTCTTCTCAAACCCAGCGTCCTTGGCGGCCTGCAGCGCGGCGGCGATCGCCCAGACCGGCGCGTCCGGCTCCGCCCTTATCGCGACCCCCGGCTCGCGTGGCAGCCGGGCGAGCATCGTCGTCAGCGCGGCCTGCTCGCCCGTTTCGAGCTGGCCGATGATGAACCGCACCCCATCGCCGGCGGGCACGATGTCGATGATCTGAGGCTGGAACTCGACAGAGCGAATACCGCCGCCCTCGGTCTGCAGCGCGCTCGGGATACGACGCTCCTCCTGCGAGAAATCCGAAGTCACAAGGAAGTAGATCAGGAGCAAAAACACAACATCGATCAGGGAGATCAACGGCAATGCCCCCAACCGGCGGGAACGCTCGGATTTCTTTCCCCCGAACGCGGTCATGGTCCCAGACTCCCGGGATCGAAGGTGCCGAGTTTCCACTGAACCACGCCCACCCCGGCCAGCGCCGACAGCACCCGGTCCAGTTGGCTCGCCGCGGCGTTGCGGTCGGGGCGGATGAGGACATCGAAGCCCTCCTCACCCGCGGACGCCAGCCCCGCCCTCGCGAGCGATTCCAGCTCGGCCACGGTGACCGGGCGCGAATCGACGAGCGTAAGCCCGTCGCCTGTCAGGTCAACGATCATGGCCGGCTCCTTGGAACGCTCCGCCTGCTCGCCCGGCTGGCGGGGCAGGTCGATGTCTGTCCGACGGAGATCACCGAACTTGGATGTGAGCATGAAGAAGATAATGAGCTGCAGCACGACATCGATCATCGGTGTCAGGTCCACTGCGATCAGGTGCCGGGCTGAACGGTCCGTCCGTAGCATCAGGCGTTGGTCTCCGACGCGTTTGCTTCCAGAGGAGCGATCATCGCGTCGACCGTCTCACCGATCTCGCTGGTCAGATGGTCGATCCGATTGCGGAGATAGGTGTACGCGGCCGTGCACGGGATGGCGACGATCAGGCCGAGGACCGTCGTGATGAGCGCTTGTGAGATGCTGCCCGCGAGCTGATCGGGGCGCGCCGGACCTTCCGCCAGCATAATCGCGTCGAACGCGCCGACCATGCCGATGACGGTGCCCAGCAGGCCGAGCATGGGCGCGACCGACGCCACCAACCCCACTCCGTCCGTCAGACGGTAGAGGCGATCGATCTCTGCACGACCAGCGTCCTCGACCGCGGTTCGCAGCTCCAACATGCCGAACGGAGAACGCGTCGACCGCGCCAGCGCGGTGCCCAGCACCCGGGAAAGAAAACTCGGCTTCGGTTCAGCGTTGCAGCGCGCGATGGCCGCCTCGGGGTCGCCCGAGGACAGCAGCCGGGCCAGATCCTCGGCGAGCTGCGGCGGTGCGAGGCGATCCCGCCGGATCCGCAGCAACTGAGCGACGATCATGCCCAGCGCCACGAAAGAGATCAGCACGATGATCATGCCGATCGGTCCGCCGCGAAGCACATAGTCCAGCAGCGATCGCTGCATGTCCGCTTGGGCAAGCACAAGGACGGGCAGGCCGTGATCCGTCATGGGGACTCCTCGTCCGGCATGGGTGTGCCGGTTTGTGTTTCCTCGTCCGGTCGTTCAACACGCCACGGCGCCAGACCGAGCAGGGCGGCCCGGTCCATGGACCGGACGGCTGCCTCGTATTCCGGGCGCCCGGTCGCCACAAAGTAGTCGATCAGCAGGTCCCGCGCGAGTTCGCTCAGGCCCGGTGCGGTGTGTTGGTGCTCGATGACGACCGTCACCAGCCTCGACGCGCCGGCGTCGCGGGTCTGCGGATCGGTCTCGCGCATCATCGATAGCCCGATGCCGAGGTGGATCCACGCGGTCTCCCAGGCCGGACCTCCGGCCCGCAGCCTTCTGAGCAACGCTTCGCGCGCCGCCTCGCGTGCCGCTGGCTCGGCTTCGGTCCCAGCCCGGGTGATATCGAGCACCAGCCTGAGCCCCGCATCGGAGCGCTGCCGAGCGGTCAGCTCGGGCAGTACCGCCGCCTTGCCCGCCGAAACCGACGCGGCGGCAAGATACAGCGCACGCAGCCCGCCGACGGGTGTGTCACCCTCGGCGGCACCCATCTCCAGAATGGATGCCGATTCTTCGGGCCGGAATATGGGCGGCAGCGCGGTGCACAGGCCCGTGGCCGAATCGATCCAATACGAATCGCCGCTCACGCTGTTCGATCGCGCCGCCAGCCAGGCCCGGACAGCGCCGGGGCGATCGCCCCCGAGAAGCCGGGTGGCCGTCAGCACCCCCGCGATCGTGCCGCTCGTCGGCCCCTGCTCGTTGAGATACATGCCCGAGATCGGCTCGAGAACAGCCCCCGCCCCGGCCGCGTCCCCCCGATCCAGGCGCACCGTGGCACGCCAGACCGCGTCTGCAACGGGTCGGTAGCGCTCCGCATCGCCCCACCCGCCCTCGATCGAGCGCACTTCGGCCCAGGGCACGAGCGAGCGATCGCTGATCGAGCCTGGATCGAAACCGATGGCCAGTTCGACGCCCTGCGCCGTGAATGCCCTCACCCGCTCACGCTCGATCGACCCACCATCGCGCAGGCTGATCGGCCCGGCGAGCACGATGGCCGACAAGACCCAGCAGGCGGAGATCACGGGCGACCGTCCTTGATGTGGGTAAAACGACCGCCCGATTGGCGTGCGATGTTCCGCATCAGCGCCTCGACCCGTTCACGCGCATCGTCGCTGCCCGCGTCTCCGAACAGGATGCAGTGGATCGGGATGCGATCGCCACGGTTCAGATCGCGCACGAACGCCGAGAAGCCGGCGGGGTCGCTGACCTCGCCGTCGGTCATGTAATAGATCGCGTCCGGCTTGGGCTCGAGCCTGAACACGGCATCAAACGCGGGAACGGGGTTGGTGGCCCCGTTGGGATCGGTCCCCGCCAGCCCGTCGGATGCCAGTCGCTTGTTCGCCGGAGACGCAGGCATCCACTCGTTCGTCCCAAATAGCGAGCGGCTTCCCGAAGAGTACAACTGGACATGGAACGACGCGTTCGGCTCGAGCGTCCGAAGGGACCGAACCAGCTCGTTGCGTGTCAGATCCCACCGCGAGAGCGTCGAGTTGCCCGTCGAATGCATCGACGAGGACACATCGACGATGTAGGCAAACCGTGTGCCCTTGGCCTCGAGCCCGAAGAAGCTCGCCCCGCCACCCGACCCCGCGCCGGCCGAACCGGTCGAATCATCGATCGAAGTCAGCGACCCGCCCCCCGGATCCAGTGACGGGGCGATCGACTCGGAAAGGTCGTCGATCGACCGCTCTTGCCCGGACTCGCTGAGCAGGTTGAGATCCATGTTCGACAGCGTGTTTGTTGTGTCCACAATCTCCCGCGGCTCGGTGATGAGCGAGCTGGCGTCCTGGGCCAGCGTCGCGTTGTCGAGCAGGGCGAACTCGACCCCCTCGGTCTGCCCGGTGCCCCCGGCATCCGCGAAGTTGAACTGAACGGAGATGAGCGAGGCGATCAGCACGACGATCAGATGGATCAGGGCCGAGCCGATCAGCCCGTACAGGGTCACCCGCTCGATCCATCTCCGGCGTGTCGATCGGTCGCTCGGCCTGATCTGGATGGGTGCGTCTCGGTCGGGCATGATGCTTCAGGGGGCGGATAAAGGGGATGATCGGCCCGCGACGCCCGAGCGGTCCAAACCCGGCGTGCGAAGCCCGATTCGAGGCTCGGGGCTTGTCGGTTGACCCTTCCCCCTAGAAAGGGTTGAATCGCTCCGCCCCACCGACCCGGAGAACAGACCGCCATGACCGACCAGCCACGCCGCCCGAAACCGAAGCGCGTCCTTCTCAAACTCTCGGGCGAGGCGTTCTGCAAGCCGGGCGGGTTCGGCATCGACACCGCCGAACTGGCGTTGATCGCCGAAGAGGTCAAGGCCGCTGCCTCTGCGGGAGCCCAGGTCGCGGTGGTCGTAGGCGGAGGGAACATTATCCGGGGGGCGGAACTGGCCAAGTCCGGGGCCATCCAGCAATCCACTGCGGACTACATGGGCATGCTGGGTACCGTGATGAACGGGGTGGCCCTGCGGGAGAAGCTGGTCCAGATCGGGACCGACTCCCGGGTGATGAGCGCCCTTGATATCCGCGCCCTGGCCGAGCCGTTCATCCGGAATCGGGCGATCCGCCACCTCGAAAAGGGCCGAGTGGTCATCCTCGCCGCGGGAACCGGGAACCCTTTCTTCACGACTGACACCTGCGCCGCCTTGCGGGCGACCGAGCTTCAGTGCGATGTCCTGCTCAAGGCCACCAAGGTCGACGGCGTCTACGACGCCGACCCCAAAGACAACCCCGACGCGGTCCGCTACGACCGCCTGACCTTCGCCGAAGCACTCTCTAAGCAACTGCGGATCATGGACATGACAGCCCTGGCCATGTGTCAGGAGCAGAACATCCCGGTGCTGGTCTTCGACTTCAAGCGGGCCGGAAACATCCGTCGCGTGATCGAGGGCGACCCGATCGGTACGCTCGTCACGCGGGATCCGGGCTGATTCTCCGCCCCGACCCTTCCCCAAACCCGGTGCGTATCATCACCACCCCGCCCCGCGGGCACGATGGAGCACGACCATGACGACCGATCCAGACACCATCCTCCTCGAAGCAGAAGAGTCGATGCAGCGAGCCGTCGACTACCTCTCCAGCGAACTGCGCGGACTCCGGGCCGGCCGGGCCTCGACCGCCATGGTCGAGTTTGTCAAGTGCGATTGCTATGGCTCGCCCACCGACCTCAAGGCCTTGGCCGCCATCTCGGTGCCCGAACCGACCCAGATTCTGATCAAGCCGTTCGATCCCGGCACCATCGGTGCCATCAAGCAGGGCATCGAGGCCGCGAATCTCGGTGTCAACCCGATGGTTGAGGACAAGTCGATCCGCATCATGCTCCCCGCGATGTCCGCCCAGCGGCGGGATCAGCTCGTTTCGCAGGCCAAGAAAGTCGGCGAGGAGCAGAAGGTCGTCATGCGCAATGCCCGACGCGACGCCAACAAGGCCGCGGATGCGCTCAAAAACGCCCAGCCCCCGGTCTCTGAGGACGAGATCAAGCAACTCCACGAAGAGATCCAAGACCTCCTCAAGCGATATGAGGCCAAGATCGACGAGGCGGTCGCCAAGAAAATCGCAGAGATCCGAGAGATCTGAGCCCCGGCGAACACTGTATGAAAAGAAGGCCCGTCCATCCGGACGGGCCTTCTGCGTAGATAGCGGCGTGCAAACTAGCGCACCAGAATCGCGCGAGGATTGATCAGCAACACCGGCTCATTCTGCAGCAGCATGATGCCATTGAGAGTATCAACCATCGACTCATACCGGGCGTCACCGATAAGGCCCTTGAGCACCTGGCCGACCGAACCGGGCAACGACATACCGGGAGCACTCACCATGCCACCGAGCATGCCCTCAAGCACATCTTCCAAACTGGGCGGGGCCGGATAGTGGACCACATCAAAGTCGCTCAGACCGAGCGTACTCGCAAGCTCGTTCACGGCATCGTCCAGGCCACCAATCGCATCGGCCATGTTCAGTTCGACCGCATCGGAACCAACGAAAAGCCGTCCCTCGGCCGTCTTGGACAGATCGATCCCCGGTCGCCCCGCCAACACCCGGGATGTGAAAAGGTCATAGGTCTTCGCCATCCGCTCACGGACGGCCGCCAGCTCCGACGCGTCCCACGCTTCGGCGGAACCGAAGAGCCCCGCCATCGGGCCACGAGCACGCTCCACGATGTTGATGTGAGCCTTCTCATACAGATCGGCCATTGAGTACTTCCCGCCCACCACGCCGATCGAACCGACGATCGAAGACGGGTTCACGAACACCTTCTCCCCGGCGGACAGCACATAGAAACCGCCCGAAGCGGCCATACCGCCGACCGAGACCCAGACCGGCTTCTCCGCCCGCAGCCGGGTGATGCCCTGCCACATGATCTCGGATGCGATGGCCGACCCGCCGGGCGAATCAACCCGGACAATCACACCCTTGATCAGCGGCTCCTTGAGAATCTCCTCGATCGCGTTGCGGATGGTGCGGGACCCAACGCTCGAACCGCCGCCGAAAAAACCGCCCGATGACGAGTCACCGTCGATGATCGTGCCGTTGATGTGCAGCACCGCGACCGTTGGGTGATCAACGGTGATCTTGCTCGGCTTGCCGATCTGCGCGAAGAGCGCAAAGGGATTCGAAAAGTCCGGACCGGCCTGACGCACGGCGTATGGATCCTTGACCCAGGTCACCGCACCGCCGTAGACACCCTGGAGATACTCGGGAAGATCGGGCAGATCAACCTGGGCATCGATCAGCCCGGACTCCACGGCCTCGTCACCCGTCGCCATCCACGCGACCCGCATCGCTTCGTCCAGCTCCGCGTCGGTCATCCCACGCCCGGTCCTCATCACCGTCCGCATGTTCTCGTATATCGAGTCCAGCAGCGATGAGATGTTCTCATCCCACTGGGGCGATGGCGTCGACCGGGTCATCTGCTCGTTGGCGCCTTTGTAATCACCCACCTGCACCAACTGCGCCTTCACGCCGACCCAGTCGAGCGTGTCGGCCAGATACATCTCTTCCATATACAGCCCGGGGAAGCTGACCGCCCCGCCCGTCTGAATGATCGCCTGATCAGCCTGAGCACCGAGCAGCAGGTCCGTGGTGCCGTAGCCCTCCGCGAACACATCCACACGCTTCCCGGCCTCGCGGAGTCGGCGGATCGCCGAGCCAAGTTCCTCGACCTGGGTCATCCCGAGCTGCGCGTCCTTGAGCCGGATCAGCACGCCGGAAAACTCGTCATCCACCGCGATGGTGTCCAGGGTTTCGACCAATCCGAGCAGCGTCTGACCGCCGTCACCCAACCATGTGAACCCGGACTCCATCTCGGCCGGGCTGCCCTCGATCTCGATCACCGCCACCGAAGGGGCCTGTCCGCCCAAAGCGGGCAGTGTGGCGGTCCCGAGCAGCGTGAGCACGCCACGGGTCATCACCTTGCCAAAGTTCGTCGTCAGGGTCCGTCCCAGCATGCGCGCACCTCCTCCCGCGAAACCCGCGGGCTCGTCCCATTCTATGGGATCCGCCCCCCCGGGGTTTCACCCGCCCTGGCACGCACACCGCGAATCAGCCGGAACCGATCCGACGGTCCCGGTCTTCGTTGGCCTCGAGCACATCCACAAGCCCCACCCCGGGGCGAACAATCACCGGCCAGAGACGCCAAACATCCACACCGATGTTGGTCACGCCCACCACCACCAGCACCGATCCCACCGCCACGAACACCATCGCGATGGTCGCCAAGAGATCGCTCACACCCCCCGAAGCGCTCGCCGAGATCACATGCAGCACATCGCCAACACCCGCCACGGCGAAGCTGGCCAACAAGGCCAGCATCGACTGGCGATCGGCCCGACCCGTCCGCACGATCACCGATCGTGCCGACAGCATCCTCGCCGACGGACGAAGACACAGAATCGCGACCCCGACGCAGGCCAGCATTCCCAGCCGGAACGCAGCGCGTGAGAACTCGTTCGTCCCCGGATTGAGAAACGGCGACGGCGAGGCCGAATCGAACTTTGCATAAATCGCGTGATACAAGAACGCGAGCGGGACATACGCCGCCACCCCCACCGCCGACAGCAACGCCGCCCCCCGTGTCGCTCCGCGGTGCGGACGGATCAGCGTCGTCGCGCCCAGACCGGACAATACAACACCAGTCAACCCCAGCATCGAAGCCCAGGTGGGCCAGAACGACGAGCCGAGCACCTCGCGTGCTACCTCCGCCGCCCGCATCAGCACCACCGACATCACCGCCACCCACGCACCCCCGGCCCACAGCCCCAGCCCGACAGCGGAAACGAGGGGCCGGGTCAGCGGCTCGAGCTCGTGCGCCCGTGGATCGATCACGCCGAGGATCGTCGCACGCACCGGCAACCCGCACTCGGGGCACGGATCACGGATCGAAAGCCCGCGCAGGTTATACCCGCACCCGATGCACAGCAGATCGCCGGTGAGCCGACGCGCGATCTCCACCGCATCGGTCGAAACGGACACACGCGCCGGGTTGGAACTGTCCTTCTGCTCCATGATCCGTTGCCGGCTTGTTCGAGACCCCCAGCCGCGGGATGGAAAGCCTACCACACGGAACCGATCTTCGCCCCGCCCGAATGAGGTCTCTATGAAGCCGGCCGCCGATATACTCCACCCCGCCGCCCGAGAACCGACCGAACGGCCCGCCAGCATGACCAACGAAGCCATCCGAACACTCCGAGACCAGATCGCCCGCGTCTATCTGGGAGATCCGACCCCGATCGACCGCCTGATCTGCTGCCTGCTGACCCGAGGCCACGCCCTGCTGGAAGATGTCCCCGGGGTAGGCAAAACCGTCCTGGCATCCGCTCTAGCCCGCTCGATCGATTGCAAGTTCACCCGCGTCCAGCTCACCCCGGACATGCTCCCCGCCGATGTCATCGGGGTCACACTCTTCGACCGCGACGGACACGAGCTGCGTTTCCAGAAGGGCCCGCTCTTCACCAACATCCTGCTCGCCGACGAGATCAACCGCACCACGCCCAGGACACAGTCCGCGTTGCTTGAAGCGATGAGCGACGGCTCGGTCTCGATCGACGGGCGAACCCACACCCTGCCGGCCCCCTTCATGGTCGTCGCGACCCAGAACCCTATGGGCTTCGAGGGCACCTATCCCCTCCCCGAGAACCAGCTCGACCGCTTCCTGATGCGAATCACGCTGGGATACCCCGATGCAGACGCCGAGTCACGCATGCTTGACCTGCGTCCCGCGAGCACCGTGCTCGATGCGCTCGACGCCACCCTCACCGGTGAAGTGATCGTCGGCATGCAGGACTCCGTCGACCGCATCCACCTCAGCGAGCCGGTGCGCGAATACATCGTCCGGCTCGCCCGCGCCACCCGAGCAAGCAACCTGTTCCGGGTCGGTCTCTCACCCCGGGGCTCGCTCGCCTTGGCGCAGGCCTGCCGCGCCTGGGCCTGGATGGACGGCCGTGACTATGTCGTTCCCGACGATGTGCTCGAACTGCTCGTTCCTGTGTGCGCGCACCGCGTGATCCCGTCCGACCCACGCGTCCAGACCGATCACGACGCGACCGGCCGACTGCTCAGACAGGCCGCCGAGTCCGTCGATGCGCCCGTCTGACCGCAGGTTGAACCCTTGCTCACACCTGCATCAACCGATCGATCGCTTCGATGGGGTGCATGGCCCGACGCCCGGTCCCGTCGAGCGTCTGATGCCGGCAGGAGGTGCCCGGCATCAGCAGCCAATCCCCGTCCGCCGCGCCCCGAACCGCGGGGAACAGCGCCAGCTCGCCGATCTTCATTGAAAGATCGAACCGATCCGCGGTAAACCCGAACGAGCCGGCCATGCCGCAGCACCCCGTGTCCAGCGCCGTGACATGCCCCGGGGCGATGCGCTCGAGCGCACTCGTCGTTGAGCCGATCCCCCACAGTGCCTTCTGATGGCAATGCCCGTGCACCACCAGCCGACCCGGCGGCTGAGCGAACGAAGGAACGCAGGGATGCTGATCCCAGAACAGGTCGATGAACTGCTCGGGCAGGAACGACCGCGAGGCCAGCCGACGACGCAGATCCATCGGGCGGTCGATCCGCAGATCCAGCCAGTCATCGCAGATCGATGAGAGACAGGAAGGCTCGCACACCACAAAACCACGAACGCCTTCGTCATCGATCCAGCCCCGCAGCCAGTCGAGCGTCCGCTCCGCGTCGCGGATGGCCATCTTCAGCAACCCGGTCGAGATCGCCGCACGCCCCAGGTCCGACACGGGCACGACTTCCACGGCATACCCGAATGCCCGAAGCACCCGGACCGCGGCCCGCGCCACGGACGCGTCGTTGTGCGTTGTGAACGAATCGGACAAAAGCACCACCGTCGGTGCGCCGGGGCGCGGGTGGCTGGCACGCCGGACCGGACGCTCAAAGTGCGGCAGCGACCGGCGCGGATCGAAACCAAACAGCCCGTCGATCACCGACCGCACGGGGGCGAAGCGATTCACGGCGTTCGTCAAGCCCGGAGCCAGTCCCGCCAGACGATTGAGCAGGTGGATGGACGCGAACGCGCGGGCCTGCAGCGGCACAGAGCCCTTCATGCGATAAGACTGATAAAGATACTCGGCCTTCAGCCGGGCGATATCGACATTGCTCGGGCACTCGGTCTTGCAGCCCTTGCATGACAGGCACAACCGCAGCGTCTCATGGGTACCGGGGTCGGTCCAATCCGCCTCGGTGGGATGATCCGGAACGGGCGCGACCTGCCCCGTCATGGCCAGACGCAGGGCGTTGCCGCGCCCCCGCGTGGCGTGCCGCTCATCCAGCGTTGCCATGTAGGACGGACACATCGTGCCCCCCCGCTTCTTGCGGCACACACCAGCACCGTTGCACATCTCCGCCGCGTGCAGCAATCCCCCCTGATCGGCGAAGAGAAACGCCGTTTCGACCCTCGGCTCGGGCAGGGATCGCTCGTGCGGACGGACACGCGTATTCGTCGAGATCGATGCCAGCGGCCCGGGCGCAACGATGTTGCCCGGATTCATCAGACCGTGCGGATCGAACAGCGACTTGACCTCTCGGAAAGCGCCCATCAGCTCCGGCCCGAAGAAGTCTTCCAGAAGCGGCCCCCGCGCACGCCCGTCACCGTGCTCGCCCGACATCACGCCGCCGAGTTCCTTGGCCAGGTGTGCCGCCCCCTCCGCGATGCGATGCATGCGGGCGATGTCGCCCGGGTCCTTCAGATCGAGTAGCGGGCGGACATGCAGCACGCCAACCGAAGCGTGCGCGTAGAACGAGGCGATGGTTCCCTCGTCCTCTACCAGCTTGCGGAAGCGCCGGACGAACTCGCCGAGCCTGTCAGGGGGAACGGCGTTGTCCTCGACAAAGCCCAGCGGCTTGCGGTGCCCGGGGATCGCGTGAAGCAGCGGCTCGCCGGCCTTGCGCAGCTTCCACGCGTCGCCCATGGCACGCGGATCGGTGTGGGTCTCCATCGCCGCCGCGGGGAACATCGAACGCATCCGCTCGAAACGCCCGATCACATCCTCCGGCCCGATATCCGAATAGAACTCGACATACAGCACCGCGCGGATGTCGGCGCCTGACGAGCCACCCGGCAACAGATCCACATACCTCCGCTGCTCGGTGTTTTTGCGCGCCAGGTCAATAATCAGATCATCGAGCAACTCGACCGCGCTCGGTCGCAGATCGAGGATCGGCACCACCGCGTCGATCGCCGCCTCGACCGAGTCGAACGCAATAACCGCCAGCCCCTTGGCCCTTGGCAAGGGATGCAGCCGGAGCGTGGCACCGACGGTCACCGCGAGCGTGCCCTCCGAGCCGCACATCAGCGGAGCAAGATTCAACCTGGACAAGTCCGCCCCGAACCGATCGAGCTGAGCGAGGATCATGTCCAGCTGATACCCGGCGCTGCGCCGGACCGTCTTCGGGAACCGCTCGCGGATGAGCCGCTCGTGGGCTCGAACAATCCGCACCACGCTCTCGGTGATCCGCCGCACACGCGAGTCGCGGCCCGCGCCGCCCTCGTCCAGCATCACCCGCTGGCCATCCCACAAGCACGCCTCGACGCCGAGCACCGACTCGCTCGTCCGCCCGTACAGAATCGAGTGAGAACCGGCCGCGTTGTTGCCGATGCAACCTCCGATATTCGCCTGGCGGGCCGTCGCCGGATCGGGCGCAAAGAACAGACCGGTCGGCCGCAGGCGGTCGTTCAGATCATCGACCGTGATCCCCGGCTCCACGACGGCGACACGGGCATTCGCATCGACAGACCGCAGCGCATGGCAACGGGCCGACAAGTCCAGCACCACGGCCCGGTTCACGCCCTGTCCGGCGAGGCTGGTGCCGCCGCCACGCGGGAGCATCGGGATCCGACGCTCCCCAAGCCATCGCACCGCATCGACCGCATCCTCCACATCCGCAGGGATCACAACGCCCAAAGGCTCGATCTGATAGATCGACGCATCCGTGGCGTACAACATCCTGTCGTGAACGGCGGTGCGTACCTCGCCCCGGATCGCACCGGCCAGTTCGCCGAGCACGCCGGGGATGGCTTCCAGTTGCGGCAGAGGCACGCTTCGGGTGGGCATGGCCAGCGATCTTATGCCAGTGAAAAGACAACGCCCGCCGGTCGACGGGCGTTGCAAGAATCAGACTTGGCAGAACGGGACGATCAGTCGTAGTAAGGACTGATCGTGTAGGTGCCAGTCGGCGTCACATCGTAGTACTGCCACATGAAGGCGTTGCGGTTGTTGAACTCGCCGCCGAGCGGAACGGTCGAGCCGGTCTGCGGGTTGTTTCTCGGAGTGCGGTCCTGGTCATCCTCGTTGACAAAGATGTTGTCGGACTGCGAGCGAGCGTTCTGATTCAGATTCGAGAACTGCCAGATGATCGGCTCGGGGTCGGGGCGATTGAACTTGTCGACATGGTTGTCATTGAAGCAAACATTGCCGGCCCACTCAGTCCGAGCCCCGAACATGCCCAAGGTGACCGAACTGACACCGCGGGGATTCTTACCGTCGGCCGCGCCTTCCTGATCGGCGTCGAGCAGCTCCCAAGTGCCCTCGTTGCCACCGACCAGTTCGAACGCCGCACCGCGGGTCGAGAGGACGGGGTCAACGGACGAGAAGGAGTTCTGCCACGAGCCGCGACGCAGCTGGTGGGGCGGGATGTGGGCGTAGGAGAAGCCACCGGCGCCGTTCGCGGCCGTACCCGCGGCGGTCGTGACCTGGCCGTTGCCCCACTTCGCATCGAGCGGCGTAGCGCGGTAGTTCGGGTCCCACAGGGCCTGATCGCTCTGGCCGTTCGAGCCGCCGACAGCGCCGGTCGGACGGTCAACTTCGTAGTCCTTGTACTGCTCGTAGTTGCCGGTTTCGACCGGGCTGTAGGTGATCTCGGTTTCCACCAGACCCTGAGCGATCAGGATCGAGAAGATGTGCTGGGTGGTGTCCTTCTTCGCGTTCAGCGCCGGATTGCCTGATGCCCCCGCGATCACGATCGTCTTGTCGTTCTTATCGAGACGGCTGGGCAGGGGGTAGTTGTCGTTGTTGCTGTTGGCGAAGACCACCAACGCCTGATGGATCGAACGGACCTGCGTCGAGTCCTTCAGTTCGGCCGCGGTCTTCTTGGCCTTGCCGATGGCGGGCAGGAGGATGCCGATGAGCAGCGCGATGATCGCAATGACCACCAGCAGCTCGATCAGCGTAAACGCACGATTCTGCTTCTTCATGTTCTGACTCCAATACCTTCTACCCGGTGGTGACCGGGCCGGGCTGCTCCGAGCCCTTTGACCGTTGACACCGAATCCCAACGCGGGACGCGGCTGACCGCCCGGGCGTGCCGGGCACAGGGTCGAGATGTCGGGCAACGGTCGGAAGGCGGGAATCAGAACGGGACAAGCGTCCCAATCAGTGCAGATATGGTCATGTGCCTCGACCGCCGCGCCACGCACGCGTGCGAAAACCAGTATAGCGTACCCCACCCGGTTCGTGGGCGATCCCCGATCGGTTCCGTCGAAAATGCCCATCTTCACGCGAGATCCAGCCCGATGACGACCCAAACACCTTCCGCACGACTCGCAGGTCTCGGCATCATCCTCCCCGACGCCCCCAAGCCGGTCGCTTCCTATGTCCCCGTCCGATTGGCCGGAGGACTGGCCTTCGTCAGCGGCCAACTCCCGTTCGAGAACGGTCAACTGCCCGCCACCGGTGCGGTCCCGAGCAAGGTCAGCCCCGAGGACGCCAAGGCCATGGCCCGCCGGTGCGCGATCAACGGGCTGGCCTGCGCCGCCCAGGCCCTCGGCTCTGTGGACCGGATCCGGGGGGTGGTCAAGGTCGGCGTCTTCGTCGCGTCGGACTACGGGTTCGGCGGGCAGCCGGGCATCGCCAACGGGGCCAGCGACCTTCTGGTCGAGGTGTTCGGCGAGTCCGGCCGCCACGCCCGGGCCGCGGTGGGCGTGCCATCCCTGCCGCTCGACGCCCCGGTCGAGGTCGAGTTCGTCTTCGAGATCGCGGACTGAGCCGGCTTCCTGGTTGGGCCGACTTAGCCGAACGCCTTCTTGTAGTCGGCGAGGAACTTCTCGA
Source organism: Planctomycetota bacterium (assembly GCA_003696675.1). Lineage (GTDB taxonomy): Bacteria > Planctomycetota > Phycisphaerae > Phycisphaerales > UBA1924 > UBA6054. The sequence goes on from RFGH01000074.1 coordinate 56,829, forward strand.
TGCCGATGTCGGTGAGCGGATGGCTCATGAGCTGTTTGATGACCGAAAGCGGGACGGTCGCGACATCGGCGCCGGCGAGCGCACAATCGAGCAAATGCTTGGGGTGGCGGATCGACGCCGCGAGGATCTTGGTGTTGTATCCGTAGTTGTCGTAGATCTGCCTCGTCCTCACGATCAGATCCATGCCGTCCTCGCCGATGTCGTCCAAACGCCCGATGAACGGTGAGACGAGGAACGCGCCGGCCTTAGCGACCATCATCGCCTGCAGCGGCTGGAAGCACAGCGTCATGTTGGTGCGGATGCCCTCGTCGCTGAGCGCCTTGCAGGCTTTCAGCCCGTCCACGGTGCTGGGCAGCTTGACGACGATGTTCTCGGCGATCTTGGCCCGGTCCTTGCCTTCGGCGATCATGGCCTTCGCTTCGAGCGCAATCACCTCGGCGGACACCGGTCCCGAAACGATCTTACAGATCTCGGCGAGCCGCTGGCCGTAGTCGATGCCTTCCTTGGCGATCAGCGAGGGGTTGGTCGTCACGCCGTCGAGCACGCCGAGGTCATGGGCCTGCTTGATCTCGTCGAGATTGGCGGTGTCGATGTAGAGTTCCACGGGCGCGGCCTCCGGCGTGCAAGGGGGGGATCGTGTGCGAAACGGGGCCGGAGTTTAGGCCCCGACCGCAGCGGCCTGTTCGGCCTTGATCCGCTCCATCAGCGTCCTGCGCATGATCTTGCCGGTCGGACTCCGCGGCAGCTCGTCGACGATCACCACGCGGCGCGGGACCTTGTATCCGGCCAGCCGCTCGCGGCACCAGGCGCGGATGGCGTCCGGGTCGGGCGATCGCCCCTCCTCGGGCTCGACGAACGCGACGACGGTCTCGCCTCGGACATCATCCCGCTCCCCCACGACACCGGTGGCATAGACATCGGGGTGGGCGTCGATGACCTCTTCGACCTCGCGGGGAAAGACATTCTCGCCTCCGACGATGATCATCTCCTTGATCCGCCCGGTGATACGCAGGAAGCCTCGCTCATCGATCCGGGCCATGTCGCCTGTCTTCAGGAAGCCCCGCTCGTCGAAGGCGGCCGCGGTCTCTTCGGACAGATTCAGGTAGCCCTTCATGATGTTCGGGCCGTCCAGCCGCAGCTCGCCGTCCACACCCGGGGGCAAGTCTCGCCCAGTCTCGGGGTCCACGATCCGCTGGACCACCTCGGGAAGCGGACGCCCGACCGATCCGGGGACATCCTCCCCGGGCAGGCGGACATGGGTCACCGGCGAGCATTCGGTCATGCCGAAGCCCTCGAAGATCTCGATACCGAAGCGCTCCTTGAAGCCGTCGGCGACCGGCTTGGGCAGAGGCTCGCCGCCGGAAATCGCGATGCGGAGGCTGGCGAAGTCCTCGGGTGTTGCGTCCTTGACGGTCATCAGGGCGTTGTACATCGAGGGGATGCCCATGAACACCGTGGGGCGGTGCTGGCGGAACATCTCGATGACCCGGTTGGGCACGAAGCGGGCGTTGAAGACGCCCTTGCAGCCGCAGAAGAACGGGACATGGGTCAGGGCGGTGAGCCCGAAGCTGTGAAACTGGGGCAGGATGCCGAGGAAGACATCGTGGCGGCTGAAACGGACATGCTTGCGCATCTGGCGGACATTCGAGGTCAGGTTGTTGTGCGTGAGCATGACGCCCTTGGGACGCCCGCTGGTTCCGGAGGTGTAGAGCACCACGGCGAGATCGTCCGGGGCGGCGAGCTTGGGCCAGCGGGGCGTGGGCGGGCGTTTGAAGGGGATGTCCTCGATGAACACGATGTTCTTGCAGCGCGGGGCGAGCTTGAGGGTCTCGCAGAGCTGGCGGCTGGCGATGAGAAGATCGGCGCCGCAGTCGTCGATGACATACTGGAGTTCCTCGGGCTTGAGGAGGTAGTTCAGGGGGACGGCCGTGCGGCCGGCGAACCAGATGCCGGAGGCGACGCCGGCGAAAGCACCGGATGTGGGCAGCATGACCGCGACGCGGGGGGCGGTGGCCTTGTCGTCGACAAGATCGGCGATGTGCCATGCGATGACGAGCAGGTCGACGCCGCGGTAGGTGCGTCGGTCGTCGACGAGCAGCTCGCGCCTGGAGTTGCGCAGCATCGACCGCATGGCACGCCATCCGAGCATGGGAGGCCCTCCTTGAAAGTTAGTATACACAAATATGCGAGCGCGTGCACGCCTTCCGATGCCGGAAAGGGAGGAAATCTGCTCGAGGGGGCGGAGGGTATCAGGCTTCGGCGATGACCGAGGCTGCCGCGAATGTGGCGGTGTGGGTCAGCGAGACATGCCAGCGGGTGATGCCGAGTTCGGCGGCGATCTCTGCGGCCTTGCCGTGGACCCGCAGTTCGGGGCGGCCGGATTCGTGGCGGACGGTCTCGACATCGGTCCAGCCGATGCCGCGGGCCCAGCCGGTGCCGATGGCTTTGAGGGCGGCTTCCTTGGCGGCGAAGCGGGCTGCGAGGTGCTCGAATCGGCGGACACCCTCGGAGTCCTCGATCTCGCGGGGGGTGAAGCATCGCTCGAGGAAGCGTTCGGGGTGGTCGGCCAGCATTCGGGCGATGCGCTCGGTCTCAACGAGGTCGATGCCGTGGCCGACGATGTGCACCTCAGGCACCCTTCTTTGTGAGCTTGGCGTCGTGCTTGGTCTCGGTCTTGTTCGCTGGCTTGCTGTCGGGCTTGGAATCAGACTTGGACTCGGACTTGGCGGATGATTCGGACGATGATTTCGAAGCCTCGGCGTCGGCTTTGGCGGCCTTCTTGTAGGACTCGCTGCGGTAGTCCGTCTCATAGAACCCACCGCCTTTGAACATGACGGCCGAGCCGGTGCCGATGAGGCGTTCGAGCTTGAGCTTGCCGCATGCCGGGCACTTCCTGAGGGCCGGGGCGGTGATGGACTGGAACTCCTCAAACTCGTTCTTGCAGGCGTTGCAGCGATACTCGTAGGTTGGCATCACTCGTTCTCCGGGGCGTTTTGGGGTGCAACAGCCACCTTGGCGGGGCGGACCACGCGCTCGCCCAGCTTGTAGCCCGTCGACAGAACCATGGAGATGTGCCCGGGCTCGACGCCCTCGGCGGCTTGCTGGATCATGGCCTCGTGGTCGCCGGGGTTGAACTCATCACCGACGCTCGGCGCGATCTGGCTGACGCCATAGCCCGAGAGCACCCGCAGGAACTCATCGCGGATCATCTTGACGCCCATCGCGATGGTCTCTGCGGACACCTTGGCGGGGTCCTGCACGAGGGCCATTTCGAACTGGTCGATGAGCGGGATGAGCGAGCTGACGACGCCGCGGCGGGCCATGTCGGCGGCTTCACGCTCATTGATCGCGGCGCGGCGCTGGTAGTTCTGGTGATCGGCCAGCGTGCGGATGAGTTTGGCGTGGTTCTCGTCGCGCTGGGCGATGGTGTCCTTGAGGGCGGCGACGATATCTTCGGCTTCGGGGGGGTACTCAAGCTCGCCCGACATCGCGAGCTGGCGGATGATTTCGTAGCGTTCCGCCGCGTCCTGGTCGTCGGTGGGCAGGGTGGACGGATCGATCTCTGGGATCTCGTGCTCCGTGCTTGCCTGGGCGTTCGTGTTGTCTTCGGTGTGGCTGCTCATGCTTTCGATCCAATCGGACGGGTGGGTCGGACAAAGGAAGCCCGGTGGTCAGCCGCCGAGCAGGTCGGTGATCTTCTTCCAGAACCCGGCGGACTCCGGGTTGACATGTTTGTCCTCGGTTTCGGCGAACTGGCGGAGCAGGTCCTGCTGCTTGGCGCTGAGCTTTTTGGGGGTCTCGATTTTGACGACCACGACCAGGTCGCCTCGCTGCCCGGTGCGGAGATTCGGAAGGCCCGCGCCGTGGATGCGGAACAGGTCCCCGTACTGCGTGCCCTTCTTGATCTCGAGCGTGCGTTTGCCGTCGAGGGTGGGCACCTCGACCGTTGCGCCCAGCGCCGCTTGGGTGAAGGAAATGGGCATTTCCATCAGCAAGTGGTCGGCGTCACGCTGGAAGAGGGGGTGATCCTTGACGCGGACGACCACATGCAGGTCGCCGCGGATGCCCTCGCCGGTGGGCGAGCGGTCCGGGGCGGGGGGCTCGCCCTCGCCGGGGACGCGAACGGCTTGACCGTCGTGGATGCCGGCGGGGATCTTGACGCTGAGCTTGCGCTTGCGTCCGACGCGTCCGCGCCCGTGGCAGTCGGGGCAGCGTTCCTTGATGATGGTGCCGCGTCCGCGGCAGGCGGGGCAGGCGGTGACCATGCGGAACATGCCGCCCAGCCCGGCTTGCTGGACCTTGCCCTGCCCGGCGCAGGTGGCGCAGGTCTCGGGCTTGGTGCCGGGCTTGGCGCCCGAGCCCGTGCAGGCGTCGCAGACATCCATGCGTGTGAACTCGACATCTCGCGATGCGCCGGTAAGCACATCCTTGAGGTCGAGTGTGACCTCGGTCTCGAGGTCGTAGCCGCGTGCGGGTCCGCGGGCTTGGCCGCGACCCGGATGGCCGCCGAAACCGCCGAATCCCCCGCCGCCGCCGAAGATGTCGTTGAACATCGAGAAGATGTCCTCGACATTCATGCGGCTGAAGTCGTGCCCGGCGGCTCCGCGTCCGCGGAGCCCCTCGTGGCCGTACTGGTCGTAGATTCTCCGTTTCTCGCCGTCGGAGAGGACCTCGTAGGCTTCGGCGGCTTCCTTGAACTTGACCTCGGCGTCCTTGTCGTTGGGGTTGCGGTCCGGGTGGTACTTCATCGCGAGGCGGCGGTAGGCGCGCTTGATGTCGTCGGCGCTGGCGGAGCGCTCGACGCCGAGGACCTCGTAGTAGTCGCGTGTGGTAGGCATGGTCGTCTTCAATCGCCTTTCGCAGCCGTGCGAATCTCGTCACGCAGCCGATTCAGTTCGTCCATTCGAGCCCGATCAGAGATGAGCAGTCGTGCTCCTCGATTTCGAAGCCGGCATTGATGGCATGGTTGATCAGGTTTGCCAATCCAATCCGTTCGCTCTTCGATGCCACGAGCGTCACTGTATCGCCGTCTTTCGCGAGCACTCGCATGCCACCGCCTTCGAACCTCAATCTTACGAATCAGGCCCCCACCGCTTCCGGCGGAGGCCCGGTGTATCAGATTCGGGACTTCGTCCCGATGAAACTCAGCTCACCGCGCCGGCCACCGGCTCGGTCTCTTCCTTCAGCTCGGTCAGCATGACATCGGTGGTCAGCATCAGGCCTGCCACGGACGCGGCGTTGACCACCGCGCTCTTGGCGACCAGCGCCGGGTCGATGATGCCTTCCTCGATCAGATCGGTGTACTCGCCGGTCGCTGCGTTGAGCCCGAACGCGCCGGACTCCTCGCGGATGGTCTCGACGGCGAGATCGCCGTCGTAGCCGGCGTTGGCAGCGATCTGGTAGGCCGGTGCGGTGAGAGCGCGGGCGAGGATCTCGAAGCCGAAGCGTTCGTCGCCCTTGGCCTTCTTGCCGGCGGCCTCGACGGCGTCGATGCAGCGGAGCAGGGCCACACCGCCGCCCGGCACGAAGCCCTCCTTGGCCGCCGCGCGGGTGGCGTGCAGGGCGTCGTCGACGAGGTCCTTGGTGGCCTTCATGGCCTGCTCGGTTGCGCCGCCGACGCTGATGATGGCGACGCCGCCGGTCAGCTTGGCGTGGCGTTCCATCAGCTTCTCGCGGTCGTAGTCGCTGGTGGACTTGTCGTGCTGGGCCTTGATCTGGGCGGCGCGGGCCTCGATGTCCTTCTTCTTGCCGGCACCCTGGATGATCGTGGTCGAGTCCTTGTTGATCACGATCTTCTTGGCCGAGCCGAGCTCCTTGAGCTCGATCGATTCGAGGCTGCGGCCCAGGTCCTCGGAGAAGTAGGTGCCGCCGGTCAGGATCGCGATATCCTGGAGCATCGCCTTGCGCCGGTCGCCGAAGCCCGGGGCCTTGACGGCCGCGATGTTCAGCGTGCCGCGGAGCCGGTTGACGACCAGGGCGGCCAGCGCCTCGTTCTCAACATCCTCGGCGATGATCAGCAGGGGCTTGCCGGAGGTGGCGACCTTGTTGAGCAACGGGAGCAGGTCGGTGAGATTGGCGATCTTCTTCTCGTGGATGAGGATCAGGGCGTCTTCCAGGACCGCCTCGCCGGTCTTGGGGTCGGTCATGAAGTAGGGGGACAGATAGCCCTTATCGAACTGCATGCCCTCGACATACTCGAGGGTGGTCTCGTTGGACTTGCCGTCCTCGACCTCGACGACGCCGTCGGCCCCGACGCGGGCGATGGCTTCGGCGATCAGCTCGCCGATTTCCTCGTCGTGGTTGGCGCTGACGGTGGCGACCTTCTTATAGTCAGGCTTGCCCTTGCAGGGGATCGCCATCGCGTCGATGGTCTCGCTGACGACCTGGGCGGCGTTGTTGATGCCGCGCTGGACATGGACGGGATTGGCGCCGGCGGCCACAACCTTCAGGCCCTCGGTGAAGATCGCCTGGGCGAGGACGGTGGCGGCGGTGGTGCCGTCGCCGGCCTTGTCGGCGGTCTTCTTGGCGACCTGGTAGACCATCTTGGCGCCCATGGACTCGAACCGCTCAGGCAGCTCGATCTCCTTGGCGACCGAGACGCCGTCCTTGGTGACATGCGGGCCACCGAAGGACTTCTCGATCACGACATGGCGCCCGGCGGGGCCCATGGTGCACTTAACCGCGTCGGCCAGCTTGTCGACGCCCTTCTTCATCTCGAGGAGCGCTTTGTCCTCGAACATGATCTGCTTGCTTGCCATCGGTGTGTCTCCTTCCGCGTTCGGTTAGCCCACGACGCCGAGGATCTCGGTTTCGCGGAGGATCAGGTGATCGACGCCCTCGATCTCGACCTCGGTCCCGGCGTACTTGCCGTAGACCACGGTGTCGCCCTTCTTGACGCTCAGGGCGGCGACGGTGCCGTTCTCCAGCCTCTTGCCCGGGCCGACGGCCACGACCTTGCCCTGGATGGGCTTCTCGGTGCTCGACTCGGGGAGGTACAGCCCGGACGAGGTCTTGGCCTCACGCTCGATGGGCTTGACGAGGATGCGGTCTTCAAGGGGCTTGACTGCCATTGGTTTCTCCACTTATCAGAAGATCAGCGATAGGTGATCTTCCAAAGCTCTTCTTTGTCCAAGGGCAGGGTCACTTGAAACTCCTGCCCGTTCATGTTCAAGCAATCGCGAATCCAACTCACGAACGATCTGACGGCATCGATCCTGTTCATTGAGGCTGCGCCTCGATACTCCTCGCCGTCGAGCGTTGCGCGGGCGATGTACCCGCCTCCGTCTCTTCCGACCGGAAGATCCGATTCCATCCTGACTGACACAACCAGAGGTCTGCCAGCGAACACGACACGGAACTCGGTCGGATCGGTACTCACGACGGCGCCGATTAGAAGCCCATGCCGCCCATTCCGCCCATGCCTCCGGGGCCGCCGGCGGGGGCGGCTTCCTTCTTCTCGGGCTTCTCGGTGACGATGCAGTCGGCCGCGAGGAGGACGGCGGCGACGGAGCCGGCGTTCTGCAGCGCGCTGCGGTCGACCTTGGCGGGGGTGATGACGCCGGCCTTGATCAGGTCCTCGTAGGTGTCGGTCAGGGCGTTGTAGCCGAAGGTGTCGCTGTCGGCGTTCTCGACCTTGGCGACCACGACGCTGCCCTTGGCGCCCGCGTTGTCCGCGATGGTGGCGGTGGGCACGCCCAGGGCCTTATAGACCACATTGATGCCGGCGGCGAAGTCATACTTGACTTGGCCGATGTCGGACGCGGTGACTTCGGTGTCCTTTCCGAAGACGGCCGCCCACTCCTTGTTCTTGGCGATGGCCAGGCGGGCGCGGATGAAGGAGACGCCGCCGCCGGGGACGATGCCTTCAGCGACCGCGGCGCGGGTGGCGTGGAGGGCGTCCTCGACGCGGGCCTTCTTCTCTTTCAACTCGGCCTCGGACGCCGCGCCGACCTTGATCTGGGCGACGCCGCCGGCGAGCTTGGCGAGGCGCTCCTGCAGCTTCTCGCGGTCGTAGTCGCTGGTGGCGGTCTCGATCTCGCGCCGGATCTGCTCGATGCGGGCCTGGATGTCCTTGGTGTCGCCGGCGCCCTCGATGATTGTGGTCGTGTCGGCGGTGATCTCGATCTTCTTGGCGAGCCCCAACTGGGCGAGCTCGACCTTGTCCAGCTCGATGCCCAGGTCCTTCATGATCGCGGTCGCACCGGTGAGGGTGGCGATGTCCTGGAGCATGGCCTTGCGACGGTCGCCGTAGCCCGGAGCCTTGACGGCCGCGACCTGGAGGGTGCCGCGGAGCTTGTTGATGACCAGGGTGGACAGGGCCTCGCCGGTGACATCCTCGGCAATGATGACGAGGGGCTTCTTGGCGGCCATGACCTTCTCGAGCAGGGGGACCAGCTTGGCCACGCTGTCGATCTTGTCCTCGTGGACAAGGACGAGAGCCTTATCGAACTCGACGGTCATGTCGTCAACATCGGTGACGAAGTTGGGCGAGAGGTAGCCGCGATCGAACTGCATGCCCTCGACGACGGAGACCTCGGTCTCGAGGCTCTTGCCCTCTTCGACGGTGATGACGCCGTCCTTGCCGACCTTCTCGAACGCGTCGGCCATGATCTTGCCGATCTCGGGGTCGTTGTTCGCGGAGATGGCGGCGACGGACTGGATGTCCTTCTTGCCATTGACGGGGACGGCCATGGCGTCGATCGATTCGCAGGCGATCTCGATGCCCTTCTTCATGCCACGGACGAGGCTGTTGGCGTCCACGCCGGCGGCGATATAGCGGAGACCCTCCTTGAACAGGGCCTCAGCGAGCACGGTGGCAGTGGTGGTTCCGTCGCCAGCCACATCAGAGGTCTTGCTCGAGGCCTCCTTGACCAGGCGGGCGCCCATGTTCTCAGCCTTGTCGGCCAGCTCGACCTCCTCGGCGACCGTCACGCCATCCTTGGTGACGGTCGGGCCGCCCCAGGACTTGTCGATCACGGCGTTGCGCCCGCGCGGGCCGAGAGTGGCCTTGACGGCGGAGGCGAGCTTCTCCACCCCGGCAAGCAGGGCCTGCCGGGCCTCGAGGTCGAAGGTCAGTTCTTTCGATGCCATGGGGTCAATCTCCAAGGATCGGGGCGGTTCCTCCGCCCGCGGGTGGTTGTCTGGGGCCCGGAGTCCACGGACCCCGGAGCGGAAGTACTGAGGCAACCGCCGTGCCAGTCGGAGCCGCCCGTGCCGCCCGACAACCCGGCTTCCGGTGTGCCGATGGGCCGACCGGGCTGCCGGGCGGCGTCGTCCGGGGATGCGGGCCTGCCAACCTGGCAGGCTTGGCCCGGAACGCCACAGGTGTGTCCTGACGGACACCGCCCGCTATCATCTGTTCCGTCCAAGGACGGACGAGACCGGAGCCGCTTCGCATGACCACCCTGGCCGCCTATGCCGACCCATCGCCCTACCTGCCGATCTTTATGATGGTCCTGGCGGCCATCGGATTCGCAGTGCTGAACATCGTCGGATCGTTCGTACTCGGGCCGAGCCGGGCCGGTGCGAACAAGGGCGCGACCTACGAGTCCGGCATGACCCCCGTCGGAACCGCCCGAAAGCGGTTCAATGTGCGGTTCTACCTCATCGCGATGGTCTTCTTGGTCTTCGATGTTGAGGTCATCTTCCTGTACCCGTGGGCCGCGACCTTCACGAATCTGGACCCCCAGACCGACCAGAGCTCGATCTGGCTGCTACGGATCCTGTTCTTCCTGTTCACGACCGTGGTGGCCTACCTGTACGGCTATCGCAAGGGCGTGTTCAAGTTCGACTGAGCGGGACCAGCCCGGATCCCCCCCACCGATTCCCGCGTAGAGGCTTGGTGCCCATGGACGCCCCCTCCCAGATCCGGCCCGAGCGGACGACCCCGCTGCGGGCAGGACCGGGCGAGCGGGCCGTCGGGGGCATCGTGGCGGGCGTGGCGTTGGTGGTGCTGATCATCGCGGCCTCGCTCCGGCCCGCGGAAGCGGGACACGGGACCCACACCCAGATCGGGCTGCCGCCCTGCTCATGGGTCGTCTGGTTCGACAAGCCGTGCCCGACCTGCGGCATGACCACCGCGTTCGCCAACGCGGGTGAGGGGCATTGGCTGGCATCGTTCGTGACCCAGCCCGCGGGAATGCTGCTGTGCGTCGCAACGGCCTCGGCGTTCTGGCTGGGGCTCCACACGCTGTTGACGGGCAGCCGGATCGGCAGCCTCACCGGCTGGGTGCTCCGCCCGAAACCCATCGCGGCGATGGTGCTCGGGCTGATCGGGGCCTGGGTCTATAAAATCATGACTTGGAACGGCTTCTGAACCGTCAAACGGAGCGAAACCACCGATGCACCGCCCATTCTCCACGCAGGCCCGCCTTTTCGCCCTCATCGGGGGCGTGCTGGCGTTGCTCACGATCCCCGGCTGCATCATCGGAGCGGCCATCGGCGGCATGGCCGAGTCCTACCACCGCACCGGCACGACCAAGGTGCCAGCCGAATACACCGGGATCTCCGGCAAGTCCTTCGCGGTCGTTGCGACAGGCAGCCGCGTCATGGAAGCCGACCATCCGGGCTTGACCGCGCGGCTGCTCCAGCGGGTGAACGACCGCCTGATCGCCAACGCCAATCCCTCGTACGCCATCCCCAGCATGGACCTGCTGACCGTCCTCTACAACACCCCGCAGTGGCCGGCCATGACCCGGGGCGAAGTCGCCGAGATGCTCGGCGTCGAGCGTCTGGTTGTCATCGAGGTCATCGAATACCGGCTCAACGAGCCCGGGAATCAGTATGTCTGGGACGGTCTGGCGTCCGTGCTAGTCACGGTCTACGAGTCCGACAACGGGCTCCCCGACGACCCGGTTTACGAGAAAGCCATCCGAGTGACCTTCCCCGATGCGTCGGGCTTCATGCGGACCGACCTGCCCGAAGCCGCCGTGACCACCGAACTGTCCAACCGGCTTGTCAACCGCATCGCGTGGCTCTTCTACGACCACGAGGAATCGAATGTCATCCCCTATTGAGCCGCCGGAGAGATCACCGATGCGCATTTCCCTGATCGTCTCCGCGTGTGTCGCCCTCATCGCCCTCGCCGCGACCGGTTGCAACATCGTCACGCCCGTCGCCTACGCGATCCACGGCCCTGAGAAGGTCCTGCCCGTTTACGAACCCGACCCGGACCGCACCACGGTGATCTTCGTTGACGACCCTTCGAGCAAGATCGCGCAGCGACGGCTCCGATACTCGATCGCGGACATCGCGTCCCGCCGACTGCTTGAAAAGAAAGTCATCGCCGATGTCATCGACTCGCGCCCCATTCTCAATGCGGCGACGCAGGAACGCTACGGCGAGCGACTGAGCATCACCGAACTCGGCCGCTCGGTCGGTGCTGAGATCGTGATCTATGCCGTGGTGACCGACTTTGCCATGTCGATTGCCGAAGGGACCTATGTCCCGACCGCCCGTATGAGGGTCAAGATCATCGATACCGCGCTCGGCAAGCGGGTGTGGCCGGATTCCGAAGGCGGACACCTCATGGAAGTCCGCATCCGCCAACGCCCGGACACGACCGGTGCGCTCTCGGTCGATGACCGGCTCGCGCTCGAACAGGAACTCGCGAACAAGGCCGGGCTGGGCCTCGCCCAGCTCTTCTACAAGCACGAAATTACCGAATCGGTGCTCGGTGGGCGGTGATTGCATCCGGTGTCCAACCCGGATCGGTCCATCTGGTTGAAGTGCCAGGATTCGACGCGTCGCATGGTGCTGATGCACGATGGTCCGGGGCGTACCTGTGCGCGCGGATGATCGACGCCGGCATACAGCCCGCGCTGCCGGTGCTGGTGGTCGGTCCGAGGGGCTCGGAGGCCGCCGCGGGGTCGTTCGGTCTGGTCGCCACCCGCAGCCTCTGCCTGCCGCTCGGCTCTCCGCTGCTCGGGCGGCGCCCTCTCCGCAACGCGGTCGGCGGCGCAGATCGGATTGTCTGCTGGTCGGATCGACTCGCTACGACCGCCGTCGGCATGGCGGATATTGTCGATCTCGTCTCGGTCAGCCCCGAGGCTTGCCGTGTTCCCGCACGGCGTCTGGCGAGCGTGACCGTGTTCACCGAACACGACGCGGCAGCATGGCGTCAACGCGGCGCACGGCCGGTGCTGCTGCCGCTGCCAACGCCGACCGTTCGCCCGGATCGGCCGGCGGCACGAAACCTGCTTGGTGTGGACCCGACACCGATTGTCATCGCGCCGCTCGACGACCGCCCCCACGCCGCTGGTTCTCGCGCCGCTGCGTCGCTGGCCACCCTGCTGCACGAGACGGGTTACCCCGTCGCCCTCGTCTGCCCGTCGCAGTCCGCATGCCTGACCGCGGCTCAGCGGCACCACGCGGCCATCGGCAAGGTCTATCCGCTGGTCGTGACTGAGAGACCGCTGGGTGAATGGCTGGCGGCGGTGGATCTGGCAGTGCTCCAATCCGGAGACGGGACCGGCTCGGACGCGACGGTGCAGTCGATGGCGGAAAGCGTCGGTGCCGCGGTCATCCGCATGGGTGTCCGCGGACGAGCCTCGATCGGGAGGACTCCCGCGGCCGCCGCGTCGGTCATGGCCAGCCTCGACGAGCGGATCGCGCGTCGTGTCGCCGCGGAGGAGACCCACGCCCTCGGCGCTGCAACGATCGTCCATGCCTGAATCGAACGACCAGACCGGCGTGCTCTTCGTCTGCTTGGGCAACATCTGCCGCAGCCCCCTCGCTGAGGGTATTTTCATCCACCTCGCTCGCGAGCGCGGCGTGCTCGACCGGTTCCGCGTGGACTCCTGCGGCACGGGCGGCTGGCACGCGGGTGAGCGGGCGGACCCGCGATCCATCGCGGTGGCCGCAAAGCACGGCATCGAGCTTCCCTCAATCGCCCGCAAGTTCGACCGGCGCCGGGATCCGGTCGAGTTCGACTGGCTGATCCCCATGGACCGGCAGAACCACCGCGACCTGCTCGACCACGGCGTGCCGCGGGAGAAGTTGCGCCTGATGCTCGACTTCCACCCCGACCCGCCGACGCGCGAGGTGCCCGACCCCTACTACGGCGGGCCGGACGGGTTTGACAAGGTGTACGAGATGCTGCGGGTCGCGTGTGACGCGATGCTGTGCAGCCTGTTATGCTAAACCGCAAAAGTGAGGCGCGGCTATGGCTCAAAGATCCTACTTCGTGCTATGGGTCAGTGATACTGGCGAAGAGCGGACCGGAGAGTTTGACGCATCCTCGCGAGAGTCTTTAGTAGCGATTCTCAAAGCAAAGAAGATTCAGCCTATTGTCATTAGGTGCGTGTCGGGGTATCGATTTGGCATGTTCGGCCTCGTCTTGGCAGCAGTATTGATGCTACTTTCGGTTCTGATTGTGTTGTCGTTTGGGCTGGTACTCATTGCAGAGTTCGCCGATCCAGCACCTCCGCCAGAGAGCACTTCTTCGGGAGCAGGGTGGGCAGTGTTAGAGGGACTCGCATGGGTGCTCGGGATCACGGCACCAGCATGTATTGCGGTCTCGCTCGCAGCGCTTTCAAGAGTCTTCGTCTACAACACAAACATGCGGAGCATGATTCTGCGCTGGATGGCTTTCGGAACCGTCATCTGCATCATATCAGTGCTCTATCACTGCTACCGAATCTTTTTGACCTAGTTCAGAGGTCCAGCATCAACCTCGCCGGGTCTTCGATCGCGTTCTTGATCGACACCAGGAACTGCACGGCCTCGGCTCCGTCCACGATGCGGTGGTCGTAGCTGAGGGCCAGGTACATCATCGGGCGCAGGGCGATCTGGCCCGAGCCCTCGGGGTACTCGACCGCACGCTTCTTGATGCCGTGCATGCCGAGGATGGCCGACTGGGGTGGATTGAGGATCGGGGTGGACATCAGGCTGCCGAACACGCCGCCGTTGGTGATCGTGAAGGTCCCGCCGGTCATCTCCGACAGATCGAGTTTGCCGTCGCGGGCACGCACGCCGAAGTCCTTGATGGTCTTCTCGATGTCGGCGAAGCTCAGTGTCTCGGCGTTGCGGATCACGGGAACGACCAGGCCCTTAGGCCCGGCGACCGCGATGGCCACATCCTGGTAGTCGTGGTGCTCGATGGCGGGCTTGCCGTCATCGCCGGCGGTGATATAGGCATTGATCAGCGGGAACTTCTGGAGCGCCTGCACCGCGGCCTTCACGAAGAAGGACATGAAGCCCAGTCCGATGCCGTGCTTCTCGGCGAACTGATCCTTGTACTGCTTGCGAAGGTCCATCACCGCACCCATGTCGACCTCGTTGAAGGTGGTCAGCATGGCGGCGGTCTGCTGCGCCTCGACCAGGCGGGAGGCAATCCGCTGACGCAGCGGGGTCATCTTCTCGCGGCGCACGCCGCGAGCGTTGGCCTGGGAGGCAGGCTGTGCCGGCGCGAGCGTGGCCGGGGCGCCGTTCTGGTGCGTCTGGATGAACGCGAGCACATCCTGCTCGCGGATCCGACCGCCGGCACCGGTGCCGGAGATCGAGCCAAGGTCCACGCCCTTGTCTTCAGCCAGCTTGCGGGCCAGCGGCGTGGCCTTGATGTCACCTGAAGGACCGTGCGACACCGAGCCGTTGGCCGCGGACTTGGGGGCTTCGGGGGCCTTGTCCTGCGTCGAGACCGGAGTGGCGACCGCGGTGGCGGACTTGGTTTCCGCGGAGGCCTCGGCCTTGGCTTGCGGCTTGGACTCGGCAGCCTCTGACGAAGAGGGCTTGGTGGCCGTCTCATCGATCTCGCCGACCGCTGAGCCGACTTCGACCTCGTCGCCCTCGCTGGCGCCGTGCCTGACGATGCCGGACGCCGGCGCGGGGACCTCCATGGTCACCTTGTCGGTCTCGAGTTCGAGCACGGTCTGGTCGCGGTCGACCCACTCGCCGTCCTTGACGGACCACGCGGCAATGACGCCGGAGGTGACCGACTCGCCGACATTCGGGATCACGATCTTGGTGGCCATCTGGCTGCTTCCTTACGCCCCGGCCGCGGCGACCTGCCGCCCCTCGGGCTTCTCTTTGGGCTTGGGCCCGATCGCTTTGGTGAGAATCGCTTCCTGCTCGATCTTGTGCTGGGTCTTGGAGCCGGTGGCCGGCGAGCCGCTGCTGGGTCGCCCGATGAACACCGGACGGTCGAGCCCGAGCTTGCGGTAGATCTGGTCGGCGAAGTACAGGTTGGCAGCCGCGTTGTACGGCTCCTCCTGGACATAGACCAGCTCCGCGTTCTTGGGATACGCCGAGAAGATCTCGCGGAACATCTCGGTGTGGAACGGGTAGATCTGTTCCATGCGGAGAATGGCGACATCGTGGCGTCCGATCGCCCGGCGTCGTTCGTCGAGTTCCCAGTAGATCTTGCCGCAGCAGACGATCACGCGCTTCACATCCGATATCTCGTGCTCGCCCGAGAGGAACATCGGATCGTCGAGGAACTCGCGGAAGTGGCCGTCCGTGAGATCGGACACCGGGCTGGTCGGCACGCGGAGCATGCTCTTGGGGGTCATGACCACGAGCGGCTTGCGGAAGTTGCGTTTGAGCTGACGACGGAACATGTGGAAGCACTGGGCGGCGGTGGTTGGGTAGACCACCTGCATGTTGTTGTTGCCGCAGAGCTTGAGGAACCGCTCGAGCCGGGCGGAGGAGTGCTCGGGCCCTGCACCCTCATAGCCGTGCGGGAGCAGCAGCGTCAGGCCCGACCAACGCTCCCACTTCGTTTCCGCCGACGCGATAAACTGATCGATCACGACCTGTGCGCCGTTGACGAAGTCGCCGAACTGGGCTTCCCAACAGACCAGCATGGAAGGATCACCCAGCGAGTAGCCGTAATCGAACGCCATGACCCCGTACTCGGAGAGCGGGGAGTCGTACACGCAGAACCTCGCCTGGCGGGGCTTGCCGTCCGAGCCAAGCGAGCCGGGGGGTGTGGGCGTGCCCTCCTCGCCGATCTCGCGGATGTTGTTTAGAGGCGTGTAGGGCGTGCCGTTCTCGAAATCGCGCACGACCGCATGGCGGTGGCTGAATGTGCCGCGCCGGCAATCCTGCCCGCTCAGTCGGATCGGGTGGCCCTCGATCAGGAGTGTCCCGAACGCCAGCAGTTCGGCGTCCGCGTAACTGATCAGTTCCGCGTCGGCCAGGGCCGCCCGGTCGGCGAAGAGTTTCTTGAGCTTCGGATTGAGATGGAAGCCCTCCGGGACCCGACCGACCGCCGACGCCACTTCCCGGATCGCTTCGATGGACACCGCTGTGTTGCCGGGGTCGAAACTGAACGAATGAGTCAGCCCATTCCAGCGTGCGCTCCCGGGATCGATGGTGGGATCATTGGGCTTTTCCTTGGCGGCCTGCTGGGCGCGTTCGAGCGCCTCGTCGAGACGGCTCTGGATCGCCTGGCAGTCGGCGTCGTTGATCACGCCTTCCTTCAACAGGCGCTCTGTGTAGACCTCGAGCACCGAGGGCTGTTTCTTGATCATCGAAGCCATGATCGGCTGCGTGAAGCTCGCCTCGTCCTGCTCGTTATGGCCGTACTTGCGGTAACAGACCAGGTCGATGAACACATCGCGTTTGAATGTCTGGCGGTACTCGGTGGCCATCTGTGCGACCGCCACCACGGCCTCGGGGTCCTGCCCGTTGACATGGAAGATCGGTGCGTCGATGGCCTTGCCGATGTCCGTGCAGTACCGACTGGAACGCCCATCCTCCGGCAGCGTCGTGAAGCCGATCTGGTTGTTGACCACGATGTGGATCGTGCCGCCGGTGGTGTAGCCTTCGAGCTGGGAGTAGTTGAGGACCTCCTGCACCACGCCCTGCCCGGCCACTGCCGCGTCGCCGTGGATCAAGACGGGCATCACCCGGAGGCGTTCCTTGTCGCCACGCAGCCGCTGCTTGGCCCGTGTGCGGCCCTCGACCACGCCATTGACCGCCTCGAGGTGCGAGGGGTTGCTCGCCATCGCAAGGTGCACCATGCGTCCGTCCGGGAGACGGCGTGTGCCAGAATAGCCGCGATGGTACTTCACATCGCCCGAGCCGTCCGCGAAGCCCTCGGTCCAGTTCTCTTCGAACTCGGTGAAGATTTGCTCGTAGCTCTTGCCCAGGATGTTGTTGAGCACATTCAGCCGCCCGCGGTGGGCCATGCCGAAAACCAACTCTTCCACGCCGTTGTCCGCCGCGGCGGTGATGATGCGGTTCATCAATGGAATCAGGGCCTCAGCGCCTTCGAGGCTGAATCGCTTGTCGCCCGGGTACCGCTTCTGCAGGAACCTCTCGAAGGTTTCTGAACGGATGAGCTGCTCGAGCACATCGGTCCGCGCCTTGCGGTCGAGCGGCACCCGGCCGCCTTCCCGCTCGAACCGTTCGAAGAGCCAAGCACGCTGGTTGATGTCCGAGACATGCATGAACTCGACGCCGATCGAACCGCAATACATCGACTCGAAGTGGGCGACAAGATCTCGCACGGTGACCGAGTCGCCGAGCCCGGCGGAAGTGCCGTCCACGATCTGGGACAGCACATCATCAGTGATATTGTGGAACTCGGGCGAGAGCATCTCGGGCCGAGCGCGGTCGCGCCCGAACGGGTCGATGCGGGCCGCCAGGTGGCCCAGATCGCGATAAGCGCCGATGAGATCGTCCACGACGGCCTCAAACGGGGATGCCCGTCCGGCAGGCCTTCCGACGGTCGGGGTGATCCGGATCGGCCCGACCGCCCCGGCCGAGGACAGCAGCCCTCCGACGGACGGGGCGGGTGCGGCGGCAGGCGCGGCCGACCCGTTCTGCCCGAACAGGCGGAGTTCCCCCGCTTGGGCGAGTTCAAAGCCTTGGAAGAATGCCCGGAGGTTGTCCGGCAGGGACGAGGGGTCGCGCTGATAAATCGCGAACTGCTCCTCGAGGTACTGCGGACTCCACTGATTGACGCTGGGCACAACGGGACGAGGCGCGGCGCTCATGGCACTCCCCAGCCGACCCGCGAACCGGGCGTCTCGCACGCCGGTCCGAGGGATATTTTCGGACGAACGCGGGGCACAACACCCCGCGAACAATGCTAGTCATCCCTATCGGCCCGGTCCGGGGATCCCACGACCAAAACCACCCAAAACGCTTGGTTCGGAAGGATTGGCTAGACCGATCGGTCTGGTCTTCCGCCAGTCGGGCCTGAACTCAGCCGAAACGCCCCGTCACATACTGCTCGGTCTCGGGAAGCATGGGCTTCTGGAAGATTTCGGCCGTCGGGCCGTACTCGACCAGCCGCCCGAGGTACATGAAGGCGGTGTTCTGGCTCACCCGGGCCGCCTGCTGCATGTTGTGGGTGACGATCAGAACGGTGTAACGCTCGGCGATCTCGGTGATCAGCTCCTCGATTCGCAGGGTCGCGATGGGATCCAGGGCGGAACAGGGCTCATCGAGCAAGAGCACTTCCGGATCGGCCACGATGGCCCGGGCGATGCAGAGACGCTGCTGCTGTCCGCCGGAGAGACCGAGTGCGGACTGCTTGAGCCGGTCCTTGACCTCGTCCCAGATCGCCGCCGCCTTGAGGGACCGCTCGCAGGCCTCCTCGAGGACCCGTCGTCGGTTCTCGCCGTCGATCCGGAGGGGGTAGACCACATTCTCGAAGATGGACATGGGGAAGGGGTTGGGCTTCTGGAAGACCATGCCCAGCCGCTTGCGGAGTCCGATCACATCAACATCGGGGGCATAGATCGGCGAGCCGTTGAGCAACATGCGGCCTTCGACGCGAACCCCCCCGATCAGGTCATTCATCCGATTGATCGAGCGGAGGAGCGTGGACTTGCCGCACCCGGACGGGCCGATCAGGGCGGTCACCTCGCCACGCGGGATCTTCATGCTGACCGAGTGGATGGCTTTGGACTGCCCGTACCACAGACTGAAGTCGGAGATATCGATGACCCCGTCCTTGGCGAGCAGGGACGGGTGCACGGCGGGGTCGACCGACTCGCCACGCCGGATGGCGTCGATAACCCGGTACTCGACCGGCTGGGGCGTCTCCGGCTCGGCGTTGAACGCCACATGTCGAATGCCGCGTGTCGGTTGGTCAGTCATTTCGGTACCAGCGTAGGGCATAGGTCACACCGTCGACCCCGTCAGCCGGGACCGCAGTCTGGCCCGGATCAGGATCGCCACCAGGTTCAGGGACACAACTATGACCAACAGCAAGAGCGTGGTTGTCCACACCAGCGGTCGGGCAGCCTGGGAGTCCGGGCTCTGGAAGCCAAGGTCATAGATGTGGAAGCCCAGGTGCATGAAACTTCTGTCGAGGTGCAGGTAGGGGGACTCGCCTGAAATGGGGAGGTCCTGATTCAGTTTGACGGCACCGACCAGCATCAGGGGGGCCACCTCGCCAGCGCCTCGGGCCATCGCCAGGATGGCACCGGTCAGGATGCCGGGCAAGGCCCCGGGGATGACGATGCGGCGGAGGGTCTGCCACTTGCTCGCCCCACAACCATAGCTGCCCTCTCGCATCGAGTTGGGGACCGCGGCGATGGCCTCCTCGGTCGAGACGATGACGACGGGAAGGGTCAGCAGGGCGAGCGTGAGGGCGGCCCAGAGCATGCCGCGGGCGCCGAATGTCGGCGATCCGTCCGCGGCGCGGGCCTCGAAGAAGCCCGTGAAATAGGGGGTACGCACGAGGAGCACAACCGCGCACACCACGGTGGCGATCCACAGCAAGAGTGAAAGCCGACGGAAGAGGATCTGGCGTCCCGTCGCTTCGGTGCCGGGCACGGGTTTGGACCAGACGCCGAAGGCGAAGGCCACGATCATCAGGACTCCCGCGATCCCCAGAAGCCCCCACCACCAGAACGCGGGCAGACGGACGGAGGGATCGGGTCCCGAGTCGACGAACTGGCCCACGGTGTAGCAGAAGAACCCGAGACCGAACACGCCATACACGATGCTGGGGACGCCTGCGAGGTTGTTGACCGCGATGCGGATGGTGCTGGTGACGATGCCTTGCTTGGCGTACTCACGGAGGTAGAGAGCCGCGATCACGCCGAGCGGCGTGACCGTGACGGTGAGCAGCAGCGTGAGCATCACGGTGCCAACGATGACCGGAAAGACACCGCCCTCGGTGTTGGCTTCCCGCGGGGAGGTGCTCAGGAACTCCCACCAACGGGAAAGGAAAACACCGAGCTTGTCCGTGAATCCCATCGCGTTGGCGTCCACAAGGCGGACCACCTGAGAGAGCTGCATGGGGTTGTCCGGCTCGATCTGCCGCGCGGGGGCGAAACGGCCATCGGTGGGCTCGACGACCACCAGCTTCTGACGCTCGTCTTCGGCTTCGAGGCTGCGTACTTTGGCGAGCACCGTCTCGTACTCCGCCTGCAGTTCGGCCTCTCGCTCGGCCGCCGACGATCGGATCTGGGCCAGCTTGGCCTTGGTCATGGTCCCGGCACGCCAAGGGGCGTGCAGATATCCGGCGAGACCGCACGCCAACGCGAGGAGGACGAGCGTGAATCTGCCAATGGCGGCGGACGGGGGCAGCCCGCCAAGCGAGTTCACGCGTTTACCCAGCTTGTAGGCAGCGAATCCAAAGCCGCCGACACCGAGCATCAGCCCGAGAAATGGCAGCCAGCCGAGTGCGGCCTGCGTGTTGCCAGAGCGGGCGAGATCCAGCTCGGCCTTGCGGACCCGCAGGCGCTGCCCTTCGAGTCGGCGGTTGATCTCGCCGAGATCGTGCTTTTTGAGCCGCTCGATTTCAGCGCTTCGCTGGCGTGCTGCTGCGTGCTCCTGCTTGTAGTACGCGAGTGTCTGCTCCGGGCCTTCCGCCACAACTTGACGGGAACCGTCTTCGGAGATCAGGACCACCTGTTCGGGCACGCCCAGCCACACGCTCCAGGCTTCCCGCTCGACGAGGGCCGCGTGATCGGGACGCTCAATGGAAACGATGTCCGCGAGGGGAACCCAACGGAACGGGGCTCGCCCGATGTCACGGTTGCCCGTTCGGTAGAGCACCTGGGGCGGATCGTCGCGGGTGTCGGTCGGGACACCAAGAAACACTTCGCCGCTGTTGAGCGTGACACGATCGATCGGTCGGGGCCAGAAGGTCAGCAGTCCGTGCGTCACGATCATGCTGAGCAGCCCGACGATCATGACAAGGCAAAGAACCAACGCCCCTCCGGTGAGCCAGATCATGGGCTCGCCACGGGCACTCAGCGGCGTCTCGCGATGCTTGACCGCCTTGGTTGCGGGGGTGGACACACCGGCCGGATTGGTGGGGATCGCGCTCACAGTCCGGCCGTCCTTGCTCGGACCACCTGTCGGACGATTTCCGCGCAGGTGTTGATCACGAATGTCATGAGGAAGAGCACCAGGCCGCAGAGGAACAGCACGCGGTAGTGCGTTTCGCCCTTGGGGGCCTCGGGCAGTTCAACGGCGATGTTGGCGGCCAGTGTGCGGAAGCCGCCGAAGATGTTCCAGCTCATCTCGGGGGTGTTGCCCGTCGCCATGAGAACAATCATCGTTTCACCGACCGCACGCCCGAACCCGATCATGCAGGCCGAGAAGATGCCCGAGCCCGCGACGGGGATCACGATCCGCACCGCGGTCTGCCAAGGCGTGGCGCCCGAGCCGAGGGAGGCGGCTCGGAGCGAGTCCGGCACGGCTCGGAGCGAGTCTTCCGAGATCGTGTAGATGATCGGGATGACCGCGAAACCCATGATCATCGCGACAACGAGCGTGTTCCGCGGCGAGAAGGGACCGAAGATCGAATCCCGGGGGTCGAATCCCATCGCCTGGAGCAGGAAGGCCAGAGCGATCGAAACGCCTCCGATGATCGCCAGCATCGCAAAGAACCGAGCGAAGATCACCGCGGATATGAACCCGCGGGACTTGTGGGCCAGCAGCCGATCGATCCGCCTGCTCACAAACACCGACTGCAGGAAGGCGACCGCGATCGCGACCGGGCCGGTGAGCACCACGAACCACCCCGGCCAAGCCGGGCCATACTCGCCGGCGAGCCATCGGCGCATGTCCACTGGGACGCCCTCGGCCAACCCCTCGGGGGGTGCGAACAAGAGTCGCTCGAAGCCCGGGCCCATGAGCACCGCGAGCGTGACGCCGAGGAAGCATGCGGCCAACACCATGGCCAGATGCTGACCCGAACGCATCCGCTTGCGGAGCGACTCCGGGACCAGTTGCCACACATGGGCCATCACCAGAACAGAGAAGGGAATGGTGGCGAAACCGATGAGGACGGACGGGAGCCACTGGCGAGCGAACGGGGCGATGATAATCGCCGCGACAAACCCCAGCACGACGGAGGGCAACGACGCCATCATCTCCACACCGGGCTTGACCAGACGCCGAACACGATGGCTGAGGAACTCACTGGTGTACACCGCCGCGAGCACACCGACCGGGACCGCGAACAGCATCGCGAAGATCGTCGCCTTCAGCGAGCCGAAGATCAGCGGGACGATGCTCAGCTTGATCTCGGACGAGTCATCGCCCGACGAAGATTGATATACGAACGAGGGTTCGAGCTGGCCCTCGTAATGCACCTTTCCGAACAGGGCCTTGAACGAGAACTCCGGGTAGCCGGGCTCGAACTCACGGATGAGGTAGCGGCCGTCCGCACCGATCGCGAAGATGCCGTCGTTCTTCGGCGTCAGACGCGCTGCGTAGGCGTCCGCAAGCCCGGTCTCGAAGTCCGCGGCGATTTTCTCGGAAGTGACATGCCGGACCCGGACCTCGCCTCCCTCGGTCAGCACCACGATCGATCGGTCGCGAACGCTGGGGGTGAGATCGAGCACCGCCCCCCCGCCGCCGCTGAATGTGTGCGCCATGGTGAGTCGCTGCAGTCCGGAATCGCCAGAGGACTCGTCCTCGAACACCGCGACATGCCAAGCGCTCACATCCCCGCCGGCGTCGCCGACCAGCAGCGTCTTACCGCCGAAGTGCATGTTGGCGGCGGTGACCTCGGCGTCGCCCGGGGTCGCATCGACGATCTCCGCAAGGGCGAAACCGTCATCCCCCCGGCTGTACCGAGTGAGTGTGCCGTCGCGCGTGAGCAGCAGCGCGTGGGTTCCGTCCGAGGTCACGAACGCCCAGTCCGGAAGTCGTTCGGACTCGAGCCTGAAACTGGATGAGGAAAGCCGTGTACGGGGGGTCCCGCCGCCGAGCGGGACGATCGTCCGGACCGTGTTGACGAGAACCGTGCGGTCTTCGCGGGCGGCCAGAAGCACCGTCCGTCCGGTCGGGTCCACCCGGTAGTCGATCAGGCGGACCGCACCTTCGCCGTCCTTGAGCGCGACAGGATCTCCGACCTCCACCCTCATGGCGACTCGACGGGCACGCCCGGGGCTGACGGCCTCGTAGATCGTGCCGTTCTCCACCCACCGTTCGCCGATCACGTGGGTGTCGGGCACTTCGATGGAGTCGGTGTCGAAGAACACCTTGCCCAGACGCACCGTGCCGTCCTCGTGGCCGGTAGCGAGCAGTTCCCCATTGCGAGCCACCGCCACCGCAGTCACTGGCGATGAAGTCCCCAGCTCGACCGGATCACCCAGCGGCTCGCCCGTTTCGGCCACGAACCCCCGGATGGTCCCGTCGCGTTCGACGACGGCCAGACCGAGTTGGTATTGATCGAGCACCGGCACACCGACCGGCGCCGAAGACGCCACCTCGTGACGCTCGCCGACCGTACCCCTTGAAAACAGAGGGACGACGACATAAGCGAGATACACGCAGATACCCAAGACGGCGAACACGACTAGAAATCCGCCGGTGCTGATGAAGAGCTCGGCGAATCGATCGATGACATAGACACGCCGGCTTGATTTCCGGGGTGGTTTGTGGGCCGGCTGGTCGGACACGGGTGCTTCCTGCTTTGGGACCGGGTGGGAATCGAACCGGGACCGGTTGGAGGAACGCGGGGCATCCGCCTTCACGGACGCCCCACCATAGTCTCGCACGCCGCCGGGGGTCAGCCCGCCGGCGCGATCATGTCGGGATCAGAAGCCGGGCTTGATGCCGCAGGCCTCGAGGTCCTCGCGGGCCACGCCGGCCGACACGGGGTAGTAGCCGTCCTTGAGAACGACCTCCTGGCCCTGCTTGCTGAAGATCAGCTTGACGAACTCGGCGCGGAGCGGGTCCAGGCCCTTGATCGGGTCGACATTGACATAGACATAGAGGAAGCGGGCGAGGGGATACTCGCCGGAGTTGGCGTACTCGGCGATCGGGGGGAAGGCTTCCTCGCCGTCGAGCGACACGGCCAGCATCTTGACATCCGCGGTGGCATAGCCCACGCCGGAGTAGCCCATGCTGTACCGATCGTTTGCCACGCCCTGAACCACAGCGGACGAGCCGGGCTGCTCCTTGACGGTCGCCTTGAAATCATTGCCCTGCAAGGCCACGGACTTGAAGTAGCCGTAGGTGCCCGAGGCCGAGTTGCGCCCGTACAGGCTGATGGGGCGGTTGCGCCAGGCCGAGTCCTTCACGCCGAGGTCACCCCAGGTCATGTCCTTGCCCTTGACCGAGAACACTTCGGTGATCTGGTTGATGGAGATCTCGTCGAGCGGGCAGTCCTTGTGGACAAAGACGGCGAGGGCGTCGATGGCGGTCCGCAGTGCGACGGGCTTGTAGCCGAACTTGGCTTCGAAGGCGTCGATCTCGGAGGACTTCATCGGGCGGCTCATCGGGCCAAACTGGGCCTGTCCTTCCATCAGGGCGGGCGGCGCGGTGGACGAGCCCTTGCCCTCGATCTCGACCTGGGCCGACGGGTAGAAGGCCTTGAACTCCTCGCCCCACAGGGTCATCAGGTTGTTCATGGTGTCCGAGCCGATGCTCTTGATATTGCCCGAGACGCCGCTGGTCGCCTTGTAGGTCGGCAGCTGCGAATCAATCTGGGGGCCCGCGGCGATCATGGCCGCGCCAGCCGCGACCGCGGCCACTTTCATCATCAGTCCACGCATGGTGTGCTCTCCGTATCTGGGGTTCTGGACCAGTCTCGATTCAATCGTGACCGCCCAACTCCCGAAGGCACGCGCCAGGGGCGTGAAGCTTTTGTAAAGACCGGGACAAGGAGTCGCAGTCGCAGGGCAAAGACCCCAAAGTCATGCCCCGGAGACACTTGCGCCGGGGGAGGTGTTCTCCCCGTCTCAGCCGTCGCCGAGCAGTTCGGCGAGCTTTGACACGACCTGCTCATCGTCCGGGCGCGTGCGGGGCTCGAACCGGGCGACGACCTCACCCTCGCGGTTGATCAGGAACTTCGTGAAGTTCCAGGTCGGCTCCCCCCCGAGCGGCTCGGGAAGCTTGGCGAGCTGGCGATAGAGCGGATGGGCGTCCTCACCCTTCACACTGATCTTGGCAGCCATCGGGAAGGTCACATGGTAGGTTCCGGTGCAAAACTCGAGAATCTGCTCATTGGTGCCGGGTTCCTGGCCCATGAAGTTATTGGCCGGGAAGCCGATGATCACGAACCCCCGGTCCTTGTTGGCTCGGTAGAGCTTCTCGAGGGCCTCATACTGGGGGGTCAGGCCGCATTTGCTCGCGGTGTTGACGACCATGACGACCTTGCCCTTGTACGCCTCGAAGGATGTGGGCGTGCCGTCGATTAGGTCGAACTTCTGCTTGAGAATGTTGGCGGACACGGGCTGGCTCTCTTTGGCGGCTTCGGGCTCGGAGAACTGGGCTTCGGACCGGGCCGACCACCCGCCCAGCCCGGCGATCAGAGCGATCGGGAACAACGCCGCAAGTGCCGCCATACGCAGAGAACACGCCGAGCAAGCCATCTGAGATCCCTTCCGGGTCGTACCCTGTTGCGATGGACGCCCACGCGCCCGAATCCGACATTGTCAACCCCCGCGGGGGTGCTCTTCTTTCCCGAACCATCCGGTTTGCCGTCAACCCGGACGGTTCGACCTCCGGCCCAAACGGGTTCGCCGGTCGCCCGGCGATGCGGGGGCTTGGACGATTCTACGAGATGACATTCGTCCTGCGAGGCGAGCCGGACGCACGGACGGGGTACATCGTGGGAATCCAAGACATCGATGCGGCCGCCAGGTCGGCGGTCCTGCCGCTGGTGGCCGGGGCCTGCCGGGACACCCCCACCGCCGAGCCGGCGGCCCTGCTGCCCGGGCTCTGGGACGCCGCAGCCCGGGCCATGCCCCGCCCGCTGGCCCGGATGGCTTGGAACCTGACCCCAACCTACGCCGTGGAGATGACCGTGGAAGACCAAACCGACAACCGGGTGCAGATCCGCCAGAGCTTCGACTTCGCGGCCGCCCACCGGCTGCACAGCCCGGACCTATCCGACGAGCAGAACCGGTCGATCTTCGGCAAGTGCAACAACCCCTCAGGTCATGGGCACAACTATCGAATCGAGCCGGTCATCAGCGTGCCGGTCTCAGCTGCCGACCGGTTCGATCTGGCGGCGTTCGAGGAAGTCGTCGAGCGGGTGGTCATCGATCGGTTCGACCACAAGCACCTCAACATCGACACGCTGGATTTCGATCAGTCCGGCGGCGGGGTGATACCCAGCGTCGAACGAATTGCGATGGTCTGCCACGACCGGCTTGCCGGTCCGGTGCGGGATCTGCTGCCGGGCGCCGAACTGCTGCGTGTGACGGTCTGGGAGACAGACCGGACGAGTTGCACCTACCCTGGCTGAAGTACCGGACTCAACGCCACGCATTTCCTATCCTCCGGCTGAGTTGCCGCCGGACCCCACCAAGATCCTGCTCATCCGCCCCAGCGCCCTCGGGGACATCTGCCGCACAGTGCCGGTCGTGGCCGCGCTTCGGGCTCGGTATCCCGAGGCCCGGATCGAGTGGATGATCCAGCACGGATTCGAGGACGCGGTGCGGCACCACCCCGCGGTCGGGGCGATCGTGCCCTTCCCCCGCAAGGACCTCGGCAGGCAGCTGGTGCGGGGTCGGATCGGCGAGACGCGGGCATTCCTGCGGTCTCTCAAGGACGCCGGCTACGACATGGTTCTCGATGCCCAGGGTCTCGCCCGCAGTGGGCTGTTTATGTGGGCGACCCGGGCGGCCCGCCGGATCGGGTACCGACAGGCCCAGGAGTTCGCTTGGCTCGGAGCCAACGAGCGGGTGGATGCCCCGATGAACCTGCACACGGTCGACCGGATGCTACGGCTGGCCGAACGGGCCGGGGCCGATGTCACAAAGCCCGACATGCGGCTCTACGCCGACCCCGACGCGGTGTCGCAGGTGGTTATCGAGCACCCCGAGCGGTACGCGGTGCTCGCCCCCACTTCCCGCTGGGCGTCCAAGCGGTGGCCCGACGACCGATTCGCGGCTTTGGCGAAGCGTCTGCTTGAGGACCACCTGTTCGAGCGTGTCATTTTCGTTGGTGCACCGGGCGAGCGAGCCCAGTGCCCTGCGTGTGTTGCCGTCGCGAGCGAACACCCCCGCATCACCGACCGCATCGGCTCGACCTCGATCGCGATGCTGATGGCCCTGATCAGCCGATCGGCGTTGGTCGTCGCCAACGACTCGGCCGCCCTGCATATGGCGGTCGGCTTCGGCCGCCCCACTGTCGCCCTCTTCGGCCCGACCGACACCGCCCGCGTCGGACCCTACCGGCGCGACGGCGATGTGATCCAGCACCGCCGGGCCGGTGACCCGATCAACCACAAGGACGACGCGAATGCCGCCATGATGGAGCGGATCTCCGTCGACGAGGTGGCCGAGGCGTGCCGGGCGAGGCTCTCAGCCTGATCAGGCTTTGGCCGCCGCGGCGTGCTCGTGGGCGAATGCCTTCATGAACTCGACAAGCGCTTTGGCGCCCTCGATCGGGAATGCGTTGTACATGCTCGCCCGCATGCCCTTGGTGATGCGGTGCCCGGTCAGCCCGCTGAGCCCCTTCCTGTCCGCCTGCTCGGTGAACTGCGCGTCCAGTTCCGGTGTTGGGCAGCGGAAGGTGATGTTCATCAGTGAGCGGGAGTCCTTCTGCGCGTGCGGCACATAGAAGTCCTGACTGTCGAGGTAGTCATAGACGATCTTCGCCTTGGCCGCGTTTCGCTCGGCCATCGCCTTGAGCCCGCCCTCGGCCAGGATCCACTTGAACACCTCGCCCATCAGGTACACACCGAAGGTATTGGGCGTGTTGAAGCGGCCCTCGGCTTTCGCATGGTTCTGGTACTTGACCATCTCGGGCAGCGGGCGAGGGCTCAGCTCCAGCACATCTTTGCGGGCGATCAGCAGCGTGATCCCCGAAGGCCCAAGATTCTTCTGTGCGCCGGCGTAGATCAGCCCGTACTTGCGCACATCGATCGGACGGGAGAAGATGTTGCTCGACGCGTCCGACACGAGAAAGGCACCGTCAGGTATCCCCTCAGGCTCGCCCTTCCACTCGGTGCCCACGATCGTGTTGTTCGAGGTAAACTGCACATAGACTGGGTTGGCCGAATATTTGATGTCGTCCTTCGCGGGGATGCGGTCGAAGTTGGTGGCCTTGCTGGAACCGCAGATATGGCATTCGCCGTAAAGCGGCACCTCGCGGATCGAGTCGCACGCCCACTTGCCGGTCTCGAAGTAGTCGGCGGTCTGGCCCTCGCCGAGGAAGTTGGCAGGTACCATGTAGCATTGGCTCGTCGCGCCGCCCTGCATCCAGAAGACGCTGTAATCATCGGGGATATTGCCGACCTCGCGGCACAGGGCCTCGGTCTCATGGGTGATGCGATCGAACACCTTGCCGCGGTGCGAGTGCTCGAGAATACCGATACCCGAACCGTCGATGTCGTAGATGTCCTTCTGGGCCTGTTTGAGCACGGACTCGGGCAGACAGGCGGGCCCGGCGGAGAAGTTGAACACGCGGTTGCTCATGGTCGTTCCTCGCCCGGTCCCCGGGCCGTGAGAGTGGTCCAGTGCGTACCCCGTCAGCGGGACCCGGCCGGCTGGCCGGGCGTCCCGGTCAGGGAGGCGCCATTGACGATATGCAGGGGCGTGCCGGTCTCGATCAGGGTCCGCACCACCCGGACCACTTCCTCGGCCACCGCCGCCTGGGCCTGATCCGTGCTCGCCCCGCAGTGGTGCGTCAACGCTGCGCCCGGGATCTCGGCGATTTTCGTGGTCCACCCGACGGCCTTGGCCGTGGGCTGGTCCTGGTAGACATCCACACCGACCCGGATGTCCTTCTCTTTCGCGGCCGCCACCATTGCAGCCTCGTCAACGATGTCGCCCCGCGAGGTATTGATGAAGAATGAACCCGGCTTCATTGCAGCGAAGAACCGCGCATCGCAGAGCCCCTTCGTATCCGGAGTCGACGCCACATGGACGCTGACGGCATCGACCTGACCCAGCGCTTCGTACAACGCCTCGCGGGTGTAGGGGATCAGGCGGATCCCGAGCGCCCGGGCCGTATCCTCACGCAAGGACCGGGACTGGGCCCATACATTCATGCCGAACGCCTGGGCCCGCTTGGTCATCTCAACGCCGATCGCCCCGAGGCCAAGGATCAAAAGCGTCCGGCCCTTGAGCCCGCGAGCCTTGGCGAACTCCCCCTTGTTCCACTGTCCGCCCCGCAGCGCGATCGTCTGCTCGCCGATCCGCCGGTCCAGGGTGATCAGGTGGCCCATCGCCAGCTCCGCCACGGCGACGGCGTTCATGCCGGGCGTGTTGCAGACCGGCACGCCGGCCTTTCCCGCGGCCGCGGTGTCAATGTTGTCATACCCCGCGCCGGCACGGATGACGCAACGAAGATCGAGACACGCTTCGAACACCGACGCGGGAACCTTTGTTGACCGAACCACCAGCACCGATGCTTCGGTCGCTTTGATGGCCGCCGGTAGGGTGTCAGGCCCCAGATCGGGGTCGACATAGACCCGGCACCCAAGCTCGCTGAGCCCGGCCACCCCGGCCTCCTCGAACTTGTCGGCGATCAGAACATTCGGCGCTTGGTCGGTCATGCTGGCTCCCTCCGCGGCGGGTTGCCGCGCGAGAACAGCGTATCGCGACCGACGGACTCCGGACGCACCTCAGTCGACGGGCTGGCCCGTCGAAATCTCTTTCCCACCGAAATCGATGCCTTTGAGCCCCCCGCGGGTCCACCGAAACGCACCCACAAAGTCCTCTGTGCCCACGCCTGGCGTGGTCTCCCGAATGAGGGTTGGTTCTGGACTCGTCGGGTTGAGCGGCTGGAATCCAGGATTCGACTCGTCGATGCCCCGTACCGTGACGGCCCCATCGAAGGTGAGTATGGGCTGCCGCGATCCAGGGCGGTAATACAGCTGATCATCCTCGGCGAAGTGCCGGTCGTAGGTATCGAACATGTACGCCTTGGATGCCGGGAACGCGACCTCTACAGCACGACGATTTTGAAGGTAGTTCGGGGGACGATTGAACACTTGCCACGCGTTGAGGTGCTGCTCGATCGGACCACGCACACTGGTAATCTGATCGACGGAGTAGGTGACGACCGATGTTTCATAAGAACTCTCGTACTTGCGCTTGACGAGTTGCGGCAAGAACTGCTCCACAGGTGTTTGGGCGCGATCGAACTGCTCGGCATCTTCAGGACAGACAGCCACCGGTTCCTCGGGATTCGCAGTGAGGTAATCCAGGAAGACAAGATGCGTGAACCAGAGATGCGGGAACCATGTGGATGTTTCTCTGGGAATCGCATCGATTCCAGTGCGTGTTCGCATGATAAAGACCGCCTGATTCGGCGTGCTCTCTAAATCGGTGGATGCGAGTCGCAGATCCGTGTAATCGGTCGACTGGACCACTCCGCCACGCCATGAAAAACCCGGGATGTAGTCGCCCTCCTCGGTGGAGTAAACGCTTGACGCCTGCCCGAGCTGTCGAAGATTGGCAGAGCAAAGCATCGTGCGAGCCGCCCGTCGCGCCCCGCCCAAGGCGGGCAACAAAATCCCGACAAGCACGGCAATGATCGCGATGACCACCAGCAGCTCGATGAGCGTGAAGCCCGGCCTGCGAATGGATCGGATCATGGGCATCGAGAGTGTCATCCCTCAGCGACCGCCGGCTGCGAGTCCGCCGGTGTGGACTTGGTGCGAACAACTGCCCCATAGAAGAGGCTGACCAGAACCACCAGCGCCGCGAGCACGAGCGCGATCACACCCCGCGTGCGGTCCTTCTCGGCCTGCTCCCGCCACCGGGCCGCCCTGTCCCGAATACCGCGTTCGGCCGCCGCGTCTGAAGGCTCTGCTCCAGAGAAGCCCGCGGGCTGGATCGCCGCCGCGGCCTGCGCTGGGGGCGAGCCCGCCTGCATGGCCAGCACCTCGGGCGAGCCCTTGCCGGGCAGTGGCCTGACTTCGCCCACACCGAGGTGCTGACGATCGCGATCCACCGAGAACGACGCGTGGCAGGACGGACACTGGAACGCGTCCTTGGACACCGAAGCACGGCAGTTGTGGCAGAAGCCCAGACGCTGAGCCACGCCGGGCGTATGCCGCGCCAAGGTCCAGAACTGGCGGGTGCTCGGACCGCGAAGCACGGCGTCCGGACCGATCTGCCCGGCATCGACCATGCGGATCAGGGTTTCGTAGGTGCATCCGGGACGGTGGGGAGATCGGTCATCGCGGATGAACCATGGGCCCATTTGATTCTGGGTCGCCTGACGGCTGAGCGGATCGAACCGACCGCCACAGGATGCGCAGCGATCTGCACCGGGCGTGGCGGAGCCGCAATATGGGCATAGGACGGACCGGGGGATGGGGCGGGGCAGCTCACCCGCCACGCCCATCGCCTCACGCATCGCGGCCGCTCGGGCACCGCCGTTGGTTCCAAAAACATCATCCATGCCTGTCAATCTACGCGAATCGGATGCCATCGGTTGACCCGCAGGATCCGGCGGCGTCGGATAGACCATGCAAATCGGAAGAATCCCCCCGACGCTGATGCTCGCGACCGCGATGGCTACCCAGATCGGGTGCGGGGCATCCGATCCACGACGCGGGCAGGGAGAAGTCCGACAAACACCGGCTGTTCAGAGTTCTCCCGCCGCCGACCTGCGTCCACCGGCCCTTGTTCTGGGGTCACCTGTGGAATGGAGCGAGCTCCAGAGTCTGCTCTCGGAGGCTGCGGGACGGGTCGTGCTGGAGGAGATCGCCCTTGGCAGGGCGTTGGATCGAGAAACCGCCCGCCGCGGAATCTCGGTGTCTGAGTCGATGGTCCGCGCAGAAGAAGATGCCTTGCTCGGGGAACTGGCGTCGGCTGGACCCATGGGATCACGGGTCGAGGTTCTGGACCGAATCCGCACCGCCCGGGGGCTTGGTCCGCGACGCTTCGAGGGTCTGCTCCGCAGAAACGCCGCGTTGAGGGCGCTCGTCGCCGAGCAGAGCCGCCCGCAGACCGAGGAGATCGAGCTTACCGAACGGATCGCGTTCGGGCCGGCGTACCGGATTCGGCTGTTCGTGTCCGCCTCTGACCGGGATGCAGCGACGGCCCGCGAGCGGGTGATCGGTGTGGATTCCCCGGCGCTTCGAGCCATGGTCATGAGTGCGGTCTGCACAGAAAGCTCCGCGCACCCCTCGGCCGCGAACGGGGGACTGATCGAGCGGTTCAGCCCGTTCGATCCGGCGTACCCGGCGATCGCCCGCGACACGGCGGGCCAACTCTCGCCCGGAGAAGTCTCATCGGTGATGGCGACGCCGGGCGGCTTTGCTTTCATGATGCTCGAACAACCCATCGCCGCCCGCGAACCCAGTGATGCCGAGCGCGAACAGGTGGAGCGGCGATTGCGGATCCGCAAAGAACGGCTCGCGATGGAACGGCTCGCTGGCGAGTTGCTTGGGCGGACGGAGGTCAGCCCGATCGATCCGGATCTTGCCCGGGCGTGGCGAGACGGACGATGATCGACCATCGGGGCTCGCGTGGTGTGTCCGCCGCGGGTGTGGCCCGGATCGCGGGACATCTGGCGGTATGGCCGGGGCTGTACGCGGCTGCAGTGCTGCTGCTCCTGACATGGCTGACGAACACGACGGTCGGGCGGTCTGATCTGGCACTCGGCCTTGGATTCGTATTCCTGTGCGGGCAGGCAGCGTACCTGCTCGATCGAGTGAAGTTGTCGGGCGATCGAATGGATCCCTCCGATCGTGCATCACAGCCCGACCGGCACGCGTTTCTGATAGGCATCGCGCGGATCGCACGCGGTCTGGCAGCGACCGAACTGCTGCTCGCGTCCCTGATCGGCGCGGCAATGTCGCCGTGGCTCGCTCCGGTACCGCTCGGGGTAGGGATCGGCGTTTGGCTGTACGCTGGGCGTCCGGCCGATCCGGCTCGCCCCCGCCCCAAGGATTGGCCGACGGCCAAAGCACTGCTCGTGGCGGCGGCTCATACCGCGCTCGCCACGGCGGTGATCTTCGCCCTGGCCCCGCTCGCCCGTGAGCATGTGGTGAATCTCGCGGAGGCTTGCGTGATTCTGTCCCTGCTTGTGCTCGCGGACGCCGTGGTGTGCGATCTGGATGATCTTGAAGCGGATCGCACCTTCGGAACGCGGTCGGTTCCCGTTGAGATCGGCGTGCAACGCAGTTGGATCCTCGCGGCCGTGACCTACGCCGGGTGCGGAATCGCGGTCTGGACGCTGCGTCCCTTGCGGTCTGCGGTGGTGCTGACAGCGTTGCTGACGGTATCGTGCGCGGCGGCCACTGTCATTCGCAGGCGCCGGGACTTCATCGACGCCCGCCTGATCGTGCTTGCCGCCTTGTGCCTATGGCTTGGCTGAACCTCAGCGGGCGATCTCGATCGCGCGGGTCTCGCGGAGCACCGTGACGCGGATCTCGCCCGGGAAGGTCATCTCGTCGGAAACCTTCCGCGCGATCTCGTGGGCGATCAGGTACGCCTCGTCATCGCTGACCCGGTCCGCGTCGATCATGACCCGGACCTCGCGCCCGGCCTGCACGGCGTAGGCCTCGGTCACGCCGGGCTGCGAGAGCGCGATGTCCTGCAGTTCGTTGAGGCGCTGCACATACCGCTCCATGGACTCACGGCGAGCGCCGGGGCGGGCGGCGCTGACCGCGTCGGCGGCCATGACGATCGGGGTGTACCAGGTGGTCGCGGGGATATCGGCGTGGTGACCGCCGATGGCGTTGAGGACCTCTTCGTCCTTCTCCCCGTACTGGCGAGCGAAATCCATGCCGATCTTCGGGTGCCCGCCCTCCATCTCGTGGTCCATCGCCTTGCCAATGTCGTGGAGGAACCCGGCCCGGCGAGCCATTTTCCCATCAAGCCCGAGCTGGTCTGCGATGATCTGAGCCAGGTATGCGACCTCCACTGAATGCTTGAGCACATTCTGGCCGTAGCTGGTGCGGTACGACAACCGGCCCATCGCCTCGATGATCTTGGGGTGCAGCCCTTTGAGACCAAGCTCCATGGCCGCGTCCTTGCCGGCCTTGATGATCTTCTCTTGGACCTCGCCCTTGACCTTCTCGACAACCTCTTCGATCCGGGTCGGGTGCATGCGACCGTCGGTGATCAATCGTTCGAGCGACTCGACCGCGATTGCCTGGCGAACCTTGTCGAAACAGGACACCACGATGACCCCGGGCGTGTCATCGACGATGATATCGGCACCCGTGGCCTTCTCGATCGCCCGAATATTCCGTCCCTCACGCCCGATGATCCTTCCCTTCATGTCGTCCGACGGGATCGCCACCGTTCGCACGGTCGACTCGCTGGTCATCTCGTTGGCGTACCGCTGAACGGCGTTGATCAGAATCTCGGTGGCTTCCTTCCGGGCGTTCTCCTCGGCCTGCTCCACGATCTGCCGCGTGACCTTGCCCATCTCCTGACGGGTCTTCTCGGCGACGCGCTCGAGTAACAGTTCGCGGGCTTGGCTCTTGTCGAGCTGGGATACCCGCTGCAGCTCGATCTCTTGGCGCTCCCGCAGTTCGGCGATCTGCTTCTCTTGCTCGGCGAGCTGCTCGGCCCGCTTGTCCAACCGCGAAGCTTGTTCCGACAGATTTCGCTCCTTGACGGTCAGGGCCTCCTCCTTGCGGTCGACGAGATCTTCCCGCTTGGCGATGCGTCGCTCGGTCTCCCGAATCTCGGAACGGGCAGTCTCGAGCTCCTTATCCGCCGATTCCTTCCGCTCGAGCGCTTTGCGCTCGGCCTCGAGCCGAATTTTCTCTGCCGCGTTCTTGGCGTCGTCCTCGGCCCGTCGGATGATCTCGTTGGCCTCGGACTTGGCGTTGGCGAGGGTCTGGCCGGTCAGAACCCGGGCACCAAAGACACCGATCACCATACCGATCAGCAGCGCGATGCCTGCCGCGATCAGGGTGGTAGCAATGCCACCTGACTGAGCCTGGCCAAGCGTAACGATCGAAGCACTTGCAAATACAAGAGATACATCGACCACAGGGTGGTCTCCGGTGGAGCTCGACGGGCGTGGGGGGACGCCCGGAACCCCGATTCAAACCCGTTCACCCCGAGCGGCATGCTGAGAACCCGTGTTCGGCCGATCCATGCGATCGGGCCGCGTTTGGTGGAGTCTGGCGAACCCTTCTGAAACCGGCGCGTAGGAGGAACCGATAGAAACAGCCAGGACGGGAATCACAACACGCCGCCGCGTGCGGCTGGCGGGATAGGCTCAATGCAAACGCCGACCCGGGCCCCCCCGGATCGACGACGACAGGCTATCTTAGCACGGACCAAACCAATGCGGGGAACGCGCCCCGCCAGACCGACGACGAGGACCCACCGATGCCCAGAAAGTCCACGACCCCGATCATCCCCCTGACCCTGGCCGGCTTCCTGCTGGCGTCCGCCGGCTGCGGGCAGCGGATGGGGGGTCTACGGGCCCGGATCGAAGCCAACAAGCTCGCGCGGTCGGTGCCGGTCCAAGGCAGCCCGGTGACCATCGGTCAGATCACCGCGATCGACATCGAGAACCCCTGGGGCGATGTGGTGATCGATGCCCGCCCCCGCAACGAGGAGTCCTTCATCGCCTTCAAAGTGCGGAAAGAAAGGCACCTCCGCTGGCGCGGGGCGTGGCAGGGCTTTGAGTTCGATCCCACCGGCGAGTACTTCACCGCGGTCCACGAGACCAACGGCGAAGTGGGCACCGTGGTGATCCGCCCGACCGATCTGACCGTCGAGGGCTTCCGCCCACCGATTGATGTCATCGTGTATGTCCCCCGCGCCGACGGCGTGCGGGTCCGCAACGCGGGCGGCGATGTCAAGGTCATCGGCGCGGTCGGAGAGATCGATGTCCGTTCCGGCACGGACGACATGGCCGGTGGTGACATCGAGATCCGCACGGACGGCCGGCTGGTCGACCCGATCATCGCCACCTCCAACGGTGGTGATGTCAAGATCGTCGCCAGCAAAGATTCAGCCGGCACCATCGAGCTGGAAGCCCCGCGCGGGCGGGTTACATTCGACGGACGCTACGGCGTCACCCAGCATTCCCGCCCCGAAAAGGGCCGATGGACCGGTGTCTGGAACGACGGGCTCAATCAGATCAGCCTGCGCTCGGAAACCGGTGATGCCGTGATGGTCGTGGTCGATCACCCAACCATGTACACGCTCAAGGGCTGGTGAGAACAACAATCTCGCTTGCAGCCAACGATAACGCCCCGCCATGTGCGGGGCGTTCTTTTGACAAGGCGGCCGACCTCTCAAGCCGCAGCACGCCGGGGCATCGCCCCGACATAACGGGCGATCTGATCGACCACGAACGCCTTGTGCTCAGGGTTGAGCGAAAAGTCGAATGCCATGCCGGCGTATGTGTTCTGCATCGAATCGATGTGGGTGTGAGCCACTCGGGCGGTCAGCAGCAAGGGCACCGGCACGGTGGGGCGAAGATCGATCCGCAGGAAGTACGGATGGATGGAGTCGAAGGTCGCGTGCGACTGACGCGGGACGACGATGCCCACGCCGCCGCCGCCGATGTTGGCCAGGCTCGCCTCGAACTTAGGACCGACCTCCGGAAGAGCCGCCGGATCATCGCTCACCGATGCCTGCCCCCCCGTTCGAAGGAGGTCCTCGACCTGCACCCGATTGGCCACCTCGACCGCCGTCGCGGTCCTGGGATCCAGAAGCGGCCAGCATCCGACCGTGGGCAGCTGGAGTCCCAGCGTGGAGGTGCGTTCAATCGTGCGCCTCGAGCAGCGCTCGACCTGCTGGGGCGCGAGCACATGCATCGCACGCCCAGGCCTCGAACGGGTCTGTACCGTCTCGGATGCGAGCACCTTGCTCCGGAACATCCAGCGGTTCTGCCCGACGCTCATGATCCCGATCAGCGGGGTTCCGGGCGGAACCGGAAACGACCGCCCCATCGAGCCGGGATGTTCCACGACGATCGAATCGCCATCAATGCCGTAAACATGGACACGCCAGACGAGATCGCTCCGCCCGGGATCTTCTCCCTGATCGATCGCAAACTCGAGCCCTCCCCCACGCTCGCAGATCTGCTGCAGGCATTCACGCCAGCGCTCGGTTCGGGATCGGTTGGCGGGCATGTCTATTCTCCGGGGTCGGGCCGGTGGGACCGTTCAGGTTGTCCCGCCAAATCGGACCGGCATCGGGACGGCTTCACCTGGAAGGAGGCCGCGCACGCCGGGATCGTTTCTCGGACCGGAGAAGGTCGGCCTCGGCGGACCGATAGTCTCGCGGGTCCGTCGTAGCGTCGCGTGAAAAGCGAGCCGCATACAGCAGATCCGCGGCGGACCGCCAAACCTGCGCACGACCCTCGTCGATGTCAGCGGCAACCGATTCGATGTGCGCCCGCATCGGAACATGGCCCGGTTTGGGGCGGCCCACACAACGGAACGCGGTGAGCAGTGCCATCCTCAGCCGCTCTTCCGGCCCCGCGTGCCATGCACGCAGGCGGGCGAACCATCCGACGAATCTGGCAAGGATCGCATCCCAGATCGCACGCATCCACTCGCGTCGGTGATGAAGCACAAACCCGGCAAACATCGCGCCGCAGAAAACAGCCAGGCCGACCCAGGCCGCCTTGAGAACGAGCGGGGGACCACCATCCCGCAGCCGACCGATCATCCGGGAGCCAATCCGAAGCAGCCCGAAATCGGAGGACATCGGCCCGAGCACCTGCCGCCGCGAGTTGGAGTCAAAGCCGACCACCCCCGCGACCCATGCGTACTCCACGGTTTCATACAACTTCGTGATCGAACGCCACAGGCTCGGATCGGGCTGATGGATCTGACGAAACTCCGCGCGAGGCGTCGCGTCAAAGGTCAGCCATGCGCCGGGAGAGACCTGTGCTTCGATCCACGCGTGGGCACTGCTCTCGCGGACGATGTACTGCCCCGTCACTTCGTTGAAGTCGGACACGACATAGCCAGTGATGACCCGGGCATCGATGCCGACGCTTCGGCACATCAACGCCAGGGCGGACGCGAAGTACTCGCAATGGCCGACACGCCGTTCGTCGAGGAACCACTCCGTGGCGTCACGCCCCGGGGGTGTGGGCTGATCCTCCAGCGTGTAGGCGAAGTTGCTGCGAAGGTAACTCTCCATCGCGCGGACGGCAGCCACATCCTGCCGCAGCGGCCGGGTCTGAGGGTCGGGATCGATCCCGGCACCCTGCAGCACACGCTGTGCGAGCGAAACCACGCCGGCGGGGATGTCGGTCTCAGGCGGCGGACGCCTGATCTGGTCCTCCGGGTATGGGATCATGCGGAACTCTGGGTTGGACACCCGGACCCGATATTCCAAACGCCCACGCGTCTGCTCACAAAAGACCAGACCGACGGAAGGATCGAACGCGATCATCCGACCCGATCCCAGAGGCGTCAGCTCGAGCGGCTCCCAGGCAGTGAACAGCGGCGTGCCGCCCGAGCGGGCGTTGCGCATCGTGATGCGTAGCTCGGTCTCCCATTCGATGCCGCCCGGCACCAGCCACGGCTTGATCGGCACGCCCTCCGGAATGAACTGGGATCGCACGAAGGAGGACCGACGCTCACGCGAGGCATCGCTCGTCCAACGCCCCGCGTTATACCCCTCGAGCACCGCTCCGCGGAGGTAGATCGGCGCGCCGTCCACCGCGCCGAGATTGCGTCCATGCCGATCCACCACGCTGACATCCATCACGGGAGTCGGCGACTGGGAGATCAATCCGGGTTGGCCAAGCTCCACCTCATCCGCAAAGCCGGTCGTCTGGCCCACGGCCGCATTGCCCCAGCTCCCGAATGCCTCGCTGCCGAGGTCACGCGGGAGCAGGACGAAAATCACCGTCGCGAGCACCATGATCGAAGAACCGATCCCCCACTGCAACCGCCCGAGTGACCTGCGAAAACCCTCTGGCGTGGGCTGACGCCCGTCCGTCCCGGCACGCTCGCACGCAGCAAAGACCTGAAAACGCAGCACGGCACGCAGAAGGAGCACAGCGGAAACAAGCATCGCGATGCCGGTCCCGATCGAGTTGTTGGTCAGGACCGCCGAGATCACGAGCGCCGCCGAGAGCGTGATGACCTGGCCCCAGTCGCGCGCGACACGCAGATCGAGCAGCTTGACGACCATGATCAATCCGATGAAGAACGCGAACGCATCGACCGTAAAGCCCAGCCGGAGCGTCTGCACGATGCCGAACCCGATCACTCCGATCAGACCGGCGTTGATCGCACGCCGTGGCGCGACCCGATCGGCGCCCGCGCCGAGCAGCCATGTCACCGCGGCCCCGATCCCGACCACCGCCGCGAACGCCGGCGAAAGCGATGCCACCGCGAACGAGAGCACACCCGAGGTCACGGCCCAGCCGACCGCCCGCCGCATCGCGTCGCGCACGGAGAGTGAACTCTCGGTCATGACCCCACCCCCGACGGGAATCGAAGGGATGGCGGCAATGCTTCACCCGGTGCGAGCCAATCCTCCGGACGCGACAGATCGAGCCGGGGTTCGTCCTCGCCCGTTGTCGCCGGCGGGAAAAGCGGCAGGATGAGAATCCGATCCGCGCCGCTGATCTGGGGCCTGCTGTCCGGCGTCGGCCGGGCATCCGGGTCAACCCGTGCCAACGCGTCCGCGACGCGCGCTTCAAAGGCCGGTCCCCGAGCAGGCGGGAGCCGAATCCCTGCCCAAGGCACCCATACTCCCACATCGCGACCCGCCAGCGATCCGGACCGGACCAACGCGAGGACGACCGAGAAAGCCCGCTCGAGATAGATCGCGCCATCTGCGTTCGCCGGGTCGGGAGCCGTCACCCAGACCCAGAGACTGCTGCCCGGGGGTTCGCCGTGTTCGACCACCAGCAACGAGCCCCGCCGCGCGCTCGCTCGCCAGGAGATCGTGCGTCGGGGATCACCCTGCGCGTACTCCCGCAGGCCGTAGTAATCTCCCACCCATCCACGCCTGGCCCGTCGCACCTGACCCGTCGACACACCGCGATCTCCCTGCCGGATGACCTCAGTGCGAATCTCGATTCGTGCTGGCCCGACGACCACCACCCGAGGCTTCGAGAACTCCAGCGTCTTGTGCATCAGCCCGAAAGGGAAACGCGTCTCTACGAGAATGCGATCCAAGGTGAAAACGCCCCGTTTCTGGGGGATCCACTCCGCCTCGATCCCCACCCTGTCTCCCGGCCCGAGTCTCGGCAGGCACACGCCGCGTCCCCCCTTCGGCATGGAAACTTCACGGAGTTCGATAGCGAACACCGGCAGCCAGCGGTTGCGGCTGACGAGCGTGTAATGCAGTTGCGTCGGTCGATCGGCCTCGGCAGGCCCGGGATCGTGAGCAATCAACCGCACGCCCATGAGACCGGTGCCCGACACCACGCCGGAAACGATCACCCCGCCGATCGCGACGCCAAACACCCAGAACAAGAGATTGTTCTGCGAGTTCACCGCACCCACAGCAAGGAACACCGTCAGACCGACGAAGATGAAGCCCGAAACGCTCAGTGCCGCCCGCCGC
This sequence comes from Planctomycetota bacterium, assembly GCA_003696675.1. Taxonomy (GTDB): domain Bacteria; phylum Planctomycetota; class Phycisphaerae; order Phycisphaerales; family UBA1924; genus UBA6054. The sequence goes on from RFGH01000074.1 coordinate 97,628, forward strand.
GCCACCGGATCGAGCCCGGCATCAGCGGAAGCGTTTTTCGGACGGATACGGCTCATGAATCGGGGGACTTCGCACGCTCAACGGCGGTGCAGAGCAGGTGCTTCCCGCCGGATGGCAGGAACGACCTGGTGTGGGCCGAATAGATCGAGTCACCCTGCACGCGAACCACGACTGCGCCGCCGGGGTGCTGGCCCCGCCCGAGCGGGATCTCGAACGCCCCGGTTTCGTCGCTGACGACCTTGGCGATCACGCCGCCCCCTCTTGGGCCGGTGTCCCGCAGCAGGGCGACCTCGACCCCCCCGATCCCGGGGTTCTGCAGACGCTCATCATCGCTCGCGACCACCGTCGTGACCCCGACCGGGCCCGGGACCACCTTTCCTCGGATCTTGCTGGTTCCCCCGCAGCCGACCAGGAACATCGCGACGGCTGCCAGCGCAACGAGCAGCGGCGAACGGGGCATGCGGGCGTCCTTGCGAAGCATGGGGGAAATCCTCGTTGTGGAGATGCGTCAGGAAGCCTGGCTTTGTTCCAGCCGATCGGCCAGTTCTTCGGGCTTGGGCAGATCCTTGATCGTCGCTAGGCCGAAGGCATCAAGGAACTGCGGCGTGGTTCCGTAGAGCATCGGGCGTCCGAGCTCTTCGGCTCGACCGGTGATCTTGATCATCTTGCGGTCCATGAGGGAACGGAGCACCTCGCCGCACGCCACCCCTCGGATGGCCTCGAGCTCGGCCCGGGTCATGGGCTGCCGATAGGCGATGATGGCGAGGGTCTCCAAGGCCGCGCGGCTGAGACGGGTGGATGCCCGGGCCCGGTGCATGGCCGCGATGACCGGGGCGTGCTCGGGGCGGGTCATCAGGCGGTAACCGCCCGAGACCGGTTCCACGCGGAAGGCCCGCCCGGTCTGGTCGTAATGCTCGTTCAGTCGGGCGATCGCCTGCTCGACCTCGGCGGGTCCAACGGGGGCATCCAAGACCCGCCCGAGTGGCTCGGCGATCTTCGCGGTGGGTATCGGACGGTCGACGGAGAGCAGCATCGCTTCGACGGCCGCGTCAATGCCGGGAATCGGGGCCGCAGGCCCATTTTCCCCCTCATTCAAGGGGGCTTCGGTAACCGGGGAATCGACTGTCTCAACGGCGGTTTGGGGCATACGGGATGCTACCACGCCTCCGCGGCATCTGCCCAGCTGCTTCGGCGTATTCTGGGGCGATGCAGCACCTCGACGAACCGATCCCCTCCCGCCAGCACAGGTACGAGGGGCTGCCCGAACTGACGGAACTGATCCTCCATCGGCGTCGCGAGACGGTCTTCCTGCTTTTCGCGGGACTCTTCCTCGGCACGCTGGCGATGCTCAATATTCTGGGGATCACCCGTTTCATCAAGCTGTTCGAGATCACCGGTAACGACGGCGGGCCGCTGGTGGTGGCCGGGGTACCCCTGGTCTTCGCGGTGGCGGTGGGCGTCCTGCCCTATCCGATGACCTTCTTGTGCACGGATTTCATCTCGGAGCTGTACGGGCGGCGACGGGCGAACACGGTGGTCTGGATCGGTCTGATCCTGAATCTTTGGGTGGTGGCCATCCTCTGGTTTGGGGGGGTGCTTCCCGGCTTTGAAACGGTCGGGGCGGACGGGACGATCGCTCCAGACGCCGCGGGGCGGGTCCCGGTGTTCTTTGAGGTGCGGGCACTGGCGTTCGGGGCGGTCACGGCGTCGATGATCGCGTATCTGGTGGCCCAGCTGGTGGATGTCCATGTCTTCCATTTCTGGAAACGACTGACGCGGGGGCGGCACTTGTGGCTTCGCAATAACGGATCGACGCTGGTCAGCCAGTTGGTGGATACGACGGCGGTGATTCTGATTACCCACTTCTACGCGCATGCACTGCCAGTGGACGACGAGCTGGCGATCTGGCCCCAGTTGCTGGTGTTCATCTTGACCGGCTACGCGTTCAAGCTGGCCGCGGCGTTGCTTGACACAGTGCCGTTTGTGGTCGGGACGCGGTATCTGGTCCGATATCTGCGTCTCCCGCCGCCGGGTGTTTCACCTAATCCCTGAAGACGGCTGGGCTTCCGAGCAAAGCGGACCGGACTGGACCGCCCCGCTGGTCGATAGGAATGTCGGAGGCGGCTGGGATTTCTCGGCCGGATGTCGCATGACCAAACCGTTGATCCTTCTCGTTGACGACGAGGCCCACATCACGCATGTCATGTCTCGCGCGGTGCAGTCCGCGGGCTTCGAGGCGATGACAGCCGAGGACGGCGAAGAGGCGTACGAGCTGGCATGCGAACGCCGTCCGACGCTGATCGTGACCGACCTTCAGATGCCGTACATGAGCGGGATCGACCTGGCCAAACGGATGAACGAACATCACGAACTCGGAAATATCCCGGTGATACTGCTTTCAGCGCGCGGATATGTCGTGTCTGAGGAGGCCGGGGATCTGAAGAACATCCGCATGATCATCGAGAAGCCCTTCAGCGCGAAGAGCGTGGTGGGCCATATCCGGGATCTGATCGGCGGTGACGAGAGCGGAAGGACTGCCGCGTGAGCCTGCTGCGCCCGGGAACCCATCAGCCGGTGCCGCGGGAGCTGGTAGCCAGATGCCACGAGCTCGGGCTGCTGACTTGGCGACTCGACGCCAACGGGCTGCCGATGGAAGAGCCGGACGCGCCGGAACTCCTGGCGATGTGGATGTCGTCGAAGCAGTTCCGAGCGGAACTGACCACGCTGGCATCGGCTTGGTCGGGAATGGATACGCCGCAAGCGGTCGAGCCGCGCCCGGGCATGTGGGTGTTTCCTTTCGAGGAAGTCCACAGGAGGCGTCGGACCGGGTATGTCGTTGCGATCGGGTTTGGGCGGGAGATTCTGGAATCGGACCTGCTCGAGCCATCGTGCGTGGGTGGTTCGTTGCAGTTGAGCGCGGTCAGGCACCAGCTCGCGGCCCATGCGACGCTGAATGAGCGGTGCGCGCAGCACCTATCGAGTTCGCTCCGCTGGATGTTCAACGATCTGACGCGGAGCACAAAAGACACGCAGACCATCGGGGGCTTCACCGAACAGCTCGGTTTCGCGTATGAGACCGTGACGATGCTGTGCGAGCTCGGGCGGAGCATGGGTTCGATCGATGACCCAATGTCGTTCATACGGGCGGTGGCGGAGAGCCTGGCGGAGACGCTGCAGTACGGCTGGGTCGCGGTGCGTCTGACGGACGAGAACGGGGACAAGGTCCACCAGTACGGCTCCGTACGGTTGGATGACGGGGAACTCGGCGTGACCATCGCGCGGATCGACTCCGGCGAGCCGGACGCGGTCGCGGGCAGTACGCAGATCTACGGCGTGGACGACCCTTCCTCGCGGCTGGGCCCGCAGGTGGTTTGCCATCCGATCGAGCGGGCCGGGAAGCGGTTCGGCATGATCATCGCAGGGGGGAAGGCCGGGGATGATCCGCAGGTGTCGACCTACGAGACCAAGTCGTTCGAGTCGTTGACGGGCCTGCTCGGCGCGTTTCTTGAGAATGTCGGGCTGTATGAGGAGCAGCGGCAGACCTTCCTCGGGACCATCCGGGCGATGTCGGGGGCGTTGGACGCGAAGGACCGGTACACCCGCGGCCATTCGGACCGGGTCGCGCATCTTTCCGAGGGGATTGCGCGTTCGCTGGGGTTCGATGAAGATGAAGCCAAGCGGGTGCATCTGGCGGGCATTCTGCACGACATCGGCAAGATCGGGGTACCGGAGTCGGTGCTTTGCAAGCCGGGGCGGCTGACCGACGAGGAGTTCGGCAAGATCAAGCTTCACCCGGAGATCGGGCACGAGATCCTCAAGGGGATCCCCAGCCTGCGCGATGTGCTGCCCGGCGTGCTGCACCATCACGAGCGGTATGACGGGCGGGGCTACCCGCACGGGCTTGCCGGGGAGGACATCCCGCTGCTGGCCCGCATCATCGGGGTTGCGGACACCTTCGACGCGATGAGTTCGAACCGGGCCTATCACAGCAAGATGCCGCGCGAGGTGGTGCTGGCGGAGATCCGCAAGTGCTCGGGCAGCCAGTTCGACCCCCGGGTCGCCGAGGCTTTCCTGACGCTGGACCTGTCCGAGTATGACCGGATGGTGGCGGATCACGCCTCGCAGGATGCTTTTACTCAAGCGGCGTAGGGCTTCGTTGGTCGATCAATCCACGACTCGGGCGAAACTGCCGCGCTGGACCTCGAGCTTGTTGCGCATCGAGTTCGCTTCCATCAACTGAACGATCTCCTTCTCGCCGAGCTGGCGATCGAAGAGCGCGACGCGTGCCACGGATCCGTATGTGAAATATGCGGGATTGTAGCTGCTGTAAGAACGATTCCGGACACCGAAGTACCACGGGCGCTCGTTCGCCGAGACACCTCTTCCCGCGCTCAGCCCGATGTCGACTGAAGTGTTCTTGGCCACGCACACGCCATCGACCCAGAGCTCGAGCTTGTTTCCCCACGAGAGGGCGATGTGATGCCAGGTTCCGGCGGTGATGACCCCGTTGGCTTCGACGGTTCCGCCGGTCCCGCCGCCGAGCCAGGCTCGCTCACGGAGACGACCGACGAGATTTCCCGAGGTATCGAGGTAGATTGCAAGGTCAGCATCCGAGTCGTATGACTCGCTCTCTTTGCTGACCACGGCCGCTGCGAGGAACGACGGCAGGATGTCCCACTTGGCCCAAAGGACGATGGTTCCCTTTTTGAGCTCGAAGGCATCGTCGTGCGGCACTCGGGTGTATTCGTCAACCCAGTAGTTGCGCGGCGCTGCGTTGCCGTGGGCGTGGGTCTGCTTGCCGACGGCCGAAGCTTTATTATAGGTTCCGTCGTAGCCGGCGATGCGTTCGGCCGCGGTGGGAGAGCCCGTCTGCTCGTCGAGCGGCCAGTATGCGACCGCGCCCATGGCCTTGACGGCTTTGGTCAGATCGTCCTCGACATACTGCACGGTGAACGCCAGGCGGGAGCGGGATGGACCCTGCCGCGCATCGGTGGTGACCCGGAACGACTCGGTCGTTTCGGTGGCGACCGCGTCGGTCGATGCGTCCACTACGCCGACCGCGAGGGTGCCCCCATCGAAGCTGAACTCGGGGTAGATCTCCTTGCCGGCGGTGGCGAGCGCGACGAACTTGGCTGGCGACTCCAGGGCGAGATGGGTCGCCAGCTCGGCGCCGGACTGGGCGGCCAAGCGAGCGTCCTGTGCGCTGACCGCGGCCCGGGCCCGGGCGTTGATCTCTTTTCGGAGGGCGACACCCGCCAGGGTGAAGAGCGTGACCGCCGAGACCACGCCGAGCACCGCGAGATAGACACTGCCGCGTTCGTGTCGCATCAGTCGATCTCCCTTGACGCGTCGAACCCTTCGGTCCGGATGATGCTCTGGGTGGCCAACCGTGTGCCTGCGAGTGAGACCGAAACCGTGACGCGCTTCGCGCCAAGGTCGGTGCCGACCTCGGTGGCCGGGTCGTCCGGATCGATCCAGACGACTTTCGCGGCGCGGGACCAAGAGCCTTTCAGGCCGGCGCGTGCGACGCCGGAGGTGCTCTGAATGGAGTCCGTCCAGCCGTTGTAATCGTCGACATCGTCGAACTTGCTTCGGTTGGAGCCGGTTTCCCCGCTCTCGGGGCCGATGACACCCGCGTCGTCGGTTGGATCGCGATACGGCTGGGCGGCGATCTCGGCCAAGAGTTCCTCGACGAACTGGGCGGCGAGCACTTCGTCGCCTGCGAGCTTGGTGGCCCGGACGGTCGGGCCGATGATGTTGAGCGTGGCCGCGAGCACCATGCCGACCAGCAGGGTGCCGATCACTACTTCCATCATCGTGATGCCGCGTCTGGCTGTGATCATGGTGTCACCCCGGCAGGTTGAGCGCCCGCACATTCAGCACACGGTCCGTGACGCCAGAGACTGTGTTGAGCTTGATGACGATCAGAACCTGCGTGACCGCTGTTCCGTCTTTGAGGCAGATGACATTCATCGAGGTGATCGGCCCGAAGAGGACCTCATCGCCTGACCCATTACGCGTTCGCCGGACCATATTGTCGGCGTCCGTCCAGCTGTAGCCGATCGTGTCCGAGTTGCCGTCTCCGTCGCGGTCGGGCACGGTCAGTGTGAGGCCGGATGTTGTGGAGATCGCGGTGGCTACCTCGATGTCCGACGACATGAGCGCCAGACTCCGCTGGATCTCGGCTTCGGCGATGACGGTTTCGTTGCCCGAGGGGACGGCCCTGGACGCGAGGAGCACGGTCGAACTCAGCGCGAGCAGGAGGACCGAGCTCACGGCCAGCGCGACGACCGTTTCGATGAGCGTGAAACCGCGGCACAACGGATGGAGCATCGGACGCACCGTCATTTCGATGATTTCCCGCTTCCCTTGAGGTTCAGCCCGACATTCAGGCCCGCGATGTTCAGGTTGACTCCGAGACCGGGGTCGCTTCCGTCGAATCCCTGGTCGTCCACCGAACCGGCGACGGTGGCCACGGGCACGGAGATGGTCACCACTCGCTGGAGGTCCTGCGAGGCGATGCGGATTTTGGGCGCCTCGGCGAAGATGCCGAATCCATCGATGATGATGAAACCGTTGGGGTCGGTGATGTTCGTGGTCTGGATGTCGACCTCGTAGGGTGATTCACCAAGCCGGGCGATGCCGATGAGGGTGCTGCGATCCACCGTCAGACCGTCAAAGAGGAAGACGGCATCGGCGTCGGTGTCGACCTGGAGGGTGATCGTCCCCCCGCGTGCCCGGGCCAGTTCCCCGGCGGTCTGGAACACCGAGCGGAGGCGTTGTTCGGCGGCCTCGATCCGCGAGCCGGAGGAAGCGGCGGCCAATCGGGGCGCGGCGATCGCCGCGACGATCCCGATGATCAGCAGCGTGACGACCACCTCGATGAGCGAGAAGGCTCTGCGCACGATTCGGCCTTTCATCGACAAGGCCCCGGCGCGGGGCCGGGGCTCTTGGGTGTTCAACCGGTACGGATCGGATCAATATGAGTTGTACGCCACGCCGCGTGCATCGGTCTCAGTACCGGGCAGGTTGGCCGAGATGGCGCCGGTCGTCTCGTCGTAGACCCAACCGGCGGTGGTGCCGCCCTGGGTAGCGACGATGCCGTTCTTGCCCTTGTTGCTGCCGACTTTCAGTTCGGGGATCGAGCGGAGGTACGGCCCGAGGTAATAGGTCGAGTCCTTGGTGGCCTGGGTGTTGCCGAGCACATCGGTGTAGGTGGTCATCTGGTCGACGAAGTTGGCGAAGGACGGGTATGAGCCGCCGTGCTCGGCCTGATACAGGTCGATGGCGTTGCGCATGACAGCGAGGTCGGCGACGAGGCCCGAATCGGCCGCACCGGCCGCACCGCGGCTCATGCGGGGGATGGCGATGGCCCCGATGATCCCGATGATGACAACGACGATGACGAGTTCGATCAGGCTGAATGCCCGACGGCTGATGTGCTTGTGATGCATGTTGTGCTCCAGCATGGTCTTTCCTTCCTATCCGGTTGAACGCCGGCACGATGAAGGATTTATCGACGCCGTGTGAGACTGGCATCACCAGCCTGAGCCCAGAACAGGCTTCTCGGACCGTGCAAGACCGCACAGACATGAGTCCGCGTAAAGATCAACGATTGACCGACATGGTCAACTCGATCGTGCGTCCGTCGCGAACGATCGTGGCCGAACGATCCCCTACCGCGACGAGCCGGAACCCCGACGGGTGCGTCTGTCCGATGGTCAGCCGCACGCCGTCGATGACGGCGATGCCACCGGATTGAGTCGGCATGACGATCGTCAGACTCGGCAGGCCCTGCTCGCTGAGCGGCTGTGGCGTCTGCGCGGAGCGGGTATCCACAGCGGGCTGCTCGACCGCTTGGCGGGACATCCATTCGGCGGCGGGACCGAACGCGATCTGGTCGGCCTGCGCGGCGAACTGGGCGTCGAATGCTTCGCGGAACTGGTCGCGGATCAGACCGGCCACCGCCGACTGAACCTTGCCCACGCCCGCCGCGGCCAGGGTGGTTTCCTGGGCGACCGGCTCTGACGCGGCCCGGGCTTCAGCCCGGAAGATGGTGCGGTCGGCGACGAGACCCGCGCTCGCAACGGCGAGGAGTCCCACAACAACGATTCGGTCACGAGGCATGCCCATGCGGGGAAGAGCCAATTCGGTCTGTCCCCGAGCCAATCAACCGGTGGGTTTTTCTTTGGGCATGTCGGCGGGCGCCAGCAACCACCGCAAATTCAATCGCAGGCGCACGCTTTCCGGACCCGTGTGCTCGATATTGATCGTTTCGCAGTGCAGGTCCGGATAGTCCTCGTCAAGCGTGCCGAGCAGATCGATCGCATCAGTCAGGGGCCCGAGGACCTCGAGCCGGATCGGGATGCGAGCCACGACGGGGCCCGCCTCCACATCGGCAGCCTGGAGGGCCTGGATCTCGAATCCCCGATCGGTCAGCATCGTGGTCAGGTCCGCCATCCGCATGTTGAGTTGGCGCTCGCCGCGCAGATCGACCCATCTCGACGCGTTTTCGGCACGGAGCTTGCTGAGCGACTCACTGAGGGCGGCGTACTCCTCGCTGACGCGGGTCCGGTCCGACCGGACCTGTTCGAGCCGGGCGATGGCCGTCCGCTCCGCGGCTCGAGCACGCATGGTCGGAAAGACGCCGACGAAGACCGCAGTGCCGACGATGGTCAGGCACACGGCCGCGCCGATGGCGTGGACAGTGGTTGCGTTCAGCCTGAGTTCGGCGGGGATCATCATGCGCCTCCCTTGGGACGGACAACTGCGGTAATCTCGAAGCGGATCACCTCACGACCGGGCAGGGCGAGCGTGGACGAGTTGGCAAGCGTCACCGAATCGAACGAACCGTGGTCCTCAAGCCGAAGCACCAGATCCCGCGCCTGTGCGAGCGACGGAACCATGCCGATGAGACGGATCTCGGCACGGTGGGCCGTCCGGTCAAGCTTACACTCGATGCGTTCAAAGCCAACATCCGGCGCGAGTGTCGCGATCGTGCCGAGCAGCGGGCGCCAGTCGACGCGGTCTTCAACCGCGACGAGCACCTTCGAAAGGGCGGTCTGCCGGATGAGCTCCTGCTTCATCGCCGGGATGCCCGAAGAGAGGGTTGCGAACGCTGCTTCCTCCCGGGCCGTGCGATCGAGGATCGGGGCCAAATCGGCGTTCGCATTCAGTGAAAACGCAACCGCGGGCAAGAGCGTCAGACCCGCCAGCGCGCAGGCGGCCCAGGTCCATCGGGTTGCCGCGGCGACCGTCGCAAGCTTGCGGCGGCGTGCACAAGGTAGCAGATTCACGGTGACGGCGAGGTGGCTCATGCGTCGAACCTCCCGGCCAGGCCTGTCGCCAGTTCGAGACGGCGTCCGCCGCGGGAAGCTTCCGCCCAGTGGACCGGCATCCCCATCACGCGATCGAACTCGCCGGCCAGCTCGGCCCGATCGGCGCCATATCCCGCAAGAAAGATCGAACCGACAGGGGCGGACCGGTACATGTGGGTGACATATGTCACGGCGGTATCCAGCTCGGCGGCAAGATCCTTCCCGAGTGAAGCCAGGCTACGCCGGACCATCAGATCCCCGGCCGATCCGTCCGCGTCATTCGGCATGGCGTCGAGAAATGCCGCCGCATCGCTCGAAGAGAGCGTCGTTCGGCCGCACAAACGCTCGAAGAGATCGCTGATTCCTCGGGAAAACTGCCGCGTGTAGACCACTTGCCCGCCGATCGTCAAAACTCCGATCGTCGAGGACCACCCCACCTGCACAACGGCGTGGACCGACTCGGGCTCCGCCGCGAGCAGAGGGCCGAAGGTACGGCAAAGGCCCCACTCCGCAAGATCGACACCGACGACCCTGAGCCCGATCGCTTCCAGGCTCGCGATGCGAGATTCGAGTTGCGTGCGATCGCAGGCGACAGCCACGCCCTGTTCACCACGCCCGCGGCTAGGTAGATACCACGCCGCCAGTTCGAACGAACTCGGATCGCAACGTTTGGCTCGTCCGACCTCCGCCTTGGCGATCGCGTCAACCGGTGCCTTGCCGTCTCGCGAAGGAAGGTCAATGAGATGTGTCGAGCATGCCTCGCGCGGGGCGGCGATGGTGACCCGATCACCGCTAAATCCACGCCGGAACAGCGTGCCAGCCAAAGCCTCGACATCGATCGATGCGAGCTTGGTCCATGACTCGATCGGACCTCGGCGGGGGATGACCGCCGACCGGAAGATCTCGAACTGGTCGGGCGTGCCGATGACCTGGACCATTCGGATCTCGGCCGGAGAGAGATCCAGACCGATCGGCGAAACCCGGCGTGAGCTCGGCGGTCGTTTCACGCACCACCTCCGGCGCTGGCGGTCAGATCAAACAGGGGAAGGAACATGCTGACCGCGACGAACGCGACCAGCCCGCCGAGCACAATCATGATGAGCGGCTCTAGAAGACTTGACAGTGACTTGACCGTCGACTGATTCTCCTCGTCCAGATAATCGGCGATATGCACAAAGACTTCCGAAAGCCGCCCGGACTGTTCCCCGTTTCGCACCGCTTGGGCCGCCGATGGAACAAATACCTTGGTCTCGATGAGGGCCATGCTCACCGGCTCACCCTTGGTGACGAGTTTTTCGGCTCTGTCCAGCATTTCGACGAAACGGTGATTCGAGGTTGATCGCCTGGTCAAATCGATCGCTTCGAGCATCGGGACCTTGGCGGCTAGCAGCGTGCCCATCAGGCGTGCGATCCGAGCCGTTCCGAACGATCGAACAACATCGCCGACCTTGGGCAGAGCGAGCAAGATGTCATCCACGACCCGGCGTCCACCAGGCGTCCTGATGTACCAAACCACAGCCACGATCGCCCCCGCACAGCACGGGACGACCACCATCCACCAGCTCATGACGCCTTCCGAGATCGCGACGAGCATCTTGGTGGTCGCCGGGAGAGGTGTATCAAGTGTCTCGAACAGACCGGAGAATCGCGGCAGAACAACGCCCAGCATCAGCCCAAGAACTATCAGGCAGATCGCGGTCAGCAGGATGGGATACGCCATCGCTCCAATAATGCTCGATCGAACCTGGGCCTCACGGCGAGTGAGCATCGCCAGCCGCTGGAGCATGGTGTCCAACTGGCCGGAGGACTCTCCGGCCGCCACCAACGAGACAAACACGGAGTCGAAGACATCAGACCGATGCGCAAGCGCCTCTGCGAAGGAGTCGCCCTCTTCCAGCCCACGCCTCACGGCCGCTACCACAGACCGCCAGCCGTCATTCGCGGCCTGCTTCTCGAGCGCGAAGATGGCATCCGCGATCGGTGTCCCGGTCGAGATCAGCACCGACAACTCTCGAGCAAAGAGCGCCACCTGTTTGCGACTGGCCCCGCGTGGGGAGCGTCTCTTTGCGGCCGCTGCGGCCCGCTCGGCCTTTGCTTCGTCGGCGGGCTTGAGGTCGGTCACAAACACACCCTGACGCCGCAACTTTTCGACTGCTTCCTCGGGCGTGGACACCTTCACGACACCCTTTACAGGTTCGCCGCCCTTGTTGTACCCTGAGTAGGCGAAGCTCATGCCGCGTCCCTCGCTTTCGCCGCCGGTTTATCCCAGACTTGGGAATCAGGCTTGCCGGGTGCAGGCGATTCCTCGTCGTTATGGGTAACGCGGATAACTTCCTCGAGACTGGTGACCAAGTCGAGGGCGAGCCGAACCCCCTCCTCCCGGAGCGAGAGCTGACCGCATTGCCGGTGCTTCTCGCGAAGCTCATGAGACGGCGCGCCTGCGTAGATCATCCGCCTGATCTCAGGGGTGACCTCCAGCAGCTCATAGATACCTACCCGACCCCGGAATCCGGTGTCGTGGCAATCTCCGCATTCACCACCCTTGCGGAACGCTCGACCAGCCATGCCGGACAGACCAGCATCCTTAAGAACCTGCTCGGACGGGTAGTACTTCATGGTGCAGGACGGGCAGATGGTCCTGGCCAGGCGCTGGGCCACGACACCGTTCAGTGCCGCGCTGAGCAGATACGGCTCCACGCCCATGTCGACCAGTCGGGCCACCGCACCGGGCGCATCGTTGGTGTGCAGTGTCGCAAGCACACCGTGACCGGTCAGAGCGGCCTGCACCGCGACGCGCGCCGTCTCCTCGTCACGAATCTCGCCCACCATGATGATGTCAGGGTCCTGACGGAGGATCGAGCGGAGCGTCCGGGCGAAGGTCAACCCGATCGCCTCATGCACCTGGATCTGATTGACCATGTCGAGCTGATACTCGACAGGATCCTCGACCGTCACGATGTTGTGCTCGGGACTGCGGAGCAGATCGAGCGCCGAGTACAGCGTCGTGGTCTTACCCGACCCCGTGGGACCGGTCACCAGCACCAGCCCGTGCGGCTGGCGGAGAATCCGCTTGAAGGTGTCCAGGGCCTCGGTGCGGAACCCCAAATCCTCCATGCGGACGTGGAGATTCTGCTTGTCCAGAATTCGGATCACCAGCTTCTCACCGAGCAGCGTCGGAATACTCGAGACACGCAGATCGATCTCGCGACCCTCGGCGACAATCCTCACACGCCCCTCTTGAGGAAGTCGCTTCTCGGCGATGTCCATCTTCCCGATGATTTTCACTCGCGATACGATCGCCGCATGGATGCCCGGTGGCGGCTTCATCAGATCGCGCAGCGAGCCGTCGATACGATACCTGACCCGGGTCCCACGCCTGTCCGGTTCGATATGAATGTCGGACGCTTTGTCTTTGACGGCGGTCAGCAACGCCACATTGACAAGATTGACAATTGGCGAACCTTCGACCATCTGATCGAGATCCGTCGAAGGACCGTCATCGACACGCTCCCGCTCGACAACCTCGACATCGCTCTCGGTCAGGCTAGTCAGGAATGCGTCGACATCAACATCCCCGCCCGCATACTTCTTGATGAACTCAAGAATGTTCTGCTCGAGTGCAAGCACGGGCCTGATCTCCATGCCCGTCAGCTCGCGGAGGCGGTCGATCGTCGGCAGACTCTGCGGCTCGGCCATCGCGACCGTCAGCGTGCCGTGAACTCGGAACATCGGAATCGCGACCAGACGCTCGGCCTCCTCCGCGCCGATCAGCTGCAGTAGCGCCGGATCGATCAACCCGTGCCGCAACAAAACACCCTTGACCCCCAGACTCTTGGCCAGCGATCGAACAAGATTGGCCCCTGAGATCACGCCCTGCTCGACCAGCATCTCGCCAAGTTTCGAACCGGTCGATCGCTGCTCAGCCAGCGCCTTTGAAAGCTGATCCTCACTGATCAGCCCCTCGCTGAGCAGCACCTCCCCCACCATGCGGGGCCGGACCGACCGCCGCGACCGTGCCGCGGACGACTCGCCGGATCCGGACTGGTCGGGGGGGGGTTGGGTCACAGGAAGCTCCTCACAGCGCTCTGCACATCCTCGTGCAGCGTGAACATCGGGAGGGTCTCCGTCACACTCAGAACCTCGCGCAGCGCCTCACCGATGCCGCACAGGCAAAGACTCCGCCCGCCGGCCGAGAGTTCAGAAGTCAGATCCACCAGTGCTTCAAGCCCATTGCTGTCGACGAACGGCATGTCAGAAACATCCATCACGAAGCGACCCAAGGTCCGACCGAGCGTCTCGAACCCCTCCTTGCGGAGCAGCTGAGCGTCAGCCTCGTTGCTGACTGCGCCACGCGGGCGAAGCACCGTGATGGCACCATGTTTGTGCTGTTCGATACGCATCGGTGTTCCCTCAGGCAGCCCGGTTGGTGGCGGCCACGGACGCATCACCACACGGCAGTGTCAGCGTGAATGTGCTCCCGTGATCGATCTGGGACTCAACATGGATGTCACCTCCATGCAGACGGGCAATTTCACGAGCGAGGGCCAGTCCGAGTCCCGAACCCGTGACATGCGCGATCCGCCGATCCTGCGCGCGGTAGAAGCGATCGAAGATTCGCTCGCACTCGTCAGGGTCGATCCCGATCCCGGTGTCGGAGATCGCCACCGTCATCCCCCCCTGCTCAGGTGCATCCACTCTGACGGTCACCTTGCCGCCCGGCGGGGTGTACTTCAGCGCATTGCCGAGCAGATTGTGCAACGCTTGGCCCAGGCGATCCCGATCCGCTTGGATCACAGGCATCTTGGGCGGCAAATCAAAGAGCAGCTCGATCGACTTCTCCGCAGCCTGAGCCGCATAATCGTTGCGGAGATCTTCGAACAAGGCATCGGTACGAACATCGCCCGGCCTGATTTTCAATGATCCCGCCTCGATCTCCGCAACCGACAACATGTCCGACACGATCCGCTCCAAACGCCTCGACTCAGAGTTGATCACATTGAGTGCTTGCGCACGCATCTGCGGGTCGTCTTCCCCATCGTCCAAAGCCTGCTCGACATACAGTCGTATGTTCGTCAGCGGTGTCCGCAGCTCATGAGTCGCCTGCGCGATAAACGCGTTACGCGAGCGGTCCGAAAGTCGCTGCTGGGTAATGTCCTCAACAAACACACTCGCCAGTCGCCCGATCCCGGCATCGATCGATCGGACGGTAATCCGCAGCTCGGAGTCGGGCTCCTTGCCGGGCTCGCCACGGGCGATCTCGACTATCCGCCGTCCCTGAATCTCGCCAGCCAACGCCGAGCTGATGAGCGTTCGGACCGTGTCCTCGGCGAACATCGCGTTGATCTCGAGTCGCTTGTCGGCCGCCTTCGGAAGCCCTAGCAGCACGCAAGCCGCGCCGTTGCGGTAGAGAACACCGCCATCCGAGTCGACGATAATCAACCCCTGCGCCAGCCCGTCGCAAGCCTCTGCCAAGCCCGCCGAATCCGCGGAGTCCCCGCCGAGATGCTCGAGCACGGCACGCTCGGCAAGCTTCGCAAGTAGCTCACCCCGTTCGTCCATCAACCGGTTCCAAGCCTGGGCAACCGGACCGCAATCCTCGGCCACACGCAGAACCGCCGGATCGCGTTCGCCCGCGCTCGCGGCGTGGAGTGCCGATGCGACGATTTCGACCTCGCGGAACGCACCACGGTTCAGCCGAAAGATTGCAACGAGCCCGCCCGCGAATACCGCCGGAAAAATCAATGCCGGCACAAAGACCGAGGTGAACGGCCCCCGTGTGTCAGCCCGCGGCGTGACGACGACGACACCGGCACCGCGGGACGGTACCACAAAGCTCGCCGAGGCTGATCCGCCCTCAGACCGATCCCCCACCATCGCCTCGCCCCAGGCTTCTGGAAGCGTCATCACCGTGATCTCGGTCGCATCGGTCGATGCGATCACCCCGAGCCCCGGCAGTTCCACGCGGCACTCGGCAACCCCGTCCAGTGAAGAAACATCGATCATCAGACGCCGGAGTCCCGCAACATCCGACCCGCGAAGCAACATGTCGGCCTGGGCCGCGAGCAGATGGGCAAGGTCTTCTGCGGATCGCTGGGAGGCTTGCTGGGCGGACCTCGACAGCACCCGCCCGCCCCACAGGACGCTTGTGACGACGCACCCAACGCCCAACATCAGCACCACGGTAAGCAAGCCACGCTCGCCGCCGAACCGTGCCCTAAGACCTTTGAATACGCCCGCTCTGGTCATCGTGGCCCCGATCGCGAGAAAACAAGGTTCCGGCGGGGCTATCGGTCATCAAACGCACCGGATGAACCCAGTTCGCGGACTGCAAGAGTTATCGGACCGAACGAAACGACCCCCGCTTTCGCAGGGGTCGCAGTCGAGTGGGCGCGGCTGGATTCGAACCAGCGAAGGCATTGCCAGCAGATTTACAGTCTGCCCCCTTTGGCCACTTGGGTACACGCCCGAGGGTCCCGACGCCGAACCGCCGGGCTGCAACAGTATCCCACCGCACCCGGACCGGCAACCCGGCACGCGAAGGGGCCAGTTTCCCCCCCGAGTGTGGGGTGAGACCCTACCCGAGCGTCGGGAACTGCACGCGGCACCCGAATACGGGAGCCAATGAGATGTTCCCCGCAAACTTTGAGCCTCATCCGCCCGATGGCGGGCACGAGATCCCCATGCCCCGACGCGACCGCCCCGGTGGACGGGGTCCGGACGCCCGGACGAACACACACGGAGAACCCAACATGCTCACCCCCCGCTCCCTCCGCGCTCTCGCATCCCTGGCACTGCTGGCCGGCACTGCGTTCCCCGCATTGGCCGGCGACCCCGGCGTCTCGACGGACAAGATCCTGCTCGGCCAGGCATGCGCCCTCAAGGGCCAGGCCAGCTCCTTGGGCAAGGGGATGCGGGCGGGCCTCAACGCGTACTTCAACCGGGTCAACAAAGCCGGCGGCATCAACGGCCGCATCATCGAGCTCAAGTCGCTGGACGACGGGTATGAGCCCGACCAGAGCAAAAAGGTCACCGAGGTCCTCATTGACAAGATTGGCGTTTTCTCGCTGATCGGCGCGGTGGGCACCCCCACCAGCAGCGTCACCGTTCCGATGGCGAAGGAAGCCGGCGTCCCCTTCATCGCCCCCTTCACCGGCGCGGGCTTCCTCCGTGATACCACCCAGAATAGCCATGTCGTCAATGTCCGCGCCAGCTATGACCAGGAGATGGAACGGCTCGCCCAGTACCTCGTGGATCAGAACGGGCTCAAGAACATCGCCTGTTTCTATCAGAACGACGGCTACGGCAAGGTCGGTCTTGCGGGCATCGAAAAGGCCCTCGCCGCTCGCGGCATGAAGCTGGTCTCCACCGGCACCTACGAGCGGAACACGGTGGCGATCGCCAGCGGCCTGAACGATGTAGCAGCCGGGAACCCCGACGCCGTCGTCATGGTGGGCGCATACTCCGGCTGCGCCGAGTTTATCAAGGCCGCGAAGAGCCATGACTCGCTCAAGAATGCAGTGTTCTGCAACATCTCTTTCGTCGGGACGGACGCCCTTCAGAAGGCGCTTGGCTCGGCCGGCGAAGGCGTGATCATCTCGCAGGTCGTCCCCTTCCCCTGGGACACCTCACTCCCGATCGTGGCCGACTTCCACGAGGATATGAAGGCCGCCGGTGAAACTCAGGAGATCGGCTTCATCAGCCTAGAGGGCTACATCGCGGGCCGCATGTTCTGTGACGCGCTCGCCAAGGCCGGTGCTGAGCCCACCCGCGAGGGGCTGCTCAACGCCTTCCACTCCATGAGCAGCGTCGACTACGGCGGCATCACCCTGACCTTTGGCCAGGATGACAACCAGGGCCTGGATCAGGTGTTCCTGACCCGCCTGACCGCCACCGGCGTCGAGCCGATCGGTTCTGGCTTCGCGAATGTCTCTGAGTGACCAGCCTCTTCGAGGGGAGATGCTCGGAAGGGCATCCCCCCGCTTCATTCACCGTCTGTGCGACTCCGCGAGAGGGCATCGAGCATGATCCGATTCAGAAGTATCCAGACCAAGATCGCTCTACTGGCCGGCGGAAGCCTCGTGCTCACCGCGGGCATCATCGGCACCAGCTCATTTTTCATGCTCAAGAACTCCGCCAGCGAAGCCGCTTGGGCGGCTGTTCGTGGCGAGGCGGCGGAGCAGGCCGGCGAGATCGGCTCGACGCTCGGCCGCTCGCTCAGCACCGCCGAGTCGCTCGCCAACACCCTCGCAGGAGTCAAGGACCCCGAGATCGAGCTGGCGATGTCGCGCGAGTCGGCCTTGGCCGTGCTGCGATCCGTTCTGGCCAAAGACCCTGCTCTCCAGGGTGTCTACACCGCCTGGGAGCCGAACGCGTTCGACGATCTCGATCTGGCCTACGAGGGCGTCGACGGTCACGACGCCACGGGTCGTTTCATCCCGTACGCCTTCCGCGACGGGTCCGGCGGCATCGCCCTGCGTCCCATCGAGTCGGTTGACGGCACCTCGCTGACGCCGTCCGGCTTCCGCGCCGGCGAAGCGTATCTCGCCGCCCGTGAGACCATGGCCCCCGTCGTTCTGCCGCCCATGACCCCGCCGGGAAGCGATAAGCCGGTGGTTTCGATCGCGGCGCCGATCGCGGTCGGAGACACCTTCTACGGCATCGTTGGCATCGATCTGCCGCTGGCGTTCATCGAACAAACGATTGCCGCCGCACCAGAGCGCAACCCCGGCGCCGAAGCGATCGTGATCGCCCCTGGCGGCCGCATCGCAGGCTGGACCGACCATCCGAGTGTGTTCGGCAAGACGATCGAAGAATCCGACGAGACGCTTGCAAAGCTCTACGCGGACGCCGTGGAGCAGAAGCACGCAATCGCCGCCGACAACGGGTACATGAGCAGCCTCCAGGCCATCTCCCTGCCCGGCGTCGCCGAACCCTGGGTCGTCGGAACACGCATCCCGGAAGCCGCAGCACTCGCGGGTGTTACCAAAGCCCTCCGCACGCAGTTTCTTATGAGCGCCGGCCTGGTCGCATTCGGACTGGTCGCGGTCATTCTCGCGGCACGCTCCGTGGCCCGCCCCATCGGCTCGGCCGCCAACGCCCTCCGCGACATCGCACAGGGCGACGGGGACCTGACCCGCCGCCTGCCCGTAAGCGGGCAGGACGAACTGGCCGACCTCGCCTCCGCTTTCAACTCATTCGCGGAACGCATCCAGCTTCTGGTGGCGGATGTTCGCTCCGTCATACAGACTGTGTCGGGCGTAGCGGGCCAGCTCGTCGAATCGAGCGAGGAAACCCTCCACGACATGGAGAACCAGCGGCAACAGTCGTTCCAGATCAGCGCAGCCATCGAAGAAATGGCCGCCTCGTTCAACGAAGTATCCGAGAAAGCCAGCCTCACACGCGAACGGTCGGCGCAGGCCGGCGAACTGGCGGTGGCCGGCAGCGAAGCCGTCTCAAACACCGTCGCGAGCATCGACTCGATCCGCTCGACTGTCGGGGTAGCGATGGAGGCCGTCAATGAGCTCGGCCGCAGCAGCGATCAGATCGGTGAGATCATCGCGATGATCAATGACATTGCCGATCAGACCAATCTGCTCGCGCTCAACGCCGCGATCGAAGCGGCCCGCGCCGGCGAGCACGGCCGCGGCTTCGCAGTCGTCGCCGACGAAGTCCGCAAACTCGCCGAACGCACCCAAGCGGCCACAAGCCAGGTCGGAAGCGTCATCCAGACGATTCAGTCGAACACCTCGCAGGCCGTGGGATTGATGAAAGACAGCTCGGGACAGGTCGAATCCGGAGTCAATACAGCTCGCAGCGCCGGCAACACCCTCGATCAAATCGTCAGCAGCAGCAGCGAGGTCGATTCGATGATTCAGGGCATCACCGCCACCTTCGCGGAGCAGGCCGCGGCCAGCCGCAGCGTCTCCGAGGCCATGGACCAGATCAGCAAGCTGACCGAGAAGACTACAGATCTGAGCAAGATCTCGGCCGAGCGATCGAGCGAACTGAGCAGCAGCGTCGAGCGTCTGCAGTCGCTGATCGGTGCGTTCCGTATCGATTGAGCACCGAGGGTCCGAGCTCCCACCACCACACCAAACGCCCCCGCAGCACGCGGGGGCGTTTGATTTCTTTGAAAAAGCCGCCTGCCGGATTCGAACCGGCGACCTGCAGATTACAAATCAGCCGCTCTACCAGCTGAGCTAAGGCGGCGGGATGAAAAACGGCCCCGAATGCTCGGGGCCGTAAGTGGGCGATACAGGGCTCGAACCTGTGACCTCCAGTGTGTCATACTGGCGCGCTAGCCAACTGCGCCAATCGCCCGCAAGAGTTCCATTGTATCCGCGTCCGGCCCGCCGACAACCCGACGGGTCTTACGCGACCAATAGGCCCGAGAATCTCGGTCAAGAGCCCCCCAAGATCACGATCTCGACCCGGCGGCTGTCCTGCTTGGTGCCCCGGGGTCGGGACGCTCCGAAGGTGGCCGAGTAGATGCGGTCATTCTCCACGCCCTTCGAGACCAGATAGGCCTCTACGGCCATGGCCCGCTCAGCCCCCAGACGCTCATTGGTCTTCCAGCCGGACTTCTTGATGGGGTCGGAGTCGGTGTGACCCTCGACGCGGATCTGGTTGTTGGCGTATTGCGAGCGGAGCACCTGCGCGATCTGGTCGAGCGAAGCCTTCGCCTGATTGCGGAGCGTCGCCTGCCCGGACGCGAACAGCACATCGCCGGCGACACCGACAACGATCTCGCCACCTGCACGCATGCCGACATCTACGCCAGCGATCCCCTCGAAGCCGCTCTGACGACCGGCCGGCTGGGCAAGCTGGCTGCTGAGCCGAGCGTTTTCTTCCCGCAGACGGGCGTTCTCCTGGGTAATCTGAGCGTTGCGATCGTTCGCCTGCTGCACATTGCCCTGCAGCGTTGCGATGCGTTCACGCAACTGGGTATTCTCGTCGATCGCGGCGTCATAGTCCGCCTGCGAAATCGACTTGCACCCGGTCAGACCGAGCACCCCGACCAGACCGATTGCCAAAGCTGCCAGCCGCGTCTTCATCCTTGCAACCTCCGCGTGAAATGCCGTGGGCGCCGTTGCCCGATGGATTCTAGGTTCTTCGCCCGCTCAGGGTAGATTCAACGGACCCGGGGACGAGAATAGGTGCCCGAGCCAGATCTCGATCACCGGCTTGAACACAAGCACGAGCAGTGTCGCGATCGCGAGGAACGGCCCGTAGGGCATCGCCCGATTCAGGCGTCCTCCCGCGAGGGCGGCGAGGATGGCCCACGCCACGCCGACAAAGGCCGCGCCGAAGAATGCGATGGTCGGGTCGATCCAACCAAGACAGGCCCCCACAGCCGCCATCAGGTGAACATCCCCCAGCCCCATCGCTTCCTTACCAAAGGCGAGAGTACCGCCTATCCGCACCGCCCAGACGAGCCCCCCCCCGATCAGGTATCCCATCAGAACGCCGCCGAGGACCGCGAGCCAGAGCGGAACCGCGTGTGCGGGAACGCCTTGGCCGTGGGCGTCGGGGACCATCGCCCCGCCAAGTTTGGAGCCCGCCCAGCCACCGATGAGTGTTCCGATCACGGCCGGCGCAAGAAAGGCGAGTTCCCGCACCATCTCGCGTCGGGCGTGGGGATACTGGACCCAGAGGTCGGTTGGAGAATCGTTCCTGTGAGCGGGATCGGACTGCGAGGTGGCGACCGACTCGATCGCGGCCGGGGTGTCCCTGCGAGCCAGTGTCTCGGATTCCCACTCGGCGTAGTCGGCAAAGCTGCGGGTGATCAGGCCCTTGGCCAGCAGAAGATTGGCGACGCCCAATCCGACAACCCCGCCGATGCCCATGCCCACAAATCGCCAGTTCTGCAGGCCGCCCGTAGCAAGCGTCCAAACCTCGCCGGGTGCGGTGTTCCAACGGAGCCGCTCGGCGGCCCACAACCCTGGCATGATCGGTTCGAGGGTTCCGAAGCGGTGCTCGAACCACAGGGCATGGCCCACATGGAGCACCAACGCCGCCGCGGCGGGGATCCAGGTCAGAATCAGCGGGATGGTGCATGTCCGCGCATCGATGATCGTCATCGCAACGAGGCAACCGATCATGGTCGCCAGCACAACAAAGGCGGGCCAAGTGCGGGCGGCGCCGTTGTGCGCCCATTCCGGGGCGATTGATCCGACGGGCACGCCCAGCACGGTGGTTTCGGGCGGCACCATGTACCAGAGCACGAAGGTCCCGCCGAAGAGCACGGCGACGATGGCCTCCACGATCGGGTACTCGGGACTGATCTTCGCCCGGCAGAACCGACACCGTCCGCGGAGGAAGATCCATCCGAGGATGGGGATGTTCTCCCTCCAGGTCAGCTTGGTTCCGCAGGAAGGGCATCGTGAGGTGGGTGTGACCACATCGAGACCGCGGGGCATGCGGTAGACCAGCACATTGATCAGCGACCCCACGCAGGCACCGACCGCGAAGACAAACATCGCGGTGGTGATCATGGGCAGACGCATCATCAGCCAGTCGGGCATGCGTTCCCTTCATCGGTTGTGTGACGCAGCCGGCTGGACTCCTCAGGCATCTTCGGGAGTCTGCCGCCGAAGCGTGTCCAGATCCATTGACTCGATCCGCTGCTCGGCACGGGTAAGAATCTCGCGGGCGCGGGCGATCAGCTTGAGTCCGCGTTCGTAGGCATCCAACGATTCCTCGAGACCCACCTCGCCCGATTCGATCGATTCAACGATCTCCTCGAGCTGCTCGATGAGATCCTCATACCGTTCGGCCGGCGACTGGTTCGGGTTTTCGTCGGGCATAAGCAGAGCGTAGCGATCCGCTCAGAAGAGATCCATCTGCGATCGATCCGAAGCGGCCTTCGGTCGCCCGCGGCGAGGCGGGGGCGGAGCGGCATCGCTTCCCTGGATCGATGGCCCCTGAGACCGCCCCGGCCAGCCGATGACTCGGGACCGCAGCCGCCCGGCGGCCAGGCGGGTGACGAGCTCGTCGCCATCCGACACCTGCGAAGGCTCGCGGATGAGGGTGCCATCGGGCAAAGTTGTCACAGAGTAACCCCTCGCGAGAACCTGCTGCGGCCCGACCGCGTGGAGTTCCCGGTGCAGCGCGTCGATGGCGTTCTGGGCCTGGGCCAGCCGGGTCCGCGCGGATCGTTGGAGCCGGGCGGACATCCCCCGCAGGGCCTCCTCCCGTCTGGCATGCACAGCCGCGGGGCGGGCACGCTCGATGGTGGTCGACACCCGATGCAAACGGCGTTCGGCGTGCCGCACGCGCTCGCGGATAGCGGCGACGAGCGACTTCGTGACCGACTCGAGGCGTGAACGGTGCACCGCGACGCCGCGGGCTGGATCCCGCAGGGCGGGGCGACGGGCGATCTGGGTCAGGATCTCGCGGGCGTTGCGGACCGCTGCCCGGACCTCCGCACGCATGGTGTTCTGAATCGCCGTCAGCTGTTCCTCGAGCGCGACCGCGTCTGGGATCAGCCGCATCGCGGCCTGGGTCGGGGTGGCCGCACGCTCGTCGGCGACAAGTTCGGCCACGGTCACATCTGTCTCGTGCCCGATGGCGGCGACGATCGGGATTTCAGCGTCGTGGATCGCCTCTGCCACGACCATCTCGTTGAATGCCCATAGGTCTTCGAGCGAACCGCCCCCCCGCGTAACAAGCACCGCATCAACTCCGAACTCTTCGGCATGGTCCGAGATCAACCGGATGGCCTCGGCCACCTCCTTGGCCGCGTGGGGGCCCTGCACGCGGACATCGATCAGCAGCAACCCGACCATCGGGCAGCGGCGGCGGGCGGTATCAATGACATCGTGAACCGCTGCCCCTTCTTTGCTGGTAATCACCGCGATGCGGCGGGGCATGTCTGGCAACGGTGACTTCACGCCGGGGTCGAGCCAGCCCCGCTCACGCAGCAGATCCACCCTGGCTTTCAGCTCCCGCTCGAGCGATCCCTGCCCCACCGCCTCGAGCTGATCGACGATCAGGCTGATGCGTCCGCCGGGAGCGTAAAAGTCCAGCCTGCCGTGGGCGATCACTCGGTCGCCCTGCGCGGGAGACACAGAGCATCGCCTAGCGCTTGAAGCGAACAGCACCGCGCTGATCACCGCCCCTTCGTCCTTGAGCGAAAAGTACCAGTGCGTGCGATTGGAGACATTGGAGATTTCTCCAACCACCCGCACGCGGCCCGGCACGCCAACCTTGACGGCCGTATCGATCCGGGCCGCGAGTTGAGACACCGTCCAGACCTGTGCGGCGTCGGCGTGCTGCGGGGGCGCAACCGAACCCGGCGGCTGCTCACCGCCGGGTCCGGCTCTCTTGCCTCGCTTGATGCGGTCGGGATCGAAGGGGAGCCGTCCAGTCACGGACGGAGCCTATCGCCCCGACGACGGCTCGTCAGCGGCTGGCCACCTCGGTGGCGTTACGGCGTTCAACGGAAGCAACCACATCCGGGGCCGTGCCGAAGGGCAGCGAGATGCGGACCGGCTCATCGCCGCCGA
Organism: Planctomycetota bacterium; assembly: GCA_003696675.1. GTDB lineage: Bacteria > Planctomycetota > Phycisphaerae > Phycisphaerales > UBA1924 > UBA6054. The sequence continues at coordinate 121,452 of RFGH01000074.1, forward strand.
GCATCGCAGCCGCCACGGCCGGCGCACGCCCGTCCTGGGGGGCATGGACCTGCTCCTTGGAGCGCCCGCGGGGCATGTCTTCGGGGATCTGGAACCAGCCTGCGGGCTCGGGCAGTGTCGCGCCCTGGGCGGGCGTCTCACCGGCGTTCGGGTTGCGGAACTCGCGGATCCCGGTGTAGCCGTTGGCCCGCAGCCATTCCTGGCGGGCCGATTCGAGCAGGCGGGTGAGTTCCTCGGCCCGCTCGATCCCGCGCCGGTTGTAGAGGGTCCGGTCGGTCTCGAGCGAAGTGCCTCGGGTCAGGCGACGCCACAGCTCGATGTCTCCCTCGGGCAGCCGCTCGAAGGGGTCGATGGCGAACACCGCGTCGAACGCACGGACCAGGATCAGTTCGGGGGCGTTCTCGCCGCCGAGCCGCTGACGCTCGGACGCGGCGGCGTTCCAGGTCGTCTGCCCGTCTTGGATCGCTCCGACGGTCTCGGCACGCTCGTTGGTATAGAACCGAACCTGATCGCGACGGACGCCGTCGGTGTTGAACATCGCCGCACGGAGTTCGATGATCTCCGAAGCGGGGCGGATCTGGGTCACGGGCGCGGGGCCGATCGCGACGGAAGCGAGAGCGAGAATCGAGGCAACGAGCATGGGCATCTCCTTTTCAGTTGGATGGCGAAAGGCGTGTTGGTGCGACGCCGTCCGCATTTCCCCGTGCTTGAATCAGTGTGCGCGAACACCGCCGGATCGCAACCGATCATGACGATCAGAACGGGGTTTCCGTGCAACCGGGGTTGATCTCGGACGAAAGCACGCCCGAGAACCGGTCCGGGGTTCAGTCTACAGCAGCTGGCATTGTGAGTGCTTCGCTGCCGGACAGCCAGGCGTATGCATCCACTAACGCGGCGATATGCGCCGAGGCCCGCCGCTGCTGGCGGACATGCTCCCGGGCCGAAAGACCGAGCGCGATCGATCCGGCCCGGTCCGCGAGCCGAGCGAGGATCGTTTCATGCCAGGACGCGGCGGCCATGGACGCCGGGACCGCTGCGGTGACCTCATCGACGATGATGGAGACGAGTGGATCCGCGGCCGCGAGCACGACCAGCCCATGCGCCATCGCATCGAGGAGAAGCGTCCGTTGCTCGTGGTTGGCATCCGGATAAAGCAGAAGATCACAGCGGAGGACGAGGTCACGCCGGTCCTCAAGCCGATCGATCAGCGTGACCCGGTCGAGCACGCCCGCCCGATCGGCGATGGTCCAGAGACCGGCACGGCGCACCGCCGCCGCGGCGACGAAAAGCATCGTGTCCGGCGCTTCGGCCAGAACCCTGCATGCCCCCTCAAAGGCCAAGCGGCAACGCTCGGAATCGCGTCCCGAGCTGACAAAGACCATCGACGGAGCCTTGCCCTCGCGGAGCACCGGGGTGGGTCGGGGCGGGGCGTACGCCCCCCATGGCGTCAGACGCGTGGGAATGCCCACGCCCGCGGCGGCGAGGGACCGCTCCACCGGGCGATCCGGGGCGAAGCATGCCAGGGCCGCCCCCGCGGGGTGTTTGAGCCCGGCGACACGATCAACCAGTCCACCTCGCCACACTTCGTACGCGATCGCGGCGTTGAACAGCCGTGCCAGCTCGCCAGCCATCGTCCACGCCGCACCACCGAATGCATGGACGACCTGCACGATTCCTTCGGGCGACTTGCCGGATCCGGCGATGGCTTCGGCCACCTGCTCGGCCCGCAGACGCTGCGTGAAGATCAGACCGCGGTCCGAGTATCGCACGGGATCGGAGACTGTCGCGAACGCGGCCGCCGTCTGCTTCGGCACCGCTAGGGTGACACGGACGCCCTCTCCCGTCAGCCCGGCCGCGATGCGTTCGAGCAAGGCACGCTCGTGTTCGGCGAACGGGGCGTCAGCCAGCAGGAGGACATGCATCGGTCAGCCTTGCTTTGCGTCCGAGACGCGGAAGTCGAGCTCCGGGGGCGGGGACGCGTCGTCCTTGACCGCTTCGGTGCGCCACACGCCCACCCAATGGTTGGGGGCGACGAACTTGAGGCAGTAGTCTCCGGCAGGACCAGGCGCGGCCGCCAGATCTTTCGGCGGCTCGTTCCACGGCCACCAGGGCGTCACGCCCCGGTCCGCGCCTTCCAGCTTCTTGAACTCGGCCGGATTTTCGACGACTTCCTTGATCGTCACGAGCCGTTCACGGCGTTCATGGATCTTGGGGATGCTCTGGAGCAGCCCGCGTGTGTACGGATGCATCGGGTTGTCGAAAAGATCGTACACCGATGCGAACTCGACCACGCGTCCTGCGTACATGACGCAGACAACATCGGCGTTCTCGGCGACGACGCCGAGGTCGTGCGTGATCAGCATGACGGCCATGTCGCGGGTGGCCTTGAGATCCTTGAGCAGCTCGAGGATCTGCGCCTGGATGGTCACATCGAGTGCGGTGGTCGGCTCGTCGGCGAGGAGCAACCGGGGCTGGCACGCTAGCGCCATCGCGATCATGACGCGCTGACGCATGCCCCCCGAGAACTGGTGCGGGTAGGCCTTGAGGCGTCCGACCGGATCGGGGATGCCGACATCGGTCATGGCTTTGACGGCGATCTCGCGGGCTTCCTTGGCGGTGACATCCTGATGGAGCAGGATGGCCTCGAGAATCTGGTCGCCGACGGTGTAGACCGGATTGAGGCTGGTCATCGGCTCCTGGAAGATCATGGCGATCTCGTTGCCGCGGATCCGGCGCATCTCGGACTCGGAGAGTTCGAGCAGGTTCACCACCCGCCCGCCGTTCTCGTCGGACATGCGGTAAAGGATCTCGCCACGATCGAAGCGTCCCGGAGGACGGGGGACCAGCTGCATCGATGACATGGCGGTGACGGACTTGCCGCAGCCCGACTCGCCCACCACGGCAAGCGTCTGCCGGGGGAAGACAGTCATGCGGACGCCGTCGACCGCCTGGATGCGCGGGCCAGAACCGTTGTCAAAGGACACAGCAAGGTCCTTGACCTGCATGATCGGCTGGCGGGCGGTGGCCTTGGCGGGCTGCTTGGGTTGGGTCATGGTTGCGTCGGTCATGCTGTTGATCCTCGCGTCAGACGCGGGCTTTCTTGAGCTTGGGATCGATGGCGTCGCGGAGGGCTTCGCCGATCAGGTTGTATGAAAGAGCGGTCAGGAAGATCGCCCCGCCGGGGAAGATCGCCAGCCACCACATGTAGCCGCCCGCATCGCCGATGGCATTGGAGAGCAGCTTGCCCCAGCTCGCCTGATCGGCGGGACCAAGCCCGAGGAAGCTGAGTATGGCCTCGATGATGATGGCGGCCGCGATGGTGAACGAGGTATCGACCAGGACGGGCGTCACGCCGTTGGGAAGCATGTGCTTGAACAAGATGGACCGAAGCGGCAGTCCAGCGGCTCGGGCCGCCTGAACATAGTCCGCGTTGCGAAGCTTCATGAACTCGGCGCGGATGAACCGGGCGGCGCCGGTCCAGGAGAAGCACCCAATGATCGCCATCATGAAATAGATGTTCCGGGGCAGCACCCCCGCGGCGACAATCAGTACGAATAGCACCGGCACGGCCATGAAGATCTCGACGAAGCGGTAGAGCAGCAGGTCCACCCAACCGCCGAAATAGCCCATGATCGCACCGATCGTCACGCCGATCAGCACCGCGATACCGGTCGATACGAACCCGATGGAAATCGACAGGCGGCTGGCATGCAGCATCTGGCTGAGGACATCCTGCCCGAGCGTATCCGTGCCCATCAGGTGAACAGGAGCGTCGAACGCGAGCAGACGATCGCGCATCTCCAGCAGGTTGGTGATCCGGCCGGAGGCAACCTCAGACTCGATCTCGTCCACGATCGCGTCCGGAGGCATGGAGATCAGATCGACTACCGCACTGGATGCACGCCGAGCAGCCTCGATCGCTTCCGGCAAGACTGACTGGAGCGCCAGTTCCTCATCGGAATAGACCGCCCGTCGGCCCGCCTGCGCCAGCAAGTCACGCTCAATCAGATCCCACCAGGCGTTCATGGGTGTCGCCATGGGCGGGCGGTTGAACATCACGGTTTCGCTCTGGTTGGGCGAGAAGGGGATCAGCGTGTACACCGCCTCGGCGGATTCGGTTGCTTCCGCGAGCCGATAATCAAAGGTCTGCAGTTGCGGCGACCACTTCCATCCGATGATCAGCCCGAACACCAGAGCCGCTCCGGCGACGAGCAGGACGCGTCCGACACTGCGGTGCACCCAGATCGAAATGAAGAGAAACGGCAGAGCGCTGAGGGTGGCGATGACCGCCGATGCCAGCGGGATGAACAACGCGCCCGACCGGAGGTCGCGCATCCAGGGCGCGATGTCGCGCCCCGAGAACGAACTGGAAACAGCCGTCGCGATCACAACGGTCAGACCGGCCTGCACGCCGACGGCGATCGCCAAGCGCAGCCGATCGGCCATCGGCATGGCGCGGGCGAGCAGCAGGATGGCGACCGCGGAGATCGCCCAGGCCAGGATCGCGACATCGGACGCACGCAGCGCAGCGATCAGAGGAGAGGATGCGCCCGAATCGCCCTCCCTGAACACCCAGGGGTGCCCCGAAGCGATCAAGGGTGCGAAGATCGCAAAGAAGCCAACGATCGCAATCCACGACAGCCCGAAGAGCGCCGCGGGACGCCGGATCACCTGCGACCACGCATCGGCCCAGAATCCCTTGGCAGGCTGGTGGCCGATGCCCTGAGCCAACTGAACACCTGTGACGGCTTCGTGCTTTGTCTGTACACCGCTCATTCGTAGGAAATCCTCGGGTCGGCCATCGCGTACAGAATGTCGGCCAGCAGCAGGGCGAGCAGATTGACGGCCGAAACCATCAATGTGTTGGCCAGCAGGAGTTCACGGTCACGCTGGTTGATCGCTTCCAGGGTGAGCCGCCCCATGCCCGGAACGGTGAAGATCTGTTCGATGACGACCGAACCGGCAAGCATGGCCGGGAAGATTGACACGAACAGCGTGATCAGGGGAAGCAGCGAGTTGCAGAACACATGCCGCATCACGATGTCCTTGCTTGCCACGCCCTTGGCTTTGGCGGTCCGGACATAGTCCATGTTGAAGTTGTCAAGCATCGCGGCGCGGGTCTGCTTCGACAGCACCGCGAAACCACCGTAGACCAGGCACATCACAGGAAGCACCATGTGCCACAGGGTGTCGAGCACATACCCGCGGTGCCAGACGCCGTCGATCGTGGTCGGAAGCCAGGTGAATGTGTCGGCATTGGCGTCGTGCATGCCCGACACCGGGAACCAGCCAAGGTACTGGTTGTTTGCCAGGTATCCCACCGCGAGCACACCGGCGAGCGGGATCGGGAACGACCAGAGAGCGATGAAAGCCGCCCCGCTGAACCGGTCGAACACGCCTCCGGACCGCACCGCCGCCAGCAACCCGCACGGAATGGCGATGAAATAGATGATCGGCACCGCGATGAGATTGAGCAGCACCGTGACCGGCAAGGCCTCACGGATCAGATCGAGCACTGGCCGCGAGCGACTGAAGGCCACTCCGAAGTCAGGCCACGAAATCCAAAGCCCGGGGACAAGCCCGAAACCGGCCTGAGGGTAGGGCCGGGCCTCGAACACCACCCGCAGCTTCTCGCGTTCCGTCAGGGCGTTGGCGTAGGCGTCCAGCATGGCCCGGCCGAGGGCCGCCAGCTCGTCTCGATTCGGGGCGTTCTCGAAGACGCCCGCGGCTTCGATCTTGTCGTGCCGCAGCCGCCCCTTGTCGTTGCGTAAGCGGCTCAGCCCCTGCAGCTCTGCGGCCTTCTCGAGCGCCAGTTCAAACGCGGTGCGGCTCTGGATCAGGCCCTGCCTCGCGTTGGCGTAGATGTTCGCCTGGCGTCGGTAAGTCCTCGACTTCTCTTCGGGCGTCGCGTCGGGCGCGAAGGCAAACGCGGGCGGCTCCTCGGCGGTTGGCAGCTGATCGGCGAACTTCTGCCACGCCGGCGGGGCCTTAACGGGCTTGGGCGAACGGACGAACTCGCCGGTCGGGTCGATCTGGTCGCGACTGCCGAACTTGATCGGGCTGACCCGCCCGAGCCACCGGACATACTGCACCAACGGCGGGTCGTCGAGCCCGTAGCGATCGTCCAGATACGCCTCACGAAGTGCCCGGCTGGTGGCCTCCATCTGACCGCCGGACGCCCGCATCGCGGCGCCGATGCCGCCCGGGCTCAGCGCGATCAGCATGAACACGAGAAAGGTAATCCCGATCAGTGTCGGGATCATCAGCAGCAGTCGGCGGATGATGTACGCGATCATGCGTGCCGGGCCTCCGGATCAGGAAAGATCAGTTGGTCGGCACGGGCGCGAGGAAGTATTCGCGCTGCTCGAGTCCGGACGGATACGGATGGACATTTGCGAACCGCTTGCTGATGAAGCGAGTCCACGGCACCACTCGGACAAAGGTGTATGGCTGTTCCTCATGGATCAAGCGGTGCAACTCGTGGAACGCAGCCATGCGTTCCTCCGTATCCAGCGTCGCCTTGATCCGATCGATGATCGGGCCTTGACCCGCATCCCACTGGATGAAGTTGTGACCCTGATTCTGGATCGAATCCGGGTGCCAAATCTGCTTGGGATCGCTCTCGGGGGCGGATGCGGACCAGCCGAGCGTGATCGCGTCGAAGTCCCGGTTCTTCAAGATCTGATCATACTGCGACCAGTCCACGATGCGCGGGATGCAACGGATGCCGACGGAGGCGCACTGATCGATCAGGTACTTCTGCATCCGCTCGATGGTCTGACCACCGGATGCACGGGTGAACTCGAACACAAAGTCCTGCCCCCCTTCGTTTTCAAGGATTCCATCGCCGTTGCGATCGATCCAGCCGGCTTCAGCGAGGAGCGCCTTGGCGCGGGCGGGGTCGTACGGCAGGGGTTTGATGTCTGGATCAGCCGCGGGCGAGGGCGGGTTGTTCGGCCCCACCGCGACCTCGCCGATGCCCTGCCAGATGTCCCGGATCATCAACTCCCGGTCCAGCAGCATCGTCATGGCTTGTCGTACGCGCTTGTCGGCGAAGGGAGTCAGCTTGCCGTTGCGCGGGCCGCACTGCCAACCGATGAACGAATAGCCCGAACGCATGTTCACCCACTTGAGCATGTAGGTGTTGTCCTCGAAGCCCGGCTCCCGCTCTTTTTCGGCAAACTGGGGCGAGCTTGGAAGGATCATGTCGGTCTCGCCGTTCTGGTATGCGACCAGCCGGGCGATGTCGTTGTCGATCGTGTAATAGCGGAGCTTCTCGAGCGCGGGCTTGGGTCCCCAATACTGTTCGTTCCGTACCAGAGTCACGACCTCACCGGGGGACCACTGATCGTCAGGATCGAGGTTCTCGATCTTGAACGGGCCTGAACCCATGATCAGACCCGTGGACTGATTGATCTGCGACGGGGTAAACCGCGTGTAGAAGTGCTTGGGCAGGATGTAGAACATCAGGGCCGATTGCAGGTTGTACGCATCGAGCGCCTTGAAGTGGATGTCGCACACTTTGTCCGAGATCACCTCGATCCGATCGATCTGCGTCATGATCGATCGGAGCGATTCGGTTTCCAGCTCCGGGTTGTTGATGTAGTCATGGAAGGTCCAACGGACATCTTCGGCGGTGACCGGTTCTCCGTCGGAGAATCGGGCGTTGTCGCGGATCTTGACCCGGACCCACAGGCCATCGGGATCCTGCTGCCAAGCCTCGGCGAGCTGACCGCGCATCGTCAGCGACTTCGGATCCCAGGTCGCGAGCGACTCGCACACCTGATCGCCGATACGACGGCCGTACACATCCTCGGCCAGCACGGGGGTCAGCTTGGAAGGCTGGGCCTCGAACACCTCGGTGAAGGTTCCGCCGAGCCGGTAGCCCTCCTGGTCCCGTGGATCGTTCGCAAACGACCATGGCTCCTGCCACTCGATCGGCACGCCCGCGACTGCCCAGGATTCGTCACGCGATTGTTGGGCGGCCCCACCGGAGCCTCGCTGCCCGGACACAACCACGCCGCTCTCGAGCTTGGCTTCGAGCCGGGCGATCTGCTGTTCGATCGACCCGACCTTGTTCATGAGCGATTCGTTCTGCTTCCAGCGGCGGTCGTCCTGTCGCATGCTCATCAGCACAAAGACGCCGATGATCGAGACCAGCACCAGGAGCACGAAATCCTTGAGACCGAACTTGTTCTGCATGCAACCCTCGCTCGAACAACCCCCGAACCGGGGGCCATGGTCTCTACTCTAGTCAACGCCCGCGCTTGGGATCGAACGCTTCGCGCAGGCCCTCGCCGACAAAGTTCATCGCCAGCAGAGTCAGACCCAGCAACAGACACGGGAAGAACAGCAGCCACCAATGGCTGCGGACGGTGTTCAGTTCGCTCAACCCCTCGGCCGCCAGATTGCCCCAACTCGGCAGGGGCGGCTTCACGCCGATACCAAGAAAACTCAGGAAACTCTCCTGAAGGATCGCCTGCGGCACCGCCAGCGTGGCATAGACGACGATGGGCCCGATCAGGTTGGGCAGCAGGTGCCGGAAAAAGATCCGTCGCGTCGGCGTGCCGATCGAACGCGCCGCTTCCACGAACGGCTGGTTCTTGAGGCTGAGCACCTGCCCCCGGATCACACGGGCCATGGTCAGCCAGCTCACGCCGCCGATCGCGAAAAGGAGCGTGCCGACATCAAGAGCGGTCCGGGTCCTTTGCGAGAGTTCCCGTCTGGGGTAGATCTCAGCGGCTGTGGTAGCCAGTTGGGTTTCCAAGTCGGGCGACTCCCGCAGGATGGCCCGGGCACGGGATCGGTCAATCTGCTGCCCCTGCTCGCCCCACTGCTCGACGATGCGTTGCTCCATCCAGCTCTGCTTGGCTTTCGAGCGGCTGACCCACTCGTCCACCAGCGCATCGCTGGCGACCGCAAGCAGCACCACCAGCAGGATGTACGGCAGCCCGTAGAGCACATCCACCGCCCGCATCATCACCGCGTCGATCTTGCCGCCTGCGTAGGCGGCCACCGCTCCGTAGATCGTGCCGATGCACACCGAGATCAGGGCGGCCGCGATGCCGATCGTCAGCGAGATCCCGCCGCCCGCGAGGAGGCGGACCGCGAGCGATCGCCCCAGCAGATCCGAGCCGAGAAAGAACGAGGGCCAGGCCTCTCTGAGCGGCTCGGGGGCCTCTTCGGGGGCGAGAGACAGCAGCTCCGTCGGCGTGAGCCCGGTCTCGGCGGCGATTGCCGCGAGCCGATCGTCGGACAGCGATGCCGTGGCGCGGGCTGAGTCACGCTCATCCATGCCCCACCAGCTGGGGGGCAGGCGGGCCTCACGCGGGGTGCCGCTGTCGTATCGGGGCAGGGCAGAGTCGCTCGGGGTACTCAGGGTCCAAGGCAAGGTGCCGAGACAGACCGCGAACATGACGACCAGGAAGCCGAGCCCGATCAGTCCGGGGACCGATCGGGTCAGGGGATTGTCCCGAGTCCGGGGCGGCGCCATGACGGCCGGCACCGCGGCCGTGGCGGCGACGGGACAGGCCTCGGGCTGGACGGCTCGCGGTTCGGACACTGGGGCACACATTACCCGCTTCGGGCGGGTGAATGGGGACCGCGCGCTGGACAATCGGCTGACAGGAAATGGTCCGGAATCGTTCGAAAAAAGAACGGCCCCGAGGGGGCCGTTCCAGTCAGGGTGACAGGATTTGAACCTGCGACTTCCTGCTCCCAAAGCAGGCGCTCTACCAAGCTGAGCTACACCCTGCCGCTCGGACGGAGAGTGTATCCGGTGCGGGCGGGCCGCGGCCCGGAGGGTCAGAGCGGCACCTCCCGGAACAGGACGATGCGGGGCTGATCGCCCGGCTCGACCACATTGGAGCGGTCGATCACCATCAGGTACCGCTTCTGGAACGAGGGGACCAGCGGGTCGTTCTCGCGGAGGGTGGCGACATCGCTCTCGCGGTAGCCCTGAAGCAGCATCCACACCGCGAAGAAATCGGATCTCGTTGTCGTGAGATTCATGATGCCCGCGGCCATCGCGAGCCGCTCGGCATAGTCGTCCACCACATTGCCGGACCGCCCGTTATTGAACTGCGGGCTGAGGCTGACGGCGTTCTCGCCCGAACCGGCGACGCCGAGGTTCTTGCCGTCACGGGCGTAGAAATCGGCCGAGAGGTGCGGCATGTCGGCGATGTTGGGGAAGTCGCTCCTGAGTGCGTCGGTATCGATCGAGGCCATGAGCACCTCGCCGAGCGAGCCGAAGCCCGGCGCACCGCGGAGGGCGTCCACGCCGCTGACCTGGGTGCGGGGCAAGGAGACATCCTGGCCCGGCAGCACGGGGATCTCGGTGTAGAGATTGTCCAGGAACGCCCGCTGGACATCGGGATTGTTGAACGCCGGGGCGTAGGAGAGCGCGAGGCGTGCGCCGGGGGAGTCCACGGAGGTATCCGAACGCACGCGGGGACGGGCGACGGTGCGGTCGCGGTAGGCCGTGAGTGTGGCGGCGACATCGGGGTTGTTCACAGCACTGGTGGCATTCAACCAGTCGAGATTGGGCACCCCGAGGTCCGCGTCGGTCACCAGGCCCGTGTAGGTGCCGCTGAAGACATTGGCGCCCCACCATTCGGTCTTGAGGGTCGGATCGGAGATGGTGCGGTACATCTGGGCGCTGGGGGTCAGGCCGGGCAGGGTGCGGAGCACATCGAGCGGTGCGGTGTTGATGTTGATCAGGCCCATGACGGGGCTGGTCAGTCGCCACTGCTCGTTGTCCTGCTCGCCCGGGTACTTCGGGGGGTCGATGGGGGCGACGGCGTCGAGCACGCCGAGCGCGAGCGGGACGCCAGTTCCGCGCCGCGCGTCGTCATCTGGCACTACTGGATCAGAAAGCCGTGTCGTGAACCTCACTTTTCCATTTGGCCCGATTTCGTCGGGAGCGAAGCCCAAGTTCAGGAAGGGGACATAGTCATCGAACCGGAGGCGCAGGTCATCGAGGACATACTCGGGGTCCTGGCCGGTGATGGTGCGGGCGGCATCGAACCAGACGATGTCGGGGTTGGCGTCGGTCAGCGGGTTGGCGGCGGTGAAGTTCTCGAAGCCGAGCGCGATGGCGAATGCTTCGGAGAGGGTCATCCACTCGTCGTCGTAGACCTCGTAGTTGGCCCGGGGGTCGCGGGGGTTGGCGGTGAGGTTGGGGGAATAGGCCGGGCCGATGCCCATGGCGAGCAGGGCGTCGGTGACGCGGGCCGCGTCGAGGTCCTTGCGGAGGAAGACTTCCGGGCGGAGTTCGTCGGCCTGGTTGTCGAACAGGTTGCGCCCGGTGGCGTTGTCGGCGAGGGGAGCGGGATCGAATCGGCCCAGCGGGTCATCGGTCGCGGAGGTCGGTCCGGGGTCGTTGTCGTTCTTGCGGCGCGGGTGCGTCGCCACGGTCTGGACGACGGGCAACTGGTTCATTCCCTTGAGCCAGAACGAACGGAGCGTGCGCTCGGCGTCGTACTCGACCGTGTTGAGCATGCCGACCACGCCGTTGTACCCGTTCAGGGGATCGGTGGGATCACAGAGTTCGAGCAGGTCGAGGATCTCGGGATCATCGGGGATGATGGTGCTGTTGTCGATCCGTTCGATCAGCGACTGCGGATCGCGGCGGGATGCGAGCAGATACGAGTCGATCTTGCCGACATTTTTGTCTGCTTCGATCTCGTCGTTGCCGGACAGGGTACGGGCCGTGTCCTTACGGCGGACGCTGGCCCAGCGGGCGAAGGTGATGCCGGTGTTGTCGTTGCGGATATTGAGGATGTCGCTTCCTGCGTTGCAGGGGTTGTTGACCGGGGCGAAGGCTTCCGGGAAGCTGACCGAGTTCTCGATCTCGTTATCGGCGTCCGACCAAAGAGCGTTGGCGAGGTAGTTGTCGCTGTCGGTCGCGCCGAGGTACATACGGTCCACGAGGATGTCGTTCTGGACGAGGTTCTCGCGGATCTGGCCTGCGCGGCGGCGGAGCCGATCGGGGACTTCCTCTATCCCGTTGACCGTGTGCTTGCGCCACAGGCGGACGAGCCCGGGCTTGGCGGTGCGGCCCGTGAGACCGAAGTCCGCCGCGGGGTCGCCGGAGGTGCCGATGAAGTCCACAAAAGAGGCGGGGCGTGCGAGCGTGCCCTCGCCCTCCACCAGTTCGCCGGTACGCGGGTCGAAGGGGTGGATGCGGACGGGGAAGCTCATGCCGCCGCGGCGCGAGCGGAACTGGCGACGCTCCAGCCACTCCTGCGCTGGGCCGGTCCAACCCTTGCTGTCATAGCCGTCGGGCAGACCGTCGCCGTCGGCGTCGTTGTCGTCCGGATTGGTGATGGTGAGAAGCTGATACTCGTCGTCGACCGGGCCACCCTCCCAGATGAGTTGCTTCCAGCGCTCCTCGAGACCGCCCCAGGCGGGCTGATCGTCCATGCGGGTGTGTGCGGTGATGTAAAAGACCCGCGATTCACCGGGGCCGAGGACAACATTGCGGTATTCGAGCTCCAGATACGAGTCATCGATCGATGCGAGCGGGATCTGCTGGCCGTTCGGGTTCACATTCGGGCCGCCGCCGAGCGCGTAGTCGTTGTTGGCACGGTAATCGATGCCGCCGTTGGTGAGCGGCGGGAGGTATTCGCGGAACTCGCCGAGTTTGAAGAAGCGGCCGTTGTACTCGATGTAGTAGTTGAACTCGAGGTTGTTGTCGGGGTCGAAGTAGTCGCGTGCGTTCTCGCCGCGACGCCACATGATCCCGCCGGGCCCGGTGCCGCCTCCGAGGACGATGTCCTCGTCCCACGGGTTGGTGAGCTGGATGGCGATCACCTGCGTCATCATGTCCGGGTTGGTGTGGGTGCGCGCCGAGTTGATCGTGATCTGCTCGAGCGAGTCACCCTGCAGAATCGGGCGGATGCCCGGACGGATGGATCTCGGCTCGGGTCCGGAATCATCGTCACCGCCCGCGTTGACGGACGCGTCCGTATAGATCGAGAACGCCGCGACCTCGGTGATGATCGGGGTCGGCTCGACGCCATAGACATTGACCATGCGGCGACCGTCGGGAAGCCGGTTGGTCGGGAGGACTCGTTCGTTGTTGTTGTTCGCGGCTTCCGGGCCCGCGTCGGGGTCGAGGAGGCTATCGAGCAGGCCGGGGTAAAGCAGCGCTTCGGCGGAGTTGGACAGGTTGAAGTCGCCGATGTTGCTGATCGCGTCGAGCTGGGTTCGGACGGTGTCGATGAGGTTCCGAACCACCGGCGCGTTGTCGAGCACCATGGTGGCGATGGTCGGGACGGTATCGGCGTCGAACATGTCCTTGGCGTTGACGGCGGCGTGGGCGGCGACGCGGAGGGCGAGTTCCGGGCCGCGATGGCCATAGAACAGGGTGGCGTAGGCCGAATCGCGGGCCAGGGAGAGATCGGTGGCCCAGACATTGTTGAGGATGCCCGCGGGCAGCCCGTCGACGCCGCTGCCGCGCTTGGGGCGGAAGGACTCGAGTTCGCCGGCGAGAGCGCCGTAGTAGACGCTGAACGCCTCGGCACCACTGGCGCCGAGCGCCGAGATGGGCACGGCGGCGTCATCGATGGTCAGTTTGCGGGCGACCGACTCGTTGTTGCCGCGGAACGTGCCGCCGGCGACGATGCCGGGGCGGAGCTTGACAGCCCCGCTGAGCGTGGTCAAACGGGTCCGCGGCGACATGGCGAGCAGCGCCATCGTCTCGGGAGACATCTGGCCGCTGACCTCGGTGCCACGGTTGGGGTTGAAGCGGTTGACCAGGACTTCGCCGTGGGCGTCGCGATCGAGGGTGAGCGGGCGGGTGGAAAGCAGCGGGCTGTAGCGCTCGTCGCCCGTGCCGCCGTCGAAGCGGAAACGCCCGCCCATGGCGATCTCGAGCCGGCTGGTGACCTCGGGGTCGTTGACGCCGTGGAAGGTGAGCAGCTCGGCGAGGTCATCGAGCCCGAAGAGCCCGGCGCCGAAGTAGCGGGCTTCGGGCGCGGTCGGGGCGATGCCGTCGAGCGCGAGCGTGCCCGCCTCGCCCAGGCGGAGCGGGTTGAGCGAGCCGACCCGGCGGTAAACATCGGCCTTGCGCTCCGCCAGATCGTTGAAAGCGTCGGCGGTGTCTCCGTCGCGCTGCAGGGGGCTGCCCTCGGGCAGGTGGTACGGGTCGTTGGACGCCGCCGGCGGGACCGACAGCGCGCCGCGGTAGGCGCGGGGCAGCGGCGCGTTGAGTTCAATCGATCGGCGGACGGCCGCGGCCGCGTAGCGACCGATGACCAGGCTGTTGGGGAACTCGGGCTGGGTGGCGCTGGGGGCGTTCGGGAAGTTGTTCTGGCCAGGGACGCCAGGGTCGAGGGGGGTGACGGGCATGAAGTCAAGAGGCACGCCGCGGTTCTCGAAGTCGGCGGCGTAGCGGGAGTAGTCCGAATCGGGCCAGAGCGAGGGGATGTTGGGCACACCGGCGTCGCGACGCTCGCGGCGCAGGTCGGCGAAAGACAGCGGGTAGGGCTGGCGGTTGCCGACGACCGCGCGGAGCGAGAGATTGTTGGCGCTGATGTCCTGACGGGTGAGCAGGCGTCGGAGATCGACCTCGGCCGGGGTCAGGCCCATCGGGTGGTCTTCGGTCGGCGGGGTCAGGCTGTCGATGGCGGTGTTGACATTGACCATGGCCGACAGGTCGACGGCGCGGACGGCCGCGAAGACGCGCATGTCGCCGCCCGGGTAGAGCGTCTGGATGTCACCACGAGGGCCTGAGTCGGTGCCCACCGGATCGCGGGCCTCGGTCAGCTCGAACCATCGGGAATCGGCGAGGCCGTCGCCGTCGGCGTCGCCCCACTGGTAGGGCGGGTAATCCGGGTCGGACCAGTCGGACACATCGCCGTTGCGGTTATAGGTGACGAAGGTCTGGTTGAGGGGGATTACCGCGTAGCGCTGGAACATGGTCCACACGGCGGGCGTGTTGCGGATGTCGTCGGCGGAGAATCCGGGCGGAAGGATCGGGAAGGCCTCGCCCGGCAGCCAGATGCCGTCGGCGGTTGGATCGAACGACCGGACGACGAGCCGGTTGTTGATGTTGTCAAGATTGAAGAGCGAGAGCCCCTCGCTCATGCGCCGCACCTGGGGCCCGCCGGGGTTGTTGGTCACGCCCCAGCCCGGCTCGCTGTCGAAGCCGCCGATCGCCGCTCCGCCGAATGCTGACTGCGGGCGCAGGTTGAACAGGTTGACCGGGCGCCCGTCGCGGGCGAAGTTGCTGATCTGGTACCAGTCCCGATCGTCGAGATAGCGGCGATACTGAGCCAGTTCGGGGTCCGGGGTGGACTCGGCGGCGAGCGGGAAGGCGCCGGCGATGCCCGGGGGCGGGCCGATGTAGGTCGGGCGCAGCGATGCCAGCCACGGATCGGAGGGCACGCGGGGGTCGAAGCGGTCCGCGGCGGGGCGGGGATAGGGATTGCCCCCCCAAGGGAAGAACCATTCCGAGGGGTTGGCCGACTCGGAACGGACGCTCCAGTCGGTGTAGGGCATGTCGGTGGACTCGCGCCGGGGAACCTGGTAGGTCAGGTTGGCGTCGGCGTATTGGAGGGTGGCGTCGAGCCGATCGCGCCCGATGACCTCGGCGACATGGGCCGCGTAGACCTCGGCGTAGTCGTCCTGGGCAGCGCGGACCTTCACGGTGTCGGCGGCGCGGGTGTCGGCGCGTCCGATGGCGATGTAGATCGCAGCGAACACGGAGATGAGGGCCAGGGTTCCGATCACGATCACCAGCGCCGATCCGCGCCGGAGCGTGGGGCCCCGTCCGTTGCGTCCCCGGGAGTTGTTCATCAAGCGTCGCATCGTTCGCTCCATGCCCGCCCGTGCGGGCCTCTGTTCGCACCGTACTTCTCGCTCGCCCGGCCGGTCCCCGCCCGCAGGTGCCGCGGACGCCGTCGCCGTGCTTTCATCTCCCACACTTTCGTCCCCGACGGGCCGGTCTCACCGACCCCGCCGGGATCAGCCCCGCTCGCCCGGGACCTGGAACACGAACTGGAAGGTCCGCTCGGTGCTCAGGTCTTCGGGGTCGGCCAGGGACATCGTGATCCGGATGAACTTGGGCCAGGGCACGCGGACATCGTCGCTCTGGTTGTTGGGCGTGCCGTTGGGATCGACAAATCCGAAGACCGCGAAGTCCGGATCAAACCAGTTGGTGTTGGGGAGCCCGGACGCCATCACACGCTCGAAAGTCGGCTGGCCCGGCTGTAAAGGCAGTGTGCCGGGATACCGCTCGATGTCCGGGTCGGCGAGGTGATCGGTGGAGTCCACCACACCGTCGTTGTTCGTATCGCGCGTCGCTCTTGGCAGGCCGTACCACCGCATCTGCTTGAAGTCCGGATCGCCGATCGCCAGCGTGGGATCGACATAGCCGTAGGTCCATTCGACGATGAACTCGGTGACGCGCGGCACGAAGACCTGCGAGCCGAGCATCTCCTGGTTTGCTTCGGCGATGGCCCGCCCGAGCCGTCCGGCGTCGTTGTTCGGAAACTCCGAGCCCTCGAATACCAGGCGTGTCGGACCATCCTCATAGCGCACGCCCGCGAGGTAGACCGGGCGGTTGAGATCCCGGGTGTCCCACAGGCTGGGCATCGAATCGAGCGCCCACGCCCGCAGGAAGCGGTACTGCGTGCGGATGTTGAGATTGACCGCGTCTGCCTGCCCGATGCCGAAGGTCGGATCGAGCCAGTCGGCGGCGAAGGCGTCGGCGGTGGCGTTCGGGTTACTCACCCTTCCCGGTGCGAAGGGGTTGTATGTGCGTGGGAACGCATAGTCATTCGGTGTTCGACCAGCGGCCGCGAGTGAGCGGATCTGATTGTTGATCGAAGCGATTGTGCCGATCGCAACATCAACCACCCCACTCACGCGATAGCTCGGCCATGTCCATGAAAGCGGCAAACTCGGTGCTCCGACAAGCCCCGAACCGAATAGATCATGTACTCGCCAACGGCTTGCACCATCAGGACCGGGAAGTCCGCGTCCCGGGCGGGGGGCTCCGCCTCCGAACGCAGTATCAGCAGACCACCCAAGACTGTTAAATAGGCTGCGCGATGCGGGCTGAAAACCGATTTGTCGCTGCGTGTCTCTCAGGAAGAAACTCTCGTTCAGAAACTCGGACTGCCGATTCAGCAGTCCAAAGACTTCCTGCGGAGTTTGCCGCGTGGGTTCTGGACTAGCCAGAAGGGTGACCTGCCGAAGCAGCGACCAATCACGCGCAAACTCGTTCGGATTGCCAACACGCCCCGACGGCATACCAAGGAGTGCAAAGTCATTCGCGCTGGTGCGCGTCACTCCTCTATTCGAGTCGTGAGGAGCCGGATTAAAAAACAGATTCAGGTAACTATCTGGATCCGTCACCAAGTCGGCCGGACGCTTCTGACCGATCCCGTAATACACCGCGGCCTCGTTCGAGGTCGCCTGCACGCCGCTGACCAGCGGAGGTCGCATGCTCGTGAAATCGCCACGGGCGAAGAACATCAGTTCGTCGGCGCGGCGGGGGCGGCCGTCGCGATCGCGGGTGGACAGGCGGCTGTTGATCACCTGCCCGAACTCGTCAGACGCGTACCGCTGGGCGATGACCATGTAGCCGTCGCGGGTCAGACGCTCGAGATCGGCGCGGATCTGGTTCTCGATGCGCTGGGCGGCGCTGTTGATGGCGCTGGCCCGGCGCCCCTCGCTCACGGCGCTGCCGATCGATCCGAAGATCACGCTCAGCCCGATCGAGACCAACGCCAGCACGCCGATGGCGATCAGCAACTCGACGATCGTGAAGCCGCCTCGGCGGACGCGGATTGTCGCGGTCGTTCCGCTCATGCCGGGCTTACTCCTTCTCCAGCGTGTAGACGCCCACGGCCACGGGCACATTCGGGGTGAACAGGGCCTGCTTAACCCATGTCGTCCGCTGCCAGGCCTCAGGGTTGCGGTTGCTGACCCGCCGGCCCTCGCTGGCATTCTCGCGGCGGAACGGGGGTTCGACGATCACGGCCCGTTCGGCGATCTGACGCTGCGGATCTCCGTCTTCGACTTCTGGCAGCCCCACCACCGTGCGCACCACGCCGGTGTTGTCGACGATCTTCTGGCCGACCTGGCGGAAGAAATCGAGGGTGGTGTCGAACTCAGTGTCATCCGAATCTTCCAGCACAAGCCAGTTCAGGCGGTCCTCATAGACCGACACCTCGGCGACAAGCGGGATCGGATAGAAACGCCCGTTCGTCCGCCCGTCGTCGGTCACCAGCCGACCGGTCGCACCGTCGAGCGCCAGCGGCAGCACGGGACGATTGATATTGGGCGGACTGTTGTCATCGGTCAGCACATCCGAGAGCGTGTAGCCCCGGGGAACACGGATGCGCTCGTCGATCCGGCGCACGAAGATCGCGACCTGGGCGGCATCGCCCGAAACACGCCGCACCACGGGGTCCCAGACATACTTCGGATCGGTGCCCGAATCGGGCAGCGGATACAGCCTCGCCTGCACGGGCAGAATCAGCCCGGCGTTGACGCCGGACGCCAATAGATCGGCCCGCCACACACCTCTTGCAAGATCGCTATTGGGATCAACGCTTCGCACATCAAAGCCGGGCAGAGGTGCCCCAAACGGAGGAAGCTGCATACTCGTCGATTCCAGCAACGACGGCGCCATCCACGCGAAGGATCGGTCGTTCGATCCGATCTGCACCGGACGCACGCCACCAGCGCCGCCGGCGAGGTTGGCCGGGATGCCGAGCCTGAGCCGCCCGTTGTTGTCCAAGGCCCACAGCCCCGAAAGATCCACGACGCCCGTACCCGAGGTCAGCATCTCGAAACCGAAGTCGGCGACATCGGCCCCGCGTATCGCGTCGAACGCGGCACGCTGCTGCGCGATCACCACGGGGAACACCGCGCCCAACCCGAGCAAGCCCAGCGCGAGCACCAGCACGGCGATGAGCACCTCGATCAGCGAGAAGCCCCGTCTCATCGCAGCACCTCCGTCAGTTCACCCGTCAGGGGACGGATCAGATACAGCCGGGCCTGCGGCTCGTCGGGTTGCAGATCACCGGGCAGATCCTCGGGATCGCCGCCGATCCGGCCATCAAGATTCGTATCGCCCTCGATCCAACTGTTGATGTTCCGACGAATCGTGTCAGGGTCAAAGCCATCACGGAAGAGGGTCTCGTCAAAGCGGATCACCGCGTCAGTGCCCGCAGCGTCGGGCGCGATGTCGTCGTAAATCGTCCCCGTGCCCGCGTTCAGGCCCCGCGCTCCCAGTGCCTGGGCCAGGCGACGCTCGTCATACACCGCGATACGGGTGACTGGTTTGAGGAGTACCGTGTCGTTCGAGTCGATGCCGATGTACTCGGCTCGCCCGGAGTCGCCCGTTGAACGGTAGGGTGGCGGCAGAGGCACGCCCGTACTGGGGTTGAATGGCGCGGCAGAGAGAATCGATCGCGTCCATTGAACGAGGTCCGCAGCCCGATCCGGACGCAAACGGAGCTGGTCGACATTCGGTCGCTCACCGCCCGGGCGGTTTTCCGTGCTCGGCCGCGGGTCCACAAGCAGCGCAAGTCCCCGATTGCTGCTCAGTCCGCCGGTGCGTGCATCGAAGCGGATCATGAACGACTGCCGAGCCGTCGCATTCACTCCCCATCGCCCCTGCGGGATCGAAGTCGTCTGTTGATCGATCGGGAAGAAGCCGCTCTCAGGAAACAACCAGTTTCGTTCATTACGGGAATCGATATCGCTACCCACCGTCTCGCTGTTGTACCAACGCGGTATCGGCCGCGGACGACCCGGCACCATCTCGAGAGTAGATCCTGACGGGGCATAGCCTCGCACATGCCAGTTTCGCGGCATCTCGATCGGTGGCACATCCTGCACCGGGGCGAACACATCCATCGTGAGCGAGCCATTGTCCGCCAGGTTGTCCGGTTGGAGCGACTGACGGTATGAACCCACCCGCACCGCCGGCACGATCCGCATCGGGCCGCCGGCGTCGAACAGGAACACCACCGCCCCATCGTCCCCGCCGGACGAACGCAGCGCGAGATCCCGAGCCGACGCCACCGCCGACTCGACCGAGTTGAACGCCAGCGACCGCTCGGACGAATACACCAACGCGCGGAAGGACGGCACCGCGATCGTCAGAACGATCACGATGATCGCGATGACCACCAGCAGCTCCACCACGGTGAAGGCGCGGTCACGCGTGCGCCGGGCCCATCCGGCCGCGGCAAGGAAGTTCGGGTTGGCGGTGTGCGTCGTCATCAGTTGCCAAGCCCCACAATGTTGTCGTCCCACGCCGATTTGCGCATCGCCGCCTGACCGTCGAGCGAGGTCGGCACCGGCTCACGCAGCACGCGGGCGATCTCGTCGATCGGCTCGTTGCCGAAGAGCTTGTTCGGCCCCGCGCTCACGATGGCGTAACGGGCGCCGCGGAGCTCGGCGTTGTCTCCCGTCAACCCGCCCGGGAGTGTGCGGGCGTTGGCGGGGTCGTTCCGTATCGCCGCCATCGCGACCGGATCGATCAGCACCGGCGGGATGTTCAGATCCAGCGTGGTCTCGGTGACCAGCCGCCGCCCGACATACCGCCCCCGCTCCCAGCGGTAGTAGCGGTACGCACGCCCCCACGGATCGACATAAGCCGCGTGCGAATCCGGCGGCGTCACATTGGTGGGCGCGGTCTCCCCGTGCTCGGCATATTCGGCGGGCTCAAAGTATCCGAACACGAGCTTCAGGGAGGACTTCTCGCCGTCGATCACCGGGTCGTACCGATCGCGTGCCGGTGTGCCCCGCCAGACACCCTCCCAGTTCCCGTCGGCCCGCGGACGCGCCATACCCGGACCCTGCACGCCGTCGAGCAGCACCCCCCCAACCCCGCCGAGGTAGTACGGCAGACTGAACTTCGAATAACGAAGATCATCCCAGGCCTCGTCGTCGTTCCATGCCGGCCCGCCGGGCACGAGCTCGATCTGATCCGCGCCCCTCCCGGAGCGGCGACGGAAGAAGTCCAGATCCTCGCCCTCCGACCACACCACCAGCTGTTCCCAGCGAAAACCCGTCGTAACTCGCTCCGCCAGCGGACCGTCGTCGATCTGGGGCTCCACCTGGGCGATGAAGGGGCGTCGGGCGTTGTCGCCCTGCGAGATCACTTCACCGTCATGCACCAGCGGGGGCAGGAAGCCGAACTGATCCTCGAACTGACGAACGCCCAGCACCAACGCATCCACACCCCGCTCGGCCGTGAGCACACGCGCACGCACCGTCGCCCGGGCGATGCCGCTCAGGAGCAACGCGGCGAGCAGCGCGATGATCACGATCGAGACCAGGATCTCGATCAGCGAGAACGCTCTCGCGTGCCGGCTCTGGATGTGGGGCGCGTATCGGCGCACTTGATTGCCCTCCATCAGGCTCATCGCGGTCCCCGCGGACTACTGGAGCGATTCGATCATCTTGATCATCGGAAGGAACATCGCCACCACGATCGTGCCGACCATGCCGCCGAGCACGACGACCATGAGCGGCTCGAGCAGCGACACCAGGGACTCGACCGCGACATCGACTTCCTCGTCGTAGTTGTCCGCGATCTTCATCAGCATCGCGTCCATGTCGCCGGTCTCCTCGCCCACATCGATCATGTTGACCACGATCGCGTCGCAGGTCTTGGATTCACGCAGCGGCCCCGCGAAGCTCTCGCCTTCGCGGATCGAATCGTGGACCTTCTTGAGCGCCTTCTCGTACACATAGTTGCCGCTCGTCTCGCCGGTGATCGTCACCGCTTCGAGAATCGGCACGCCGGCGCCGATCAGCGTTCCAAGGGTCCGGGTGAACCGCGCGATGACCGTCTTGCGGATGAGCTTTCCGAAGATCGGGGTCCACAGAAGCAGCGTGTCGATGACCGCCTTGCCCGGCGGGGTCTTGCGGATCAGCTTGTAGCAGATCCAGATGATCGGCCCACCGAGCACGACCCACACGGCGCCGGGGATGTCCTGGCCCGGACGCGTGCCCGCCATCCAGCTCGACGCGTCGACCAGCCAGATCGTCAGCCCGGGCAGCTCCACCTCGAAGTCCGCGAAGATCTCTTTGAACTTCGGGATGATGAACACCATGATGAAGGTCAGGATCGCCACCGCGATCGTGATGACCACAATCGGATACACGAGCGCGCCCTTGATCTTGCGCTTCAGACGCTCGCTCTTCTCCATGAACTCGGCCAGGCGTTGCAGGATCAGGTCCAGCACGCCGCCGATCTCGCCCGCATTCACCATCTTCACATAAAGGTGGTTGAACGCCTTGGGGAACTTGCCCATGGCCTCGGACAGCGAGCTGCCGCCCTCCACCTCTTCGCACACCCCCGAGAGCACCGTCTTCATCTTGCCCGGCTTCTGCTGGCTCTCGAGAATCTGCAGCGACCGCAGCAGCGGCAGGCCCGCGTCCTGCAGCGTCGAGAGCTGGCGGGTGAAGAGCGTCAGGTGCTTGGGCTTGACGCGCCCGAAGCTGATCCCGCCGCCCTTCTTCTTCTTTTTCTTGCTCGCGCTCTCCGCCGCCGCGCCCTTGGTCTTGGCCTTCTTTTCCTTCTGCGGCTGGACGGAAGTCGGGAAATACCCCTGCGACTTGATCTTCTGCAGCGCTTCTTCGCTGCTGGCCGCCTCGATCGTGCCCTTCTGCGTCTTGCCCGACGCGTTCAAAGCCTGGTACACAAAGGTTGGCATCCCGAACTCCTCGCGCCCCGCACGGGGCGATTGATCCTGCTTGCTCCGCCACGCCTTGGCGGGCGTTTCATTCCTCGCCCAGCGTCTCGCGAACAACCTCGTCGATCGAGGTCAGCCCCTCATAGATCGCCAGCAGGCCGCACTCACGCAGGCTCCGCATGCCCTTCTTTCGCGCGTTCGCGCGGAGAACGGCCGTGCTCGCTTCCTTCATGATCAGCTCACGCATCTCGTCGTCCATCGTCATGATCTCGAACAACGCCATGCGGCCCTTGTACCCGCCGCCAACCCGGTTCGACGCGCCGGGGCGGTAGAACTGCTTGCCCGCCACATCCGCCGGAGTCAGATTGAGCTCCATCAGCTCCTGCTCGCTTGGGATATAGGCCTCCCGGGTCTCCGGATTGAGTTTGCGGACCAGCCGCTGGGCCACGATGCCCTCGAGCGTCGCGGTCAGCAGGAACGGCTCAACACCGAGATCCACCAGGCGGATGATCGAACTCGGGGCGTCGTTGGTGTGGAGCGTCGAAAGCACAAGGTGGCCCGTCAGCGACGCCTGCACCGCGATCTGCGCGGTCTCAAGGTCGCGGATCTCGCCGACCAGAATGACATCCGGATCCTGGCGGAGGAAAGACCGCAGCGCCGCGGCGAAGGTCAGTCCCACCTCGGGATTCACCTGCACCTGGCAAAGCCCGTCGATGTCATACTCGACCGGGTCCTCGGCTGTGAGGATCTTCGTCTCGATGTCGTTCAGCTCGGCCAACGCCGCATACAGCGTCGTCGTCTTGCCTGACCCCGTCGGACCCGTCACGATCACGATGCCATTGGGCTTCTCGATCAGCCCGTGGAACTTCTCAAGATCGTCCGGGCGGAAACCCACCCGATCCAGCGAGAGCTCGACATTGCCCCGGTCGAGCACGCGCATCACGCACGACTCGCCGTAGATCGTCGGCAGGATCGCCACACGCAGATCCACCGGGTTGCCACCGACCGTCAGCTCGATACGCCCGTCCTGGGGCAGACGCCGCTCGGCGATGTCGAGGTTCGCCATGACCTTCACGCGGCTGGTGATCGCCGGGCCAAGGTGCTTGGGCGGCGGCACCATCTCGTACAGCACGCCGTCGATGCGGTACCGCATCTTGAACTCGTTCTCGAACGGCTCGAAGTGGATGTCCGATGCCCGATCCTTGATCGCCTGCAGCAGCACGAGGTTGAGCAGCCGGATGACCTGATTGTCATCAGCCAACTCAAGCTGCGCATCGAGCGAGATGGCATCACCCGCCCCACCCAACGCCTGCACCCTCTCGTTCGAGGCCAGGGCGCCCATCACATCCGCGACCGACTCTTCCTTGGCAAAGTGCTTGGCGATCAGCGCGTCGATCTGGGATGCCGGAGCAACCACCGCCTCGACCTTGGCCCCGAGCAACAGACGCAGGTCGTCCACCGCCTGAAACTTGGTCGCGTCCTTGATCGCTACCTTCAACTGCTTGCGAGCAGGGTCCCACTTGATCGGCACCACCTGATACGCCCGGGCGTTCTCCGCCGGGATGGACTCGATGGTGGCGTCATCAAGGTTGATCTTGCTGAGATCAACAAACTCCATGCCCGCCTGACCCGCCAGGGCCCGGTCCACATCGAGCTGGGTGCAATACCCTAGCTCGACGAGCAACTGCCCAAGCAGCACCTTCGTGGTACGCCCCTTCTGAACCTGCAAGGCCTCGTGCACCTGTTCGCGCGTGACCACGCCGAGCTTCGTCAGAACGCGGCCAATCTTGCGACCTTTCAGTTCCGAGACATCCATCCAGCAACCTCACGATCCGTTCCGGACACCCGAGCAAGGGGCCGAGGGTCACAGCCCGGCTGGAACATGTTCGCAGCCCAAGCCCGACGGTTCGAGCCAACAAACGCCCCTTGAAGCAAATAGAGCGATGCGACACGATGAAAACAGTTCATTTATGCTACCAAGGCCATGCGCAGGACCCTGCGTGACAACAGGCTGCACGCTTCCCGATGTCAATCCACATCCTTTGTCGCATCTGGATCGTCCAGCTCCGGACGACCCACAACCCCGCCCGCCTGATGCACCCGGGCCATCAGATCGGCCGGGTTCTTGCCCTTGTCGATCATCTCCTCGGCCGAGATCATGCCCCGCGAATACAGCGACCAGAGGTGATCGTCCAGCAGCTGCATGCCGAACTTCTTTCCCGTCTGGATCGCCGAGTCGATACGGAAGGTCTTGTTGTCTCGGATCAGGTTCGCGATCGCCGGGGTGATCACCAGGAACTCGTAGGCGGCCACCATACCCTTGGTATCGATCCGTCCGAGGAGCACCTGGGAGAGCACCGCGATCAGGGCGGTCGAGAGCTGGACGCGGATCTGGTTCTGCTGGGTCACCGGGAAGGCGTCGACCAGGCGGTCGATCGTCTTCGCCGCCCCCGTCGTGTGGAGCGTTCCGAAAACCAAGTGGCCCGTTTCGGCAGCACGGACCGCGGCCTCGATCGTCTCGAGGTCTCGCATCTCACCGACCAGGATCACATCCGGGTCCTGACGGAGGGCACGGCGGAGGGCCTCGGCGAAGCTGGGCACATCGTTGCCAACCTCACGCTGGTTCACGATGGACTTCTTGTGGGGGTGGTAGTACTCGATCGGGTCTTCCATAGTAATGATGTGCCGATCGAGCGTCTGGTTCACATGGTCGAGCATGGTCGCAAGGGAGGTCGTCTTTCCGGAACCGGTCGGGCCGGTCACCAGAAAAAGCCCACGCGGACGACGGATCAGGCTCCGACACATCTCCGGCAGCCCGATCTGCTCGAAAGTCAGCAGACGGTTGGGGATCTGACGAAGCACGATCGCCAAATCGCCCTTCTGGCGGAACACGGAAACACGGAATCGCGCGGCATCGCCGTAGGCGAAGCCGAAGTCCGTGCCGCCCTCTTCCTGCAACTCCTGCTGATTCCGCTCGGGGGTGATCGCTTTCATCAGCGACACCATGTCGTCGGAGTCGAGCACCTTGGTCTGCAGGTTTCGAAGCCCGCCGTTGAGCCGGATGGTCGGCTGCCGCCCCACCGTGAGGTGGAGGTCGGAACCGCCGGTCTTGACCACGGTGTCGAGCAGTCGGTCGATCTGAACGGTGGACATCTCGTGCCTTTCCCGATGTGTCTTTCAATGCTCCGGACCGGCGGGTGTCGGTCCGGAAAGTTCCTTAGTGACCGCCGCCGTCGGCTTGGCTCACGCGGGCGATCTCTTCGGGCGTCGTCACCCCGTTGAGCACCTTGATCCGCCCATCGGCGTGCAGCGGACGCATGCCCGAAGCCAGGGCCGCCCGGCGTAGCTCGGCGACGGGCGCGAGCTTGAACGCCAGTTCCCGCAGTTCCGAGTTCATGATCATCATCTCGTAGATGCCCTTCCGCCCCTTATACCCGCCCGGGGCGGCATCGCAGGGCACGGGCTTGTAAACCTTGCCCAGCGCATCTTTCAGCTTCAGATCGATCAGGCTCAGGTACTTGGGATCCAGATCTTCTTCACTCGCCAACTGCTTGGATCCGTCGTACAGAACACGGATCAGCCGCTGGGCCATGACCGCCTGAATCGACGAAGCCACGAGGAACGGTTTGATGCCCATGTCGATCAGGCGGGTGATCGCGCTGGGCGCGTCGTTGGTGTGGAGCGTGGAGAACACCAGGTGGCCGGTCAGCGCCGCTTGGATCGCGATCTCGCCGACCTCACGGTCGCGGATCTCACCGACCAGGATGATGTTGGGTGCCTGACGCAGCATCGAACGCAGAATCGCCGGGAAGGTCAGCCCGATGCTCTCACGCACCTGACACTGATTGATCCCCTCGAAGTTGTACTCCACCGGGTCCTCGGCCGTGATGATCTTGCGGTCGGGGCGGTTGAGCACATCGAGCGCCGAATACAGCGTCGTGGTCTTGCCCGAGCCGGTGGGCCCAGTGACCAGGAAGATCCCGTTGGGACGCCGGATGATCCGGTTGAAAGTCTCGAGGTTGTCCGGCTCGAAACCCAAATTTTCCAAGCCGATCCGCACCGCGTCCGGACGCAGAATACGAAGCACAACCGATTCGCCGTGGTACGCCGGGCACGCGGACACGCGGAAGTCGATCTGCACCCCGTCGATGGGCAGCTTGATGCGTCCGTCCTGCGGAATGCGCTTCTCCGCGATGTTCATGCCCGCCATCAGCTTGATGCGCGAGAGCACCGAGTTCTGCATGCGCTTGGGCAGGTTGTCGCGTTCGATGCAGACGCCGTCGATGCGGTAGCGCAAGCGGACACGATCGCCCATCGGTTCGATGTGGATGTCGCTCGTCCGCATCCGCAGCGCTTCTTCGAGAATTCGGTTGCACAGCTTGACGACCGGCGAATCCTCGCTCGACACATCGATCGAGCGGTCCATCGAACGGTCCACCGACCGGTCGATGGTGCGGTCGATGGAGTCGGTCACCAGCGACTCGGTCGGCTGCCTGGGCCCGCCGGCCGAACCACCCCCCTCGATAAATCCACGGATCTGACTCTTGGGTGCGATCCGAGGCTCGATTTCCATGTTGAGCCTGAAGCGCAGGTTGTCCAGCAGCTCTAGATCCATCGGATCATGAATCAGCAGCTGCATCTTGCCCCCGGACTTGCCCAGCGGCAGAACCAGGAACTTCTTGATGATGTTCGCGTCCAGGGCGGACTGGTCGATCTTGTCCCGGGCGCCGGGGGCATCGAGATCGAAGTACTCCAGCCCGTACTGCTCGGCCAAAGCCTTGGCGATCTGCTTCTCGGTCGCCAGCCCCAGCTCGATGGCTGCCTCGCCGATCCGCTTGCCGGTCGCTTTCCCGTGCTTCAGGGCCCGGTCCGCCTGCTCGGCGTTCATCACACTCGAGCCCACCAGGATTTGGCCCAGTTTCTTGCGCATCCTCGCCATGCCGGGGTCGAGCCTCCTGCTGGGGTTGAAACCGCCCCGGTTTCGGGCCGGGCGGCAATGGTAGGGACCGGGAGGAGTCCGGGGGTGGGTTCGCACGGCGCACGCCGACGGCGGGCGACGATCACCCGCGAGGGTCCATACGATGATTTCCCAGCCTCTGTTCCTCCGCCCGGAACACCCCGGGCTCGGCGATCAGGACCCGCGCGTGACAGATCCCGCACCGAATCTCCATATCCTTATTACCGCCGGCCCGACCTACGAACCAATCGACGCCGTCCGGTTCCTCGGTAACCGCTCCTCGGGCCGGCTCGGCAGTGCCTTGGCCGACGAGGCCGCCCGGCGCGGGATGACCGTAACCCTGCTCCTCGGTCCCAACGCCGTTGCACCAACCAACCCCCGGGTCCAAGTCGTGCGGTTCCGATCCACCGCAGACTTGCAAAGCCTGCTCGCCGAGCACCTGCCCCACTGCTCGGTGCTCGTCATGGCGGCGGCGGTGGCGGACTACCGCCCCGTCCTGGACGAGATCGATCCGAATGGAAAACGCCGTCGCGAGCCGGGAGGCATGACCCTGACACTGGAAGCCACCCCCGACCTCCTGGCCGGATGCTCCCGCCAGGCCCGCCCAGATCAACTGCTGGTCGGCTTCGCGCTCGAGCCTGCGGCCGAGCTGCTCGACTCCGCCCGTCGGAAACTTTCCCGCAAATCCATCGACCTGATCGTCGCCAACCCCCTCGAGACCATGGACAGCGATGCCATCGCGGCGACACTAGTCGGCAACCCCAGTCGTGGCATGGACTTGGAGATTTCGACCGGCGGACCGATCCCCAAAGGCGAGTTCGCCGGCTGGCTGCTCGACCGCATCACCCCGCTGGCCGAGCGGCGCGTCCGCCAGGAGCAGACCCATGGCAAGGCGTGAGTTCGGGCCCCGCGATCAGCAGGGCGGGCATCGTGGCGGCCGCATGGGCGGCGGACGCGGCGGAGACGGCGACCGCCGTCCGTCCAGGCCGCGCGGCGGCGGATTCGGTGGTGGGCGGCCCGGACCGGGCGGGCCGCGCGGCGGATTTGGCGGCGGCCGCGGCGGACCACCCCGAGGACCCGACGGGCCGGGTGGACCCCGTTTCGGGGGTGGTCGGCCCCAGCCCCGCAAGCCGGCCGGGCCTCGCCCCGATGTAGTGTACCAGGACCGCGATGTGGTCGTGGTGAACAAGCCGGCAGGCCTTCCGACGCGTGGGCGGGGAAAATCCCTGGCCGCGCTGGTCAACGACCACCTCATGAGTCGGCGTCAGCGGGTGCGGGCGATCCACTGGCTGGACGATGTCGCATCCGGGGTGGCCGCGTTCGTGCCGGTAACCGAAGACGACGACATCAGGGACCCGATCCGGTCCTCGACGACCTATATAGCCCTGATTGAGGGGGTGCTGGACACCGGCGAAGCGCCCGAGCGGACCATCACCGCGCCGGTGCCGGGGTTGGAGGGCAAGACCGCCGCCCCGGTGACCTCGGTGCGGGTGCTGGCAAGAGGGCCGGACTCGACATTGGTCCGGGTGCGGGCACGCCCGGACGCGCCGGGGCAGGTCCGCCTGCACCTGGCCTCTATCGGTCACCGGGTGGTCGGGGATGTCGAGCACGGGTCGACCCGCGACGATGTCCGCCAGGTCGCGCTGCACGCCGAAGAGATCCGGTTCCGTCACCCCGGGACGGGGCTGACCGAGAAGTACCGGTGCCCGCCGCCCGCATCCTTTTATAGAGCGGTCGGGGCTGAGCCTCCGGCCCACGCGGTGGAGCCGGAGCAGAAGGCCAGAGCCGCCGAGCAGGGCTGGGACCCGGTCGCGGGCTGGTACGACGACCTCATCGCCAACCGCGGGTCGGATCATCACCAACGGACGGTGCTGCCGGGGGTCGAGCGGCTGCTCAACCTTCAGCCGGGCGAACGATTCCTGGATGTCGCGTGCGGACAGGGCGTGCTGTGCGCACGGGCTGCCGAGCGGGGCGATCTGGCGGCGATCGTCGGCGTGGACGCCTCGCCCGCGTTGATCGAAGCCGGGACCAAGGCCCTCGGCGATCGGGCGAAGATGCTGGTCGGCGACGCTCGGAGGCTGGGCGAGTTGGGTCTGGAGCCCTTCGACGCGGCCGCGTGCGTGCTAGCGCTGATGAACATCGACGATGTGCAGGCGGTGTGCGCACAGGTCGCGTCATTGCTCAAGCCCGGCGGGCGGTTCGTGGGCGTGGTGCTGCACCCGGCGTTCCGGTCGCCGCAGGCCACGGCGTGGGGCTGGACCGTGGACGGGCGGACGGGGGTGCCGGTGCAGTTCCGTCGGGTGGACAAGTACCTGTCCGAGCGGAGCGTGGAGATCGTGATGAACCCCGGGGCGGTCGCCTCGGGCGAGGCGGCAGTCACCACGACCACGGTGCACCGCCCAATCGGGGCGTATGTGGCGGCGCTGTCGTCGGCCGGGCTGCTGGTGGACGCAATGGAGGAGTGGGCCAGCGACCGGACCAGCCAGCGCGGGCCGCGGGCCGATGCGGAAAATATGGCGCGGGCGGAAATCCCGATGTTCCTAGCGTTCCGGGCGGTGAAGCCGGGCTGAGGCGACGGGCGTATACTGGGCCTGACGCGGGTGTAGCTCAATGGTAGAGCGTCAGCCTTCCAAGCTGAATGTTGACGGTTCGAGTCCGTTCACCCGCTTTGAGCCGCGATGGAAGTCGCGGCTTTTTCATGGTGTTATGCCTGTGACCTTTGCTCGCAGCGCGACGGCGTGTTGCGAGCGTTGTGACCGTATCAACAGCGATCGATCGACCAACTTCGTATCAATCGCAGCGATGACGCATCCCCCGAAGCCGCCTCCGCTCATGCGTGCGCCGAGCACGCCTTTCGTGGATTGGAGTGCTTCGACCAGGCTGTCGACCTCGGGGCACGAAACCTGGTAGACATCGCGGAGCGAGGCGTGCGATGTGCTGAGCAGGCGGCCGAAGGCGGGCAGGTCGCATGCCCGGAGCGCGGCGATGGCGTCGAGGGTGCGGCGGTGTTCGCTGGTGACATGGCGGGCGGCCCGAGCGGCCTGAGAGTCGAGAGTGGAAAGATCGGACGCGTCGGCGTGGGCGAGGTAGGTCGCGCCGAGTGCAAGGCTGGCGCGCTCGCACCAGCGGCGGCGCTCGGCGTAGGCCCCGTCGGCCAGCGCATGGCGGACGCCGCTGTCGATGACGAGCAGCTCGAGCCTTTCCGGCAGCGGCACATGCGTGTGGGTCTCCGCGGCGCAGTCGAAGGCGAGGGCCGAGCCGGGGCGGGCGAGGACGGCGGCGGCCTGGTCCATCAGGCCGCAGGGAACGCCGGCGAAGGCGTGCTCGGCGGACTGGCAGAGGCGTGCGAGATTGAGCCCGTCGATTGGGATATTGCAGGTATGGGCGGCCGCTCGGGCGATCGCAACCTCCATCGCGGCCGAGCTGGAGAGCCCCGCGCCGGGCGGGACATCGGAGTGGATATAGACGCGGCAGCCAGCGAGGGCGTCAAGCGGGGCGATGCCGGCCAGTCCGGCCAGCACGCCCGCGGCGTAGGACGCCCACGAGCCGACCGGGAACGGGTCGCCTGGAATCAGCGGGCGGTCGAGCGGGATGGACGCAGTGCGATCGTCAAGGGTCGTGCTGATGAGGCAGGCGTCGGGCGTGGTCTGTTTCGGAAAGACCGCGGCGTGGCAGCAGAGGTCGAGGGCCACGGGCAGGACGGTGCCTCCGCAGTAGTCGATGTGGTCGCCGATGAGATTGACGCGTCCGGGGGCGCGGGCGGAGGCGACAGGCTCGACGCCGTATCGTGAGCGGGCTGCGGCGAGGAATGACGGGTCGGCGGTCATGGGGTGTCCGCAGTGCTGACTTCGATGATTGCTTCCGGAAAGCGGGCGCGGAGATCCGGCAAGCCCTCGGGTCCGAGCACGCAGGCGGCGCTGGCGAGGGAGTCGGCGAGCCAGCCCTCGGGGGCGATGACGGTGGCTGCGACACGGCGCTCGATGCCGAAGCCCCTGCGTGGATCGAGGATGTGCGAGTAGCGATGGCCGCCGATATCGATGAATCGTTCGAGATCGCCCGATGTGGCAACGGCGGCGTTGGCGAGTCGGACGGTGCGCGCGCCGGCGACGCCGTCGCGGATCTCGACGGACCAGGCGTCGGTGCCGGGCGGTGGATCGCCCGCGCGGAGATCACCGCCAAAGTCGATGAGCGCGATGGGCAGGGCGTAATGGGTCAAAACGGCGAGGGCCTCGTCGGCGGCAAGCCCCTTGCCGATGCCGCCGAAGTCGAGACCCATGCCGACGACAGCCAAACGGACGCGTTGGGCGTCGGAATTGAGTTCGATGTGGCGGTATCCGGAGCGGGTACGGGCTTCGGCGATGGTCTCGGGCGGTGGAAGGGCGCCGTCGCTACGGGCCTTTCGCCAGAGTTTCGTGAGCGGCCCCATGGCCGGGTCGAACGCCCCATCTGTCTTCCGAGCAATATCGAGCGATTTGGCGAGGGCCTGCGCGAGATCCGGTGAGACCGTGTGCCACTCGCGGGGCGGAAGTCGTGTCAGTCGGGCGGCTTCGGAGTTTGGGTCGTAGTCGCTGAGGGCTTGTTCGAGCCGGTGGACGCGGTCAAAGGCGGCGGCGCAGGCTGCGGCCGCGGCGGGCTCGGAGGGGGCGTAGACCACGATGCGGCACTTTGAGCCCATAAGGACCCTTGCGTATTCGTGGCGTGTCAAGGTAGGCTGGGCCTCCCCCGGGGCTGCGTTTCTCGCTGCCCGCGTCGGGGCGCATGACGGGACGAAGACGAGCAACAGCCCGAGGGACAGGATGGCCGCGATTTGTTTGAAGTGCATGGCGTTCGGGGCCTTGGGTGTGGTGTGCTCGGCGGGCGCGTCCCAGCCCAGCGTAGCCGAAACAGTGACGCGGACCATCCGTGTGCCAAACACGACGGTTGAGTTCACGATGATCCGGGTGCCCGGGGACGCCGGGGATGACCAGGAACCGGTCAGGGACCTATGGGTGCTGACGACCGAGGTGCCGTGGGAGTTGTACGACATCTATGTGTATGAGCTGGATCGCCCCGAGGGGGGCGATGCGGACGCCATCGCCCGCCCCAGCAAGCCGTATGTGCCGCCGGACCGGGGCTTCGGGCACGAAGGCTACCCCGCGATCAGCATGACCCGTGCGGCGGCGGAGGGGTTTTGCGACTGGCTGAGCCGCGCGATCGGGGTGTCATTCCGTCTACCCAGTGCATCGGAGTGGACGCATCTGGCGGGATCTGCGTCGGCGGTCGATGCCGAGGCGTGGACCAGCGCCAACAGCGAGCACAAGAGCCAGCCGGTGGCAAAGAAGCAGCCCAACGAATATGGGTTGTACGACACGGTCGGCAATGTGGCCGAGTGGGTCATGACGGACGGTCGGCGGCCGGTCGCGATGGGCGGAAGTTGGCGGGACGACCCGTCGTCGTGCACGGCAACTTCGATGCAGCAGCAGGACCGGAGCTGGAACGCGAGCGATCCACAGATCCCTAAGAGCAAGTGGTGGTTGGCCGACTGCAGCTGGGTCGGCTTCCGATTCGTCAGTGAGCAGGACCCGGCGGGTGAGGTGCACGATGACGAGTGAACGGAGCTGGTCGCGGCGTGAGTTCAATGCTGCGAGCCTGATGATCGGGGTCGGCGCGATTTTCGGATCGAGAGCCTTCGCGAAACGAACGGTGCCCGTCCGGGCCGACGGCTCGTTGCTGAAGGTTGGGGTGATCGGCTGCGGCGGACGCGGCACTGGCGCGGTGATCCAATCGCTGATGGCCGACGAGGGCAGCGTGCTGTGGTCTATGGGCGATCTGTTTCCGGAGCGGCTGGCACCTTGCCTGGAATATGTCCGGGGAACGGTGGCGGAAGACGCGGACGATCCCGGGACGGCGGTTGCGCACAAGATCCGGGTGGACGAGGACCGGAAGTTCAGCGGGTTTGACTGCTATCAGCAGGTGATCGATTCGGGCGTGGATGTGGTGATCCTGACCACGCCGCCGGCGTTTCGGCCGGAGCATCTGCGGGCGGCGGTTGAGGCCGGCAAGCACACATTCTGTGAGAAGCCTGTGGCCGTGGACGGCGCCGGTGTTCGATCGGTCATCGAGTCGGCCCGGATTGCGAAGGAGAAGCGGCTGTCGCTGATGTCCGGCTTCTGCTGGCGGTATCAGGATCAGGTGACGGAGTGTCTGGAGCGGGTGCGGACGGGGGGCATCGGTGCGATCCGCGCGATCCAGACCACCTACAACACGACGGGATGGGTGGTCCCGAACCCGCGCAAGCCGGGCTGGAGCGACGCGGAGTTCATGGCGCGGAACTGGCAGTATTTCACGCCGCTCTCGGGAGATCACATCGTCGAACAGGCGGTGCACGCGATCGATTGGCAGTCATGGGCGATGGGGGATGCGCCGCCATTGAAGTGCTGGGGTGTGGGCGGGCGGCAGGCGCGGCCGGACACGCCGGAGACCGGCAATGTGTTCGATCACTTCTCGATCGTGTACGAGTATGCCGGGGGTGTGCGGGCGCACCACATGTGTCGACACTGGCCGGGCACGCCGTCGGACAACTCGGCGATGTTCCTCGGGAGCGACGGCATCTGCACGATGCAGCCGTGGCAGCAGTCGCACACCATCGAGGGTGCCACTCCCTGGCGGGGCACGGCCAAGTCCAACGACATGTACCAGCGCGAGCACGATGTGCTGTTCCGCGCGATCCGGGCTGGAGAGCCCGTGAACGACGGGGTTCGCATGGCACACTCGACGCTGCTGGCGGTGATGGGCCGCAAAGCCGCGTACACGGGCCAGACCGTGACCTGGGAAGACGCGTTGAACGCTCAGGACGGGCTGAACGACGAGCCATGGGCATTCGGACCACGGCAGATCCCGATGGTCGCCAAGCCAGGAAAGCAGGCCTGATATGACGGGGTTTGATCGCAGGACCTTCATGGGTCTGACCATCGCCGGTGCGGCGGGCTTGGCGTTGGGCAACGGAGTGTCGACCATCCGACGCGACCCATGGATCCGCAAGGCACTCAAAGTCGGGATGATCGCTGGCGGGGAAACCCTCGCTGAAAAGTTCGCGATCGCCCGCGATGCCGGGTTCGACGGGATCGAGCTGGACAGCCCGGGTCCGATCGACAGGCCCGCTGTTCTAAGAGCGATGGAAGCCTCCGGATTGTCGGTGCCGGGCGTGGTGCTTTCAACGCACTGGAGCAAGCCGTTCAACCACCCTGACGCGGGCGTCCGGGCGGAAGCCGACGCGGCCCTCGAGATTGCGTTGCGCGACTGCAAATCGGTCGGGGGGACGAGCGTGCTTGTCGTGCCCGCGGTCGTGAACCAGTCGATGCCATACGCCGACGCGTACAGGCTCTCGCAGGAGGCCATGCGTCGGGCGGTCCCGCTGGCGGGCGAACTCGGCGTCTCGATCGCGTTCGAGAATGTGTGGAATAACTTTCTGCTCAGCCCGCTCGAGGCGGCCCGGTACTGCGACGAGCTGAACGATGGTCTCGAGAAGCCGGTATTCGGCTGGCACTTCGACATCGGAAACATCGTCAACTACGGCTGGCCCGAGCAGTGGATCGAGACACTTGGCGAACGGATTCTGAAACTGGATGTGAAGGATTTCAGCCGAACAAAGCGGAACGAGGAAGGACTGTGGAAAGGATTCGGCGTGGAGATCGGGGACGGAGAATGCGGATGGGAGCGGGTCCGCGCCTCCCTGAACAAAGTCGGCTACCGCGGCTGGGCCGCGGCCGAGGTCGGGGGCGGGGATCTGGAACGACTGACCGACATCGCCCGGCGGATGGATCGGGTGTTTGACCAGGCCTGAGGAGCACCGAATGAGCGACTGGACACGAAGAGACTTCATCCGCACCGCTGCCGGGACGGGCATCGCCGCGACGGTGCTGCCATCGTTCGCATCGGGCTGGACCAACGGCGGAATGGACACGGTACGCATCGGCGTGATCGGCTGCGGCGGACGCGGCACCGGGGCGGCATACAACGCATTGGAGGCCCATCCTTCGACCCGGATCGTCGCCATGGCCGATCTTTTTGAGGATCGGCTGAACGGATCGCTCGGCTGGCTGAGTGAATCGGAGGACTTCGCCGGGCGGATCGATGTGGGCGATCGTAAGTTTGTGGGATTCGACGCGTACCAGCAACTTCTGACACAGAAGGACATCGATCTGGTGATCTTGGCAACGCCGCCCGGATTTAGACCGATGCACTTCGAGGCTGCCGTCAATGCCGGCAAGCATGTGTTCATGGAGAAGCCTGTCGCCGTCGATCCCGCGGGCGTTCGAACGGTCATCGCCGCGGCGGAACGGGCGAAGGCCCAGAAGCTCTCCGTGGTCGCGGGCACGCAGCGACGGCACGAGCCATGCTATCGAGAAGCTATACAACGGCTGCGGAACGGGGACATCGGCGAGGTGGTCTCCGCACGGTGCGCTTGGAATCAGGGCGGGCTCTGGGTGCATGAACGCAAGCCGGAGTACAGCGATATGGAATGGCAGTGCCGCAACTGGCTGTACTTCTGCTGGCTCTCGGGCGACCACATCTGCGAGCAGCACATCCACAACCTCGATGTCGTCAACTGGGCTTTGGGCGCTCACCCCACCAGCGCCTACGGTATGGGCGGGCGTCAGGTGCGGACCGATGCGAAATACGGGAACATCTTCGATCACTTCGCGATCGAGTACGAATACCCAGACGGAAGGCAGGCTCTGAGTTTCTGCCGGCAGCAGGACGGCACGGATGGGCGAGTCGAAGAGACGATCTTCGGAACGAAAGGTTCGCTGACAACACGCCCGGGATACGCTGCGATCGGCAACGGTTCATCGTGGCGGTTCTCCGGCGACAACGGGAACCCGTATGTGCATGAGCATGCGAACCTGCTCGCATCGGTCCGTGGCGACGGACCGTACCTGAACGAGGGCGTCCGTGTCGCGGAATCCACTCTGACGGCAATCATGGGCCGCATGAGCGCGTACACCGGCAAGCGGGTGACCTGGGAACAGGCGATGAACTCGTCGCTGGATCTCTCGCCCCCGGATTACGCCTTTGGCGATCTGCCGATCCGTCCGGTCCCCGAACCCGGGCGGACCCCGTTGATCTGAATCCCGACCTTCACCGCAGGAGTAATCAATGGACCGACGGAGTTTCATGGCGAGCGCTGGCGTGGCCGGGCTGGCGGCAACCGCCGCGCTGGGCAAAGGCGAGGCGTCCTCTGGTGCGAGCATGGTGACCCGCGGCGAAGCATTCTCGATGAAGTTTGCTCCACACTTTGGCATGTTCCGCCATCACGCGGGCGACGACCCCGTCGCTCAACTGGAGTTTGCGGCGGACGAGGGATTCACCGCGTGGGAAGACAACGGCATGGGCGGTCGTTCGATCGAGGAGCAGGAACGCATCGCCAAAGCCATGGATCGGCTCGGCATGACAATGGGCGTATTCGTGCTCAACATGGGCACCGCCTGGGGCCCCCACTTCTCGCGGAACAACGCGGACGATCGGGCGAAGTTTCTCGACGAAGCCCGGGCCGCCGTGGAGGTGGCCAAGCGGGTCAACGCGACCTGGACCACGGTCGTGCTGGGCACACGAGAGCCCCGTATTCCGCTGGCCTATCAGACGGCCTACGCGGTCGAGTCGCTCCGCCGGGCCTGCGACATCCTTGAACCACACGGCATCGTGATGGTGCTCGAGCCACTCAACCCACGCGATCACCCGAATATGCTCTTGGCCGAGATGGGTCACGCGTTCCAGATCTGCCACGCGGTGAATAGCCCGTCCTGCAAGATCCTGTGCGACCTCTATCACCAACAGGCCACCGAAGGCAATCTTGTGGATAACTTCGAGCGGTCGTGGGATCAGGTGGCGTACTTTCAAATCGGTGACAACCCCGGGCGCTGCGAACCGACCACGGGTGAGATCGACTATCGAAACATCTTTACTCGCATCAAGCGTAAGGGATTCACCGGTGTTCTTGGGATGGAACACGGCAACTCGATGCCGGGCAAAGCTGGAGAACGCGCCGTCATCGACGCATACCGGGCCTGCGACCCGCGATAGACTCTGCGTCACACCGAAACACACACCGGGAGAAACGCATGCGCATCCGCCGAGCACTCGCCGCACTCGCTCTTACTGCTTCTGCCGTGTTTGTCGGGGAGGCCCAGGCTTCCGACGACGGCTTCGTCGACCTCTTCAACGGCAAGGATCTCTCCGGCTGGACGACCGCGGGTGAAGAAGGCTCGTGGGGCGTTCGGGGCGGCGAACTTGTCACGCTCAAGCCCGGCAAGGGCTGGTGGCTCCGCACCGACCGGATGTACCGCGACTTTGAGCTCACGCTCGATTTCTGGATGCCCGAGGGCGGCAACTCCGGAGTGGGACTCCGAGGCTCGTCCGGCGGCGATCCGGCGTTCACCGGATTCGAGGTGCAAATCCTCGACACCGCCGGTCAGGACCCGGATGTGCACAACTGCGGCGCTGTCTATGAGGCCATCGCTCCCAGCGAGATGGCTGTCTACCCGGCCGGGCGATGGAACACCTATCGCATCCGACTCGTTGGTGATGTTTTGGATGTCTGGCTCAACGGACGGCACATCCATGATCGCCAGCGGCTCGATGACCGCGGCTACTTCCGCCAGGAAGCCAACAAGCTCCCCCTGAACACCCGGGCCACGACCGGCTACATCGCCCTGCAGGACCACGGCCACCCCTTCCGTTTTCGCAACATCCGCATCAAGGACCTCTCGCCCGATCCCGAGCCCCAGGGCATGAAGCCGCTCATCACTGGCATGGGAAGCGACGGTCAGCCCGAAGGCTGGTTCGCCGAAGACAATACCGAATGGACCATCGAGGACGGCGGCACGCTGGTCGGGCGAAATGGGCCCGGCCACCTATTCACCGACGCGACCTTCCGAGACTTCGAGATGCGGGCGCTCGTAAAAGTCAACGAGCGGGGTAACTCAGGCATGTACTTCCGAGTGAAGCCCAATCCTGATCCGAACAACCCTTGGCCGATCGGTTACGAGGCTCAGATCGACCAGCACGACCCCAAGAACTTTACCGGCTGCATCTACAATGCGGCCTGGCCGACCTATATCAAAGGGCCGATCACCCGCGACAACGCCTGGTTCGACTACCGCATCCGCGTGGAAGGTGACCACATCCGCACTTGGATCAATGGCGTGCCGATGGTGAATACCTTCCTCGATACCTATGACGCCGGACACTTGGCTGTGCAGGGACACCACGACACCAATGTCATCATGTACAAAGACATCCGCGTCCTGCCGCTGAACTGATCAGACGGGCGTCCACGCCGAGTTGTTCTGCGCGCTGCGGACGCAGGCCTCGACAAAGCGAACACCCAGCAGACCGTCCTCGGCGGTCGGCACTTCGCTCGCCATCGGGCCCGGCTCGCGGCTGTCGCGTTTGGATTCGATTGCCTCGATCACCCCGAGGTACAGGTTGGCGAACGCCTCAATAAACCCCTCCGGATGCCCGCTAGGCAACCTCGTCGCGTGACCCGCCCGCTCGGACAGACGGTCGCTACCGCGGGAGAGGACGGTCTTCGAGCCGTCGAGCGCCGTCAGCGTGAGCCGCTCGGGCTGTTCCTGCCGCCAGATCAGCCCGCCGGTCTCGCCGTATACCCGCAGCGACAGCCCGTTGGCCTCACCGACACACACCTGCGAACAGGTCAGCGATCCCTTGGCCCCGTCGGACAATCGCAGCAGCACGCTCGCGTCGTCGTCCAGAACACGACCTCGCCCGAAGCTCGTCAGCTCGGCGCACACCGTCTCGACTTCGAGCCCGGTGACGAATCGCAGCAGTTGTTCGGCATGGGTTCCGATGTCCCCCAGAGACCCGCCGATTCCGGCGCGGGCCGGGTCCGTCCGCCACGACGCCTGCTTCTGCCCGCTGGTTTCCAGTTCGGTGGCCAGCCATCCCTGGTGGTACTCGGCGTATACCTTACGGATACGACCGAACATCCCACCGCGCACCAGCTCCGCCGCATGGCGGACCATCGGGTAGCCCGAGTAGTTGTATGTGACTGCACACACCAAGCCCTTCGAAGACGCGAGGTCTCTCAGCTCGGACGCCTGATCGCTCGTGATGGTGAACGGCTTGTCGCAGACAACATGAAGCCCCGCCTCCAGGCACGCCTTCGTCGCGGGGTAGTGTGTGTCGTTCGGCGTCACGATCACGACGAAGTCGGCCGGATCCGACCGCGCCGACTCCTCGCGGGCGAGTTCCTCGAATGATCCGTACACGCGATCCGAAGCGACGCCCAGCTCGTAACCGGACTGTCGGGACCGTTCCGGCGTTGAGGAAAACGCCCCGGCGACCAGTTCGGCCCGCCCGTCCAGATTGAGGGCCTTGCGGTGGACCGCTCCGATGAACGAACCCGTGCCGCCACCGATCATCGCATAGGTTAGACGCTTCATGCCTCGTCCTTCTCGAACGCCGAATCGAATGCACGCCCGGCCGGGGCGAAGTCGAGGGCGCGGACGAACTCAACCGCCTCGGCCGCACCGTGCTCGCGGTCCATGGCGCTGTCCTCCCATTCCACGCTCAGCGGGCCCTGGTAGTTGATCCGGTTTAAAGCCCGGATGATGCCCTCGAAATCCACATCGCCCCGCCCCGGGGATCGGAAGTCCCAGCCCCGCCGGTGGTCGCCGAAGGACAGATGCCCGCCGAGGATGGAGTTGCTCCCGTCCAAGCGCGTGACCGCGTCCTTGATGTGGGCGTGGAAGATCCGCTCGGGGAACCGGTCGATAAGGCGGACCGGATCAACCCCCTGCCAGAGCAGATGAGATGGATCGAAGTTGATACCGAACGCCGGGTGGTCGTCGACAGCCGCGAGGGCCCGCTCCATCGTGTGGATGTCGTAGGCGATCTCGGTCGGGTGCACTTCGAGGGCGAAGCAAACCCCGTGCTGCTGGAATGCGTCGAGGATGGGCCTCCACCGGTCCGCGAAGGCGCGATAGCCCGCGTCGATTTCCTCCTGGCTCGTCGGGGGAAAGAAATACAGCTTGTGCCACACCGGGGAGCCGGTGAATCCGTTGACGACGCACAGCCCCATCCGCTTTGCGGCTTCCGCGGTATCGATCATCTCCTGCGCCGCCCGCTCCTGGACACCGTCCGGCCTGCCGTCGCCCCAGACCCTCGCCGGCACGATGGACTTGTGCCGGGTGTCGATCGGGTCGGACACGGCCTGACCGACCAGGTGATTCGAGATCGCCCAGCATTTGAGTCCATGCCGGGCCAGCAGATCTTGGCGTCCCTGGCAATAGCTGTCCTCACTCAATGCCCGGTCGACCTCGAAATGGTCCCCCCAACAGGCGAGTTCGAGCCCGTCGTACCCCCAATCCGCGGCCTTCTCGGCGAGAACCTCCAGCGGCAGATCGGCCCACTGGCCGGTGAAGAGCGTGACGGGTCGGGGCATGGGATGGCTCCGAATCAATTTCGGTACGGATGGGGCAAGTCCCGGTCGCCAATGGCAACCGGTTTCCAGTATGCTGGCCGTTCACGGTTCTCGTGTCAACGACCCGCAGGCAGGATACACCAATGGGCGAACAAGGCCAACGATCCGGGGCGACCATCGCCGCCCAACTCTCCGTGATGATGTTTCTGCAGTTCTTCCTGTGGGGGGCGTGGTATGTCACGATGGGCCCCTACATGAACGAGGTCGGGATGGCCTCGGCGATCAAATGGGCGTACACAGTCGGGCCGATCGCTGCCATTGCCTCGCCGTTCTTTCTGGGCATGATTGCCGACCGGTTCTTTGCCACCGAGCGTGTGCTCGGTGTGATGCACTTTCTCGGCGGGCTGTGCCTGTTTCTCGCACCGACGGCCGCGAAGCAATCATCGACGCTGTTCGTCGTGATGATCCTGGCCCACATGCTCTGCTACATGCCGACACTCGGGCTGACCAGTTCACTGGCGATGCACAACATGACCGACTCGGAGAAGCAGTTCCCGCTGATCCGCGTGTTCGGCACGATCGGGTGGATCGCCGCCAACTGGGTGATCTCGTACCTCGC
Organism: Planctomycetota bacterium; assembly: GCA_003696675.1. Lineage (GTDB taxonomy): Bacteria > Planctomycetota > Phycisphaerae > Phycisphaerales > UBA1924 > UBA6054. Next base: position 163,121 of record RFGH01000074.1, read on the forward strand.
ATTCGACAAGTCACCCAACACGTTCTATGTCGCAGGGGGATCGGCCCTGCTGCTCGGTTTCTTCAGCTTCACCCTTCCGCACACGCCCGCACCAGCGAACGGAAAGCCGTTCTCGGCCCGAGACGCTCTCGGACTGGACTCGCTCGTCCTCCTGAAGAACCCCTCATTCGCGGTATTCAGTCTCTGCGCTTTCCTGATTTGTATTCCGCTCGCGGCGTATTACGCCTACGCGGGCCAGTATGTCGGCGAGTCGGGCTTCGACAAGATCGCCAGCACCATGTCCTTCGGACAAATGTCCGAGATCTTCTTTATGCTCGTGATGCCCCTCTGCTTCGCGCGGCTCGGCGTCAAGTGGATGCTCGCGGTCGGCATGCTCGCCTGGGTCGTTCGCTACGGCCTCTTCGCCGGAGCGGCGGATGATCAGGTCAAATGGATGGTGCTCGGCGGCGTCATCCTCCACGGCATCTGCTACGACTTCTTCTTCGTCACCGGTCAGATCTATGTCGACAACAAAGCCGGCCCGAAAATCCGCGGGCAGGCCCAGGGCTTCTTCGTCCTGATCACCCAAGGAGTGGGCATGCTGATCGGCGCCCAGCTGATCGGCTACCTCGTCGCGTGGAAAACCACCACCGTCGGAGAAGTCTCCACCATCGACTGGAAATCCGTCTGGATGTACCCCGCTGCCTTCGCCCTGGCCATCCTCGTCGTCTTCGTCCTCCTGTTCCGAGACAAGGGCATGAAACAGGCCACAGTTCCCGAGGCTCCGCCCGCGCCCGCAGCACCCGGAGAGACCATTTCTTCTTGAACTGCGGATCAGCCGCGCGGTAGGTTGTCCGTCCCGCATCCACACCCACACCACCCGGCCACGAGACCCGGCCGATCCACGAGGAGATCACCCCATGACTGACCACACCCCCACTCCACCCGCGGCCAGCCCCACCCGCCGCCAGTTTCTCGGCGCCACCGCCTTGGCCGGTGCCGCGGCCGTCCTCGGCTCGGCCGGCTCAGCCGCCAACGCCCGCACCACAACCCGCCTGCTCCCGACGGTCAGCAGCGCCCGCGTCCGTGCTCCCGGCAAGAGCGAGACCATCCGCATGGCCGTCATCGGCACCGGCGGCATGGGTACAGGCCACGCGCACGCCTTCATGAACTTCGCGCAGCGTGAGATGGAAAATGTCCAGGTCGTTGCGTTGGCCGATGTCTGCGACGAGCGCCGCCAGAACTGCCTGAATGCCTGTCTTGAGAAGCAGCCCGGTGTCGATGTCCAGAGCACCCGCGACTACCGCGAGGTCCTCCAGCGGGACGACATCCATGGCGTCCTGATCGCATCGCCGGAACACTGGCACGCCCAGCACGCGATCGATGCGCTGACCGCCGGCAAGGATGTCTATTGCGAGAAGCCGATGACCCTGCGTCTCGATCAGGCCATGCAGGTTCGCAAGGCGGTGCTTGATCACCCCGAGCAGATCTTCCAGATCGGCACGCAGATGATCATGCTGCCAAAGTACCAGGAGGCCCGCAAGGCGATCAAGGCTGGCAAGATCGGTACGCCCATCTGGTCCCAGACCTCGTACTGCCGCAACACGCCCAGCGGCGAGTGGAACTACTACGGCATCAACCCCGACTGGAAGCCCGGGGAAAACCTCGACTGGAACGCCTGGCTCGGCCATCTCGGACCGCGCGAGTGGGACCCGAAGGTCTACGCCCGTTGGCGCCGCTATCGCGACTTCTCCACCGGCATCATCGGCGACCTCTTGGTCCATGTGATGACGCCCATGATCTTCGCTCTCGACGCCGGCTGGCCCACCAAGGTCGCCGCAACCGCGACGCACATGGTCGATCACGACATGGAGAACCATGACCAGATCAATATGAATGTCGTCTTTGAAACCGGCCACACCATGGTCGTCGCCGGCTCCACCAACAACGAGGTCGGCTTGGAGACCATGATCCGCGGCAATATGGCCAACATGTACCTCAACGGTCGGCATGTCGATATCCGCCCCGAGCGCGTCTATGTCGACGATGTCGACCGCGAGGAGATCACCTGCCCGGACATCGGCAATGATCAGGACCAGCTCCGTCTCAACTGGCTGTCCTGCATGCGCACCCGCGAGCCCGCCGCGTCGAATATCGACCTCGCCAGCAAGGTCATGGTCGCCGTCGACCTCGCGACCCGATCGGCCTGGGACGGCCACACCTATACCTTCGACCCGGCCACCATGCAGGCCAAGCAGGTCTGACCGTGTCAGCAGACGCCGGACCGGTCATGCGAGCGTTTGACGCCATGGGCACGCGCTTCGAGTGCGTGCTCGTGGCGTTCTCACGCGCGATGCAGCCGTTCGAGCCGGTCGCTATCGCCGAAGAGATCGAGCTGCTCATCAAGGACTGGCACGCCCGACTCTCCGTATTCGATGAGACATCGTGCGTCTCAGTGATCAACCGCATCGCCGCCGACACGCCCGTCACCATCGACCGAGAGCTGCTCGCCCTGATCCGGCGCTGCCTGCACGCCGCTCGCATGACGGACGGGGCGTTCGACATCTCGCTGGGCTCGCTCATGCAAGCCCACGGCTTCCGGCCCACACCCGCAGAGACAGCACCCGCCCGCTTCGGCTGGCGTTCGGTCCGCCTGGACGAACACGCCAGCACTATCCGATTCACCCAGCCCGGCATCCGGCTGGACTTCGGCGGTGTCGCCAAGGGCTTCGCGCTCGATCTGGCCAGGAACGAACTCCGCGCGCAGGGCCTTGTGTCCGGGCTGCTCCACGGCGGGACTTCATCCGTCGTCGGCATCGGGCTCAGCCCCGACGGCCGACCGTGGCGTGTCCGGGCTACGCCGGACGACCCGTCCGCCCCGGTCGTCGACCTGACGGATCTGGCAATGTCCGTTTCCGCCCCCACCGGCCGAATGGCCAACGGCAAAGGCCACATCATGGACGGTCGGTCGGCGTCGCCTTCGAGCGGTTGCCTGGCCGCCTGCGTGGTCGGTCCCTCGGCCGAGGTATGCGAGGTCTGGTCCACCACGCTCGTTGTCGAGCCGGCCCTCCTCGATGCACTCCCACCCGGATTCCAGGCATCCATCCGTCGCGACGACCTTTGGTCGTCGAGCGGACAGCCCGTTCCTTTCGATCCCTCTCCCTCCATTTGTTCAGAGGTCCACGAACATGTCCGAGTTTGATCGCCGCGATTTCCTCGCCATGGCCGCCGGTTCGGCCGCCGCATTCGCCTTCGTCCCCTCCGCCCTCGGATCGAGGGTGTGGACCCATGCGGACGCCCTGCGCATCGGCGTGGTCGGCGCCGGCCGCCAGGGCCGCGCCGCGGTCGGCGAGTTGACCAAGATCGACGGAGTCACCGTCACGGGCATCTGCGACACCGACGAACGCCGGCTCGCGTCGGGACTCCGCCGCTCCTCGGGAGCCAAGGGCTTCTCTACCGTCGATGCGATGCTCAAGTCCAACGACATCGACGCAGTGGTTGTCGCCACGCCGACGCATACCCACAAGGAAGTGGCCCTCGCCGCGTTGGCCGCGGGCAAGCACATCTATTGCGAGTGCCCGCTGGCCCACACCCGCGCCGACTGCTCGGCCATCGCTCAGGCGGCCCGCGGAGCGGGCGCGGTGGCTGCCGGAGGGTTCCAAGGCCGCTCCAACCCTGTCTACCAGCTCGCACGCGGCTTCTTCAAGTCCGATTCGGTCCGGGACATGGTCACGCTCCGTGCACAGAACAACGAGAAGACCAGCTGGGTCTCCCCGGCATCGGACCCGGCACGGTACAACGAGCTCAACTGGAAACTCGACCCGGCGGTCTCGCTCGGGCTTGCAGGCGAGCTCGGAGCCCAGCAGTTCGATGTCTTCCACTGGTACACCGACCGCTACCCGGTGCGTGTGATCGGCCGCGGCAGCATCCGCGCTTGGGAGGACGGGCGAAAGGTCCCGGACACGATCAGCCTGATGCTCGAGTTCGACAACGGCGCCGTGCTCCAGTACGCCGCGACCATCGGTAACTCCTACGAAGGCGCCGCTGAGTACTTCTACGGCACCAATGCCGCCATCAAACTGGGCTGGTCCCACGGATGGATGTTCAAGGAATCCGACGCACCAACCCAAGGCTGGGAGGTCTACGCCAACCGCCAGCAGTTCCACAACGACGAAGGCATCACCCTGATCGCCGGCGCGACCAAACTCGCCGAACAGGGCAAGCTCAAGGACGGCGTCGGACTGCCCCACCCCTCGCTCTATTACGCCTTGGCGGACTGGATCAACGCGATCGGCTCCGGCGGAACGCCCGCGTGCTCGATGGATGAAGCCGCCCGCGCCACCGTGGTGGGCATCGCCGCAAACGAAGCCGTGATGACCTCCAAGCCCGTCGATATCGACCTGAGCACCCTCTAAGGACGCCGCTTCACTCATGCCACGACTCACATCGCTCCACCCGTTCACGCGGCTCGGCATCGCCCTGCTTGTGATCACATTGCTCGGCGGCTACGCCGTCTCCGGGCTGCACCTGCAGTGGCACTACTCCAACCGGGACGGCATCGAGGGCATGACCCTGGATGACATCCGGGGCCATTACCACGGCGTGCAGTCTCCCTCGCCGCTGATCGCCGCCCTGGAATCGGGCCACCCCGAGAATCTGCCCGATCCTGAGCGAAACGCGCTCCTCGAGTGGCTCCGGTCCGGCACCAACCTTTCCGAGGGCTACGACGATCTCGACCTTGGTGACATGGCCCCGGCCGAGATCATCGCGGTCAACTGCCTGAGCTGCCACAGCCGATCGGCATCGGGCCCGGACGCATACGCCCAACTCCCGCTGGAGTACTGGGACGACATCCAGCCAATCGCCTACGCCAAGGACATCCAGCCGACGAGCGAGGAAATCCTCGCCATGAGCCAGCACACCCACGCGCCGACCATGGCGGTGATCCTGATCGTTCTTGCCCTGCTCGGTGCGATGACCCGCACCCCCAAAGCCCTCACAGGGCTGATCGTCTTTGTCGGCTCCGCCGGACTGCTCGCGGATATGGCGGGATGGTGGCTGGCGCGAAGCAACGACGCCTGGGTGTACGCGATCGTCGCGGGCGGCTTCTGCTACGCGGCGGCCACGACGCTGGTCGGCATCTTCGTGGTGCTCGATTGCCTGATCCCGGCTCGCCGTCCCGTGGCCGACGACTGACCACCGTGTCAGCCCGGCTCACGCTCACGGAACAACACCGGCAACGCCAACGCGATGATCATCCCAGGGGCCAACCAGATCCCCTGCCGCTCGATCATGCCCATCCAGAAGAACGGTGCGGCCAGAACACACGCCCCGACCCATCCGGCGTGACTCGAACGGCGACGACGCGGGATCATCCGTCCCCACACATACACCGGGAACACGAGCCCGTAGGCCGCCATGAACAGGCGATAGCCGATCTCACCGGCAGAGAGCCCGGCGTGCGGCATCAGGTTCGGCGCCGCCATGCCCGCCAGACCCGCACCGATACACGCAACCAGCGCCGTCGATACGCCGAAGGGGTCCGACCACAGCATCCGCCCGCGTTCTTCTGAGCTCACCGGACCAACGCCGGGGCTGGTCAACCGCTCCGCGTGAACGCGAACAGTGAAAATCCATTGCGCGAAGATGTGCAGCAACACGGCCGCTCCGGCCCACGGGGCGGCGGTCGGTTCCGCACGACCCTCGAGCACCGCCAGCACCGGCCCGGTGTACACCACGGTCAGCCCGATCATCACCGGAAACAGCACCCAGAAGCCGAAGCCGAACGCCACCCGTCCTCCGCGGCCCCCATCCGTGGACCGCCGGGCAAGCAGAAAGGTCAGATCAAGATACGGACAGAGCATGAAACCGAACACGCATACCGGCATCAACCACAACGCGGACCCCGGATGCGTCGGCGGATCAATCATGGCAGCGGTGCCCGGCCCCAAGGCACCGGGCGAACTCAGCACCGAGACGAGCACCCCCAGCCCCACGAGCCACAACAGCAAAGCCGCCCGTGGGCCGGCGCCACGCCGCAACACACGCCCAAGAGAGATGGCCCACGCCACGCCCACCGCGAGCGATCCCATGATCCAGGTATCCGGGATGGGGAACACCTGCCGCAAGAACGACCCGACCCATGCGAGCCAGTACACATGAAACGCCAAGGTGACGATCGAAAAAGCCTTCGTCATCGGGCCGTGCTCACGAACGATGCGCTCGGCCGCTTCCGGGCTTCGGAGCACGAACCCCATCGCTCCCGCCCCGATCACATTGGGCAGAAAGAAAACCAGATACCCCATCCATCCAGCGTCACGCATCAGCAACGCCGGCAGGAACATCCCGATGCACCATGTCCAAGAGCATGCGAGGAACGCGGCCCATAGGATCGGCGGATGCTTCAGTATCGCCTTATCGTGTGGTGAGGGGCTGTCTGCCATGCCGGTGCGGGGTCCATGCGGGCGAGAGCGGCTACGCACCCCGATAGGTGCGTCCCTTGCTCTTCTGGTGCTGCTTGGGGGTCACATGGAATGTGGCGGTGCACCGACCCACCCGCTTCTCTCGGCCGCCGAGCCGTTCCTTGAGCGACCGCTCGCCCTTCGGCTTCCTCCGGGTCTTTTGCCGTTCGGCCTTGGCGTAGCTCGGCACCAGCTGCACGACCTCCATGTCGAGCGTGATGTTGAACTCCTGGCCAGTGGCGATCAGCGCCTTGATGTCTTCACGCGGGGTGATCCGGTACTCGGCCGGTCCGAAGCAGGGCCGCTTGAAGGTGTACTCCAGGTGCTTGCACACCACGGTGTAATCACCGCCGACATAGCCGAACACATAGGACCCGCCGGCAATCTCGGAGTTGCCTAGGAGCGCCGCGCCTGCCATCGCGTTGTACCAGTTGCGATTGAACCGTCGGAAGGGAAGCACGGCACGGAAGGTCGTGTCGTCGACCTTCTTCATCTGGATGCCCGACTTGGCCGCATAGGGCAGCCAGATCATCGAGCAGACCTTGTGCCAGAAGTTGTTCCGCGTGCTCAGCCGACTGACGAAGGCATCGATGCGATCCATCATCGAGGGCTTGGCAGGACGCGGACGCTTGATCGGGGGATCACCCTTCGGGGTCGCACCACCCCCGTGCTCCCCAACCGGGGCAGGCTGCGCGGGCGTCTCGGTCTCGGGCTGGATGGTGTCGGTGGCTTGATCCACGGTCCCGCATCGTAGGGACGCTCGGGCGGTTCAGCCCGCCGGAGAGTCCTCGGAGGGGGCGAGCGGCAAGGTCAGGTAGAAATCTGAACCTACCCCGGGGGTGGAGTGGACCTCAAGCCGCCCGCCATGGGCTTCGGCGATGCGCCGGGCGGTGGGCAACCCCAGCCCGGTCCCCCCGGCCCGGGTCGTGTAGTACGGGCGGAAGATCTTCTCAATCGCGTCCTGGTCAAGCCCCGGCCCTGTGTCGATCACATGCAGCCGGGCCGAATCCACCCCATGATCATCGCAACGCTCGGCACGCAGAATGAGATCCCTGGATTCGATGTCCGGCCGCTCCATCACGGCAACCGCGTTGAGCATCAGGTTGAGCATGGCCTGCTTGACATGAGGGCCGTCGATCGTCGCTTGAAGCGGTTCCCGCGGCCGCTCGATACGCAACCGGACCCCAGAAGCCCTGGCCTGCGGGTCGAAGAAGTCGCCCAGTTCCTCGAGCAGGGTCCCGATATCGACCGGTCCCGGCGCCAGCCTCAACTCGCCCGCGTACTCGAGGAAGTCACTCAGGATTCCGCGAAGCCGCTCGGTCTCCTGACGCAACGCGGCGACCCGCCGCGTCAGCCGGCCCTTCTCCTGATCTCCGATCTCGAGGTCTGAGATGGCCTCCTGCAAAAGCTGGGCATTCAGCCCGATCGTCGAGAGCGGGTTCTTGATTTCGTGAGCGAGGCCGCCAGTCATGGAGCCGATCTCGGCGAGCCGCTCGGCCGAGCGTGCCCGACGCTCCGCCACCCGGACCCGTGCCACCGCCCGACGCACGATCACCCGCGATGCGACAACGCCCAGCCCGGCACCGAGCAACAGCCCCGCTCCCAATCCGATCAGAAACGAGCCGTCCAATACCTGGTCAGCGGTCATCACACGAGATTGTTGGAGGGCCGCGACCATGCTGGCGATCGACGGCACAGCGGACTACCGCCGCGGTGTGCGGGAATAGGTCCGGCGAGTGACGACGACCTCGGGCGCATCCGATTCGATATCGATCCGGACCACACGCGTTGCACGCCAGCCCTTCTCCGACCGCTCGGCGTCGTAGACGACCGAACTGCCGTCTTTGAGCACCCTGAAGCCATCGCCCTCGATGACCGTGAAATGCACGAAGATGTCCTGACCTTCAGGGCCGACGATGAAGCCGAACCCTTTGCGCGGGTCGAACCACTTCACCTGTCCCTCAATGCCCTGGATCGTCTGTGGGGTCTGAGACATCCTGGTCCCCGTTCTCTGTCGCTTGGACCCGACCGACTCCCCACGAGACCGGCCTTGGCCCAATAACAGGGATACAGACTACCAGATTGAGCCTGCGCGTCAAACACCCCCGGGCCGACGCCCGGGGGTACGGTCAAAAACATCAGGATATAGGGAAGTTCACCGGGTCCAGAGAGGACTCGGATTACTCCGCCGCCGCGGGCTCGGACTCACGCTCGTCACGCCGGGGCTTCCCTCCGCCGCGACGGCGTCCGCCGCCCTTGCTGTCGCCCCGGTCACCGCGATCGGACCGCTCGGGACGCTCGCCACGCTCGGCCAGCTCCTTCTCGCGTTCCTCGGGGCTGAGGGCCTGCTTGCGGCTGAGTTTGATGCGGCCCTGATCATCGACCAGGATCACCTTGACCCGAACGGTGTCGCCGACCTTGACGACATCGCCCACCGACTGGACATAGCCCTCTCCCAGCTCGGAGATGTGGCACATGCCGTCGGTGCCGGGCGCAATCTCGATGAAGGCGCCAAAGTCCTTGACGCTAACGACCTTGCCCTCATAAATGGTGCCCGTCTTGATATCCTCGCAGAGGGCGCTGATTTCGGCCTCAGCCTTCTCGATGCTCTCGGCGTTGGGAGACGAGACAAGCACGGTGCCGTCGTCCTCGACATCGATGTTGACGCCGTACTTGTCCTGCAGGGCGCGGATGGTCTTGCCGCCGGGGCCGATCAGCTTGCCGATCTTGTCGACGGCGATGTTGAGCTGGAGCAGACGCGGGGCGTGGCGACTGATCTCCTTACGCGGGGCGGGGATGACTTTCTCCATCTGCTCAATGATTTCCAGACGCCCCTTCTTCGCTTGGGCGAAGATCACCTCGATCTGATCGAAGTTCAGACCGCGGGCCTTGAGGTCCAGCTGGATGCCGGTGATGCCCTCGCGTGTGCCAGAGACCTTGAAGTCCATATCGCCGAAGAAGTCCTCCTCGCCGATGATGTCAGTGACGAAGATCTCCTTGCTCTCGTCTGCATTGGTGAATCGCCCGACCGAGATGCCGGCGCAGGTGTTGGAGATCGGCACACCCGCGTCCATCAGCGCAAGACAACCACCTGTGACCGACGCCATCGAAGAAGATCCGTTCGACTCGGTGATGTCGCTGACCAAGCGGATGGTGTAGGGGAAGTCCTCGGGGCTGGGCAGGATGCCCAGCAGCGACCGCTCGGCCAGCGCGCCGTGGCCGACTTCACGCCGTCCGGGCCCCATGATGCGCCCGGCCTCACCGACGCAGAACGGCGGGAAGTTGTAGTGAAGATAAAACTTCTTGGAATACTCGGGCAGCAGACCGTCGATGATCTGCTCGTCCTTGCCCGTGCCGAGGGTACAAGAAACCAACGACTGGGTCTCGCCACGCTGGAAGAAGGCCGAGCCGTGGGTCCGCGCAAACACCCCGACCTCCATCTCCAACGGACGGATCTCTTCGGGTTTGCGACCGTCGGCACGGATTCCCTTCTCGACGATCAGGTTGCGGGTGATCTTCTTCTCAAGGATGCGGAAGGCCTCGGACGCCTGGCTGCGGGCCTTGCGGCTCGCTTCGGCCTCGGCAACCGTGCCGTCGGTTTTCTCGGCGAAGTGGGTGTCGAGAACCTTCTTTTTGATCTCGGCGACCTTTTCGCCGCGCTCGGTCTTGCTCTTGATCTGGCGGGCCTCGGTCAGCTCCTTTTCGCAGGCGTTCCTGACCGTCGCCATGATCTCATCGGGGATGAGGTTGAGGTGATCACCCAGCCGCTTCTCCTTGCCGACCTTCTTCACCAGCTCGTCAATCAGGGCGAGGATGGGCTTGATGCCCTCCTCATAGCCGAACTTCATCGCGGCGAGCACATCCTCGTCGGGCACCTCGGCGGCGCCGACCTCGATCATGTTGACGCCGTCCTTGTGGCCGGCGAGCACGAGGTCAAGGTCAGAGTACTCGAGCTGGCTTACGGTCGGGTTGAGCACGAACTGCGGGCCGTCGTCGGTGAAGATACGCCCGACGCGGACCATGGCGGTCGGGCCCTCGAAGGGTGCGTCGGAGATGGCCAAAGCCGCCGAGGCACCGGTGCCGGCGATCACATCGGCGTCGTTCTCGCCGTCGTGGCTCATCACCCAGTTCTGGAGCTGGATCTCCTCGATGAATCCTTCGGGAAACAACGGACGGATCGGGCGGTCGATCATCCGCATGGTGAGGATTTCCTTCTCGCTGGGTGCGCCCTCACGCTTGCGGAAACCGCCGGGGAACTTACCGCCAGCCGACAGCTTCTCGCGGTAGTCAACCTGCATGGGGAAGAAGTCCAGCCCGGGGCGGGGCGCTGCCCGCACCATGGTGGACAACACGGTGGTCTCGCCGTGCGAGATCAGGACGGCGGCCGACGCCAGCTTGGCGATCTTGCCGGTCTCGATGCGCATCATCCGCCCGCCGATTTCCTTCTCGACGACGATCGCTTTGGTTGTCATGTGTTCCGCTTTCTTGGTGTTGCGGGCTGTGAGGATCCCCGCCGCGTCCGGACCCCGGGCCCCGATGGCTCGGACGGACGCTTCATCGCCGACATCATTCGGGCCCGCCCTCACACGGAACGAGTGGCAGAAGGCGTGGGACAGTTCTCAGCAACCGAACTCCTAGGGCATCTGGGGACGATCCCCGGTCTACCGCCAGCCCCCCCGTCGGCCGTGCTGTCCGGCGCCCACTGCCGCTCCCGCGGGCCCGATACGAAAACGCCGCGTGCCGTTTCCAGCACGCGGGGTGATATCTCTTACTTACGCAGACCCAGCTTCTTGATCGTCGCCTGATAGGCGTCCGGATTCGTGCGGCTGAGGTAACGGAGCAGGCGGTTGCGCTTCGATACCATCTGCACAAGTCCGCGGCGGTTGTGCTTGTCCTGCTTGTTCGCACGCAGGTGGGTCGCGACCTGCTGGATGCGGGCGGTCAGAATGGCGATCTGAACCTCCGGCGAGCCGGTGTCTCCGTCCTGGCGGGCAAAGTCCTTGATGATGTCGGTCTTCTTCTCAGGGGCGAGGGGCATGGATGCTCCTTGAATGGCCTGTCGCGAGCGGGCGTGCCGGGCCTGTCCCAGCAAATCCCGCCGCCGAACACCCCGGGCCGATACCCGATCCGGGGGTCCGCAAGAATATGCCGCGGCGGGGGTTGGGTCCAATCCCACAGGGCACTCGGCAATGTCCCTCGGGTCCCTCGGAGCGTGGCAGCCGTGCCTTTTTCTCCCATCCTCACTACCCTCGTCCCATGACCACCCTCTCCCGCCGCGTCGCCTCGCTCAAGCCCTCCATCACCGTCGCCCTGAACAACCGGGCCAAGGCCCTCCAGGCGTCCGGCGTGGATGTCCTCGGATTCGCAGCCGGCGAGCCCGATTTCGACACCCCCCAGCCCGTCAAGCAGGCCGCCATCGACGCCCTGCTGGCCGGGCAGACCAAGTACATGCCCACCCTGGGTGACATGCCCACCCGCGACGCCATCGCCAAGAAGCTGACTGAGGAGAACCACATCCCCGGGCTGACCGGCAGCCACATCGCCATCGGGGCCGGCGGCAAGCATGTCCTGTTCACCTCCATCCACTGCCTCTTCGACACGACCTGCCCGGGCGACCGCCAGTGGGAGATGCTCCTGCCCGTGCCCGCGTGGGTCAGCTACGCCCCGATCTGCGAACTGGCCGGCGGCAAGGTCGTCGAGATGGACACAACGCCCGACACCGGCTTCCGCATCACGCCCGAGCAGCTCCGCAAGGCGATCAACCCCAACAGCCGCGTGCTGGTCCTCAACTCGCCCTCGAACCCCTGCGGCACGATGTACACCGAGGCCGACCTGCGGGCCCTCGCGAAGGTCGTCCACGAGACCCGCGACATCGCGCCCGACCTCGTCATCCTGACCGATGAGATTTACGAAAAGATCGTCTACGGCGGGGTGCCCCACTTCTCCATCGGCTCGGTCCCCGAGGTGGCCGAGCGCACGCTGACGCTCAACGGCATGTCCAAGGCGTACGCCATGACCGGCTGGCGCATCGGCTACGCCGCGATGCCGGGCGACTTCGGCAAGACCTTCATCAACGCGATGGGCACGCTGCAGGGGCAGATGTCGACGAACATCACCAGCTTCACCTACGCCGCCATCCGCGAGGCGCTCTCGAACAAGGCGGTGGCCGCGGAGGTCGAGACCATGCGCCAGGCGTTCGCGACGCGGGCGAAGCTGATCATGGGCCGGCTGGCCGAGATCCCCGGCGTGACCTGCGTCGAGCCCCAGGGCGCGTTCTATGTCTTCCCCGATGTCTCGGGCCTCTTCGGACGGACCACCCCCAAGGGCGTCAAGATCGACTCGGCCCTCGCCCTGTCCGAGGCCCTGCTCGACGAGGCCCATGTCGCCTTCGTCCCGGGCGAGGACTTCGGCGGCTGTGGCAAGAACCACATCCGCATCTCCTTCGCCTGCTCGGAAGCGCAGATCAACGGGGGGATGGACCGGTTCGCGAAGTTCGTCGACTCGTTGCGATGACCCACCTGTGGCGGTCGTAAACGGTGCTCCATGCAGAGCAACATGCTCACATCCAAGCCTTTATCGCTGCAAAAATGCCCATGCCCAAGGCAGCCAAATCGGGGAAAGCCACAACAAGCCGCAAGCAATCGCAAGCCAGCGAGCCCGGATGATTGGCCTCTGATAGTCGCGCGTGCTTCCGCATTCTGGGCACTTGGGTTGCGAGTCCATGCAATAGCCGCATGCAGCACAGGCACCCGTTGAGTGGGTGCGAACGGGCCCCGCACGAATCAGCCCGGCACACAGAATCGTGCAAGTCGCCGCCGCCTGGATGCCATACAAACCCACCCAGCTCATTCCGACAATATCAATGTACCCACCTGGATCGATGGCCTCCCCCATCCAGAGAAGGCGCAACAGGACGAAGACTGCGAAGACAATCGGCAAAGCGACCATCTGAGCAGCGATGCCTTTCGATACCTTTATGGTAATTCTCTCACGCCGGTACCGATATACGCTCTGTATCGTGATGACAACTCCCGCGTAGCCAAACAGCGATGCACACAGCATCATTAGCGGACCAACAAAGGCATAGTAAGCACTCTCGATATAAAAAACTCGATAAAAAGGTGCCTCAAGCAAGCGGTGCCAACTCGGCACGCTCATCGAGCCATCGGACGCATAACTGATGCCGGATCCGGCGTGCCCACCCCCCACCGATGTCCAGTCGCCGGAGATAGGCTCCGGCGGGGATGGAATGATGCGCGAAACCGCAACATTGAATTTGTACATGAATCGAATCAAAGTAGAATGAATCGGATCCATCCTGAGGGCACACCCGACCAGAGTAGCCACGTACACTGCGACGGCAGCGAGAAGTGGCCATTTCAAGTTACCAATTCTTATGCGTGCCATCGGTATTAAATCAGGATTTGTCATCACACATCAGCAGGTTACGGACTCGGAGGGCAACTCCCATCGGCGTTCGCAGGACGAAGCTTTGTGGTAGGCCCCTGCGTATCGGGGGTTCCTGGCGTTACCGTCCCAGAGCAGTCAATATTGACACGTACTATCGTCACGGAGCGAGACCTCGTGCAACCGGTGTAAGTACAAAGATTCCCCGTTCCAGGGATGGGTCCGCCTGTACACGCCCAAGGCGACCAAGGTCCGTAGAACCTGTAACTCCACGGGAAGCACGGGTAACAGATCGCCGTGTTTGCGTTGATGTCCGACAAGCCCATCTTTGAGATTGACCGCTGTGTCTCGGGAGACATGAAGGGGTTGACGGTCTCACGGGCAACCACAGCGATAGAAGACATTGTTGCGTCAAGATTCGTCGTAGCCCCATCGGTGCAGCCCGAGGTATATGTCAACAGCAGGCTTGAGGACAACCCGCTTGAACCCGCAGCTCCGAATGCGATGAGGGTATCAAGCAACTGTGGGTCTTGAGTATAATCAATTATTGGTGCCGCGGGGTCCGTCTGCTGCAGCCCGCTCTGCATCGACACCGGATTGGATGCCGTCACCTCTTCGACACTCGCCAAAAGACTATCGAAGAGGGCAGGATCGTCGAACTCGGTTCTGCACCACTTCACCGCAGATCCGATCGCTACACCCGCGTCCCAACCGGACATGCCCCAGTGACCGTTCGAGTCAGGCTCGCAGAGCACGATCGTGACATTATTTCCGACGGCACTTCCCTGATCGTTGACCCCTAGCACGCCACGAAACTCTTGATTCGCAATGAGTGGGTAAAATGACCAGCCGGTGGCTTCATCTACGACATTGACTTCCTGAACTCCACCATTGATATCTTGTGCATAAGACCACGGCATCTGAACTTCATCGATGGCCGCACCAGCATTACACGACAGCAAGAGGCAAGAGGCAAGAGGCTACGAGTCATGGCACACTGCCAGTTTAGGTATCGAGATCCCAACTCATGCGGAGTTGGTGACCCGAGCATCTCATGCTGTGTCATTGTTGTCAAGTAGGACTTCACCGTCGACCGTCTCGAATCTCACCCGCTGATCGCGCACCAGCACCAGCAACGCCAGGAACAGCCCCACCATCTCCGCCCGCGAACGCCCCTCCATCACCTGTCGCAGGGTCATCTTCCGCCCGGCGTGCTCGCGACGGTGCGACGACAGCCGGTCGACGATGTCCTCGGCGTACTCTTCCAGCGGCGTGTCGTCCGACACCACCGCGTGCTCGCCCAGGCGATCGAAGTTCACGCTGGCCACGATCTGGCGGAACGCCTCGACGAGGTCGGTCAGGTCGAGGTCTTCCAACTCCAAATCACCCATGTCCTCGAGCGCTTCGCGGACGGACTGGTTGTCGATGGCCGCAGGCCTGGCGGGGAAGCGGGACTCCCACTCGGTCCGTCGCCGGTCGAGGGCGTCGGCCGCGTCGCGGAACTTCTTGTATTCGAGCAGTTGCCTGACCAGCTCGGCCCGCGGGTCGGTCGGATCGTCCTCGGGCTTATCCTCCGGGGGCGGCGCGTCGGGACCGTCCTTCTTGAGCGCATCATGCGCCAGCATGCGGCTCTTAATCTCCATCAGGGTCGCCGCCATGACCAGGAACTCGCCGGCCAGGTCGATATCCACCCGCTCCAGCCCCTCCAGCGAGCCCATGTACTGCTCCGCGATCGACGCGATCGGAATGTCGTGAATGTCCACCTCATGCTTGCGGATGAGGTAGAGCAGCAGATCCAGCGGCCCGTCAAAGGCATCGAGATGGACGCGGTAGGTCTCGGACATCGGCCCATCCTACGGGCGGTTTCACGCCCCCGCCCGCCCCCTACACTTCGTCCATGCCCACCGAGGCCCCCAAACCCGGCTCCCGCAGCCCGCAGGCCGACCCCAACGCCCTCGACGAACGGGCGTTCATCGCCCGAGTCCTCCGCCACGAGGCCGACGCCGTCGCAGCGCTCGCCGAGTTCGCCGACGACCGCTACACGAAGGCCGTGGACCTGATCGTCGCCTGCGCCGACGCCGGCGGTACGGTGCTGGTCTCCGGGCTGGGCAAGTCCGGCTGGATCGGCGCGAAAATCTCCGCCACCCTCGCCTCCCTCGGCATCCCCTCGCACGCGGTCCACCCCACTGAGGCCGCCCACGGCGACCTGGGCCGCTTCCGGCCCACGGATCTCGTCCTCTGTCTGTCTCACTCAGGCGAGACCGAGGAAGTCGTCGCCTTGGCGTCGGTGCTCCGCCAAGACGGACTGCCCATCATTGCGATCACCCGGGGCAGCACCGACGGACGCGAACCCAGCGCCCTCGAACGCCTCGCCACCGTGACGCTGCCCGCCCTGGTCACAGACGAAGCCGGCGACGGCGACTTCATCGCCCCCACCTCCTCAACCACGGCCACCCTCGCCATCGGCGACGCCATCGCTCTGGCCGCCGCCCGGCGCCGGGCCTTCACCGAAGCCGACTTCCGACGCCGCCACCCGGGCGGCACGCTCGGCGGGCTGCTCCGCCCCGTGACCGACCTGCTCCGCTTCCGCGCCGGCGACAATCTGCCGCTGGTCAGCGAGAAGCTCACCGTCGATGCCGCCCTGCGAGAAGCTGCCAAGATCGTCCGACGCCCGGGCGCGCTCGTCATCATCGACGACGCCGGACGGCTCGCCGGCATCTTCACCGACTCGGATCTCCGTCGCCTCGTGCTCCGCGATCCGGGTGAACTGTCCTGTCCCATCGCCGAAGTGATGACCCGCGGCCCGCGCTCACTGCCCGACACGGCCCTCGCCCGCGACGCCGTCCAGATGTTCCGCGAACACCGCGCCGACGAGATCCCCGTGATCGACGACGCGGGGCGCCCCGTAGGACTGCTTG
Source organism: Planctomycetota bacterium (assembly GCA_003696675.1). Taxonomy (GTDB): domain Bacteria; phylum Planctomycetota; class Phycisphaerae; order Phycisphaerales; family UBA1924; genus UBA6054. Next base: position 179,886 of record RFGH01000074.1, read on the forward strand.
ATGTGCAGGACCTGATCGCCATGCGCCTCGTGCGCGACGACGCCTGAGCCACCCCCACAAGGAGCAGGCATGCCAGCACCGGCCGGACCATCCCCCAAACTGCTCGGACGGATCGCGGCCGCTCTCCTCGCGGTGGTCTTCGGCGCCATCGTCTGGTGGGCGGTCGCCCGCAACCCAGCCCCCGCACCCACAAGGTCGAATCCCATCGATGTCGATGAGATCCCCGATATCACCGATATCGAGACCGGCGAGTCCATCGTCATCACGCTCGCCGATCGCAACGACCCCGGCCGAATCACCGGTGTGATCGAGGCGGACCGCTTCGACCCCGTGGGCAACGGCGAACGCCTGCTGACGAACCCCCGGGCGTGGCTGTACCCGAGCGGCGAGCGGGCCGTCCGCGTCACCGCCGATCGCGCCCGTCTCGTGATGCCCAGCGCGAACCAATCCCCAGAATCAGGGACACTCGAAGGCAATGTCCGTGTGCTCGTGTACGAACACGCTGCCGGACCGGGCAATCCGCCCCCCGCCGATGCCGCGCCCATACTCACCGGGAAGTTCGAAGCCCCCGTCCGATTCGAAAGCCGCTACCTCCGCCTTTCGAGTGACGGCCCGTTCAGCCTGATTGGCGAACGACTCCGCTTCGAAGGAGCCGACCTCAGCGTTCTGCTCAACCAGGTCCGCGACCGCGTCGAACTGATCGAGATCACCCGCGGGGGTCGGCTCGAGTTTCTGCCCAACGCTGCCAAAGAACCGGAACACTCATCTGGACTCGGTGAGCGAGCGGAGGCAACCACCCTCCCCGAACCGGCGCCGACCGGCGAAAATCCGCCTCCGATCGCAACCGCCCCCACCACCACGAACAACGCCACCGCCGCCAAAGTCGACCTCTACCACGCGATCCTCAGCGAAGAGGTGGTCGTGTCGATGGGCACGGCCCGCGCAGAAGGTGATCGCCTGGAACTCTTCGCCCGCACGATCGACAACCAACTCCCCTCCGACTCGCTCGCCCGAGTCGGCTTCTCCCGCACCATTGCATCACGCCCCGCCCCGCCTGCGGCCAATCCGGACATTCCATCCGGATCAACCATCTCCAGCGGCAACGCCGCTGCCGACTCCGCCGGCATCTCCTCCCCCACCATCGCCGAAGGCCCGACGCCGGATGCCAGCCTGACCGTGATCTGGCAGGGATCCATGGCGATCCGCCCGGTCGAGACGGTCCCGCCGGAACTCACCCGCGACGATGCGGCCCTCGCGATGTTCGGGACAGCTGCCCCCGTGCGGTTCGAAGACCCTGCCCGCGGAGCCACGGGCTCAGCAGCCACCGTTCGCTACGCGGCGAGCCGGGCGGTGCTCTCACTCGAAGCCGGCGACGATCCGGTCCAGATCGCGATCGAAGACGCAGGAGAAGGCTCCTTCGCACGGGTCGACGCCGATCTCCGCACGGGGGTCATCCGCCTGCCCGGCCGCGGCTCGACCCGCTCCCGCACCGACGCCGCCCTGCGCTGGAGTCAATCGGCCCGCCTGACACTGGAGACTCGCGAAGGCCAGCTCACCGACCGCCTGATCGATGCAACCTTCGCTGGCGAAGTGCTCGCGACCCAGCAGGACGCGATCCTGTCCGGTGACACCCTCGAGACCATCTTTGCCCCCGGCAGCGATGGCCGATCGGCACTCCGCGTCGCCACCGTCACGGGCGGCGGCTTCACCGGCGCCGCCGACGACCTCGGCAGGCCCCAGAGTCTGTTCGCCGAACTCATCCGCGTCGACTTCGTCGGCAACGCCGGACGCCCCGAGCCCGTCCGCGTCGCCGCCACAGGCGATGTGGTCGGCAAAGCAAACGGCGCGGAACTTGTCGCCGACCGCGCCACGGCGACCCTCGCACGCAACGGCATGGGCGATCTGTTCGTCCGCACGGCCGACGCATCGGGCGCCATCGTCTACCGGGATTCGCAGAACACCACCGCCTCCGGCAGCGGGCTCGCCGTCGACGGCGCACGCGAGACACTCCGGCTCTCCGGCAGTTCGACCAACCCCGCCAACGCCACCCGCGGCGACTCGTCCCTCACCGGCCCGGCGATCGACCTCGACGCCCGAAACCGGCGCATGGCGGTCAGCGGCGCAGGCCGGTTCCAGCACCTGCTCCGCGACGACACGGGCGTGGAAACCGGCAGGGTGATCGCCGATTGGACCGACTCGATGCGGTTCGACGACGCCCTCGGACGGCTGGTCTGCGAAGGCGGAGTGTCCGTGGTGTCCACCCCCGATGCCTACACCCGCGACACGCTCAAAGCGGCGCGGGTCGAGGTCGAGATGACCCCGCGCCTCACCCCGGACCGCGTCGGCGGACGCGGGACTTCCGAACGGCAAGTCACCATCGCCCGCGCCTACGGCGGCTCATCGGACTCCGGACCCGCCCCAGCCACCGCCGAGACCCGAACCTACGACCCGTCCAACCCCGAGCGGGTCACGGGCCTGCTCTATCTCGAGTCTGATCAGATCGTGGCCGACAACGAGCGCTCCCAACTCCGCGTGCCCGGCGCGGGCACGCTGCTCGTCCTGGACCGACGCGACGAGTCCGACGCACGCGCCGAAGCCGACGGGATCGGCAACACCCTCGGACCCGGCCTGACCCGATTCGACTGGACACGGTCCATGACGCTCGACCGCCCCGCGGGCATCGGCGAGATGCGCGGCGATGTCCGGGTAACCCACAAGACGATCGCCAAGGGTGCCGGCGCCGAACAACTCGCATATCTGGACTGCGACGAACTCACCGCACGCTTCGGACAACTCTCACGCGATTCGGGCACCGGGGACCGCTTCGCCCTCGAAACGGCCGATGCCAGAGGCCGCGTCACATTCCGAGCCGGCGGCAAGACCCTGTCCGCCGACGGTGCGAGGTACGAAGCAGCACGGTCCGTCCTTTACACGCTGGCCGCCCCCGGCAATCTGGTCACTCTGACTGAGCCTGGACGAGCCGCGCCGCTAAGCGCCCGCGCGATCTCATGGGATCTCGCCCGCGATATGATCGAGATCAATCGACCAAGCCCGGTCGTCCTGCCCGGCAACTGACCGCCGACACCCGATCACGAACTCGTGCGATCGACGATGCGGTAATTCTCACGCTCACCCCGTCCGCGAAGCGGGTAATCCTTGCGGAGCGGGTGAGCCGGGTAGTCCTCCCAGAGCAGGATCCGACGCAGGTCCGGATGATTGCGGAAGCGGATGCCGAACATGTCGAACACCTCCCGCTCCATCCACTCGGCGCCCGGCCACAGGTCGCACACCGATTCGATGTACAACGCCGGGTCCTCGTCAATGCCGTCCGTCGGGATCGACGGATCGAGGAACACCTTCACCAGGAACCGATCGCCATTGGGCTCGGCCGTATCCAGGTTGCACAGGACATACACCACCGCGAAACGGGCGGGCATCTTGGCCGGATAACCGAGGTAGTCGACCGCGGTCACATCGGACAGGTAGTTGTACCCGCCCTCCTCTTTGAGGAACTTCATCACGCGATGAAACGGCTCGGCCTCCACAATCAGAGTGGACTGTCCGCGAAACTCGGTCCCTCGGAATCGCACGCCCGGGAATGCGGCTTTGACGGCCTTGAACATCCGGTGGTCCAGCGTGGGGGTCGGTGCGGTCATCGTCGCTCCTGATCAAGAAGAGGCGGTCAACCCATGATAGGTGGTGTCCCCGCGCATGACAGAGCCGGGCGGGCCCACCACAGCCCGCCCGGCTCGGAGCAAGGTCAAAGCCAGTCATCGCAAGCGGTTCGGACGCCGGGGATCGTGCGGCACGGGGCTCTCTCCATCCCCGAGACGCGTGCGTATCCCCGACGCCCGTCCCGTTGGCTCGGTCAGGAAGCCCGCCGCCGTGTCATGATCGCCGGCGCATCGCCGGGGCGATCCCAGCGTGCGGATCGGCCCCGAGGCTCCTGCGTGTTCAGCAGGTGGTCGAGGTAGGTATTCAACTCTCGCTCGCCGAACTGCTCAAGGTATTCCGCGGTCGCGGAGCGGTTGATCGTGAGGATCTGGTCCACCACCTGCGAGCGGCTCAGCACAAGGCGCGGGGTTCGCGGCAGATCGGGCTTGGGCTCGTGGCGGACGGGGCGCGGAATCGTAAACAGATCGGTCATGGCAAGTCCCTTCGCGTCAGCCCCGGCGTCCTTGCCGGGCGAAGCGGGGCGAACGACACGCCCCGGGCAGGGCATACCCATCGGAGCCCCCGCCCGGATCCGACCAGCGTGTAATGCGCTCCGGACCTTCCCGAACTGCGCCACCCGCGCAGCCCCTGCGCCTCAGATCGGTACCTAGCCTTGCCCGTGATCGAGCTGACCCGCCAAGATGCGCCGAACGGCACCGTGATCACCGCAGGCGTCGACCTGTGGGGCGTCTCTCCCTCCCGACTGATCGAAGACGGCGCGGACCTCTCCGCCCTGCCGGAAGCGCCGCGCATCATCCTCCGTTCCCGCCAGACAGTCGATGACGCCGAGTCCTCGTTCGCATCGTGGTCCAATGCCGCATGGGAACGCTTCGAATCGCTGGTCACCGACGCGTCGGCCGCACTCCGAGCCGCCCGCCCCACCGCACAACTGCTGCTCTGGCCGGGCCCCGGCTCGGTGCTTTCCGACGGGGTATCAACTCTGTCCTTCGCCCGCAAGCACCCGGGCATCGGGCTGATCATCGAGCCCGCGGCTTGGATCACGCCCGCCATGCTGCGGGACGCCGAGGACCACCTCCGACGCTTCGCACACGCTCTGTCGCTGTGCGAGTCCCTCGAAGCGGTGGCGATATCCCCGGTGCCCGGGCTCGATCCCGCGGCCTGCGAAAACCTGCTCGCCCCCGCCATCGAGCGTGCCGGCGCGATCCTGCGCTGATCGCATTCCGGCTTGTTATCCGGCCCCAAACTTCTTTTATACGGACTCAAGGCACCCCCTCAGCCTGTCCGATAAGCCCCTCATCACGGGGACGCCGGCGGAGCCCGGCAATCACCCCAATGGGCGGCATGCGGGCGGAGCCCGTCGTCGCGGACGCCATCAACCCAGACGCCCGCCCTCTCGGATCGGGCCCGGCGCGTCTCGCCACGACTCAGACGGAGCTCTGCCCATGAACGCCCCACGCCGTGCACTCTCAAGCACCCTCGCCATGACCCTGCTCGCTGGGACCGTCGCCGGCACCTCGGCATGCGGCCCACGCCGCGCGGGATTCTGGAACCGCAACAAGAGCCCACAGCCCGAGCCCGCCGTCGCCGTGAACAACACCCAGCCCTCGCGCTCGGCCGTGTTCTACTCCACCACCGCTCCCAGCGGCCGCTCGGGCCTCGCCTCCAACACCAGCGCGAGCATCGAGCAGACCATCGCGGCCGAGTCCTCCTTCCGCTACGGCAGCGGTGAACCGGCGATAACCGAGTCCACCCGCGTGCCTCTGGACCGCGTCGCCACGGCCACCAACACCAACTTCTCCAATGCAACCAACACAACGCCCGCGGTCGCCAAGAGCAACCAAACCACACCCCCCACCACCACGCCCGTGGCATCGCCGGATCAGATCGCGGGCAATGAGCAGCCCAACTTCAACGCCCTGACCCCCGAACCCAAGCCCGAGCCGCGCGTCACGACCACGCCGACCCCCAACCGCTCGCAGGATCTCTCGGCCATCATCTACGCCAGCGCCATGGGAGCCGAACTCCCCACCGAGTTCGCCCCGCTCAACGACATCACCCGGGCGACGCTGAATGTCCGCCAGATCACCGCCAGCTTCGCCGGTGCGGACTTCGACCCGACCCCGACCCCCGACGGGCGTTCGCTGGTGTTCGCATCGACCCAGCACCGCCCCACCGCCGACATCTACATCAAGCCCATCAACTCTTCCGTGGTCACCCGACTGACCGACGACCCCGGGCAGGATGTCATGCCGGCCGTGTCGCCGGACGGCCAGTACATCGCGTACTGCTCGGACCGCAACGGCTCGTGGGACATCTTCGTGATGCCCGCGGAAGGCGGCAAGTCCGTCCAGATCACCACCGACGCTTCCCACGACCTCCACCCGTCGTGGTCGCCGGACGGCTCCCGCCTGGTGTTCTGCCGGCTCGGCCAACAGACAGGACGCTGGGAAATGTGGGTGGCTGAGGTTTCAAACCCCACCAGCGCTCAGTTCATCGGCTTCGGACTCTTCCCCGAGTGGGCCCCTGTCGCCGGAACCGGTGCGAACGGTGCCGACCGTATCCTCTACCAGCGCTCGCGGGAGCGGGGCGATCGGGCCTTCAGTGTCTGGACCATCGACTACAACCCCAACCCTGGTACCGCCGGGCGTGAGACCGAAATCGCGACCGCCCCGGGCTCGGCCCTGATCAACCCCAGCTGGTCGCCCGATGCCCAGTTCGTGACCTTCGCCCAGGTGCCCTATTCCGAGGCGTGGGCCTCGGGGCAGTCGGCCAAGCCAGAGTCCTCGATCCTCTGGCTCATGGGCATCGACGGTGCCGGCAAGGTCCGTCTGACCGATGGCGAGTCGATCGACCTCATGCCCACCTGGTCCCGGAACAACGAGATCTTCTTTGTCTCGAATATGGGCGGCCAGGAGCACCTCTGGTCGATGGAACTCTCACCGGCCATCCGCGCCGCGTCTGTCCAGGTCCCCTCGGCCAACACTGGTTTCGCTACCGTGCCCGACACACAGAATGTCGGTGAGTAAAAGACTTCCAGTCTCCCGGACGCCGGGCCACCGCCCGGCTGCCGGTTTCTCAAGCCCCTCGTCCCCCCGGGACAGGGGCGACAGGCAACCCCGGCGTGGCAGGATGCCCCGCCCTAGACCCGGCACGGACGCCATGGCAAGTGCACAGACCATGCTCGCACGCGCGGCCATCTGCCTTCTGGCGATCGTTGCGCTCACCGCCTGCAAGACCACCGACCCGCGGGAGCGTCTGCTCGCCCCCACCGCGATCGTCGCTCCCTACGACACCGCGGGACGCGATGTGGTGTGGGCCGTCCTGCCGCCCCGCAACGAGTCCGGGACCAGCCTCGTCCGCACCGACCTTGTCGGCGACGAGCTCGTCGCCGCGGTTCAACAGATCCGTGGCGTCCGGTGCCTTCCGCTGAACCGATCGCTGGAGGTCGCTACCGCCCTGGGCATGCCCGAGGGCCCACGCGATTCGGCCGACGCGGTGCGGCTGGCCGAAGCGTTGGGTGTTGACGGCGTGATCGCCTCGTCGGTGACGGCCTACGACCCATACGACCCCCCGATCCTGGGGCTGGCGCTGGCCCTCTACGCCAAGCCCGGCGCGATGACCCGGTCCGGCAACGCCGACCTGGACCCGATGGCGCTGACCATGGCATTCACTGATTTCGGGCGGTTCGACGGCGTCCGCTTCGGCGGCGATCCGGTAACGACCGTCAGTCAGCACCTCGACGCGCGGGACCACGCGGTTCTGATGGCCGTCAAGCAGTACGCCGAGGGGCGTTCCGATCCGACCAGCGCCCTCAAGTGGCGTGTGTACACCGCGAGCATGGAGCTGTACACCCGTTTCGCGGCTTTTCACGCCGTGGGACGGTTGATCGAAGAAGAGTGGCTGCGCCTGGCTCGGGAGCAGTCCGCCAGACCCTGACCCTTCGCCGTGCGATTCCCGCCCGGCGCTGAGCCGGACGAGGAACACGCGATGATCCCCCCCAAGCCAAGCAACAGCCAGCCGAAGGCGACCGCCGAACGGTCGGACGACCCGGGCGTGGTCTGTGTGTCGGTGAGGCGAGACGGGCAGTTCTGGCGGTTCGCCTGCGATGGGGCGGGGGTCCGAGAACTCTTCGAGCGGCTCGCCGCGCTAGCCGACTCGGACGCCCCCCTGTCATGGGAGGACGCCGAACTGATCGCCGCCCAGGTTCTGTCCCATCAAAGTCCCGATCGCGGTCAACCCGCCCCCGAATACGACCGATAGCGCACGCACGAGCCTCGGGGACGGACCCCCGGGCCTCACACCGGAGTTTCGCGCATGACCAGCCTGCCCATCACCGAATCCTTCGGCGCCTACCTGACCGACGAGCGCCACTTCTCGCCGTACACGGCCCGCTGCTACGGCGCGGACCTCCGCCAGTTCATCGAGTACCTGTGCGACGAGGCTGGACGAGAGATCGACCGCCCACAGGAAGAGCTCGCGTTCAAGCAGATCTCTCAGGGATCCGGCGGGGTGGCCGGCTCGACCGCCCGCGACACGCTGACCGCGACGATCTGCGGCGCGGACGCGGACCTGATCCGGGCGTATTTGAGCCACCTGAGCGAGCAGTCCTATTCCCCCGCCACCATGGCCCGCAAGATCGCGACGCTGCGGTCCTTCTATAAGTGGGCCAACCGGGCAGGCTTTGCCAAGACCAACCCGATGACGCTGATCCGCACCCCGCGGCAGTCCAAGCGGCTGCCGAAGGCCATCACCGTCGAGCAAATCGAGCAGTTGCTGGCCGCTCCGGGAGATAAAGATGTCCTCGGACGCCGCGACCGCGCGATGCTCGAAACCCTGTACTCAACCGGCATCCGGGTGTCCGAACTCGTCGGGCTCAACCACGGCGATCTTGACCACGAGCACGAGGCCCTGCACATCCGGGGCAAGGGACGCAAGGAGCGTATCGTGCCGCTCGGCTCGCACGCGCTGGCAGCGATCAAGTCCTACACCGACCACCTCGAAAAGGACGCTCGGTTCGCGCCGATCTGGGCGACCCGCCATGAGAAGCCAAACCTGCCGCTGTTCCTCAATAAGCACGGGGAGCGTCTGAGCGCCCGCTCAGTTCGACGCAAGCTGGACAAGTATCTCCGCGAGGTCGGGCTTGACCCGTCCATTTCGCCCCACACCCTCCGCCACTCCTTCGCGACGCACCTGCTGGAGAACGGCGCGGATCTCCGCAGCGTCCAAGAACTGCTGGGCCACCAGTCACTCTCGACCACACAGGTCTACACCCACCTCTCGACCAAGCGGGTCGAGGAGACCTACAACAACGCCCACCCGCGGGCGAAGAACGCCGGCTGAGGCCCCGAGCTGATCCGAACTTCCGTGACCCCGCTGCCGCGGGGTTTTTCATTGTGGTCTGAGCATGCGGGCCAAGGAGCTCACGGTCCGGAGCCCGTCGGGGGTGAAGATCGGCAACCTCGGCGCCACGAACTCCAGGGGCCGCAGCACGAACGCCCGTTCCGCGATGCGGGGGTGCGGGACAGTCAGGCCGGGTTCGTCGATGATCCGGTCTCCGAAGGTCAGCAGATCGAGATCCAAGGTCCGCGGCCCCCACCGCTGCTCGCGTGCGCGGTCCCGTCCGTGCGAGCGTTCGATCGTCAGCATCGCGTCGAGCAACGCGCGTGGTTCGAGGGCGGGCTGTACGAGGACGACAGCATTGAGATAGGGCCCCTGTTCTGGCGGGCCAACGGGATCAGTCTCGATGATGGGAGACAGCCGTCTAACACGGACGCCGGGTACGCGCGCGAGATCGCGGACGGCCGCATGGATGGTGGCGTGGCGGTGGCCGAGGTTTGACCCGATGCCGATGACCGCGATGGTTGGGTTGCCAGGCACGGGGGACTGAATCCACCGTGTGTCCCCAAGTCGAGCGGATCTGTCCACAAAGCGTCACGGTCTCGGAGAGCTGGCAAGGAAAAACCGCCGGGCGTACCCGGCGGTGAGAGAAGATCGGCGGTGCGGGAAGCGGCTCAGCGGATCGGCTCGAGCTCACGCATTCGGTGCTGCATCTGAGCCTTGAGTCGGGCGAGGATCGAGGAGTGCATCTGACTGACGCGGGACTCGGAGAGATCGAGGGTCAGCCCGATCTCCTTCATGGTCATCGACTCGTAGTAGTAGAGGGTGACGATGAGGCGTTCGGCTCGGCTGAGGCCCTTGGTCATCAGCTCCTTGAGGTCCTTGCGCTGGGCGAGGCGGACCGGGTCGACCTGCGTCTCGTCCGAAATGACATCGATCTCGCGGACCTCGCGCGAGCCGTCGGAGCTGAAAGCTTTGCGGTTGATGCTGGTGACCTGCGTCGCCCGTGAGTCGCGCTTGAACTTGTCGAACTCGTCCTTGTCGAGCTGGAGCTTGGCGGCGATCTCCTGGTCGGTGGCTTTGCGTCCGAGTTCCATCTCGATGCGTTGCCGGGCCTGTTCGACGCGGGCGGTACGGTGCCGGACGAGGCGGGGCACCCAGTCCATGCTGCGGAGCTCGTCGAGGATCGCGCCGCGGATGCGGGGGGCGCAGTAGGTCTCGAACTTCACGCCCTTCTCGGTGTCGAAACCGTCGATCGCATCGACCAAACCGAAGTAGCCGGCCTGAATCAGGTCATCGAGGTCTACCTCGTCAGGAAGGCGCTGGTGGATGCGTTCGGCGTTGTAGCGGACGAGATGGAGGTACTTCTCGGTCAGGAAGTTGCGCAGGGGCTCGGAGGGCGACGAGGTGTACTCGGCCCAAAGCTCTTCGGGCTCCATTTCGGAGTATGACTTCTTCGGCGTGGTGCGCTTGGTGCGGGGCTTGCGCGCGGTGTCGGAGTTGGCAGTCTTCGTCGCAGTCATTGGTCGGCTCCTTGACCCACTGACCACTCGTTCGCCCCGAGACGAAGCCCGCCGAAACGAGCCCCGGAGCGGCGGATTGGATTGTCAGGGCGCGGTCCTTGCGCCACGGGTGGCAGTATAGAGAAACGCGCGCGCCGTGGGGCGGTTGAAACGAAAATTTCAAGCGGACTTCTTCATCTCTTCCACAATCTGCTCGTGCCGATCCCGCTTCTGCTTGAGGCGGACCAAGGCCGCTGGAGGTTCGGGTTCCGGATGGTCTTTTCGATAGCGTTCGAGGTATTCCTTCACCGCGATCTCGCCCCCCCAACCGAGCAGGCGGCCGACGAGAACCCCGGCGACGAGGCAGATCAATGCCCTGCCAAGCGTGACCGACCCCGGGTTCGTGGTGGTCATACCCGCAAGAACAGCGGTCGCGAAGCCCGCCAGCCCGACGACCGCGCCGACGATACGGGAGAGGGACTCGCCCGAGATGGTTTCAACGGCCGCTTTGCTCATGGTGGTTCGCGCAAGAAATGCCCGGTGTTACATCGGCCCGAAGCGGGCCGCGATTCAGCCGGAATATGACATCGCAAATCCCGCGCCATCCGACCATGGGAACGGTCAAAAAAGATGGGAGTGAGGGCGATTCAGCGGCGGGCGAACCAGCCCCGGCGGGAGGCGTTGGCCGCGGCGCGGCCCTCGATGCCGGCCCACTGGATCAGTGCTTGGGCCAGACGGCTCATGTCCTTGGCGGCCGCGGACTTGGGCGCGTCGATCATGTAGGGCACCCGGGATCGGACCGCAGCGAGGACTTTTTTGTCCTTGCGGATATAGCCGATCATGGGCATCTGGTAGCCGAGGAATCGATCGCAGACGCCGGCGATGCGGTCGTGGACCTGCTCGGCTTCGCGCTCGCCGCTGACCTGGTTGACGACCAGGGAGAGGACCGGATGACGCTGGCCTTCCTTGGCCGTGACGAGCACCTTGATCAGGGCGTATGCATCGGCGATGCTGGTAGGCTCCGGGGTGACGACGATCAGGCCCACATCAGCGGCGGAGATAAACTCCGTGACCGATGGGCCGAGACCGGCACTGGTGTCGATGAGGACAACATCGTTGTGGGTGTGAAGCGTCTGAAGGCTGTTGAGCAGGATCCGACGCTCGACATCGTTGAGTTCATCCACCCGCCCGATGCCCACCGAGCCGGGGATGAGACGGAACCCGCCGGGGGCGTCGATGGCCAGATCCTCGAGGGTCAGGCCGCCCGAGCCGTTGGCGGCCAAATCGAGTCGGTTCTTGGGCATGAGCCCGCAGAGGACATCGGCGTTGGCGAGCCCGATATCGGCGTCCATCAGGATGGCCCTGCGGTTGTGGGCGGCCAGTGCGATGGAGAGATTCACGGAGGTGGTGGTCTTACCGACACCGCCCTTTCCGGAAGCGACCGCAATGATGGGGATGCGTCGCTCGGGAGGGATGTGGCGTGAGGGGGTGTTTCGCCCCTGTGAATCAGCCTGCCCTGAATCGAGGGATTCGACCAGCTCGCGGAGACGGGATGCCTGGTCCCCCCCGCTCTTATCGTCGGGGGATTCGGAATGCAACACAAACGCTCGTGTCATCAGTCTCTCCCGTCGATGCCTCCGAAGAGCACCTGCGGACCATCGAGAGCGACGCGTGCCAATCGGTCAGCGCGAGCGGGCTCGATGTCGTCGGGGACCTCCTGCCCCGTGGTGATAAAGCTTAGGGGCAGTCCGATGCGTCCGGTGAGCCCTACCAGCTGACCGGTGCAGACCGCCTCGTCGAGTTTAGTGAGAATGACCCGGCCGGGTCCGAGGACCTTGAACCGCTCGGCCGTCCGATTGAGTACCGTTTCCCCAACTGTTGATGAGAGCACGAGATGCGTCTCGTCGGCCCCAGCGGCGTCGACAAAGGCCTTGAGCTCGTCGAGGCGACGGGCGTCGTGCTGACTCCGGCCGGCGGTATCGATGATGATCACATCCATGCCCGACAGCGAGGCGACGGCCCCGGCCATCTCCTCGGGGCTCATGACCACTTTGATCTGCAGCCCGATGATCTGGGCGTATGTCCGCAGCTGCTCGACAGCCGCGATGCGGTAGGTGTCGCTGGTGATGAGCCCAACCCGGCGAGCGTGGCGGAGTTTGCACGCGGCAGCGAGTTTGGCGACCGTTGTGGTCTTGCCGACGCCTGTGGGCCCGACGAGCGCGATGATACGGGGTTTGCCGGTGCTGGCGCCGGCCGAGATCGCCAGCATGGAATCGGCGCGGGTGTCGATGGTTGCCTCGATCTCACGGAGCACCGCCTGGCGGACGACGACGGGATCACGCAGCTCGACGGGGTCGAGTCGGTCACGGACGCGGCCGATGATCCGATCCGCGACGGCCACCGGCGTGTCGTTGTCGACGAGCCGATTGGTCAGTTCGAGCAGGGGTCCCGGCTCGACCGATTCGGCGAGCTTCGGGTCAACCTTTCCCATGGCGAGTGAGGTGCGGCGGGTCGATTCGAGGACCTGACCCATCATCTTCTGGAGCTGATCGATCTGCTGGCGCAACTCCGCGGGGGTCTGATCGGCGGGGACTGACGGGGGGACATCGGTTCGCGGTTTCTCAGGCTTCGGCTCCGCGAGACCGCTGGTGGATCGCTCGGACGGGATCGGGCGTTCGGGCGGGGTATCGCGGGGGGGGGTCGCGTCGGCGATCCGCACCGGCGGGGCATCGTCCCGTCGGGGCAGGCGGGTTGCGATCGGTATGCGTGCCGAGGGCGACTCACGCGATTCGTCGCGGCTGGTGATTCGAGGGGCCGTGTCGGCGGCGGCCGGGATCGGGGGTGGCGGAACGCGGACAGACAGGATCGGCTTTGGCTCGACGATGGCGGACGCACGCTGGACCACGACTTCGGCGGGCTCGCGTGCGGCGTGCAGCGCACGGGCGGCTCGGGATTCGCCTCCGAGGACCAGGGACCGCTCGTCGGGGGTGTCCGCCCGGGGGGGTGACTTGGGCTCGGGGGCCTGCCGGACGCGGGGCTTGGTCTTCTTGTCGGTTTCACCTGCGGAGGCGGTGATCTCAACCATGTTCTTGCCGCCGAGACCGAACCAAGACCCGACTCGGTAGGAGCGGGTGTGGAGGATCATGGCGTCGGGGCCGAGTTCCTTGCGAACGGCGGCAAGTGCGTCGGCCATTGTCGGTGCGTTGAAGGTTTTGAGCTTCATAAGCCGTCCTGGCTCCTGTGGGTGGCAGCCATGACTTTACCCGGATTGGGACCGGATCACCACCCGCTTGTCCGGGCGGGACTTGCGCCCGGGGTCAGGCGACGGCGGCGGGCTCTCCGGCTTTCTCGCCCTGACCGATCGGGCCGACGAAACCGACCGAATCGACCTTGACACCCGCGACCACCTCGTTGTAACCGAGCACGGCCAACCCCGGAACATGGGGGGACACGATTTGCCACACCACGGCCCGGACCGTTGGTGAGGCGATCACGACGGGCATACGCCCGCGGGCGGTGAGTTTGGCGAGTTCGTCGGCAACCTTCTCGGCGATCTGGCGGGCGACCTTGGCGGGCATGTGGAGGCTGGTGCCGTGTCCGCCCCGTTCGATGTACGCGTCGATCTGGTCTTCGAGAGCGGGGTCGAGGGTGACACATGCAAGGGAGAACGATCCGTCGTCCTCCGGGGTGACATACTGGCCGCAGATCGTGCGCCGCAGGGCGTTGCGGGCGTATTCGACGAGCACATCGGTGTCCTGGGTCTTGGTGCCCCAGTCGGCGAGTGTCTCGATGATGGTTTCCATGTCGCGGATCGGGACCCGTTCGCGGAGGAGCGCCTGGAGGACTTTCTGAAGGTCGCCGAGTTTGACGATGCCCGGGATGGTCTCCTCGACAAGCTTGCCCGCTTTCTCCTTGACCCCTTCGAGCAGGTTGCTGACCTCCTGCCGGGTCAGCAGTTCGTCTGCGTGCGTCTTGACGAGCTCGGTGAGATGGGTCGCCAGAACGCTGGTCGGATCCACGACCGTGTAGTTGCGGGCCTCGGCGCGGGAGCGTTGATTGGTGTCGATCCACCAGGCATCGAGGCCGAAGGCGGGCTCCTTGGTCGGGATGCCGTCCACGGGGCCGGTGGTCAGCCCGGAGTCCATCGCGAGCAGGCGTGCCGGATCGACCGAGTTTGTGGCGACGATGTTGCCGCGGATCTTGAGCCGGTACTCGTTCGGCGGGAGCTGCATGTTGTCGCGGATGCGGACGGGCGGCATCACAAGCCCGAGCTCGACCGCGAGTTGGCGTCGGACGGCCGCGATGCGTTCGAGCAGATCGCCCCCCTGCGCTTTGTCGATGAGCGAGACGAGGCCATATCCGACCTCAAGTTCCAGGACATCAACCTTGAGCAGGTCTTCGACCGGGGGCGGCTCTGGCTTGCCGGTGGCCTGCTGCTCTTCCATGGCCTGCTCGAGTTCCTCGACGGCGCGTACCTTGCCCACGCGTGTCATGGACCAGGACAGCAGACCGATGCCTGCGGCGGTTGTCAACAGCGGGATGGTGGGCAGCGGGGTCAGAGCCAGGACGCCGAGGAACCCCGCGGTGATTGCCAGGCCGGTCGGCTGGCTGGTGAGTTGACCGGTCAGTTCGTTGCCGAGATCGGATTTCGAGCCAGAGCGTGTGACAATGAGGGCGGCTGCAATGGAGATGATGAAGCTGGGGATCTGGCTGGTCAGACCGTCGCCGATGGTGAGCTTTGTGAAGGTTTCCGCGACTTGCCCGGCGGGCCAGCCGCGTTCGATCACGCCAACGGCGAAACCGCCGGCGATGTTGACGGCGGTGATGATGATGCCGGCGATGGCATCACCCTTGACGAACTTGGATGCACCGTCCATCGCACCGTAGAAGTCGGCTTCACGGGCGATGTCCTCGCGGCGTCGCTTGGCCTCGGCTTCGGTGAGCATGCCGTTGGCGAGTTCGGCGTCGATCGCCATCTGCTTGCCGGGCATGGCATCCAGCGTGAATCTCGCGGCGACCTCGGCGATGCGTCCGGCACCCTTTGTGATCACCATGAACTGCACGACCATGAGAATCAGAAAGATGACGATGCCGACGAAGAGCGAGTCACCCGCAACGAACGATCCGAAGGCCATGATGACCTTGCCCGCAACATCCATGGCTTCCTCGGGGGTCGCCGCGTCGGCGGTGAGAATCAGCCGGGTTGAGGCGATGTTGAGGACGAGGCGGAAGAGCGTGGTCGCGAGGAGCAGCGAGGGGAAGACGCTGAACTCGAGCGCTTTGTTCATGTACAGCGTGGTCAAGAGGATGATCACGCCGATCGAGATATTGAGGCTGATCAGGATGTCCAGGATCGCCGGCGGGAGCGGGATCAGCACGACCGCCATCAGCAGCACGAAGCCGATGGGCACGATCAGGCCGCGGTAGCGGGCAACGCGATCCATCCATTTGGGCAGGCTGATTGGTTCGTTTCGGGCCATGCTGCGGGGCAGCTCCTGGGGTCACGGGTCAGACGGCGGCAGCCTCGGCACGGCGGGCTGGTTTGCGATCGGGCATGCGGTTTTCAAGTCGATAGACATACGCGAGGATCTCGGCGACAGCCTCGTAATGCTCTGGCGCGATTTCCTGGCCGACATCGATGCCCCAATACAAGGCCCGAGCGAGCGGTGGGCGTTCGACGATGGGGACCTTGTGCGTCCGGGCGATCTGTCGGATACGCAGTGCGACCTCGTCGACACCCTTGGCCGTCACGCGCGGCGCCCTCATGGTTTCGGTGTCGTACTTGATCGCTACGGAAAAGTGTGTTGGGTTCGTGATGATTACATCCGCCTCCGGCACGGATTGGCCGATGCGCTGCATGACGATCTGACGGGCCATCTCGAGGCGTTTTCCCTTGATCATGGGATCACCTTCCATCGACCGGCGTTCGTCCTTGACTTCCTGCTTGGTCATTTTGAGATCCTGGGTGTGCTGCCAACGCTGGTAGATATAGTCGGCTAGGGCGATGATGGAGAGCAACGCGAGCAGCACGATGACAAGGAGGACCAAGGTACGGACGATCTCGGCCGTGGCGCCCACAGCGGTCATCGCGGGAAGGATGGCGAGTCGTTCGATGCGGGACATAACGACCAGCCAAGCAACGAGCAGCACGGCGACGAGCTTGACGGTGTTGATCGCGGTCTTGGCGAGCCCGCGCTTGCCGAACAGTCTTTTGAATCCTGCGATGGGATTGAGCTTGGTGAGCTTGGGGCGGATCGGCTCTGCGGAAATGACCCAGCCGACCTGGACGACCTGACCGAGAAAAGCAACAAGGAAGGCGACCGCAAGGACCGGAAGCATGACGAGCGCGGCCGTGCCGAAGGAGCGGCGGATGGCGGGTGCGATGGCTTCGGGCGAGAACCACTCGCCGGGGGCATCTCCACCGAGATAGATCCGCATCTGCGTCAGCAAGGTGTGACCGAGCATGCTCCCGAAGAGCACGAGGATGAGGGCCGCACCGAACAGTGTGACGACACCGGAGAGGTCCTGACTCTTCGGGATCTGACCCTTTCCGCGTGCCTCCGACAGCCTCTTCGCGGTTGGTGCCTCGCTCCGTTCGCCCATGTCATCGGCCATAGACACCTCCGACACCACGGAGCCACTCTGCGATGGCTTGCATCACACGACCAATCTCATCGTCGGCAACATTCGAGATCACGGCGAGGCTGACGAGAAGCATCATCAGGCCGCAGACGATCTGGGCCGAAAACCCGACCGTCATGATGTTGATCTGGGGCATGGTCTTCATCACGAAGCCCATCGCGACCATCAGCATGGAGACAACGGCCATGACCGGCGTGGCAACACGGATAGCCATGTCGAAGCCTGACCCGAGCACGCCCACGAACAGATCGAGCGGTGTGTCAGAGGCGGTGAACATGCCGATCGGAACGGCCCGGAACGAATCGGCCATCGTTGCGAAGAGCAGTTCGAGCCCGCCGAGACCGATGAAGGACATGATCGCGAGGTAGAAGATCAGATCACCGACGGCCGAGCCGTTTGCTTCGAGCTCGGGGTTGAAGCTCTCCGCGAGTGACAGGCCGATCTGATATCCCATGATGTAACCGCCCATCTGGACTGCCAGCAGCGGCAGGGCGGCGATCAGCCCGATCGCCACGCCGATGAGAAGTTCGGCGAAGAGGAGGGGGACGAGCGTGATCGTGTCGACCGACGCGGCGGGATCGAACGGGGGGACGAACGGGTAGATCGCGATCGCGAACATAAAACTCAGCAGGACCCGGAAGCTTCTGGGCACCGTGCTGCTCGAAAGCATCGGTGTGAAGACGAATAGACCGGTCAATCGAGCGACGACCAGCATCAGCGGCAGCACATGCGGCAGGATGAAGTCGAGGTTTGGCATCAGAACAGCGACAGCATCTCGATGCAGAAGGTCTTAAGCAGGCCGATCATCCAAGGGGCGAGCATCACCGCGACAACGATCACGATCACGATCTTGGGAACGAAGGTCAGCGTCTGATCTTGGATAGATGTGACCGACTGGAACAGGCTCACGACCAGGCCGATGACCATTCCCGCAAGGAGCAGCGGCACGGCGATCGTGAGCACGACCATAAGGGTGTCACGAATCATCTGGATAGCGACTTCCTGCGTCATGCGGATTCTCCCGTGACGGGAGTCGGACACACTCCGATGCCCGCCGGAGTTGGCGTAGGACGGACCACACGCCATGCCACAAGCAGCACGCAGGCCCCGACCGCGCTTGCCCGGGGGCTGTGTCCCTCGATCACGAAGCTTTCGAGGAGCGATCCGACCACGAGGGTCCAACCGTCAACCAGAATGAACAGCATGAGCTTGAAGGGAAGGGAGATCATCACCGGCGGCAACATCATCATGCTCATCGAGATGAGCAGACTTGCGATCACCATGTCGATGACCAAGAATGGCAGATACACCCGGAAACCCATGAGAAACGCGGTTTTGAGTTCGCTGAGCATGTAGGCGGGGATCAGCGAGGTTGTGGGCACATGGTCACGCGTGAGTTTTTGAGGCTCGCTGGTGTCGATGCCCTGATAGTTCAGTACCGTGTAGAGGCTGGACCAGTTGTCGGTCGCCTCGATCTGGTCGAACATGAAATCCCGCACCGGGGCGACAGATCGTTCCCAGAGCACATCGATGTCTCTGATTTCACCGGTCTGGTAGGGTGTGACCGCCTCATCCCAGATGCGATCGATCGTGGGCTTCATGACCAGCGCCGTCATGAACAATGCCAACCCGGTGATCACCTGTGCGGGTGGAAGCGACTGAGTGCCAAGCGCCTGACGCAGGAGAGCGAGTACGACCATGATCCGAACGAAGCTGGTTGTCATCAGCATGATCGACGGCACCAACGCCACCACGGTCAGCAGCAGCATGATGTTTATGGCGATGGAGATGCCGGGGCCGTCCGGATTGGCCAGGTCAGCCGATCGGGTGTTCAACGGAGACGCGAACGATGAACCGGCCGACACCATGCCGCCTGCGTCGGAAAGAGCACGCAGCGGATTGAGGCCGTCAGGGGCGAGCGGCGACAACGGACCAGAAACGGAAGCAGCCCGCGGCGGGTTCGCGTCCGCGACGCTCGGCCCGTACGCCTGTGCCCGGGCAGGGGACGACACGAGGACGAACGCGAGCAGCATGATGGCCAGCCGCATGAACATCAAGCCTGTCGCCCCTGCCAGAGAGCCTCGAGGCCGCGGGCGAGGGGCCCGGCGTTGCCGGACGTGCGGCCCGCGGGCACCGGCTGCATCCCGGAGCCCAGATCGAACGATTCACTCCGGTGCAAATAGTCTTCCGCTTCGCGGAGGGAGCGTTCGAAGGACCGGGCGATCGATTCCCCCGCTTCATCACGGGCTTTGAGCAGAACCGAGGCGACATCCTCGGGGTCAGTGAGTTCACAGAGCGTGGTCATGGCCGCGGAAACGCCGCGACTGCCCCGGGTCATACAGCAGAGCAGCACGCGTCGGTCGAAACGCAAGACGACGAGCATCTGGCGGCTGGCGATCGGGTAGCGGGCAAGAACCTCCACCAGCCCAGCCGGGGCACGGCCGCCGGCCCCTACTGCGCCCGCAAGCCCGCCTGAACTGGCGGAGACCTTCTTGAATGCCCAGGCCATTGTGAGAATGAGCGCGATCACCCCCGCAAGCGCCATCAGCGTCCTGGCAACGCCGGTCGATGGGACGACGGGACCGGCTGAGTCCGGGGATCCAACCAGGGCAGTCGGACGGACCGATGGATCGGACGATGCACCGCCGCCCAGTGGGAGCTGCCCGAGGTCTCTGGAGGCGACAGAACGGTCGGCCTGCTGCTTACCGACCGGCTCCGGACCAACTCCTTGAGCGGCCGACGGCATGGCCAGAGCGGACAAGCCAAGAAGGAGCAGAAGCGAAAGGAATCGTGCCATGGCGCCATCCTGGCGAAAGGGCCGGAGCTCCGCCGGCCTGGAGACGGAGTGACAGTCCTACTTCTCGATCAACTCCTGCCCCGGATCGAGTATCTCATTGATGCGAACACAGAAGTTGTCGTTGAGCACGAGGACCTCGCCGCGGGCAACATGCCGCTCGTTGACGAACACATCAACGGGGTCGCCGGCCAGCTTGTCCAGTTCGACTACCGCACCGTCGCCGAGCTGCAGAATGTCCTCGATATACATCCGCGTGCGTCCGAGTTCAATGCGGACGGACAACTGGACATCGGACAAGAGGTCCAGGGTCTCCTTTTTGCCTGAACCGACAGCCGCAGCCAAGTCGGAAAGACTGAGCGGCACAGCATCCTTGAGATCGGTAGCGGGTTTGGTGGCCCGGGTGGCCGACTGTGAGGACTGGGCCTCGGTGACCGCCTCGTCGGCGGTGCTCTGCGTCATGCGGATCGCGGACATGGCGGCGGCAAGCGCGGCAGCTGTGCCCTCGTCTGCGGTATCACCCGCATCGTCGATTTTTTCAGCGGCGTCCTTCGCAGCCTGCTCGGCCTCGTTCAAGGCATCTTCGGGGCCTGCGGGGCCGGGGGTCAGGTCGTTTGGCTCATCAGGCATGGCGCACTCCCGCATCCTGCACGGCGCACAGCGAAATCGGGCCGATCCTCGGCCCGGTCTGTCTATCGGACTAGGGGTGGGCCCGGGCTCCAACTTTGCGCGGAAACGCGCAAGCCGAAATCGAACGCGCAGTTTTTGCCTAGCGCTCCCTATCCCTGTTCGCGGCTTAGCCGTCCGCAGGGAAGCCCTTGCACTCGGGGATGATCACCCGCTCGATGCGGGGGATGCCGTCCGGGTCGGTCCCGAAGATCTCGTTGAGGTAGGTCGTGACCTGCCGGGTGATCGTCTCCAGGCCGGGCTCTCGGAGGTGCCGGTCTTGAGCTCGACGGAAGATCAGCGCGATGCCCTCCTTGATCGTGGCCGCGTCGCGTTCGACGATCCGGTTGATTTCCTCGACATTCTTTTGGCGTGCCCGGAGATAGACCTCGACCTTCCACTCCCATACGCGGCCGGTCTGCATATTCTGGAAAGAAGCCTGGACGAGAGGAATCTCGACGGGCGCTTCCGCGGCGGCCGCCTCTTCGCCCTCGACCGCGGCGGCGTCGGCCGGCGAGGGACCTCCGCCGAGCATCTTCACGGCGCCGAAGACAACGACACCCTCGACGAGCATCAGCCCGCCAACGATGATGGGAAGCAGCTTGCCGCCCTTTTTCTTGGACGACTCGCCCGACTCATTGTTGGTTTCTTCGTCGGCCATCTGGCGATCTCCCGCGGTCACCTGCCGCCGGTGAAGTTCGGGTCCGGGTGCACCTGGTCGAGGGTGCGGCCGGACTGATAGACCTGCACTCGGCGATTCACGCCCGCGTCTTGCCCCGGCCCAGGCGTGAGCACCATGGGCTCGAAGTCGGCCGCCGATTCAACCCTCAGAATCGCCGCGTTCACGCCGCATTCTCGGACCAGGTACTCCTTGACCGCGTTGGCCCGGCGGAAGGCCAGCTCGGCGTGATCCAGGCCCGATCGTTTGTCCTCGATGCCCCACGCGTGCCCGACGATGGGGCAGATGTAGTTCAGCCCGCTGATCCGCGGCGCGACATCCGCTCGGAGCATGTCCTTGAAGCGCTGGTTCAGTTCGGCCGAGCCCGGCTCGAAGAGGACGGAGCCACCGATGGCATGCCGCGCGCCTTCTTGGATGATCGCGCTGGTGTCTTGCCTTCCCGGAACACTCGGATCGACATTTTCCTCGGTGCTCTTTTTATCATCGTCCCGCTTGGCACGGTTCTCGAGATAGTTGATCATGGCGTTGTTGGGCGAATCGCGGATCTCGGCGATGCCGAGACCGCCCTTCACGCTGAACGCTTCACGCACCGACTCAACGACTTTCTGATAATCCCGCGGCTTCTTCAACTCCGAGAAGGCCGCGAGCAGAATGAAAAAGCAGAGCAGCAGCGACATCAGGTCGCCGAAGGTGAGGACCCACTCTGGTACGGACGCCTTGGGGGCTTCGACCTTCTTGGCCACGACCGTGCTCCTTTAGGCGGCGTCGGCCAGGATCTCGGCACGCCGTGCCGGGGGGAGGAAGGTGAGCAGCTTGCTCTCGACCACGCGCGGGTTATCGCCCGACTGGATCGACATCACGCCGGCGATGATGATGGTCTTGAGAAGGACCTCCTCCTGATCCTTCATATACAGCTTGTCTCCGATCGGACCGGCAAAGGCATTGGCGATGACCGCTCCGTAGAGGGTGGTGATCAAGGCCACGGCCATCGAGGGGCCGATGGTGGACGGGTCTTCCATGGATCCGAGCATGAAGATCAGGCCCAGCAGCGTCCCAATCATGCCGAACGCGGGCGCATACTTGCCGAACTGATCGAGCATCAGCTTGCCCTGCATGTGCCGGGTCATCATGCCCTCGAGCTCGGAGTCAAGAATCACCTTGATCAGCTCGGGGTCCGTGCCGTCAATGGCCATCTTGATGCCGCGAACGATGAACTCATCTTTCATGTCCTGGACATGGTTCTCGAGGCTCAGGATGCCTTCGCGGCGGGCGATCTCCGCGTACTTGACGAGGTCTTTGATCGCTTCGGCGGGATCCGCTGTCTGCCCGAAGATTGCCTTCATCACGAAGGTGTGAAACTTGAGCGTTTTGGCCAAGGGAAAGGCGCAGGTCACCGCACCGATCGTCCCGCCGAACACAACGATGATCGACGCCGGATCGATGAGCGCAAGCGGATTACCACCGCCGATTACGATGGCCAAGGCCACGGCGATGAACGCGATACACATACCCCCGACGGTGCCCAGATCCACGGCCCGGCCTCCGACTTCTGCCCACGGTCTGTCGCGGGCTCACCGTACAGAGAGTCATCGGCCGAGCGGAAAGGCTTCTTCACGCCTGGACGGGGGATTCGGGCGGGATCAGACCACGCAGATGGCGGCCGTACTCGATAACCCGGGCGACGATCTCCCGGGCCGATTCTCGGACGATGAGATGCTCGCCGGTGACCAGCGTGATGATTGTGTCCGGGTTCTGTTCGATAGTCCGGATCAGTTCGGCGTTGAGCACGAACGGCTGGTTGTTCAGGCGTGTCAGACTGATCATGGCTGTCGCCGGCGCTCCTTATCTTGGTTATCGGCCAAGGACGAGGAGCTGCTGCATCAGTTCGTCGGCGGTCCGTATGACCCGGGACGCGGCCGAGTAGCCCGTTGAGGTCAGGATCATCTGGGTGAACTCCTCGCCGAGATCGACATTGGACTGTTCGAGCGCGCCCGAGACAATCAGCCCCGCGCCCAAGGTGCCCGGGGTTGTGATCACGGGCGGACCGGAGTTCGGACCGGTCTCAAAAAGATTGCCGCCTGAATCGACCAGTCCCGGAGGATTCGCGAAGTTGGCCACGACGACCTGGCCGAGGGTGCGGATCGCGCCGTTGGAGAACCTCCCCAGGATCACGCCGTCCTCGCCCGTTCCGAAGGATTCGAGTGTTCCCGGCGGAAGGCCGTCCCAGTAGACACCCTGCAACGCGCTCCGCGTGGCCGTCGAGGTGACCTGGCCGGCATTGTCGCTCAGGCTGATCGTAAAACTGAGCGGCTGGTCGGCACCGGTCTGATCACGATCGATGGTGACCTGAATCTCGATGCTGTCCGGATCGATCTGTCCCTCGGTATCGAACTGCAGAAGCCCGTTACCGAGTTCGATATCGAGGTCGGTATCGTCACCGGACTCAAGGTAGTAACGCCACTGGGGGCCTGTGTTCGGCGTGGCCTCCAGGACCATGACCAAGTCATACGAGACAGAGGAGCCGAGCGAGTCGTAGACCACCATCGTGGTGCGTACGGACTCTCCGTCGGCCGACTGAGTTTTGTCTGTGTTGAAGGCCGCACCCCGCGACGCGCCCGTCGCGTCGATGACCACCAGATCCCCTGGTTCGATGCGCAGATCATTGTCGGTTCCGGTGTTTCCGACGATGGTGATGATGCCCGTCACTGGATCGACAGTCACGCCGGGAGTGTTCCCGTCGGGGTTGGGGGCACCGGTATCCTGAATCCCCAGCGCGGCGTCAAGAAATGTCAAAAGATCCTGCACGGTTGTACCGGCGTCGATGTTCAACTCGGCATCGGGGACCCGTCCTCCGCCCTTGGTTGCGCCGCTGAGACGAAGCAGCTCGCCGATCGCAAAGGCGGGAGTTCCGGATCCCGGCGCGTCAGGGTCCTCTATATCGGTGAGCAGGGTGGTTGAGGAGATCGGGTTGCCCGATGTGTCAGAAAGGCCGTTGGTCGCATCGGCGAGGATGGTAAGGATCGAACCCTGGGTGGCGATATCTCCCTCTGAGTTGAGATTGCCCGCAAAGACCGCATTCTGCGTCGCCTCGGCGATGGTTCGCTTGCCGATTGGGATATTGATCGGGACGAGCTGTCCGACCTGCAGATTGAAGTTGTCGTCCACCATGTAACCGAGCAGCCGCTCCCCGCCGACGGTGATCAGATTGTCCTCGGGATCCGTTCGGAAGCTGCCGGCCCGGGTGTAGAACTGCTGACCTTCACGCTCGACGACGAAAAAGCCTGCCCCATCGATCGCCAAATCTCGCAGATCGCCGGTGGCGTTGATCGGCCCGTTTCCGAAGTTCCGCTGCACGCCCGCGATCGCTACACCGTTGCCGATCTGCGTCGGGTTCGTGCCACCGAGCACATCGGACGGGGATGATCCCAGCGAGAAGTTCTGCATGAACAGAGACTCGAACATCATCCGCGAACTCTTGTACGCGGTGGTGTTCACATTGGCGATGTTGTTGGAGATCACATCGAGTTTTCGGGCATGGACATTGAGTCCTGAGAGACCGGTGAAGAGCGCGGTTGTGGACGCCATGTGGGAAAGTCCTCCGTCAACCCGCGTCCTGGAGTACCGAGACCAGGGCGTCGAGCAGCGACGCGTTTCGCACAATGCGTGCCGGAACGATGGCCTCCGCACTCCCTGCGTCCGAGACACCTTCGAGCACCGCCCCGTCAATCTCCCCCACCGCCGTCTTGTGCGCGTCTGGCGCATCGATGACCGTGCGTCGATCGACATCCACGCGATATGTGCGCCCAGCGACCTCGATCAGCGCCCTTCGGATTCCCTCGGCCTGGGCCATATCCGTGCGTTTCGACAGCAGGTCGAGATCGGATTTCGAGATTGGCGGATGAAGCCCGAGCGGGACACGCACCGGCAGACCGGTGCGAAGCGTGCCGGCACGGGCACGCGCGAGCATGTCGTCAAAGCGGAGGCTTCCGCCCGAAGTATTACCGACCCCACGGCCATCCCCGACAGGATGAACGCCGCCCGCTAACCTGCCAAGCAACTCTGCCGAAGAGATGCTCATCGCTCACCCATGCGGGAACACGGTCAGTTGATCGCGCGTGCCGGCATCGGTTCCGGGCACCCCCGGATCGATGGATCCCGGCTCCGGCGTGATCAGACCGTCAGGATTCCATGTCCCCACGGGCGGATCATCGCTCGGAGGATCGACCGGATCGTCGTCGTCCTCATCCGGATCATCATCGTCCCCGGGGTCATCCGGGGCGTTGAGCGGCCCGACGATCTCGTCGACATTCGAGAAGAACATACGCGAGCCGTCGAATAAATTGAGCACCGGGCCTTGATCCGTTTGGGTCACCGAAACGACTAGGTCCGCCACCCGGCGGTTGTCCAGTGAGATGCCCGACACAAGACTTCCGATCAATCCCGACGCCGCGGCCAGCTCGTTCTGCTTCACAAGCTGACCGAGCTGCCTTGCGAACTGGGTGTCTGCCTCGATCGAGCGGATCGCCGAGAGCTGATCCAGCATCGCTTGGCTGTCGTTGGGCTCGAACGGGTCCTGGTTGGCGAGTTCTGTGAAGATGATCTGCAGGAACTCGGCGCTGGTCAGCTGGCTGAAGGCGTCCGGGCCGGTGCTGCTGATCGGTTGTGTCGAGCTGAGTCCGGAGATGCTGCTCATGCTTTGCTCCCGTTCTTACGCGACGGCGTCGATCCCCAACTCGGTCCAGCTCAGGTGACCGATCCGCACGGGAAGATTGCCCTCATCAGGCTCGCTATCCGCCGAAGGTCTGAAAGTGTGGCTTGGTCCGGTTGCATGATTCTCCCGGTGCTGCCCGTCCGGGTGGGCCGACCCGGAATCGGCACTGCTGTGAGCCGGCGGCTCTGGCGTCCGGGAAATCTCAAGATTCTCAACCCGCACGCCGCGGCTCTCGAGTCCAGCGCGGAGCGCATCGAGACCCGATTCGAGTGTCCGGCGGGCCGCCTCCGTGCCCGCTTCCATGCGGACTCTCACGGTCCCCTCACTCGTCTCCATCCGGATCTTGACCTCGCCGAGCCGCTCCGGGCGCAACAGCACGGTCATCCGTCCGCCGTTCTGGGCGAGCATCTTGGCCAGTCCTTTCTGGACCGGGGCAAGGAAGGCTTCCCTGGGCTGGCTCGGCCTCTCGGCGGCGGCGGGCTCGAAGACCGCCCGCGCGGAGACTGAACGGCCCTCGCTACCGGTCGTCAGGACACGATCGGGAGCGGCGACGGCCCCACGGCGAGCCGCAGCCTGCTCCGCTAATCGGTCCAAATAGATCGTCCTTCCTACGGCCTGCGATGTCTGCAGTTGCGTCGAGTTTCCGTTGTTCTCGCTGACCTGGCGCGCCTGGTTCGATGCGCTGATCGGATCGCCCGTGCTGGGCTGCTTGCCGTTCGGGAACGCGGGCTGCGCCGGCTGAGACTCTGTCTTGGTGGTTTCGACGCCGGGCTGATCCGGAGCGTCGATCGGCGTGGGAAGACCGAGCTGCCCAGGCTCGTGTCGGCCGGCGGAACTGTTGTTGCCGCCGTTGCTGACAGACGGCCCCGCGGCATCGCCAGGGCCAGCCTGGGGGCGGTCGGCCACGGGCGGCGGGGGAGGACGGATCCCATCGACACCGGGCTTGGCCACCATCTCGCGCCAGGCTAAATCGGCCAGATTGACAGTGGCCGCGTGAACAAGCTCTGCCCGGATCTGCTCGCGGTGGACCGGGGCGTGCTTGGCGGGGGGCTTGCGGATGCCTTCCGTCAGGTAGGCCTTCTCCGGGGCCGGCTCGCCGGGACTTGGATCGGGGATGCCTTGCGGGTGAGGCGCCGCGTCGTCGGACCCGGAGGCAGCGATCTGGGAATCCGGACCCTCGCCAGACTCGGTTGTCTGGGCATCCTCATCTCTGTCTACGGCTTCATGTTCGACGCTCGCCTCATCGCCATCGGGGGAGAGCCCTTCTTGCATCGCCTTTGAATCGGAGTTCTCTGCCTCCGGTTCCGGAGCGGACTTCTCAGCAAAGAGGGTTTCGAACGCGCCTGGCTTGCCCGAGTCGCGCAAGAAGGACTCGGTACCGGGCAAAAGCTGCGTGCGCGTGGATGGGGAAGTGAGGCTGCTGATGCTCGTCATGGTGGCGTCACTCCGGCCTGCGCGGGTTCGAGTCCGCGGGTCCGGAGTGATTCAAGCAAATCTGCTGCCACTTGTTCTTCATTCGCCTTCACGAACTCAGAAATGACCTTGGCCCGGTGACGCTCGCTGAACGCCGCCAGGTACGAGACGACCTCTTCGGCCCGATTCTCCCCAAGCATGGTGCTCAGCACGGTCTTCACATCCGCGGGCTTCATGTTGTTCAGAACGGCCAGCGCATCCTGGAATGCCTTGCCACCCTCGATCTCGGTCAGACGGTCGCGGAGCGCCCGAAAGTCCATCTTTTCCTGTTCGAACTGGGTACGCTCGCGCTCGAGCATCTGCCGCTGACGACGCAACTGGGTCTGGAGATCCTGCACTTCCCGCCGCAGCCGCTCGAGCCGTTCGCGGTCCACCAGGGTGATCTCGACACGGGCATCGTTCCGGCGGTCGGTGTTCTGGATGTCACCCTCCGCCACCGGTTCAGGGGTGTCGTCCGGCAGCGCCGCAAGACGCTCGGCTTCGAGCCTTGCTTCGCGCTCCTCCGGGGTTTCTAGGACCACGGATTTGATATCGACCAGCCGTTCCTTTGTGAGCCGCCCTTTGGAGACGAGATATCCGATCAGCCCCCCCGCAGCCAGGAGGTTGATGATCGCCACGATGAGTACGGCCTTGATCAGATTCTTCATGAGTCACCCCGTTGGCGCATGATCATCAGATCGTCCAGAGCCGTCTGTTCTCTGTGATTCTGTTGGGCAAGGAAGCGTTCCCGTTCCCGGTCTCGGAGCAGTTCCATCGCCCGCCGGCGTGCCGCGGCCACGCCCAGTTCCCTGCGGGCGGTCTCGAGCTTCCGCATGATGGCGGCCAGTTCTAGCACGCCCCGACGTGCTTCCTGATCGTCTCGCAAGGTCGCAGCCGCCTGGAGCCGCGCGGCCGACAGATCGACCCGCCCACTCGCGAGAATGTCGGTCACCTCACGACGCCCCTCGAGAATCCGAGCCTGGCATGACCGGATCTGATCTTCGATCGCCAGCTTTTCTCGTTCGAGTTCACCGACCGCACGCATGCGCTCCTGCTCCTCTCGCTCACGCTGCGTGAGAACCGACTGGAGACGGAAGCGAAATCGTGCCACTTCTCACCCTTTCACGATCATCGGCGGCGGGGGGACTGCTGCTGGTTCGGCTGGGATCTCAACGCCCGACGCTGCTGAATCATCTCTCCGGACTGCAACGCGAGTTTGACCATGATCTCGAGCGACTTATCAAACTTCCCTGGCTCGTCCGGACGCTGGCGCAAGAGCTCGGTGATCGGCTCGATCAGATCGATGGCGGTGTCGGCCTCAGGATCCGACCCCTGCGCATACGCACCGATCTGGACGAGTTCCTCGATCTCGCGATACTTGGCCAGCAATCGCATGATCTGCAATCGGGCCGCGGCCTGTTCTTTGGACATGATGTGCCCGGCCACACGGGAGACCGAGTCCAGGACATCGACCGCAGGAAAATGCCCACGCTGAGCAAGCTTGCGGGACAGGATCACATGCCCATCGAGGATGCCGCGTGCCGCGTCCGCCACCGGCTCGGTCATGTCGTCACCCTCGACCAGAACGGTATAGAGCCCGGTGATCGCCCCGCCCTTACTGGTCGGCCCCGGCTCGATCGCCCCTGCCCGCTCGAGCAACACAGCCAGATTCGTGAATACGCTCGGGGTGTAACCCTTCGACGCCGGAGGCTCACCGACGCTCAGACCGATCTGACGCTGGGCATGGGCGTATCGAGTCACAGAGTCCATCATCAGCATCACATCGCGCCCGGCATCACGGAAGTATTCGGCGGCGGTGCACGCGAATCTCGCCGCCCGAACGCGCATCAATGGCGACTCATCGCCTGTCGCAACAACGACGACTGTTCTGGCCAGTCCCTCGGCACCGAGCGCATCGTCGATGAACTCACGAACCTCGCGCCCGCGCTCGCCGATCAGAGCAATGACGGACACATCCGCTTCCGTGTTGCGTGCGATCTGCCCGAGCACCGTGCTCTTGCCCACACCCGGACCGGCGAAGACGCCGAGACGCTGACCCCGGCCGACGGGCGTCATCAGATCGATCGCCCGAAGCCCCGTACGCACGGGATCCGTGATGCGTCGGCGCGTCATCGCACTCGTCGGCTCCGGGTCCAGCGGGCGGAAGACCGTTTCGGTGATCGGCCCCAATCCGTCGATCGGTCGCCCGAGACCGTCCACGACGCGCCCAAGCAGCCGCTCTCCGACGCCGACGGCTTGATGCACCCGCTCCAGTTCGACGGGCGCACCAGGCACGATGCCGCCGGTGCCGCCGAGCACCATGACAACCGCGTGCTCATGGTCAAAGCCGACGACCTCGCCCGCAACCGCCGAGGCCCCCCTCCCGATCCGCACTAACGACCCGACCGGCGCTGGCAGATCCATCGCGAGCACCGTGAGCCCTCGGACCACACGGACACGCCCCGTCAGCCCGAGCGGCTCAGCTCGTCGCAAGGCATCTCGTTCGGGCGCCAGCAGTCTCACGCCGCGTCACTCCGCGTATCGCTGTCCACACGCAGGCTTCCGGCATCGGACCGATCCGGCAGCAGCTCCGCCACGATCCGATCCAGCTGCGATCCGATCGCGGCGTCGATCCGCCCCCCCTCTTCCGTGGTCGCGATGCATGACCCACGCTCCAAAGAAGGATCTGGAACAAGATCCGCATGGCGACACAATTCGAAATGGGACACGATACTCGGCAGCTCCATCCGAGCCAGCTCAAGATCGGCGG
The DNA here is from genome assembly GCA_003696675.1 of Planctomycetota bacterium. Lineage (GTDB taxonomy): Bacteria > Planctomycetota > Phycisphaerae > Phycisphaerales > UBA1924 > UBA6054. The sequence continues at coordinate 210,114 of RFGH01000074.1, forward strand.
GGTGAACACGGAGCTTGAGCCTCGTCGGACGCATGATGGCCCCAAGCACCGCCTCGACCTGGGAGAGGACGACCGACGGATCGATCTCAACCACCCTCCGGATGACACGAGCCGCGATCTCGACACTCAACTCCACGACCTCGGCGCGTGCCGCTGAGAGCAGTGCCTCCCGATCCGATTCGAAACGCTCAAGCGCGGATCTCCACCCGGCACAGATCGCCTCGATGTTCGACGCCTGCGATTTCCGCGCCTCCTCGTAACCCTGCTTGCGCCCCTCTTCTCTGCCCTCACCCAGCCCACGCTCGAAGCCCTGACGGTGCCCCTCCGCGTCCGCACCCGCGAGCAACCGCTCTCGTTCGGCCCGCGCGGCCGCGATGATCCGCTCGGCTTCGCGTGTCGCATCCGAGATGATCGCGTCGCCCCGTGCACGGAGATCGCTCAGATCCATCACCGTCCCCTGGCGGGTGATCTGATCCAGATCGGCTCGACGAATCATGCCCATGAATCAATGCCTTCCCTGGAGGCCGGCGAGTCAGACCAGCATCTCCGATTCGCCGCCACGGCCCTCGATGATGACATCCCCAGCCTCTTCCAGTCGACGCACGATGTCGACAATGCGCTGCTGAGCCTGCTCGACATCCGACACACGAACGGGACCCATGAACTCCATGTCTTCCTTGATGAGCGACGCGGCACGCTCGGACATGTTGCCGAAGATCTTCTGCTTGAGCTCGTCGGAAGCGGTCTTGAGCGCGAGCGCCAGCTCATCGTTCTCGACCTCCTTGAGAACAGCCTGGATGCCCTTGTCGTTGACGAGCTTGATATCCTCAAAGACGAACATCAGGCGACGGATCTCCTCGACAAGGTCGGGATCGTCCGCCTCGAGGCCCTCCATGATGCTCTTCTCGGTCGCACGGTCCGCCAGGTTGAGGATCTCGGCCACAGTCGGCACACCGCCGGCCTTTTCGGTTGCCTGCATCAGCATACTGCTCAGCCGGCTTTCCAGACCCTGCTCCACCTCCCGGATAACCTCAGGGTTTGTCTGCTCCATGTTCGCGATGCGTTTGATGACCTCAAGCTGCTTCTGCATCGGCAGACCCACAAGAATCTCCGACGCCTTGTGATGGGACAGGTGGCAAAGGATCAACGCGATCGTCTGAGGGTGCTCGTCCTGAATAAAGGTCAGCAGGTTCTCGCTCTCGGCACGCTGCAGGAATGAGAAAGGAGTCTTCTGCACCTGCGTCTGGATCTGTCCCAGTACACGCTCGGCCACACCCGGCTCGAGCGAGTTCATGAGCAACTCTCGTGCGTAAGAAAGGTTTCCCTCGTTCGCGTACTGCGTCGCGATCGAGATGTCGTAGAACTCGTTGATGACCTCGTTCTGCAGTCGATCCGGAACCCGCCCAAGCCCCGCCAGCTCGCGTGTGACTTCCTCCACTTGCGACGGTGTCAGGTGCTTGAGCACCAGCGAAGCCCGCTCCGGCCCGATCGCGAGCAGAAGCACCGCCGCCTTCGAGACACCGTCAAGGTCCTTGGAACGCTCCGGCAACGGCTGATTGGGCTTGCGAGGCATCAGTCATCCTCCCCGATCCACCGCCCGACCAGCGACGCGGCCGCGTCGGGATTGGCATTGATCAGCTCGGCAACTTGCTCACGCATCTTCTGGACCTTGACCTCGTCCTCACTCACCTCGATGCCCGCCATCGGGGCGTCACCCTCGTCCGCTTCACCGACCAGATCACCCGCAACCTGCAGCGCCGGCGGGATGCCGACAAGATCCTCAGCCGTGGGCAGATCGGCCGGACGGGCCGAGCGACGCACGACGGTGAACATCATCACCACCGCCACCAGCGCCAACACACCGAGCACGATGGTCTCCACCAATCCCGATACGGAGAACATCCCCCCCAGTCCACCTCCGCCCGCTCCGCCCATACCCGCCAGGCCCATCATGCCGGCCGTCGTCATCCCCACCGAGTCGCCGAGCGGCATGGGCATCATCGCTAAGGACAGCTTGCCGGGCCGGATCTGGCCCTGCTCATCCGTGGTTTCAAGCCGGGTCAGAATCTGCTCGCGGAGGACATCCCGGAGCTCATCGAAGTACGCCCGAGCTTCGTCCATCGTCACCGGCTGATCTTTCTGATCCTCCGCCCGCGAACGACGCACCAGTTCCTCGATGAAAGCCTGTGGCACCGTGACCGAAGCGCTCAGATATGTGGGCATGCCGCGGGGATCTTCGACCTGCGTCATCTCAGTACCCAGGCCGATCTGATACTCGGTGTCGCCCGTAGAAACCGAACTCCCCGAACCGCCGGAAGACGCCCCCGCGTTGATGTCCGCCGTCGAGCTCGAACGCAACCCGGGCTCTATTCCGCGCGACGCGTTCTGCGTTTGTTCTTCGCTGGTCGTCTCCTTGCGGAGCATCGACACCGAGCCTTCCTTATCCGGCAGATACTTCTGCTGCGTCTTCGCCACTCGGGTGACATCCACCACGGCATTGACGGTCACAACCACTCCGGGGATGTACGCCAGAAGCCGCTCGAGTTCACGCTGGGTATACCGCTCGATCTCGACCTTGTGCTCCAGGTATCGTCCCGCTGCCATCGCGGTCTCATCCGACACGGACCTCGGTCGCCCTGTCGAACCGTCGATCACCTGAACATCCGCCGGCGCCAGCCCGGCCTTGGCGCCCGCCACGAGCCGCGCGATCGCGTCCACCGACTCCTGAGCCAGCGGAATACCCCCGGAGGTGAACACCGTGACGGAGGCACTCGGCTGCCTGGCAGCCCGCCCAAGCCCGGACGCCTCGGGAGCATCGATGATCACGGTCGCATGACGGATCCCGCGGATCTTGGAGATCACCCGTGCCAGCTCGTTCTGCAATGCGATCGTGGCCTGCTGGCGGTGCTGCGCCTGGCTGGCTTTCCAATCCTGCTTCGACATCAGGTTGTTGAAGAGGATCGTAGTGTCGTCCGGAAGCTGGCCGGTCTCGCTGAGGTGGGCGATCGCGGCATGCTCCATGCCGGCGGGCACAAGCACACGCCCGTTTTCGATGTTGGCTTCAATGCCGGCGGCCCGCAGGCTTGAGAGCATCTGGCTGTCCGTTCCGACGGCCATGAAGTCCACCATCGCGGGCTTGGCGGCGTACTGCGAGACCAGGAACAGGGTCATCAGCGCGATCACCGCCAGCGAGCCAAACAACAGCTTGTGTGTGGGCCCCAAACGGCCCATCGTCCGCTGAATGTTCGCCCACGCGAGGCGGAGCTGCTCCATGACGCACCCGGCTTCCTGCCTTGAATACCGCGCGATCCCTGCGCGTGCCCGGCGCAGATCTGACACCGGACCGCCGCAAGATCGGCAGACCGCTCCGCTTTCCTTCACAACCAAACGACAAGAACCCGCCCCCCGGGTCGGCGAAGGCAGGTCTTGCGCACCAGGCGCTTATTCCGCTGATGACTGGGGAGACTCCGCCCCGCTACACACGCCCGGTCTCCAACCGGGCGATCCCACCACCAGACGCGTCAAACACGCATCTGCTTAATCTCGTCATAGGCCTGCATGACCTGGTTCCGCATCTGCTGGAGCATCTTGAATGCCGTGTCGGCCTTCTCAGTCGCCAACACGACGCTCTCAAGGTCATTCCGACGCCCCGCAAAGAGGTCTTCGGTCGCCTTCGAAGCATCCTGCTGAAGAGCGTTGACTTCCGAGAGGTTCTTCATGAGTGCGGCCTTGAAGTCAGCGCCGCCGGCATCAGCCTGCGCACGGGGACGATTCGGGAGCATCCCCCCGTTTCTACTTAGCCCTGCCAGCCCGATTCGGTCCGTCATCGCTCAACGCCTCTCTGCCGCCCCACACCGCGCCACGGCATCCTACCCGATCTCACGCGAGCAGCCGCAATGCCTGTGCCATCATCGTCTTGGTTGTTTCCGCAGCCGCAACATTGGCCTCGTAGGCCCGCGAGGCCTGCATGGCGTTCACCCACTCCGTGGTGGTGTCGATGTTCGGCACCATCACATACCCCCGTTCGTCCGCAAACGGGCTCTCGGGCATATACCGCTCCCGCAGGGGTTCCTCACCCACCTCAATCGACGCCACATGGACACCCATCGCCCGCCCCTCCGGGCTCTTGGCACTCGGGTCACCTGGCGCAAACATCACCGCCTTGCGGAGATAGGGGTCATATTCGTTCTGAGCGTTTCGGATCGACTCCACATTGGCCAAGTTGGCCGCGATCGTGGTCATCCGCACCCGCTGGGCAACCATCCCGCTCGTTGAAATGTCCAGTGCACCGTACATCGTCCACCCCCCTTATTCAGGGATACGCTCAGACCCGCTGAGCGATGGCCGTGAGTATCGTGCCCTTCTGCTTCTTCAGCAGGTCCGCGGCCGCACGAAACACCGACGCGTTCTCGACCATGTCCTGCATCAGCCGCTCGATGTCCGTCGCGTTCCGATCATGCCCAAGCACCCCGGCGTGGGCCTTGATCGGGTTGAGCCGGAGCGATCCATCACGCCCCAGGCGCTCGAGTTCCCTGGTCCCCTGCCACTCCAGATCACCGAAAGCCGAGCCGGACCGCTCACGCCTTTTGTCAACCGCTTCAGACAGAACTTTCTGGAACGATGCCGGGTCCACATCACGGGCGATGAACCCGGGTGTATTCAGGTTGGCCACATTGTGTGCCAAGATCTTCTGCCGCTGGGCCGCGAATCGCATCGTCATCTCCAGCGCGGGAAGCGCACCGGCCGAGTTGATGTCGCTGATCTGCACGCAGGCTCCTCCGCAACTTTCATGCCAAAGGCACTTCCGGAAGGTCACCACTCAGAGATTGGCGGCCACGAGCTGCTCATCCTTCCACTTCTTCAACTTCAGCCCCAGAGTCCGGACGCCGATTCCCAGCGCCTTGGCGGTCCGCTGCCGATGCCCGTTGAATCGGCGTAGCGTCGCGACGATCGTGTCTCGCTCGATCTCCTCGAGCGTCTTTTCTCCGGGAGAAACCACAATCTTCGACTCAACGATGCCATTGACCACAGGCTCATGACCCACCCCATTCATGGGAGTCTGGTGAGCGACCGCCCCGTTACTCCCGTGGGTCGGCGACAATGGAGCAGCCCGCAGGGGAACCGCCTTGATCGCGGCACGCCCTGCCATCAGCCACGGCTCGACCAGTTCCTTCGTGATTCCCTCGCCCTTCGCACCCGCGAGTACCACCGCCCGTTCGCAGATGTTCTGCAACTCACGCACATTGCCAGGCCACGGGTAGTTCTGCATCAGCTCCAACGCTTCACGGGCGATCTCGGGCTTACGCCGGCCCTCCCCGGCAGCGACCCGGGCCACGAAGTGCTCGGCCAGCGCCGGCACATCCTCGGCCCGGTCCCTCAGCGGAGGCAACTGAATCGGCAGAACATTGAGCCGGAAAAAAAGATCCTGCCGGAACTCCCCGTTGGCCGCGGCCTTCGGAAGATCCCGATTGCTCGTCGCAACAACGCGGACATCGATGCCGATCGTGGTGCTCGAGCCAACACGCTCGAACGCCCGCTCCTGTAGAACCCGAAGCAGCTTGGCCTGGATCTGGGGGGACACCTCCGACACCTCGTCGAGGAGCAACGTGCCCGTATCAGCGAGCTCGAACCGTCCCTTGCGCAGCTTGTCCGCCCCGGTGAACGCTCCCCGCTCGTGACCGAAAAGCTCGCTCTCGAGCAACGACTCGTTCAACGCCGCGCAGTTCACTGCGAGGAACGGCCCCTGATTCCGAGGAGAGAGATCATGCACAGCACGGGCCACCACTTCCTTGCCGGTCCCGGATTCACCCGTGATCAGTACCGTGCCATTCGACGCGGCGACCGCGCGCACCTGCTCCCGGACTTTTCGCATGGCTTGCGAATCGCCAACGAGTCGATCCAGCCCCGTCAGCGCCGTTGTGCCAGACCGACCGGGCTGCTGGGCCCGGAGAACCGCGTTTTCTCGCAGCACGCCGGCGTGCTGGATCGCCCGCTTGACCGCGATGATCAGCTCATCGCCCTCGAACGGCTTGGTGATGTAGTCGAACGCACCCCGCTTCATCGCCTCGACGGCGGTCTCGACCGTACCGAAGGCGGTCATGAGAACGACCGGCAGGTCCTCGTCAAACGCACGAATCTCGCCGAGCAGGTCGACTCCGGACATACCCGGCATGCTCAGGTCTGTCACGACCGCGTCTGGCCGCTTGGCGGTGATCTCCTTCAACGCTGACCGCCCGTCCACCGCGGTGCGGACTTGAAACCCCGCACGGGTCAGAGTGGACCCGACCGAGTCCCGCATCAGTTCCTTGTCGTCGACGACCAGCACCGAATGACCCATCACAGGCTCCCCTCACTGACAACGCCGGCCGCCACGGGCGAACCAGCTAGGACCACGACATCAGGCGACACGACGCGGAGCGGTAGACGCAGCTCGACCGTTGCCCCCCGCGACCCCGGCTCGTCCCGGTCGTTGTTAAACAGAGCGACACGCCCGCCGTGGGCATCCACGATCCGATGAACGATCGGCAGTCCGAGCCCGGTTCCGGCCGCACGGGTCGTAAAAAACGGGTTGAACACTCGCTCGATGGCGCCCGGCGGAAAACCGTCGCCCTCGTCCCGCACCCGGATAACCACCCCGGGCACAGGGTCGGCATCCCCCGGATCGACAAAGCCACGCGCCGCCGACAGCAGCACCCGGCTGCCCCCAGCGGCCGCATTGGCATCACACGCGTTGCGAACCACATTCAGCAACGCCTGATGCACCATCGATTGATCGCACTCGAACTCGATCGGCTCGCACGATGCGACCTCGACCACACCGCCAAGGTCCGGGCATCCTGCGGCGGCTCGCGCCAGCAACTCCCCCGCATCGCACACCACCGGACGGACCCGCAGCTCTTTCGCGAATGTCAACACATCCCCCACCACCGCATTGAGACCCCGCACGGCCGCACTGATCTTTTCGGCTATCGCGAGACAGTCCGGGCGATCACCAAGATCCTCCTCCAACATGCGGGCATACAACCCGATGGAACCCAACGGGTTACGCACCTCGTGCGCGATGCCGGCCGCCATTTCGCCCAGCGCCGCCAGCCGCTTGGAACGCTGCAACGCCTCGTTGGCCTCGCGCAACTCCGCGCTCAGTCGGCGTACCTCACCCCGCAGCTGTGCGTGGGTGCGTTCGAGTTTGCTGGTGACCTCATTGAACGCGGTCATCAGCTCCGCAAGATCCGCCGCCGACAAGGCCGCCGCGGGTGAGGACTCATGCGTACCGGCTTGGGTCTGCGTCGTGGTCATCAGCCCTGCGCATCCTGCATGGTCGGGTTCACCGGCCCACCTCGCCCGCCGTACGCCCTGGCAGCGCCCCGAGCAACGCTGATCGAACCGAGCTGATCGGCCATAGCGTCCCGGCGCCGCTGCAACGCGGCCCGAGCCTGCCTGTCACGCTCACGGATGCGGGCCATCACCTGCTCGAGCTGCCCCAGCCGCGTACGGATCTGGGCGTGCTCGGCCTGTCCGAGCGACCGGGCGGACTCCGGGTCGTCCAAGATCGCGGCCAGCTCGTCTCCAAGACGGGCAAGCCCGGCCACCAGCGGCTCACGCTCACCGAGCAACCGGACCAGCTCTTCCGGCTCGTCCTCGTGGGCCCGCAACCCGATCGTGTTGCTTAACTCGTCCAGCCGCAGGCACTTCTCGCGCATCTGCTGTGCAAGCGTCCGCACCCGGGCAACGGGAGAAACCCCGCTCTTTGGACTCGAATCGGCCATCCTTGACCTCTCTCCGGGGGCTCCGCCCCGGCATGTTTCAACCCAGTATCGGCTGTTTATGCGCGAAGCTTCAACTTCCAGGCTCACCCGCTGCCGCCAACAACTGGGCGGATGCATCCAGCCAGGCCTCCCAGTCCTTGCGATCCATAGGCAACGCGGGATCGTCCCACGCGGTGTCCGGCAGCGACAGGTAGAAGCGGCGTGCACGCTCGTTGGCCGTCCGCGCCCGTCGCAGATCGCCCTGAGCCAAGTGGGCGTTGACGATCTGAATCAACGCGACCAAGGTCGCGGCGTCATTGGGGTACCGGTCGCGGGCCAAGTCATACGCCCGCACCGCCTCGTCGTACCGCCCCAAGTCCGAAAGGCAGTCCCCGAGGTAGAAGTGGGCGTTCCGCAAGGCGAGATCCTCGAACCGCGACCGATCCACCTCCCGCTTGGCACTAAGCAGATCAATCGCCGCTCGATATCGCGTGATCGCTTCCTCCCGGTGTCGCAGCACCTGCTGCTGCCGCTCGGCGCGGGTCGCGGGGGGAAGCGCGTCGTCGATCGATGCCTCGATCTCATCGGCAAGCCTGCGATTCGCCTCGCCCAGCCGATAGGTCATCAGCCCGGTATCACGCTGCTCCGGATACCGCTCGATCAGCTCCTCCAGCCGCTCGATCGCCCGAGCATGACGCCCCGTGCGGTCGTATAGCGTCGCCAACTCGCCCAAAGCCTCCCGGAACATGTCGGTGTTCGTCCCGGCCATGGTCCCATCCACCGCCCGCAGCAGCAGCCGCTCCGCCTCGGCGTCGTTCCCGGGGTCCTCGTCGTACAGATATGCCTGAGCCAGCGGCACATACGCCGCGTCTGCCCAAGCGCCGATGTCGCTGCCCGACGACCCCTCACGCTCCGCGATGAGATCCTTGTAGTTCTCCGCGGCGGCCGCGAAATCTCCCATGGCGCGCAACGCCTCCGCCACACGGAACTTCGCCTCGGCGTACTTCGGATCGCTCGGCATGGACTCCGTAAAGGTCCGAAACGCCTGGATCGCCTCACGCTGGTCCCCGGCCCGATCGAACAGGTCCCCTGCCCGCCACAGCGAGTCCGCGTATTGAGCCAGATCCGTCAAAAGGAACCGATCGGCAAACATGCGGCGATAGGTCGCGGCTGCCAACAGATGCCGCTGCACTTCCGCGCGCGTCGCGGGGTCCAGCCCCACCAGCGGGTCCGTCCGCGTCGTCGCACCCTCCGCTAACTCCTCAGCCGCTTGCTCATGGGCGGACGCCATCATGCCCAGCACCGCCGAGGGGATCTCTTCTCCACCAGCCGCCCGCTCCGCCAGTGTCCCGAACCGAATCGCCAACGCCGGATCGCCTTGGCTCAGGGACTCTCCCGCCCGAGCGACCAGGCTCTCCATGATCTGGCGACGCGTCGGCTCCTCATGGATCTCGAGCGCGTCGTACTCATCGATCAGCTTCCGATACGCGTCCAGGCTCAGCGTCGCCTCACCCAACCACGCCTCGGTCTCGGCAAGCCCCAGCATCGCCCACGCATAGGCGTCCGAGTCAGCAAACCGCTCGGCCACCAGCGCGAACCGCTCGCGCGCCTCCTCGGGCATGCCGGCACGCTGAAAAAGCCGCCCACGCTCCAGCACCACGGACGGATAGTGCGGGTCACCGGGGACCGACATCTGTTCTGCAAAGCCGATCTGCCGCGACGCCTCCGCATCCGCACCGGCCATGCGGTACGCCCGTGCGAGTACCAAATGCAAGCGTGCAAGCGCGTGCGGACCCGCCTCGGTCAGCCGCGGCATCTCGCGCAATAACCGGGTGATCGTCTCGTCCAGCCGCTGCTGATCCAGCCAGATGTTCGACTGACGCTCGAGCGCCCACACACGCTGCTCGATCGTCGTGTCAGCGTCGGCCAGAACCTCGGCCAGCAACGCCAACGCCCGCTCCCGATCCGGCGCGGGCGGTCGCATGAGAACCGAGACCGCCCTGCGGATCACCGGATCACGCACCGCCCCAGAGCCAGGGGGCAGCGTCGCCAGGCGTCGCAGCGCACTGTCGATGTCGGATCGTGACAGGTATGTGTCCGCCAAGGCCGCGATATCACGCGGGCCGAGCACGAGCCCTTCACGCTCGGCCGCCTGATACTCACGGATCACCGAGACATGATTCCGGTCATCATCGATACCCAGCTTCTTCTGCCCGTAATAGATCGCCCGAGCCTTGGCGAGGTAGTACCGCTGCCGGTCCGCTTGGCTCAACGCCCCCTCGTCATTGATCCACGGATACACCCGGTTGTTGAGCAACTCGATCGCCTCGGCATACCGCTCGCGCTCGATCAGATTCTCTGCACGCGTCAGATGCCCGCCGAACTCGGGTTCGGGTGCCTGCCCGACGGCGATCGCGACGCCCAGCAGCAGAACCGCCGCCGCCGCGAGCAGCACCGGCACCTGCCAGAACTCCCGCCAACGCGTGCGAACAAGCCCCACCGGGTCGCCGATCACCACCGGCTCGGGGGTCTCGTCCCCTACAGTCTGCTCGGCTGGTTCCGTCTCGTCCGGCATGATTCGCCACGCGCTCCGACCACCCCAAGGGCACGACCACCGCGCCCCGCCGCCGGGTCCACACCCGGTTATCGGCAGGAGCCGCTCCGATCATCCAACGGAAACATCAACCGGGATCAACCTCGGCGCCCCGGGCCCGAACAACGACCACCGCCCCGGCGGTGACATCCCCCCTGTGCCGCCCCTGCGGGTCAAGCATCGCCGCCGCCGCGACGGGCGGGAGCAACCACTTCACCGCATTTCGGACAAGACACCAGAACAAAGTCACCCGGACCGGCACCCCGGCCCGCGCCCGGAACACCCGCACACCCAGCACCGCCTTGCCCGGGGTCAGCCCCAGCAATGCTTCCCACACGCTCATCCCGACCCAGCCCCCCACCAGCGTCGCGGGGATCGCCAGCCACGCCTCGGACGGATGGATCAGCACCTCCAGCGTGATCACCTGGCGGGCGGAGACCCCGAACGCCGGCGCGACAATCCACGCAACGAGCAGCACATCCACGATCGACGCCAGCAGCCGTCGCCCTGGATCGGCCAACGCCCAGCCCTCCGGCACACCCCAGGACCGCTCGCTGCCCGGCCGGATAATCACGAACAAAGCCGCCGCACCGGTCAGCAGAACCACGAGCACGATCAGGCGGAACTCATTGGCCGGCATGGCAACGGGCGGCGCCCGCGCGCCATCGAACACGGTCCGCCCGGTGATCACGGACAACTCGCGGCTCTCGATCGTCCCGTCCTGTCCCGCCCGCAGCACCACCAGCCGCCCCGACGAGGGGAGCAGCACCGGCACGCCGGCAGAGTCCTCCATCTCGCCCAACCGCCATGACCCGCCGGGCGAAAGACTCCAGACCACCGATCCGCCCGCGACGGCGGGGGCGAGCGTGACAACGCCCGCGCCGAACCCTGCCCGCCAGCGTGCTTCCCAGAATGGCGCCCAGTCCGCCAGTTCAATCGGCTCCCACGCCGCGTCCGCACCGCCGATGGACCACGCGGCCGTGCCCGAATCGTCGCGCGATGCAACCAGCACTCCGTCGCCGAATCCCACCAGCGCAAGCCCCACGGGCTCGGCAGGCACCGGGGGCAACTCCATCGATGTCCAGCCGTCTTGGTCCAAACGCCACAGCCCGACCACTCCCGGACCCCTCGTCAGAACCCACACCCACCCGCCAGCCGCCGTTGCTCCCACGATCCGATCCGCTGTGGGCAGGGAGGGCACGGGGTCCAGCAGGCCCCGCGGCACATCCGACCACAGCCCGTCGATGCCCGAAGGCACCGCCCGCAGCGACAGCACCCGACGAACCGGCCCCTCCGCCGTGGCGCCGTGCGGAAAGAACAGGTACAAACGGTCTCCCACCGCCACCATCGCGTCCGGCTGCTCGTTGAGAAGGCGGACCCGCCGCGCGGTGCCAGGCTCCGCCGGCCCGTGCCCGGCGCCCGCGTCGCGTGGGGGCACATGCACCAGCACGGCGCCACGCTCCGAGTCCAAGACGACCCAACCGTGCGAAGGACCTCGCTCCTCGGCCGCGCCGAGCGAACCGACCTGCGCCAGGGCCGGGCCGCACCAGACAACCAACGCGAACCAGACGACCAACCGAATCATGCCAGAGAACTTCATTCCTCGGCCTGCTCGTCCAGATCGATCCGCTCACCAACGCGATACGCGTGGGCGAGGCGTTCGGGATTGAACACGGTCGGATTGATGTTCTTGGCCCGAGGCTCGCCGAGTTCCATACGCACGAAACCCTCAAACCCTGGAACACGCATCTCGATCTTCGAAGGAACCCGCCCCACCACACTCACACCGAGCGCGTCGGTGACATCGGTATACCGGGACAACTCGGCACTGGCCAGCTCGCCCCCATCCTTGGAATACGCCGCGGAACCGATCAACTCGAGCGAACGAGCGTCGAAAAACAACGCTCCGGGTCCCCAACGGGTAGACAACGCCACGCGCACCCGGCCCTGCCCATCGAACTCCGGATCGCCAAGGTCGCGACCCTCCATCCGCATCAGCCCGATCAACAGCGGGATGTCCCGGGGATGGACCGGAAGGCCCAGCATCGCCGCCTTCTCCGGAGTCGCCTCGGACTGCGAACCGGAAACCATCACCCGCCGATCGGCGTCGGATACATCGATCAACCAGTAACGATCCTCGTTCGATCCCAGCGCAAAGTAGACCTCACCGAGCTTGCCCACCGTCACGGCCACCTTGTCCGGACGCTCGACCTGCACATGCCCCTCGCCCTGCTCGCCGAACCGCGACCCCTCCGCGTCACGACCCTCCACCCGCACGCTCGCCCGCGCCCAGAACGAGTCAAGTGATCCCACCCGAGCGTCATGGGCCTCGATGATCGCCTCAAGCGCCGGCAACTCCGCAGCCGGGCGTTTCGGGGCAGAGCAGCCGATCATCAGGCCGCACACGCACACGATCAGCCCGAGTACGACGCGACTCACGCCTCTTCCTCAACATTCATCACACGCCCGAGTTCCTCGATGGCTTCGGCGATCGTCGCCTCGTCCATCCGGGGATCCACCACCTCGTACTCGTGCCCCCCCGGGCGTGCCTTCACCCTGAACCGGGGCGGGTCTCCCGGAATCGCTCCGTCATACACCAGACGCCGCTTCCGCATGAGCAGCAACGCGAGCATGTAGCGGAAACTGATCTGCCGGGGCTGGTCCGCCTCTCCGAGCTGCTCGAACAGATCGAACAGCTCTTCGGGCGACATCACCGGGTCCGACTGCTTCTTCTCCTCGCCGGCGGTCCGACGCCAGAAGCCGAAGACCCGGGCCGGGGGCTCGGGGCGGGCACCGGCGTCCCAGGCCTCCACCGAGTAGATCAGCCGCGCGAGTGTTTCCTCGCCCGGCGTTTCCACCAGAACCGCGATCTGCGGTTCTCCGGCCACGAAGGACCGCCCCGTCGCGGCGCAGACTTCCTCTTTACGGACGATGTCGTACGGCGAAGACGAACCGATCATGCACGCAGTGTACGGCCGCCGGGCACACCGCGCCGCTCAGCAAGACACATCGAAGAACCGGCTGTTCGTGCCACCCGGACCAACCCGGAACCGCATCCGGCGTCCGCACTTCGGGCACGACGCCAGATAACCCGTGCCCTGCACATTGCGATAGACCCGCACATAGGCACCCGCACACACGAACCGGACGCCGATCCATGGACGCCCGCCCCCGCCATCCCCGGACCCGGGGGCGTCCCGTCCCGGGCTCAATCCTGAGGTCTCGAGCAGCGAGATGGTGCGCGGCGGCTGGATCACTCTGTCGGATATCGGTTCACCCAAGCCCCCCGCTTTCGCGCGTCCGAGAACGGAACCCCCCCGAAAAATCACCCGGCCGCACCGCTGGAGGGCGCAACCCCCGACGGCCGAAAGGCTTTGGAGTACAATCTCCCCCCTTGGACCGCCCGACCCCGCGCGAATGATGATGTCCTCGCTGACCATCCTGCCCGACCCGCCCCCACCGCCGGCACCCATCGGTCTCATCGCCGGTGGAGGGCGTCTGCCCATCTTTGTCGCCGAAGGGCTCCATCGCCAAGGCTACACCGTCCACGCCATCGGGCTCCATCGCCAGTATGACCCCGACCTGCCCACCAAGTGCGACTCGTTCCGCGATGTCGGGCTTCTGCGGGTCGCCGCTTGGGGCCGCACCCTCCGCAGCCAAGGCGTCCGCCACGCCATCATGGTGGGCAAGGTCGACAAGGCCAAACTCATGCACGACCGCTGGCGGGTCTTCAAGAACATCCCCGACCTGACCACTGCCTTGGCGTGGTACCGCACCCTCCGCCACGATCGGCGTTCCCACGCGGTGCTCAAAGTCATCGCCGACGAACTCGACCGAAAAGGGGTTCAGTTGATCGACTCGACCATTCCGATCCCGGACCAGCTCGCCCAGCCCGGTGTCATGACCCGCACCCAGCCCAGCCCGGAGCAACGAGCCGACATCGAGCTGGTCTGGCCCATGCTCGCCGAACTGCTCCGCTTGGACATTGGCCAGTCGCTGACCGTCCGCGACCGCGATGTCATCTCCGTCGAAGCCGTCGAAGGCACAGACCGCATGATCGAGCGGACCGGCGAACTCTGCCGCCGAGGCGGGTGGACCCTGGTCAAGGGTGCCCGCGCCCAGCACGACCGCCGCTCCGATGTTCCCACCGTCGGCATCCGCACCATTGAGCACATGCACCGCCACGGCGGACGCTGCCTGGCGATCGGCGCCGGCGATGTCATCATGCTCGACCGCGAACGCATGATCGAGCGTGCCGATGAACTGGGCATCGCGATCGTCGGCGTGCCGATGGCCCACGCGACCAAGGCCGCCCGCTCGCTCGATGCCCAGGAGGTCGAGCCGAAGCCGCCCCCCGTTATAGCCC